>DATGXI010000089.1:0-91330 GCA_035299065.1 Flavobacteriales bacterium
TTTCATTTGTTTAACCATGCTCACCAAACCGTTTGCACGTGTTGGCGATAAATGTTCTTTCAATCCTATTTTATCAATGAACTCCAATTTTGCTTCAATAATTTCAGTTGGTTCATGACCTGACAATACACCTGCCACCAATGAAACAATTCCTTTTGGAATGGCGGCATCGCTATCAACTTCAAAAATCACTTTTCCATTTTCAAATTTACTGTACAACCATACCCTGCTTTGGCAACCCTTGATCAAACGATCATCGGTTTTATATGAAGCATCCATTGCCGGATATGCTTTTCCCAGTTCAATCAGGTGCTCGTACTTCCCTTCCCAGTCATCGCCAAAGAGCTCGAAATCGTCAACTATTCTATTTTCTTTTTGTTCTATTGTCATTTTGCTTTCTTTAGCCACAAAGGCAGTAAGACACAAAGTTTCACCAAACCAATCAACTCAACATTTTTACTGCTTTTTTTAAAGCCTCAATAAATACATCAATTTCCTGTTTTGTATTGTAAACCGCAAAGCTCATGCGCACTGTTCCCTGTATATTGTAGCATTGCATCAATGGCTGCGTACAGTGATGTCCCGTGCGAACTGCAATCCCTTGCTTATCCAATAGGGTTCCTATATCAAACGGGTGAATTTTTCCCACATTAAATGAAATAACACCCGCTTTGCACGGAGCTGTTCCAATTAATTTAATTCCTTCAATTTCATCCAAACGTTTTGTGGCGTATTCCATCAACTCGTGTTCGTACCTGGCAAGATTTGCAATGCCAAAATCTTCCATGAATTTTACGGCTTCGGCCAATGCAATGGCTCCTTCAATATTGGGCGTTCCTGCCTCAAATTTGTGGGGACCTTCACTGTATTCTGTTTGTTCAAATGTTACCGATTTAATTGTTCCTCCACCGGTTTGGTACACATTAAATTGATTTAGCCATTTTTCTTTGGCGTACAAAACACCAATACCTGTTGGGCCATACATTTTATGACCGCTGAACACATAAAAATCGGCATCGATTAAACCAAGGTCAACCATTAAATGCGGAACGGCCTGCGCCCCGTCAATTAAAACAGGAATGTTTTTTGCATGTGCTGCTTCAGTTAACCGTTGCACATCGTTCACTGTTCCCAATGTATTTGATACATGGGTGAAAGCAAATAATTTTGTTTTTGCAGTTAACAGCGAGTCCAATTCGTCATATTTCAACACACCGTTTTCATCAACTGGCAACACTTTCAATAAAGCCTTTTTACGCTTACACAACTCCTGCCACGGCAAAATATTGGAGTGGTGCTCCATAGCCGTTACCAGTATTTCATCGCCTTCGTGCACAAATTTATTTCCATACGCATTGGCAACAAAATTAATGCTGTCAGTTGTGCCTTTGGTGAAAATAACGCTGTTTGAAGTACCTGCATTAATGAATGAGCCCACTATAACACGTGCCTTATCATACCGCGCGGTTGCTGTTTGGCTTAGCGTGTGAACCCCGCGGTGAATATTGCTGTTGTAAGACGAATAGTAATCTACAATGGAATGAATAACCTGCAGTGGTTTTTGGGTTGTGGCTCCATTATCAAAATAAATAAGAGGCTTGCCGTTTACTTTTTGCTCAAGAATCGGAAATTGTTTGCGAATGGCGCTTATTTTCGGATCTATAACTTCAAGCGCTTCCATTTACAATTCAGTAAGTTTATGATCAAGTTTTGAAAGGATCCATTCCTGCACCGGTTCATTTGATATTTTTTCAATCACATCGCTGGCAAAGGCATGTACCAATAATTTACGGGCACTTTCCCCACCTATTCCACGGGCACGTAAATAAAATAAAGCGGCTTCGTCAATGCAACCGGTAGTTGTACCGTGACTGCATTTTACATCGTCAGCATAAATTTCCAGTTCAGGTTTTGCATAAATACTTGCATCATCGCTCAACAAAATATTGGCCGAATTTTGGTAGGCATTTATTTTTTGCGCATCGCGCCTTACAAATATTTTTCCGTTAAATACGCCTGTTGAATTGTGGTTGGCAATTCCTTTATAAATCTCGTCAGAAGTGCAATTGGGCATTTGATGATCAACAATTGTATGATTATCCACATGCATTTTACCTGTTGCAATGAATACACCACCCAAATGCGTATGGCAATCGGTACCGTTCACTTTTATGTTCAAATCATTGCGCACAAGGTCACCATTCAGGGTAATGGTGTGTATTTCAAAAACTGAATTATTGTGCTGGAAAATGTTTTCGCTGCTGAAATGGCTTGCACCGCTTACCTCGTCCTGGATTTTATATACAGTAAGTTTGGCGTTTGGATGAACTGCTGCATGAAATACATTGTTTACCAGGTTTTCATTGGCACCATCGGCAATAAAATTGAAAATTACCTCGGCATTGCTTTCTTCTTGCGCAAGAATAATGTTTTTTACCACTGAAGCATGACCATTTCCATTTGAAATGAATACGACTTCAATTACATCTTCAATTTTTGTTTTAGCAGGAATATCAATGCAAACTCCATCGGTAAAAAAAGCATCGTTATAAGAAGAAACAATACCGGATTTTACATAACCGGTTTTTTCAAGCGCAGCGGTTAATTGAGCCTCGGTTAATTCGTCAACGCGTTTCACGTAGTTTGATGAACCGTGTGAAAGGTCCTGGCGAAAAAATCCGTTTTCAAATACAAAACGTACTTTAGCACCGGGATAAAATTTATCACTCAATGCGTTTGATTTTTTTGTATTCTCAACGGTGAAACTTTTTTTGCTGATTTTTGCAAGGCGCGTGTATTTCCAATCTTCGTCTTTTAAGCCTGGGAATTCCATACCTGCCACAACCGACTTCGCTTTTTTGCGAATCTCTGCAAATCCTTTTTCGTCTTTATTTACTATCCAGCTCATTATGCTTCCTGCAATTCGTTTTTAATCCAATCGTATCCTTTTTCTTCCAGCTCAAGTGCTAATTCCTTACCACCTGATTTTACAATTTTACCATTGTATAATACATGAACAAAATCAGGAACAATATAATCCAGTAATCGCTGGTAATGGGTAATTACAATAGTAGCATTGTCCTTCGACTTTAATTTATTTACACCATTGGCAACAATGCGCAAAGCGTCAATGTCCAAACCAGAATCTGTTTCATCCAGTATGGCCAGTTTTGGTTCAAGCATGGCCATTTGAAAAATTTCGTTGCGTTTTTTTTCTCCGCCTGAAAAACCATGGTTAACGGCACGTTGTGCCAGTTTTGGGTCCAATTCAACCAATGCCGATTTTTCTTTCACAAGTGCCATGAAATCTTTAGCCGTAATGTTTTCCTTACCGTTATAGGTGCGAATTTCGTTGATGGCCGTTTTAAGGAAATTGATGTTGCTTACACCAGGAATTTCAACCGGATACTGAAACGCAAGAAAGACGCCTTCACGTGCACGGTCTTCAGGGGCCATGTCCAGCAGGTCTTTTCCATTGAACGATACCTGGCCACCGGTTACTTCATAATCTTCACGACCGGCAAGTACACTTGAAAGCGTACTTTTTCCAGAACCGTTCGGGCCCATGATGGCATGCACCTCGCCAGCTTTAACCGTTAAATTAATTCCTTTCAGGATTTCCTTATCCTCGATCTTTGCGTGTAAATTTTTAATTTCTAACATATAATTTATTTTAGCCACCGATTTCACAGATTACACAGATTTTGAACACTGTGCTAAAAGAAAATCTTAATTAATTTATCCAACACTACCTTCAAGACTTACAGCCAAAAGTTTTTGCGCCTCAACTGCAAATTCCATGGGTAATTGGTTCAATACTTCTTTGCAATACCCGTTTACAATGAGGCCTATTGCTTTTTCATTGTCCAACCCGCGTTGGTTGCAATAAAAAATCTGATCTTCACCAATTTTTGAAGTAGTTGCCTCGTGCTCTACTTTGGCGGTCTTGTCATTTATTTCAATGTAAGGGAATGTATGCGCTCCACATTTATCGCCCATCAACAAACTATCACATTGCGAAAAATTACGGGCATTTTTAGCGCCTTTGTTTATTCTTACAAGTCCACGGTATGAATTGTTGCTCACACCTGCTGAAATTCCTTTTGATACAATGGTGCTTTTGGTGTTTTTACCAATGTGTATCATTTTGGTTCCCGTATCGGCTTGCTGATGATTATTTGTAACAGCTACTGAATAAAATTCACCAACTGAATTGTTTCCTTTTAAAATACACGAAGGATATTTCCAGGTAACGGCACTACCGGTTTCAACCTGTGTCCACGAAATTTTTGAATTATCGCCCAAACAAATTCCACGCTTTGTTACGAAATTGTAAATGCCCCCTTTTCCTTCTTTGTCACCCGGATACCAGTTTTGTACGGTTGAATATTTTATTTCGGCATCTTTCATGGCCACCAATTCAACAACAGCTGCGTGCAATTGATTTTCATCGCGCATTGGAGCGGTACAACCCTCCAGGTAGCTTACATAACTGCCTTCTTCGGCAATAATTAGTGTACGTTCAAACTGCCCTGTTTTTGCTTCGTTGATGCGGAAATAAGTAGAGAGTTCCATTGGGCAACGTACGCCTTTTGGAATGTAGCAGAATGAACCGTCAGTAAATACTGCACAATTTAATGCTGCGTAAAAATTATCGGTTACCGGAACAACCGATCCGATGTATTTTTTTACAAGTTCAGGATGGTTTTTAATGGCTTCGGTAAACGAACAAAATATAATGCCCAGCTCACCCAGTTTTTCCTTAAACGTAGTTTTAACCGATACGCTGTCCATGACTACATCAATGGCAACATTGCTTAATCGTTTTTGCTCATCAATGGAAATTCCCAGCTTGGTAAATGTTTTTAAAATTTCAGGATCAACTTCATCCAAACTTGCCAATTCTTTTTTTGGTTTTGGTGCTGCGTAATAATAACTGTCCTGGAAATCAATTTCGGGATATTTTACATGCGGCCATTTAGGCTCTTTCATCTCTTTCCATTTTGCAAATGCATCCAGGCGCCATTGCAGCATCCACTCTGGTTCGTCCTTTTTTGCAGATATAAAACGAATAATATCTTCGTTAAGCCCCTTAGGAGCCATGTCTGATTCAATGTTTGTAACGAAACCGTACTTGTATTCCTGGGATGTAAATTCTTCAAGTAGTTCGTCTCCTTCGTATGCCATAATTAATTCCTAGTTCTTAATTCGTTATTTATAATTAATTATCCGAATGGAATTCATTCGTTTCAAAACCTGGATTTCCATACCAACTTTGTGGTTCTTTCAATTTATTACCTTTAAAATCCGTTGCTTTTAAATAATTCATGAATCCGCCAAGCATACGGCTTATTTCATGCGTCTTTTCATATAATTTTTCAAATTCATCCTTGTCAATAAATTTTCGATCCAAAATTCTGTACAGTTGTGATTTTAGTTCACTGGCAGATCCTTTTGCATAAGCTAAAAACTGTATGAATTCTTTATTTCCACCACGATCAAAACCTTCTGCTATATTATCCATTATTGAACCACTCGATCCGTCAATCTGATCCCTTAATTTAAAATTTCGAGAAAGCCCTTCTTTTAAAAGAATATGACCAATCTCACCACACAGCTCCCTCGACTTTTGCCAAACCTCCAAATCTTCAAACCTTTTTATAGATGCCATTTTTTAATGATAATTAATTATGAATTAAGAACCATGAATTCCTAAATTGAAAAACTCTCCCCGCAGCCACATGTCCTGTTAGCATTCGGATTCACAAACACAAATCCTTTACCATTTAACCCTCCTGAAAAATCCAGTTCGGTTCCCAATAAATACAAATAGCTCTTTTTGTCTACCACTACCTTCACGCCATTGTCTTCAAAAACTTTGTCATCGGGACCTGTTTGGGTATCAAATTTCAGGTCATACATAAGGCCTGAACAACCACCACCTTTAACTCCCACGCGAATAAACCCGTTCTCCATGTGGTCGGCTGCCATGAGCTTAATGGCCTCATTTTTGGCATTTTCACTTACCTTAATCATAGTCTATTATAATTTAAATACTGATAATCAACAATATACTATTTAGAATTAATCTAAATCCAAGGCAAATATACCATAAAAACGGTAGGTGAACCGTATGATTCACATTTTTTTTGAGAGGGAAAATGCAATTATTTCAGAGGGAAAATGAAACCTTAAATGGCTTGGTTAACGGACCACAACACGGTGACTTTCTGTTGTATTTCCAACCTGTACGCTTAAGATATACACTGCTTTTGAAAGTGCGCCCACGTTGATCCTGTCATTTTCACCCGCAATGTTTCCATGCATTACGCGTTTGCCTGATTGATCAAAAACATAATAGGGTGTATTGGGCTTTACACCTTTTACAGTTATATAATCGGTGGTAGGATTCGGGTATACTGAAACCGCAGAAGTGGTTTGCGGTTTTGAAATGGTTGAAATATCGCCTGCATTGGCAACCATAATGCCACGGCCAAATGTTGCAGCGGCAATTATTTCGTTTGTTTCATTCAACTGCAATTCCAATACAGCAACCTGTGGCATATTGTTTCCAAAACGCGTCCAGGTTGTTCCACCATCAAGTGTCTGGTATACGCCCGCATCGGTTCCAACTAAAATCCTGCTTTCATTTCCGGGAAAAACCAATATATCGTTAATGGCAAAATTTGGTAAATCGCCCTGTATACTTGTCCAGCCGGTTCCATTGCTGGTTGATTTATAAATATGCGGTGTATTGTCATTGTTGCGGTAACCGCTAAAACTGATGTATACATTCCCATTTACGTTGGGCGATGCGGTAATGGATGTAACGTAACGGTTGGGAAGCCCTGCAGAAATATCAATCCAGTTTGAACCGCCATCAGGCGTATACCAGGCGTTGGCATCACCTGTTCCCACATACAATTTATTTTGATCAAAATAATTCTGATCAATGGTGGTGATTGTATTCTCGCTGGTGAGCATAAAAATTGGGCCATCGGTCAGGTCACCGCTCATGGGTGAAAATACGCCATATGGTGCACCTGTCATCATGTTCATTTTTTCAGTTCCCAAATACACAATGCTTTCATCAAAACGATCAAGCATGTATGGTGTATCCCAATTAAACCTGTCAGACGCTAATGCGCCTGCAGCATCCAAAACATCAACCCATCCGTTGTCATCAAAATAAATTCCGCCATTTTGCGTGGCATAATAGCGCATGTTGGTGTCGGCCTGGGTTGCATAGAATTTAAATCCATCGCCACCAAATGCCCAGTTCCATGTTGGTGAATTGTATTTACTGCCACCTATTGTACCATTGTCCTGTGCACCGCCATAAAATGTTTCGGCTGAATTTGGCAAATGTGTTACATGGTAAAACTGGGTGCTTGGCATGTTGTCAATATCCAACCAGGTAAACCCATTGTCGGTTGTTTTATACAATCCGCCATCGGTTGCCATAATCATGTTTTGGTCATCAATAAATGCCAGGTCGTGACCATCGGCATGCACTTCATAGGTCCACCATTCAGGTGCAAATAAACTCCATGAGTCGCCACCGTCATAACTAATAAATTTATCTACTCCGTAAACATAAACGATGTTATCGTTTGATGGATTCACGTGAATTTTTCCGAAATACCACGCAAAACCACCCGAACATGAACCCACTGTTTCAAGATCAATGCTGTTTTTGGCAACCCAGGTAGCTCCGGCATCGGTTGATTTATACACACCTTCAATGTAACTTGAAGCATCGGCCACAATTGCATACAAATTATTTGAATTGGTTGCGCTTATGGTGATTCCAATGCGCCCTACATCACCGGTAGGCAATCCGCCACCCAGTACATTCCATGTGTTTCCGCCATCGGTTGTTTTGTACACTTTACACTGATCGCTGTGATACGTACTTACGTATTGCCTGCGCATACGCGTAAAGCTGGTTGCGTACAAGGTGTTTTCATCATTGGGATCCATAATCAAATCAACCACACCGGTTGAGTCATTGATGAATAATTTATTCGTCCACGTTGTTCCTCCATCAGTTGATTTATACAAGCCGCGGTTGTTGTCGGCATTGAACGGATTACCCATGGTGGCAGCGTAAATGGTATTGGAATTGGATGGGTCAACTATTATTTCGCTAATTACATAAGTATTGGTCAATCCTTTGTTGGTCCAGGTTGCGCCTGCATCGGTTGACAAATAAATTCCACCTCCCAGGTAACAGGTTCCTGATATATTTTTATCACCTGTACCCACCCATACGCGGTTGGGATCAGCGGGATCCAATTCAATATTTCCTATAGGTAAATGTGCTTCATCATCAAACATGGCTGTCCAGTTGTTTCCCCCGTCAGTGGTTTTAAATACGCCACCAAAAGCTGTTCCTGCGTAAATAATATTGCTGTTTGCGGGATGCACTTTTACACTGTTAATACGGCCGTTTATATTGAGTGGGCCTGCAACTTCCCAATCATTACCTGCGCGTACCATACCAAATGTGCGTGCCTGATCCATTACCCGGTTGTATTCGGCAACGTCAAATTTGTCGTACGGATACGTACGCATGTAGGTAAAGTGGTCATAAGGCTCCAGTAAATTTTTGCCTTCACTTTGTTTTTTATGTTGTGTTGCTGGTTTGCCTTTTTGAATGTGCTGTGGCAAAGTCATCATATAGCCGGCAATGGCCAGGAAGGGAAGAAAGAGTAAAGAAGTTTTCATTTGGAGTAATTTTTTAATTTGTCAAATGGAATAAGACATGCTTTTTACAAAAAAAGACATAGCTTATTTCATTTGGACACCTGTTTTAGTGGTGTAAATATACCCAAAAGACCTTAAAGTGCAAAGACCGTTGCCTAAAAATAAACGCTTTCGTTAAGCTCCCGAAGGTTATACCGGTTAGCCATCACCTCACCATAAGCCCCAGCTGAACGTATGGCAATCAAATCGCCACGCTCTGATGCCGGCAAACTTAGCCGCTTTCCAAAACAATCGGTGCTTTCACAAACCGGGCCTACCACATCGTAAAACTCCTTGTTCATAATGGTGTTTCCCTTGGTCAGGTTTTGAATTTTATGGTATGCACCGTACAACGCAGGGCGCATCAATTCGGTCATACCCGCATCCACAATCATGAAATTGGTTTTGATGCCACGTTTGATAAAAATTACGCGGGAAATTAAATTTCCGCATTGGGCAACAATGCTTCGCCCCAGTTCAAAATGCACCTGCTGACCCGGATTTAATTCCAAAAACTTATTGTACAAACCAAAATAATTATCAAAATCAGGAATGGCGTGTTCATCAGGCGTCATGTAATCAATGCCCAAACCACCACCCACATTCAAATGTTTTAGTGTAATGTTTTTTTGAATGAACCAGCGGTTTAATTCGTTGGCTTTATTGCACAATGATTTGAATGAATTTAAATCGGTGATTTGCGATCCGATGTGAAAATGCATACCGCTCAATGAAATGTTAGGCAAGGTTTTTACCAGTTCAACAATTTCATCCAGTTCATGCAAACCTATGCCAAATTTATTTTCGCTTAATCCGGTTGTTATATACTTGTGCGTATTGGCATCTACATTGGGGTTTAACCTCAACGCCACGCGTGCAGTCAGGTTATTTTCCTTTGCCAGTTGGTTAATAATTTTTAATTCTTCACCCGACTCTACGTTAAAACAGGCAATGTCGTGTTTCAACCCTATTAAAATTTCTTCATCGGTTTTGCCCACGCCCGCCAAAACAATGTCGCTGTGCTTAAACCCGTTTTGCGATGCGCGTATGACTTCATTGCCGCTAACACAGTCGGCACCCAGGCCTTTTTTACTTATCAATTGCAGCACCGGTAAATTGCTGTTTGCTTTGAGGGCATAATGCACGTGAAATTTGTAGGCTGTGGCGTGTTTTACAACCGTATCAATGGTGCGCTCCAGCAATTGCATATCATATGCGTAAAAGGGAGTTTTAAGGGCCGCGAATTTATCGAGTGGGAAATTGCTCATGGTTCAGGTTAGATCTCAGTTTACAGTTGTCAGTTTACAGTTGTCAGTTTACAGTTATCAGTTTTGGAGTGGCGCGCAGATCTATGGACTACATAAATTGTTTTTGGTGTCCATGAACTTCGTTTCGCAGATCTCGCAGATTGGTTTGTAGTTGTCAGTTTACAGTTGTCAGTTTACAGTTATTTACTAGTTATAGAAGAGTCCTGCATTCAGTGCCTGCAAAGCCGCTTTTTTATGGTGTGAGTGAACCAAAACCGACACGTTATGATCGCTTCCGCCATAGGAAACCATGCGTATTGGAATATCTTTCATGGCGCCAAAAATTTCGGCAGCATAACCTTTTTTCTCAGCAACCAAACTGCCCACAATGCAAATGATGGTTTGATCGGTTTCCACATCTACCTGGCCAAATTCTTTTAATTCGTTTACAATTTCGTATAAATGGGTGTGGTTATCTATGGTCAATGAAACCGCCACCTCACTGGTTGTAATCATATCGATTGGTGTCCTGTATCGCTCAAAAATTTCAAATACCGAACGCAAAAATCCGTACGCCATTAACATGCGGCTTGATTTTATTTTAATTACGGTAATATCATCCTTTGCAGCAACGGCTTTAATACCTGCATCAGGAACTTTATTGGTGATTAATGTTCCCTGTGCTTTCGGTTCCATGGTATATTTCAACCGTACCGGTATATTTTTTTCGCGTGCAGGATAAATTGTAGCGGGATGAAGAATTTTCGCTCCAAAATAAGCCAGCTCGGCCGCTTCATCAAAACTCAATTCGCGCACGGGGTGTGTTTTGTCAACAATACGCGGATCGTTGTTGTGCATGCCATCAATATCGGTCCATATTTGTATTTCATCAACACCTAAAACAGCTCCAACTATTGATGCGGTATAATCACTGCCACCGCGTTTCAAATTGTCAATGTTGCCGTATGAATTTCTGCAAATAAAGCCCTGGGTTACATAAATGGTGTTTGCTGCGTGGCGGTTTACCAGTGTTTCAATGCCGGTACGTATGGCCTCCATGTCAGGTTCAGCATGATCGTCAATGCGCATATAATCCAGTGCATTGATCAATTGCACGTTCATGTTTATTTCCTTTAAATAAAAGGTAAAAAGGTTGGTTGACCAAATTTCGCCAAAGGCAACAATGTCGTTTTCATGCTGGCGGTTAAACCCGTTTTCGGTATAACTGTTCAGTGTTGTAAAACTGTTATCAATAAACTGGTGCGCTGCTTTTTTAATTTCAGTATTGGTCAATAGTTCATCCACCACCACTTTATAGCGTGTGTGCAGTTCGTTTATTTTTTCTTTTGCTTCGGCTTTTTTCACCTGGGCCAGTAAACCTGAAATTTCCAACAGGGCATTGGTGGTTTTGCTCATGGCTGAAAGCACCACCAGTTTTGTATTGCCATCGTTTACAATTGTTGCTACTTCGCGTATGCGCTGTGCGCTTCCTACCGAAGTTCCACCAAATTTCATTACTTCAAACGTGCTCATTTTTTGATTCCGGATTAATAATTCATTATTTATAATTAAGTTTATTCAATAGCTTAAACCGATTAACTCGTTTTGAATTAACCTGCAAATAAAAGATTTAATTTTGATTACCGCAGGACGAGTTGTTCAAGTTCTACACCGCTTTTCTCAAGAATGGAGAAATAGGTGTCCATCTTTTGTTTATTCTTCCAGGGATAAAACGGTGCGCGGAAATTGTTTTCGCAAAAGCCCATGCGAACCATGGCTGTTTTTACCGGTACCGGGTTGGTATCAATAAAGTTTGCGTTAAACAGGTCAACGTATTCGTGGTGAATTTCTTTGGCAGAGTCTAAATCACCAGCTAAAGCCAGTTCACACAATTTTGACATCACTGCAGGCACAATGTTGGCAGCAACAGAAATTACACCATGTCCACCCAATGCTATGGTTGAATAAGCCAGGGCATCATCACCACTGTAAACTTTAAATCCTGCGGGAGCTTTTTGAATGATCTCCACAATCTGGTCAATGTTTCCAGATGCTTCCTTTACGGCTGTTATGTTTTTGCATGAATTTGCCAGTTCAATAATTAATGAAGGCGTCATGTTATAACCGGTGCGGCCCGGCACATTGTACAATATGATGGGAATATTTACAGCCGCGTCAACAGCAGCAAAATGTTGCAATAAAAATTCGTCTGACGGTTTGTTGTAGTATGGATTAATAATTAATAACCCATCGGCACCAGCTTTCTGGGCAGTTTGTGAAAGTTGAATTGTTTTTTTGGTAACCAACGTACCGGTCCCGGCTATAACCGGGATGCGTTTTTTGACCAAACCAGTTGCACAGGTTATAAGGTCGCTCAGTTCTTCGGCTTCCAGGGCATAGCCCTCACCAGTTGTTCCGGCAACCACTATTCCGTTGGTCCCATTGTCTAAATGGAACCTCACCAAATTTTCAAAAGCCTGAAAATCAATAGAATCATCGGCTTTGAAAGGGGTGATAACTGCTACTATTGAGCCGTTAAGGTTTTGCATGGCTGATCTTTTCAAAAAATTTTAAGCAAAATTACACAGAAGATTTGCGAGTTTAGGTTTTTTTTATACATTTGAGCTGAATTTTAACTTTTTGTTATAATCCTAACATGCTAAGCATTCCAGAAGTTGTAGAGGAAATCATCCGCAAAATGCCTTTCATTGAGGAAGCATTGGCTGATAACCTTATTAATGTATCATCGCTTGCGCGCCAAATTTTACCTGAGATACGCGACAAGGTAAAACGCGATGTAAAAGAAGCTGCGGTAGTTATGGCCATCAAACGCATGGAGCCTGGCGCCTACCGAAAAATGCAAAGTAAGATCAATAATTTTTTGATCAACATTGGCGATGTGGTTGTACGCAGCAACCTGGCTGAGTCAACCTATAGCAATTCATCACGCTTATTTCAAAAGCAAGCTGAATTGTTAAACAAGACCAGCACCAAAAAGGAATCATTCTGCACCTTTTCGCAAGGCGTAAACGAGTCAACCATCATTATCAGCAACGACTTACAGGATGAGCTTACCTCTTTAATGGGTGGCGAAAACTGCGTAAGCTCCAACAAAGGTTTATCATCCATTACCCTTAAGTTGCCCAAGGAAAACACGCAAATTTCAGGTATATACTATTATATACTGAAGAAACTGGCCTGGGAAAACATCAACATAGTTGAGATCATTTCAACCACGCATGAGTTTACCTTAATTGTACGTGACGAGGATATTGACCGTGCTTTCAGTATAATGATGCGCATCAAGAAACCGTAAAATTCGCCCAATAAAAATTAAATCTCTTTCCAGCAGGCAGTGGCACCGGCAAGCGGCATTTTAAGTTCAACTATTTTGGAAGGCACTCCCCTCTCCCACACCCACACTTTTCAATACGCATATCTCAATACTTTGTACTTCCTATGAAAGCAGTTGGTTTTTACATCTTACTTCCCATTATTTATCTTTTCATGCTAATACCCTACCCGTTTTTTTATGGGTTGTGTGATTTTATTTTTTTTGTTGTGTATTACGTAGTGGGTTACCGCAAAAAAGTGGTTTTTCAAAACCTGCGCAACGCTTTCCCCGAAAAATCGGATGAAGAGATCAAAAAAATCAGGCGTAAATTTTACCGCCACCTGTGCGATGTTTTTCTTGAAATGTTCAAAACACTTACCATTCGCAGGTCGGTTATGATCAAACGCTGCAAAATTTCTCCTTCAGCAAAGGCATTGTTTGACGAGCTTGCTGCACAAAACAAAAGTTTTATTGCCATTTTGGGGCACTGGGGCAACTGGGAGTGGGCTTCAAGCACGTTTCCTCTTCAGTGCAAACACCAGTTGTACATGATTTATCACCCCATTCGCAACCCCCATTTTGAATGGCTCACCAAAAAATTGCGTACACGTTTTGGGAACAAAGTGGTTCCCATGAACGACACGTTTAAAACCATTCTTGCCAATCGTGACGAATTAAACGTGTTTGGGTTTATTGGCGACCAAACACCACCGCCTGAGGGTGCTTATTGGACCACTTTTTTGAACCAGGACACACCCGTTTACAACGGTACCGAAAAAATTGCCCGCAAATTAAACCGCCCCGTTGTTTACATCAGCATAAAAAAATACAAACGCGGCCACTATGAAGTTTTTGCCGAAACGCTTTTTGAGCACCCGGCACAAACCACCGAGGGTGAAATAACCGAAACCCATACACGCAGGTTGGAAAAAGATATTTTAAGTCAGCCCGAGACCTGGTTGTGGAGCCATCGCAGATGGAAGCATAGCAGGAAAAAATAACCTGAGAGCGTGCTCCGTGACAAAAAAATGTGTTAAAATCGTTCTCTGTTCTTCGGGGTGAAACTCAACGTTAACCTTGGCATAACCAACTGTTTTTTTTATAGCCTTCCCACTCTTTTAACAAATTCTGTTTGTCGCACCCGCTCCCACTAACAACTAGGAACGAAGAACCGACAACAGTTTTAATTAACTTCCCTCTGTTCAAACCTAAGCTACACCAGCAAATTTCCTGCCTTGTGACTTCCTAATTTAGGACAATCCCCAAATAAGGGACTAAAACTACATTGGCACAAAAACGCAACATATTAAAAACACCCATTGAGGAGGAGAAACCAGCTCAAAAAGAAATTGAATTGGAAGTAAAACCACGCAAGGAAAAAGAAAAAGGAAACCGCGTTAAGAAAGCTGATGATGAGGAGAAAGTAAGCGAGAAGAAATCAAAACGCGAACAGGAACCCACAGAAAAACGCAATTATTTTGCTTTTGTTAAAGACGAGCGTTTTAAAAAAATAGCAGGCATATTTTTAATGCTTTGCTCTTTCTATTTTGTCGTTGCTTTTACATCGCATTTGTTTACCTGGCAAGCCGACCAGGACAAAGCTGATTCATACGGATTTTTTGGATTGGTATTTTCAAGCAAAGAAATTACCGTTGACAACTGGCTTGGAAAACTTGGTGCAGCCGTTTCGCATTTATTTGTTTTCCGTGGCTTTGGTTTAGCATCCTATGTTTTTGTCTTGTTAAGTTTCGTGTTTGGATTTAAAATACTTACCGGAGTTAGTCTACTTCCCATCCGCAGGCTGGTACGCGTAAGCATGCTGCTACTTGTACTCACAAGTGTTACACTTTCATTTGTATTTAGCCAAACCAATTACATGTTTGTGGGCGGTGCATTTGGTTACCATGTAAACGAGTGGCTGATTGCGGCCGTTGGCAAAGTAGGAACCTTGTTGCTTATTGGGTTTGCCCTGTTGGCCACATTCATTTTTTATTTCAATCCTTCGTTCAAAAAAGCTGTTGTTAACGGTGAACAGGAAACCGAAGAAGAAGTAGATGAAAACGGTGTGCGCATCAATAAAATTAAAATTGCCAGCACCGTAAATGAAGGTTTTGCCAGCGAAGCACATGAAGAAGAGGCCGAGGAATACAAAAAATACGTATTGAAACGCGATGAATCGGATTTGAATTACGATGAGCTTGAATTAAAAATAAAAGATCCCGATTTTACACCTGAAGATGAAATTGTACTGGAAAAAATTGAACCGGACCAGGAAGAAGAACCGTTAGTTGAGAAAAAACAGGAACTGGTTAGCGAAGATTTACCCGAAAACGAAATAACGTTGAGCAACGATGCCGGTAAACCTGTGCTTGAGTCGGCCGACATTGATACCAGTTTCCAGGTGCAGGTAAACAATGCCGATAACGTGTTGCTGAGCGATGAAGAAATAAACGCAAAGCTGGAAGAGTTTGGTGAGTTTGATCCTACCCTTGACCTGAGCGATTTTAAATTACCTTCTATAAACGAACTTGAAAATTACGGCAGCGGAAAAGTAGAAATTGACAAGGCGGAATTAGAGACCAATAAAAACAACATTGTAAACACCCTCAAGAATTACGACATTGAAATTTCCCAAATAAAAGCAACCGTTGGGCCAACTGTAACCTTGTATGAAATTGTACCTGCCCCCGGTGTACGCATTTCAAAAATCAAAAACCTTGAAGACGATATTGCCTTAAGTTTAAGTGCACTTGGTATACGTATTATTGCGCCCATTCCCGGTAAAGGTACCGTGGGTATTGAAGTACCCAACTCCAAACCCGACATCGTATCCATGCGCAGCTTAATTGCCAGTGATAAGTTCCTGAACAGTGATATGGAATTACCGGTTGCATTGGGTAAAACCATCCAAAACGAAGTTTTCATTGCCGACCTTGCCAAAATGCCGCATTTACTTATGGCCGGTGCAACAGGCCAGGGTAAATCAGTAGGATTAAATGCCATTCTAGTTTCTATTCTGTACAAAAAACACCCATCGCAGGTAAAATTTGTATTGGTGGATCCTAAAAAAGTTGAGTTAACCCTGTTTAATAAGATTGAGCGCCACTATTTGGCAAAGCTACCTGATACGGATGAGGCCATTATTACAAATAACCAAAAAGTAATTCATACCCTTAATTCATTGTGTATTGAAATGGATACGCGTTATGAATTACTGAAAGATGCGGCTGTACGAAATATAAAAGAATACAATGCCAAGTTTATTTCGCGCAGGTTAAATCCAAATAACGGTCACCACTTTTTACCGTATATTGTTCTTGTGGTTGATGAGTTTGCCGATTTGATCATGACAGCCGGTAAAGAAGTTGAAACGCCTATTGCACGTCTTGCCCAATTGGCACGTGCCATTGGTATCCATTTAATTATTGCCACGCAGCGTCCATCTGTAAACGTAATTACCGGTACCATTAAAGCGAACTTCCCCTCACGTGTAGCTTTCCGCGTAACGTCAAAAATTGATTCACGCACCATTCTTGACGCGGGCGGTGCCGAACAGTTGATTGGCCGTGGTGATATGATTTATTCAACCGGTAGCGATATTATACGTTTGCAATGCGGATTTGTGGATACTGCCGAGGTTGATCGCATAACTGAATTCATAGGCAACCAGCGCGGTTATGCAAGTGCGTATTTGTTACCTGAATTTGTTCCTGAAGACGGTGGCGGTAGTTCAAAAGAAGATGTTAACCTTGATGACCAGGATGAGTTGTTTGAAGAAGCTGCGCGTATATTGGTTACTCACCAGCAGGGTTCTGCATCATTGCTGCAACGTAAATTAAAACTTGGTTACAACCGTGCAGGACGTTTGGTTGATCAATTGGAAGCTGCAGGCATTGTGGGTCCTTTCAAAGGCGCCAAATCACGCGAAGTATTGATCACCGATTTGTCAAGCCTGGAAACGATGTTGAATAACAGGAAGAATCCGCAGCAATAGGCGCGCGCAAAGACGCTACGACAGCAGTGTATTTATTGGCACGCAAATACGCTACATGGTCATGATCCACTATTATTTCACAAATACGCGCTTTGATATATTTCATGTTCGTTATGAAACACTTAGCGCATTTATGGGATAAAACTGTAATTCGAACAAAGGAAACCAATTAGTTTCCTATCGGCCAAAGGAAGCCGTTTGGTTTCCTTAAAAAGGCGTTACTGACTCTTAGCCAACATCTAAACGCTTTTAATGAAATTGCATTTACCTGTTGGAAATTTTGAAAAACGGGGTTTTGGTGAGAAATTCTTCCAGTAATGCCCTGAATATTCACAACTGCTTATAGCGTCTCCGGACAACATGTCCTCTACATAAACCCATCTCTTGATTCCCTAACCCTACCAAATAATTATTGCCCCCATTCTCTACGACTCCCCAACTGTGGACTGTAAACTATCCGCGTATTTCTGCGAGAATCTCCCTAACTGTAAACCAACTGCGGGATTTGCGATTTCTGCGCAACTATTCTTTAATCTCTTTCCCTGCCTTATCAATCTTAAACTCTTTCCCTTTTTGTTTCACGGTTGCCTTACCATACACAAAACTATAAGCTTCGTCAAACTGTGGTTTTATAACCTCGGCCCCGGTTGAATCAACATACCCGAATTTTCCGTTTTTTTCAATACGCGCCATACCGCTGTTGAACACATCCAAATCATCATACTTAAACGGAATAATTTCCTTTCCGGTTTTGTCAATGGCGCCCCACTTTTCATCCTTTGAAACAATCATGATGCCGTTTGCATCAGCATAATGTTGTTGTGCAAAGTTCATCACATCATAAACCTGTTTGAAATTATCATACTGCATGGGTATAACTACCTTACCAGTTTTATCAATGAAACCAAGGTTGCCGTTTTTGGCCACTGCAGCCATTCCATCCAAAAAATTCCAGGCTTCCTGATACATATCACCAATAATTTGTTTGCCTGTTTTGTCAATGTACATCCACTCACCTTCGTACTCGTTTTTCATAACGCGTACAGGAGCACACTCATCTGAAAAATCACGCACACGGTCGTACTTACAAGCAATAACTTCTTTGCCTGAATGATCAATAAATCCCCATTTACCCCTGAACAAACCATACTGATCGCGTTCACCTTTGCCAACAGCGGCATACCCGCTCTTAAAATCATTGGCCTCATCGTACATATAATCAATTACCATTTTCCCTTTTGGGTCAATGAAACCAAATTTAGCATCGGCTTTAGGCATGGAATATTCAAACGGACCTTTGCCTACACGGGCAAGACCTTCCTTAAAGTATGCTGCATAATCAAATTGTTTTGCAATCACTTCCTTGCCCTGGTAGTCGGTATAACCGTATTTACCGTTCTCATCTTTTGGGGTCAGTTCAACTTCAATTTTTGAATAATCAACGGCTTCGGTCTTACCCGTTTTTGTTGAATCTTTGACATCAGTTTTTTCTTCGTTTTTACCGCCACAGGCCGCCAAAAGCACTGAAAATGTTATAACTGCAATTTGTTGTTTCATGGTAAAGGATGTTTATTCAAAAATACTCATTTTTTTATGTACGCCCTACCTGCTTATTTAGAATTACCATTTAACCATGAGCCTGTTTGAAGCATTTCCATTTGTGCGCACCTTGTTCCCCTTTTTGTCGGGAATAATAATAGCCATTTATGCCCATACTGATAGCCCGCTTTGGCTGGCAGCCACCGTAATATGCTTTGCGCTATTGATTGCTGAATTGTTTTTGTTAAAAATATCGGCTAATTACAAATGGCGATACACTTCAGGAATACTTTACCTGTTAACGTTTTTTTTCCTGGGAACTTTTTTGGTGCAGTACAACAGTCAGCAACACTATGTTGATCACTTTTCCAAAAAACAGGCTACGGGTTATTATGTTGAAATTGCTGAAGCCCCTGTTGAAAAGAAAAACAGTTACAAGCTAATTGTAAAAGTTAAACAGGTAAAAACAACCAATCAATGGCAAAACGTAAAAGGAAAACTGCTTTGTTACGTGAAAAAAAGTGAATCCTATTTCCCGCAGCAGGGTGATTGTTTTGTTTTTTCGGCACGGGTAAGTGAAATTGAAGGCGCAAAAAATCCTGGGCAATTTGATTACAGGCAGTATTTGTATTACCACAATATTTACCAGCAGGTATTTATTCAACCTGACCAATTACAGTTTGTAAAACGTGAAGGCAACTGGCTTAAAAATTTTGCGTTTGACTTGCGTAAAAAATTAATACGCTCATTTAAGAACTGCGGGTTGCGGGGGAATGAACTGGCTGTTGCAAGTGCTTTGTTGTTTGGTGTAACCGATAGCCTGGATCCCGCACTCATGCGTTCCTATGCCGGAACAGGTGCGCTGCACGTATTGTCGGTTTCAGGCTTGCATGTGGCTATTTTATACGGATTCCTTCAACTTGTACTGTCATTTTTAAAAACACGAAAACACGGCAATACATTGTTGGGCATTATTATTTTACTCTTTATTTGGTTTTATGCATTGCTAACCGGACTAACGCCATCGGTACTTCGTTCATCAACCATGTTCACCTTTATTGTAATGGGCCAAATACTGGCACGGCAGTCAAATGTGTACAATTCACTGGCGGCATCGGCCTTTGTTTTACTGTGTTACGATCCTTTTTTAATCATGGAAGTTGGATTTCAACTCTCTTATTTAGCGGTAAGCGGCATTATTATTTTATATCCCATCATAAATAAACAATTGACTGTACATAACCGCTATTTAAAACCGGTGTGGGATATAACGGCCGTTTCAATTGCAGCGCAAATTGCCACCTTGCCTTTAGGCCTGCTTTATTTTCACCAATTTCCCAACTATTTTGTATTTAGCAATTTATTGGTTATACCCTTGTCGGGTTTGATTTTGTACACCGGTATTGTGGCCTCGGTATTCTATTCCATTCCTTTTATACAATTTATACTGGTGTACGTTTTGGAATGGTTAATTTACCTGCTAAACGCTATAGTTGATTTCATTGAAAAACTGCCTTATGCTTTAATGGAAGGCATAAGCATTGGCATTTTGGAAACCTGTTTGTTGTATTTGATTATTCTTGCCTGGCTGGTTTGGTACAAAACCTCGAACGCGCGTTATATAAAATGGATGCTGGGTTTTGGATTCACCATTTGTGTATTGCAGGTTAATGAACTGTTTGTTCAGCAACAACAGCAACAACTTATTATATACAACGCACCCGGAAATACAGCCATTGATCTTGTGCATGGCAATGCGCATACATTTATTGCCGACAGCAGTTTTTATAACAATGCCGATAAACTTTTATTTAATGTAAAACATAATTGGGACGATTTGAATTTAGACGAACCCGAGGTTATTTACCCGCATAAAAGCCAGCAGGTGATTTGTGCAGGCAACAAATCCATGCTGGTACTTGATTCCTTATACAACTATAAAACATGTGCCAATTATAAAACAGATATTGTATTGCTCTCAAAAAATGCAAAAATAAATCTGGAGAAAACAAAACTGGGAAATGAAAACACGGTTTTTGTAGCCGATGGTTCCAATAATTATTACAAGATTGAGAAGTGGAAAAAGCAGGCAAAAGCAAAAGGGCTTAACCTTTACGTTACAAGTGAAAAAGGGGCTTTTATTTTAGATGTAAGATAATGTTAAGGCAATTACATGTTATTCGTAAAACAGTGGTAAAATGAATTAATTGTTAACGAATAACTTGTTTGCTTAAAATTTAATTGATACGGCCCTGTACAAGCATAACATGGTATTAATATGCCGGAAAAACAGACCTTTTAATTTTGATGATAATAAAAAGGGGTATGAAAACAAAACAACAAAACTACGACATTAAGAAAGCAAGACCTGCAACCGTGGGTGATGGACTTACTCATGAAAAAAAACGTCCGAGCAGTTTTCACGACTTTTATTACAATGTGCATTGCACAAACGTAGTGAACAAACTTAACTATACCGGCATAAATATACTTCCCTGAATACCCGTTCTTTCTTTCCAATAATGCTTACCTATCCAAGGGTAAAAGGCCGTTTTCAACGGTCTTTTACTTTTAAAACACGCTTACTCTACAATGAGTAAATAGTAATTGCGCTTACCTTTTTGCACCAGTAAATATTTATTATACAATAAGTCGCCAGCCGCAAGTTTGCGGTCCATGGCAATTTTTTCTTTGTTTACACTTACTGCATTACCTTGCAATGCTTTTTTGGTTTCAGATTTTGAGGGGTATACCTGTGTTTTTTCGCCAAGAAGGCTAACCGTATCAACCCCCTGAAAAATTTCATTGGTAACCCTGAACGTATCCTTTTCATCAAAAGCACCTTCAATTTCAACAGGGGTTAGCTTTTTAAAATCTTCGAATGATGTTCCAAACAAAATATCACTGGTTTCCTGGGCGCGCTTAAGGTGCTCCTTACTGTGTACACGGGTAGTCACCTCCTCGGCCAATGCTTTTTGCAATTTACGCAAGTGCTTTTCTTTGTTGTGTTCTTCAACCAGGGCATTAATTTCTTCCTCACCTTTAAGCGAGAAAATTTTCATATACGTTTCGGCATCGGCATCACCACCATTTAACCAAAACTGGTAAAATTTGTAAGGCGAAGTTTTTTTGGCATCCAGCCAAATGTTTCCACTCTCGGTTTTACCGAATTTTGTGCCATCGGCTTTTTTGATTAGCTGCGTTGTTAACGCGTATGCTTCACCAGCGCCTTTCCTGCGTATTAATTCTGTTCCGGTTGTAATATTTCCCCATTGGTCACTACCACCCATTTGCAATTTGCAACCCATGGTTTTGTTCAAATGGTAAAAATCATACCCCTGTATTAACTGGTAGGTAAATTCGGTAAACGACATACCCTCACCTCCTGCATTTCCATCAATACGGTTTTTCACCGAATCTTTTGCCATCATGTAGTTAACCGAAATGTGTTTTCCAATATCGCGTATGAAGTCCAAAAAATTTATGTTTTTGAACCAGTCATAATTGTTTACCAATTGTGCCGAACGTTCACCACAATTGAAATCCAAAAATTTTTCGAGCTGTTTTTGCTGGCATTCCTGGTTATGGATCAACAAATCGGTGTCAAGCAGGTTACGTTCGGAACTTTTGCCGCTGGGATCACCCACCATGCCGGTTGCACCACCAATTAAGGCCACCGGTTTATGCCCGCATTGCTGGAAATGCAGTAATGTCATAACCTGTACCATGTTGCCCACACCCAAACTATCAGCCGTTGGATCAAACCCAATATACCCCTTAACCACCTCACCTTTACTCAATAACTCCTCGGTACCGGGAATGCAATCATGCAACATGCCACGCCAGCGCAGCTCATTTATAAAATTTTTAGAAGCCATACGGGTACAAATATATAAATTAGCTCAATGATACTGGTAACCGGTGGCACAGGATTGGTGGGTTCGCATGTTTTATTGCAGTTATGCAAGCAAAAACAGGCCGTAAGGGCCTTGTACCGGCCAACCAGCGACCGTGAACTGGTGCGTAAAATCTTTAATTACTACTCTCCTTCATACAATGCACTTTACAACACCATTGAATGGGTTGAAGGTGATATAACCGATGTGTTGTCCCTGGAAGATGCCATGAAAGGTGTTGATTATGTTTACCATTGTGCGGCATTGGTGTCGTTCAAAAAACAGGACCGTGACAAACTCCAAAAAATAAATGTTGAGGGAACGTACAATGTGGTGAATGCCTGTTTGGATGCCGGTATAAAAAAACTATGTTATGTAAGCTCAACGGCTGCTATTGGCAAAGGCGAGGAAAATAAACTGCTTGATGAAACCAATACCTGGACCAATGAACCTGATGTTTCAAATTACAGCATTAGCAAACACCAGGCTGAACAGGAAGTGTGGCGTGGTGGCGAGGAGGGATTAAACATTGTAATGGTAAACCCCTGCTTAATTATTGGACCACATAACTGGAATACCGGAAGCACCGCCATTTTTAAAAACGTTTACGGAGGTTTAAAGTGGTATACACCCGGCAGTAATGCTATAGTTGATGTGCGGGTTGTGGCCGATGCCATGATACGGTTGCTGGAAAGTGACATTACAGGTGAACGGTATTTGGTTATAACCGAAAACTTAAATTTTAAAGATTTTACAGCCTTGATGGCAAATGCCATGGCAAAAAAACCACCGCAAAAACAGGTATCGCGTTTTGCTGCAAGCGTGGGACGGAGGTTTGAAGCCATTGGATCAAAATTAAGTGGACGTGAGCCGCGCATTACAAAAGAGACGTTGCAGGCTGCGTTTAAAAAATTTAGCTACAGCAACCAGAAACTCAAAAAAGCTTTACCCGATATACATACCAGTACAGCCAAAGAGGCTATTGAAAACGCAGTAGGGTTTTTTAAGACGGAATATTTTAAAAATAAGTGAGACTTGAGATGAAACTCCATTGCATGGGGTTTTAATGTTTCGCAATACGAATTTTACGGGGAACTTAAAGCCAGGGTACCTCCCAATACAAAACGAAGTTCAACCAAACCTTCATGCTGAAATGAATACCGTGTTAAATCTTTTTATAAAATTTTAAAACCAGGCTTATGAAACACACCATTGACGAAAACGAGTTCCGCATTATTTTAAATGTTGAAACGGGAAATTATCCTGACTCGGTTGCCATGAGCATTAAAGCCTTTTTGCTGGCCGAAAAAATGAACCACCACCCTACCGTAACAACAAATTATGCTCATGTGACCATTGAAATTTGCACGCATGATGCCGGTAACAAGGTTACCGAAAAGGATAAAAAGTACATTCAAACCCTGGTTGCAAGCATAAGCAAATAAGGGAATTACGTTGTTTTCGACCAAATTGCAAACGGCACACTGAACGTTTTTTGAAATTGGGTTTACAGACTCATAAACTAACCGATTATGAGTAGCTTTTACATTCCCAAGCCTTGCCACGAAAACTGGAACAAAATGACTCCACAGGAACAGGGGCGTCATTGTACCGTTTGCGAAAAAGTAGTGGTTGATTTCAGTAAAAAGTCACACGAAGAAATTACAACGGTAATTAACCAGGCTGCCGAGGGAAGTGTTTGCGGCCATTTTCACATAAAACAACTGGATCAAAAAGAACAGCACAGGGTTTTCATGAACCCACGAAATCTGTTTAACCGTAACTGGAAATATTTTGCCATAAGTATTTTGGGGTTGTTTTTGATGAACAAAAAAGCGGCTGCACAGGGTGGAATTAAAATGCGCGGAGCAGTTGCTTACCGCCCCGAAACAAAAACAAACAGCAAACAAACCATTTTAGCAGGTGTTGTTACCAATGAACAAGGTCTTAAATTAAAAGATGCACAGGTGGTGATTCAAAGCAGCGGAAGGGAAATTGTGCGTTTGCAAACCGATGCTGATGGATTTTACTCAGCCAAACTTGAACCAGGCAAAATTTACAATGATAAAGTGACCGTTATTGTTACGCATTATGATTACGAAGCAAAAACGGTA
Organism: Flavobacteriales bacterium; assembly: GCA_035299065.1. Classification (GTDB taxonomy): domain Bacteria; phylum Bacteroidota; class Bacteroidia; order Flavobacteriales_D; family UBA2798; genus DASPJQ01. Next base: position 24,873 of record DATGXI010000089.1, read on the forward strand.
AATGATTTAACCCTTTCAAAAGAAGTGGTACGCTTAAATGTGGTAATGGACGAGTATATGATGATTATGGGAAAAGTTGCTCCAATCAACTATGAAAAAATAAAAGAAGAAGAGCTGGGAGAACCGGTTGACTCAACCTTGAAACAGGAAATTATCAAAACTGAAAAATCTAAAAATGAAACGGGTAGCGCAGTAGAAAAATTGTGTGTACCAACCAATGAAAAACAAGTTGAAAATTCACCGGTTGTTCCTGAAAAAACGGTTACCACTGTAGTTGAAATAACAGAAAACAAAATAATTGAGGTAATAGAACGTACGGGCAAACCACCTGTTCAAAAAATTACTGTAAAATTGAACACCCACACAGCAGGCATTTATCCTAACCCGGCAACCACTTACGCAATTGTAAATTGCAGTCATGCCAACACGTATAACGTTGATGTATACAATGCCATTGGCGGCTTGCAGCAAACGCATACTTTTACGGGCCATAAGCTGCAACTTGACCTGGTAACCCTTGAGCGCGGCACCTATTTTGTTCGGGTGAGCAATAACGAAGGGGTTATCAATACGCTCAAGCTGGTAAAGGATTAACCCGTTTACATTCACCTGTAAACACGTATACCTTTCAATGGGTTGAGATTCCCCGTTTTGTCTATAATTTGGGGTTCAACGCGCTTTCATGTTAATACCTGAACATGCTTTAGACAATAAACCGGTTTTATGTATATTTAGATCGAAAACGTAAAACCTTTAACTGTATGAAACACTTTTTACTTGCTCTGGCAGGAATGTCAACCTTTTACGCACAGGCCCAAACCACTTTATTTTCTGAAGATTTTGAATCAGGGTCAAGCAGCCAATTTACACTCAACACGGCCGATGAAAGTTCAACGGTTGGCGGCTATAATTTTTGGCTGATCAACAATGCATACACAGGTGGAACCGGCTCCCTTACTTGCCTGGGATTTCCGTTCACATACACCATTGCTACTACTCCTTCGCAAACAGTTGGGATTACTGGTTACCCAAACAGCTATTATATGCATACCCTAAGCCAGGAAGGAAATGCGGATGGGATATTTTGCTCATCCTACGCTGCTGCTGATGGTATATGCTTCTTTGACAAAAACATTTTTACAAAAATGAGTGCCGACATTTCTACTGTAGGGTATACTGGTGTGGAATTTAGTTTTTGGTGGGTGTGTGCCGGTGGCGACAATATTTATGGCGAAGTGTATTATAGCACGAACGGGGGAACCTCATGGAACCTGATCTCAGCAGCTCCCGGCCAATATAAAAACCAAACTGCCTGGGTACAACAAACCATTACAAATCCCGCATTTGATGGGCAATCTACCTTGCGTTTTGGTTTCAGGTTGTACGATGCTGCATCATCAACAGCTTCTGATCCGGGCATGTCTATTGACGAAATTAAAATAACTGCTCCGGGTTGTGCGGCAACTGCATCAACACAAAACCCAACCATTTGCCAGGGCACCAGTTATTTTGCCGGAGGAGCCAATCAAACCACTGGCGGAACATACTATGACACGCTAGCCAATTCATGTGGCAGTGACAGTGTGGTAACAACCAACCTTACTGTTACTCCGGTTAATTTAAGCACTTCGTTAATTGGCAACACCATTACGGCTGGTGCAACACCTGCAACGTACCAATGGATAAATTGCGGCACCATGACAGCAGTTGCCGGGGCAACAAATCAAAATTTTACACCAGCAACCACAGGAAGTTATGCAGTAATTGTAACCCAAAGCGGATGTAGTGATACAAGCACATGCACCAGTGTAACCATAGGAACCGGAATAAATGATTTACAAAACCAATTGGCTTTTACAGTCAGCCCTAACCCGTTTAACGACCAAACCATTATTACATTGAATGGGAATACAAACGTTCAGCAGGTGGATGTAATGATTACAGATGCCCTTGGAAAAATTGTTCAACCGGTTGTACAGAAAGACAAAAACCATATTACAATTTCGCGCAATGGTTTACCCGCAGGAATCTATTTTGTAAAAATGGTTTCGGGTTCGCACACCTCACAACTACTCAAATTGGTAGCTCAATAAAGGTTTATTTTTTAGTGCGTAAAGGCGCTAAAAATTTGTTTAATTAGTTGACTTAAAGGCGAATTCTAACAACAGAGTTCGCCTTTTTTATTTGGTGAACCTTTGTGGTCCAACGCTGTACAGATTCATAAAATAACCAACTATGAGCAATTTTTTTATTCCGAAGCCTTGCCACGAAAACTGGAACACCATGACTCCGCAGGAGAAAGGTCGTTTATGCGATGTTTGCACAAAAGTAGTAGTTGACTTCACCAAAAAAACACCCGTTGAAGTTGACAAGATAATGAGTGAAGCCGATGGAAGTGTTTGTGGAAATTTCAATGTAAACCAATTGAACCAGGAAGCGCAGCAAAAAGTATTCAGGAAACCCTCAAACCTATTTAACAGAAACTTTAAATATTTTGCCATGAGCGTTTTTGGCTTTTTTGCCTTGAATAAAAAAGCCGAAGCTCAGTTGAAAGGAAAAGTTGCTATTCGTGGTGATGTAGCTCCTATTGATTATCACGATACCAATAGCGAAACAACTACCCTTAAAGGAACGATCAATAAAAATGATGGTAAACCTGCAGGTGGTGCAAGTGTAAAAATTATGAGTGGCGGTGTTGAAATTGCGCAAACCAAAGCCATGGCCAATGGAACGTACTCGGTAAAGATTGAACCTGGTAAAATTGTTAGCCGCAAAGTGAATGTGCTGGTTGATCATTCGTATTACGAAACAAAAACCGTAAATGATTTATACATTTCAAAAGCCGAAAATAAACTCAATGTAACACTTGATGAAATGTATATGCTACTGGGTGAAGTTGCTTTTGTTGAACCACCGGTTGCAGATACTATTCAAAAAATTGAAATACCTGTTGCGGATACATCGGCTGATGGCACTTTATTAAAGGTAAAGGGTGAAGTCAAAATGGTTGACACCACGCAAGTAAATACAACCTGCACAGAAACCTATATGCCAAGTGATACCACTAACGAAACCAGCGAAAAAAATGTTGAAACACCCGTAAGTAATTTGATCATTCGCCCTGAAGATATAACCTCAACCGTATATCCAAACCCCACCGGCAACCTGGCAACGGTTTATTGCAACAAGGAAGATTCATACGTAGTGGGAATTTATTCGGAAAATGGCCAACTGATAAAATCGCTGACCTTTGAAGGCTCATCCACACAAATTGATGTGACTACTTATGATCGTGGAAATTATTTTGTTACCGTAAAAAGCAAAACGGGTTACGCAAATACGTTGAAACTGATTAAACAATAATTTACTTAAGACCTATACATGAAAAGGGAGAGCTTGAAGTTCTCCCTTTTTAATTTACTGGCTGTCGTTTTCGGAAGAGCCATTTTATAAACTTCACAAAATAATAGAGGAGTATGCCTAAGACTGCAAATACAAGTCCGAACTGGTACCACTCATCGTATTTGGGCGGATATTTTGCCGTAGCTGTAGCATATTCCATAAAAAAGAACAAAGCACCACCACATGCGCCCGAAAAGATGAGTATACCGAAAAAGCGTACAAAAGGTATTTTAATTGTTTCCTGTACTGACTTGTAATAATTGCTGTCAAAACCACCCATAAATACAAGCATCAAATTAACCAGAATCCAGAATCCGGCTACTGCTGCACCAACCCAAGCAGCAAAAACAAAATCTTCGTGCACAAGGTAATTATGGTTTTGGAACTTGTCCCAGTAAGCTTCATAGGAAGTACGACCTACCGGTTTCTTGTTCATTGCAAGGGCAAGACAAATAATAATGGTTACAGAAGCGCTTAGCACTGCCATACCAAAAATGTAAATAAATATATTTATTGCTTTTTTCATTGAAAATTAACTTTAATCATTCCCCAATAACCATCCAATTGAACAAGGTACCGGTTACCGGCCAACCAATACATGCCTTCAAATAGGGGTTTTAATCGCCATTGATTCGCATTGTCCAGTACACCAAATAATCCATCTTTTTTTGCCACCCAATACCCATCCCTTGCATCGCGTTCAATGGTTTCGTACTCGGCTGGTACAACAAATTTACCGGTGCGGTCAATTATACCAAACTTACCATTTTTTGAAGCAATGGTATGCCCTTGTTTATTGAACAAACCCGCCTCGTCAAATATTGCCGGGATAATTATTTTACCAGTTGTATCCATAAAACCAACTTTATGGTTGACCTCAAAGTGCGATAATCCCTCGTGAAAGCCATAATATACATCACTACCGTATTTTGCCGGAATAACAATGTTAAAGTTTCTGTCTAAAAAACCCCATTTACCTCCTGATTGAAATCCATAAAATCCTTCTGAATAACCTGAAATTTCGCCATATTTTGCCGGGAGTAACACTTTTGCATTCGCATCCATTACGCCTTTTTTTCCTTTTTCATAAAAGGAATACTGATCTAATGCTGAAAAATTAATTTCTTCATACGCTTTTGAAATTATGTTTCCATCCATATCAGCCAGGTATTGATTAAACGCCTCATCTTCCACCACCAGGCGTGAACAAACAGCATCTACATCAACCTGTATCATTTTATACTTTCCAAACGGGATAACAATTTCATGATTTTTGTTTATGAGTGCTGCCTTGTAATCCTGATTGATGACACATGCAAGTCCTTTTGCAAACCAGGTTACACCTGAATAATTACAGGGGATAAGCATTTGGCCTGTTGTGTCCATAAATCCCCATCCTGTTCCCTCCCTGCAGGCAACTGTTCCTTCGGCTTCATAAATTTTTACATCGTGCAAATCGGGTTCGCGCAGCCAGGCATACGGCATTTGTGAGGCATCGGGTTCATTACACAATGACATAGTGCCCGACTCATCGGTTTTGGTGCCCACGTAAACATAAATTCGTGTACCTTCAATACACACACCCATTGCCGTCATTTTAAATTCTGTTTGGTCAAGTATGTATTCCTTTGCACCTTCAATGGTAAATATATCGTTTACTATTCCGCTAAGTTTTGCATAACGGGAAGCCACACTAAAACTAAACGGCATGGCAAACGAAGAGTATTCCGGAACCAGGTCGCGTAGCTGTTTATATTCTGAGTCCGGGTTATTGATTGCGCGATCAACCTGTTTTACTGCACCAATTGTAAGGTTATGCGAGTAAGAAAGCTCGGGAAGTGCTGCCTTTTTTCGCTCTGCATTAATCATGTTAAACAATGATAATTCCCTTTTTGTATAACAATAAGAATTGTCCTGCCCGTGTAAAATACCAGCGGCCAAAAAAAGTGCTAAAAATGCTATTCGTCTGCGTATTTCCATATTCCGTTTTGAAATTTATAATGTGCGCTTACATTTTTAAATGCGTTTATAACACCGCGTTTCAGTTCTTCACTTGTTATATTTCGTGCCGTTGGTTGAACAAGGTCTTCTTTAACCTGAAAAACCGATTGAGCCTGTGAGCTGCGATTGACGAAAGATATAAATTTTTTTACAAGTGCTTTTTCACGTTCGCTCTCATCATTCATCAACACAAATTGCGCTTTCAGGTAACCAAGCTGGTTATTTGCCCTGAAAGCGCATTCCAATATATTACCGTTAACTTTTTCGGTAATGATTATTTGCTGCAGTGATTCATAGGTAATTTCCATAGCTTCCAAGCCAATTGCTGCTTCATTATTTCTTAACCAATTTAAAGGAGAGCATAAGCGGATGAACAAAAATGAGGGTATCGCCCTGGAAATATATCGTTTGATTATCAGCTGCTGTACCACCATCAACAGCATGCCATATATTTATTTTTTCCTCTGATGGCTTGTACTCTGCCATATCATGAACTGGTCCTTTTTCATTGTAATGAAAAATGGAATCAGGTGTGAATTCAATTATTTTTCCTACATAAGCTGATTTTGGCGTTGACCCAACAATTTCCCATTTTCCCTCCAGGTTTTCGGGGTTTACCGCTTTGCGCTCAGCCTGCTGGGCATCATTGTATGCTTTTGCTTCGTCCAATGCTTTTTGACGTTCTTCATCTGTTAAACCACCTTTTTGTTTTTTGGCACCTCCACACGCAACCAGGGCAATTATTGACATCAGTATAAATATTTTTTTCATTTTTTTCTTATGATTAAATTTTAAATTAATGGCCCACACCTGTTCACGGCCGTGTTTGCAAGCAATTGAAAGGTGCGGGCCGGCTATGAATAGTTATTTTAAAAATTCTTTGGCAATCCACCACTCACCTATTTTTCCACCATTCATTTCGCCATCGTATTTGGTTACTCCATACTTGTCGCCTCCCTGGTTTTGCTGGTAAAAACGCATGTCGTATACTTTGTGCATGTTTTCTTTTTCATATTTGATGACAACAGCAGCTTCAATTGTACGGCCTGTAATATTTCCCCAACCATCGCGCAGGTAAACCCAATCATCGCCAATGATTACTGCTTTTACAGGCGTTTGACCAGCCCATTTACCTGTTGTTGCCTTGATCATGGATGCTTCAAGCGCTGCATCGTTCATACTGGCTTCAGGCAAAGGTTTGCTTACTTTTTTTGCATACGCCAGTTTATCGGAATTCTTAACGTTGATGGTAAATTCACCTGAAGCCATAAGTTGTTCAGGACCAAATTTGGTTGTCCATTTCATAGGTTCACCAACTGTTGCGCTTGTTTTTTCCTGGTCGGATGGAACATCAAAAATATAATCAATTTTTACTTTGTAAGAACCTTCAGGAAGATGGTATAGGTTTTCATACATAATATTAATGTCGGCTTTGTTGTATTCTTTTATATGACTTGCGTCAGGCGAATAACCCAATTGAAACGTAGTCCATGTTTTATTGGCCTCTTTATCAAATCCGCTGTTGGTCCAGTCATAGGTAAGTAACTCGTTTTTTGGCGCACCTTCAATGGTTAGACGGTAATGGAAATCACTCAGTCCCCATATGTGACCAATATTATTGGCGTAATTGGAATTGGATTGTTTGTTGTATACACGTCCGTAAATATTATCAGCCAGTGTAAATGAATTGGTAAAACTTGCCTCGTTTTCGCTGCCTTTTACAATTTCTGATTTTGAAAAAACGATTTTTCCCACGTATTTTTGATGCAAGGGGCCGGTAATGCCCTCGTCCTGGTCAAGCGGCATTTTGTATTGCGACTCTTCCATTTGCGCAATCATTTTTTGCATCTCGCTTACTTTTTTCTCGTCATCTTTTGCGGCACCGCTCAACTGTCGTTCACATTCATTCATCTTCATGCGCATTTCACCATCATTGTATCCTTTTGACTGGGCTGCTTTGTAATAATCAAGGGCAGCCTGGTAATTGCCTTTATCGTATTCCTTATTTCCCAAATCGTACAACTCATACGGATCGCTTATCCCCGAGGTATTTACAGTTGACGTTGTTTTTTCTGAACCACCTGATGCGGAAGAATTACCGTTTTTTGTTTTGTCTTTTACTTTGTCTTTTAATTTTCCCAGGTTAACCTGGGCACTTGCGTCAAACACGGTGATACTTACAAGTGACATAATCATTCCGGCTGTAAGCCAGTTTTTTGCTTTATTCATAGTCTTTTAATTTTGATTCAAAGATGAATCAAAGACACTGACAACCAGGCCAAAACTTGGTAACTGAACCCAAACAAAGGGTGAATGAATGTAAATTAACGGGTGAAAAAAAATCCTAGCTGAGGATTTTAATGCGGTTGAAAAAATCGGTTCGGTATGATTTGCTAACCGGTATTGATGTGTTGTTCTTTAAATAAATAAGGTTGTCGTCAATTGACTTTATTGCATCGGTATTGACTACATATGAACGATGAATTCGCAAAAATTTATTTTCTGGCAACTGGCTATGCAGGTCCTTTAAAAAAGCGTTGATGGTGTATTTTTTGTTAATTGTATAAATTGTGGTGTAATTGTCAAGCGCTTCCAAAAAAATAAACTCTTCAACGAAAACCTTTTCAAGTTGGCCTTTATTTTTAATAAAAATATATGCCGGTCCATCTGCAACTGCCACGGCTTCATTTTGCTTTACGATTTCAGAGAGATAATCAATTTGCCGCTGCTTTGCCATGATGGCGTTATGCTGGCGCATGGCCAGTTCAATGGCATTTGAAAGGTCAACGTCTTTAAACGGCTTAAGTACATATCCCAAGGGCATTGTTTCCATGGCCTTTTCAAAAGTTGTTTTATCACTGAAGGCAGTAACAAAAACAACCGGAATATGAAAATTTGCATACACTTTTGCGGCCACATCAATACCGGTTTTTTCCTTGTTCAGGTTAATGTCCATTAAAACAATTTCAGGTTTTTCTTCGGCTATTTTAAGCAAGGCTTCTTCATACGAAATACTAATTCCAATTACCTCGTAACCCATCTCCTCCAGGCGCATTTGCATGTCCATGGCAATTGAAAATTCATCTTCAACAATCAGCAATGTGTAATCCATTATTCGCGTTTAAATTCAAGTGTAAAATGCGCACCTGGTTTGTTTTCAATTCTAAGCCTGGCCTTTAACTGCCTGGCTAGACCTTGTACCAACTGTATGCCAAGCGATTTTTTCATTTTTTGCTCGTATGCTTCCGGCAATCCCTTTCCGTTATCGGCCATTGTAAATATAATTAAATCTCCTGATTGGTTGCACGTAATGTCAATTGTTCCTCCTTTTTCATCAAATGCGTACTTAACACTGTTAATCAACAACTCATTTACGATTAACCCGAGCGGAATAAGCTGATCAATGTGTATGTGGTTTACGTTTGCCTGAATGTTAACATGAATGTTTTTTGCTGAAAAGTCATACGAAGTATTGTAATACTGGCACATGCTTTCAAGGTATTCACGCATTGATATGTCTTCGAGGTTGACGGACCTATAAAGCTTTTCATGAATGATGGCCATTGCGTGAATGCGGTCCTGGCTTAATTTAATTACTTCTTTGGTTGTTTTTCCATCATCACGGCTCATTTGCATGTTTAGCAAACTGTTGATAATTTGCAGATTGTTTTTTACGCGATGATGAATTTCACGCAAAAGCATTTCTTTTTCCTTCAAAGACTTTTCAATCAAAATGTTTTGTTTTTTTACCCTCCTGGAATTGCGTATATTTAAAATAAGCAATACAGATATTAAAAGCAACACACCAGCTGCCAAAGCAACCAGTACGTTTCGTTGCTTTAATTGCTGATCAACACGCGCGTTTCTTTCTTTCAAAATTAATTCACGTTTTTTTTGCGCTGCTTCCTGAGTTTCCTCCCTTAGTTTGAATTCATAACTTGTTTGTTGCCGAATTCCATTGTCATTATTCAATTCTTCGTTAGCCTTATTCAGCAGCTCAAGGTTTTCAAGTGCTACTTTTTCATTTTTTACTTTTCGTGCAATTTCATACAGTGTTTTATATGCCTGTATTTTTGTTTCAACATCCCTTAACGAATCAGCCATTGAACGGGCCAATTTTGCATAGTTAAATGCTTTGCTCATGTCATTTTTTTCACTGTAACACAACGCCAGTTTACAATGCGCTACAATTCGCAATATTTTGGCCCACTTTGGCCCGCCCGGCTCAATTACCTTCTTGAAGCAATATATTGCTGAATCAACCATATTCATTCGCAAATAACATTTTCCAAGTGACGTATACGTCCATGAATCCGGATGTTTTTCTTTTTTGACAACAAGCATATGATAACTTATGGCTTTGCGCAAATCGTTTAGCTCACGGTAAAAATCAGCAAGTGTATTGTAATAAAAATTCTTTTGCGAGCCTTCTTCTACATTATGCAATTGTTGGTCGGCTTTGTGAAGATAAATGCGGGCAGAATCAATGTTGCGTAATTTGTGGTACAGGCTGCCAATATCAAACAACGCGTCCAATTTTTTGTGTACCCCCAGCTTTTGTGCACAATTGTATTTTTTTTTTGCATAGTACATGGCTGTTGAAACCTGGTTTTTCAGAAAATACAGGTTGCGCAATTCACTGTTTAGCTCATACAGCGCTTTATAGTTGCCTGATTCCTGGAAAATGTCAAGTGACATTTTCAAAAGGCTGGCTTTGTGAACCGGGTTTGTGTATTCGATGCCTCTCAATTTTTTTACAAGTGACTCGGTCATTACCGTATCGGCTGCCACGGTTTTTTTTAAGGAAAGAAAATAAACCAGGGCCGTTGAATCGCATGAAAAAAATTTACCCATTTCACTGACAATGGCCTGCCCTGAAACCACCTGTGAAGCAGGTTGACCCTGGCAAGTTTGTACCCTGGCCACGAGCTCACGTGTATTCAACCCATTTTGTTTTCCTTCGTTTTTCTTTTGGCCACAAGACAAAAAAAAGACCGGAAAAGCAAATAGTGAGAGAATTGGTTTTTTAATAAAATAAGTAATCATGCGAAATACCAAGGCAAGGTAAGCATTTACCGGAATATTTTGTGGTTGCATATTACCCTGTAAGGGACCGTTTTTCATGCGTTTAATTACCGCATTAAATACATCTTGCCAAACTCCTTTTTGAAATACGGATCGGCACCACTTGAGCGGTTCTCAATGTCCTGCAAACTGTTGTCTTTTGAAATAACACGGTAAAAATAAACACCGTTGGCCAGCTGATCACCAAATTCATCACGGCCATCCCAGGCATAGTCAGTCACATTACGGCCAATATAAAGCGGCCCTAATTCGTCAACTGTGATCTCGCGCACAACTTTTCCTGAAACCGTAAAAATCTGGATTTTCATGTACTGCGGAAGTTCACTTCCCGTTAGTGTAAATACAAAATGTGTTTTTGTGCTGAATGGGTTTGGGTAATTCATTACATGTGTTATGGTTTGCGCCTGCACTACTTCAAATTGTATGCGGTATCCATCACCAACCGGACCTGCACCACTCTTATTATCGGTTTTATCCCATGCACTCACACGTAACATATACATGCCATCCGAGTAAAAAGTTGCATTCCACTCAATTTTGCATTTATTGTCGCTGCCGGCCGGAATAAAATTTAATTGTTCAACACCACCATGATTAAAATACACGCGCGACTCAACTCCTGCAGGGTTTGTGAGGTATACGGCAAAGCGACTGGTGTCACCCGGCTGATCCATTATAAGGAATTTATTTTCATCGTCAAGGCTCATGCTTATAAATGGTTTAGCACTCACAATGTCACCATTCAGAATATGCCTTCCGTCAAATGTTACATCCAATATAGGGTTTTCATTGTCGGCATTTACACTGAACGGTATGCGTGCAATGTTGTTAAAGTGGTATTGTTCCAGCTGATCATACTGATTCGTGGTTGATGTGAGTGGAATAGGATTTGCCTCTATCCACAAATAATTATTGCCCGCCACACTCACTGTTGGAATGGTTAGCGTATCCAGCAATGTTTCTCCACTTTTTAGGGAGTCCTGCATGGCGTAACTAATATAATGCTTAACACGATACTGGTCCTCAATCCAATAATGCACCAATAAACTATCCATGTCCCAAGGGCTAATGTTTTTTATTGCCATGGCAAATTTAAATTCATCGCCTTCGGCAATGGTATCGGTACCCAATGTCATGACAAATCCTTCAGCGGGATTAAGGGCTGCTTCAGGTGCAGGTGTATAAATAATTTGCCAACGTTCAAACCAGGCTGGCGTGAGTGTAACATTGTCAACGGTACGTGCCTGCAATTTTATGTATGGATATAAAGAAGCATTGACAATGCTGTTTAAATTTAAAACCGAATCATACGGAGTAAATATAGTGTCCAAAAGGGTTGTTTCTCCTCCGGCCGCATTCACACCAATCACTTTAATGAAGGTACTGTCACCTGTAATTGGCGACTCATGCGGATGTTGTTTCCAGTAAAGCGTATTCCAATTGTAAGCCGGACCAATTTTTACGGATTCCATTTCACCCGGAAGTGCTCCTGCAATGGTATCACTTAGTGAAATTATTGCACCTGTATGAATTGTATCACCAAAAATGTATTTGGTTGATGCGGTGTCACACATGCGGCCCATAACAATAATTGGGCGGTTGGCCATTCCCGGCACAACACTTGTAACTCCAAGGTTTTGATAAAGCGTGTATAAATTCGGGTTGTGCGCATCCCACTCGTTGAAATTAGCTGCTCCAAATGTCCACATCATGTAATAGTGTCCGCAAGGAATATCGTTTTGAATCATGTCAACAAGTGAATCCATTTCAGCTGCTACAGCCTGCCTGAATCCAAAATAATATTCTCCACGAAAACGTCCCATTCCTGTATATGGCCTGCAGTTAAATTGCCCGAAATATTTAATGTTTGATACGCTGGCCATGGTTCCATCCCAATTTCCATCAAACGTATGCCACGGATCGGCATCAAACGGATCAATTACTGCAACGTAAATTATTCCTGGTGTCCACAAACCTCCAATTATACCATCGTATTCCTGGTTAATGCCATTGATATACCAACCATTGTTGAACGTTTCACCAATCAGAGGAAAACCTATTACATCAACACGCACTACATCATCAAGTGCTTCAAAATCCCACTTACGGTTAGGCCTGTCATAAATCAAATGTTTGTACTCATTTTCTTCAAACTGGAAATAATGCGCCTGGCCCCAACCTTCAACACCGTTTATGTATTGGTACGATGATTCCTGCCAGATAAATGTTGAACTATCAGGACTCACTCGCCAGTAATAAACCATACTGTCAGCGTGAATAAGAGGTGTAACTGCATCTGTTGATGCCAGTAACCAATTATTTCCGGGTACTGAAACAACACCACCAACGCTGTTTACAATAAGATAACGTTTAAACGGACTGTTGAATAAATCAGTTGTGTCAAGTTCAAAACGGTACGCACGCATAGGCGCCAACGGATTTACTGTTGAGGCGTGAAACGTTACAATACTGTCAGGAACAATTGCAAATTCATAGGGGTAAACCGGGAAAATAGCATTGCCGCTGAATGTATAATTAAACTGAATTTTATTGTTGTTGAACTCGTCATACTGCTCCTGCACAACCGGGGTTTCAAGATCAATGGTAATGGTGAATTGATTCACACCGTAAGCCAGGTCATGGTAAACCGGTATGCTGAAAACAACGGTATCTTTATAATGCACACCGTTGATCAAAATGGTATATGCACTGTCAACCCCACTTGGGAATTGGCGCGTTAATGTTGCCGTAAATGCCTGGTTGGTTCCGCGGCCAAGGTTGGTGATGATTAAATTCACATCCATGGTATCATCGGCCAGTGTAATATCGGTTGGCGTGACAAAAACATCGGTGTTTTCAATAACCAGCTCAGGATACTGATGTGTATTGAGAATAATAGACGGGTCACCATGCAGTGTCATGCCTGTATACACCTCTTCGGGTGGAATGGCGTTAATGGAATCAACCATTACAATACCTGCCTGGTTGGCCTGCAGTGTATTTTGAATATGTTTACCAATGCTTAAACCGTAATTAACCTGTGAAATATCACGCACCAACGAATCGGTATAGCGATCAAGCTCCACCACAAAACCCTGTTTAACGGTTGATAAAAACCCAATCACACCTTTGTCGGCAATAAGCGTAAAATCTTCACTTACGCTTAATGCGCCAGGCTGATGAATGTCGCCCGAGAAACATGAATTTCCAATAAGCAATGGGTACCTTCCCTGGTTTTGCCAGTTGTTTACATCATCTACATTTTGATCGAAACCGGCAATACTGCCGTGACCAAAAAATATCATCATGGAAACACCATCATTTATACGTTGATTTACTTCCTGGAAATCTACCGGGTCAATTGGATCAGATGATGTTTTGTAATACGTTCTTACACTTGCACCGTAGGAGGTGTCTTCAAGTTTTGCTTTATAACTGTTTAAGAAAAACTGGAATTGGTTTTGTTCGGTTACGGTTGATCCGCCACCAAATTCCTGAACCTGCTTCATCCAGTCCTTGTTTGCTTTTGTGTAAACAGGATCATGCTGCGCCAATTCATACTCAACCATTTTATCGAGATACTCGTTTATTTGGATGTTGTTTTTTGCTGCAAGACGGCCTGTTGCAATGGCAGGATCAAGATAAGTGCCATTTAACCCTGCTGTTATTCGGTTATCGCTGCACGGGTAACCAAATGAAGGAACAAGTGATTCACTATACACACCGGCATCGTGGCGGCTTCCTTTATTTGTTCCACTGTAAAATCCTTCAGACGCTTCGCGCACCGATTTACCAATTAAAAATAAATAATTTGGTTTGCTGGGCCAGGTATCAAGCGCCAAATCACAAAACCTGCGTGAAGCCAGCGAATGTTTGTAAATACCGGCCGAAAACTGGTCATAAAGTTCATTGATGGTAACCACCACTACATTGTGTGAGCCTCCTGCGGGTGAACTGCGGTAAGCTGCATAAGCAGTTGCACCTGTAAGCAGCTTAGGGTGTGTTATGATCACAAATGCACTGTCAACACCCATGGCAGTATAATCGGTAAACGTTCCGGTGCCATTAATTGGTTTAAAATTTGAAAGTGCAATGTTGGTTACCGTGTTAAACACATGGCATGTTACCGGTTTGGTTGAAACATCGTTTGGAACAAGGAGCAGCAAGGTTGAGTCCATGAGCAATTGACCCGTTGTACGCCACACACTGTCACCAACCATGTACACCAGTGGTGTTAAGCCTCCGTAATTGGCAATACTATATTTGGTAACCGGTTGCGAACTGTTGTAATCAACACTAAAACTGGCAGTGGTTGCCAAACCAAAATCAGGTTGGTGCGGGTACTTAATGGTTGTTGACGCCACATTGATAATGTCAGACAACAAACTTAAGTCGTCCTCAACATGATAAAGAATATTTGTATTTGTTGTAAGGGAATCAACGGGAATACTAAATGAACGTTTTATCATGTTGTATCCCAATAACGTTGTGTCAAGTAACAAATGTGGTGGTGCCTGTGATTTATAAAAAATCTGGTTGTGATGGTTGGGCGCCCCGGTCATGGTTAAACCTGCATTGGAATTTGCGGCATATACCGCTGTTATAACTGCTTTGGGTGAACCAGGTGAAATATAGGCTAATGGTGTAGCCACTGTTGATGTAATGGTTACACCCAAACCACCAGCAGAAGTTGCTCCCTGGGCTCGCGGTCCATACCATCCTTCGCCATGCACAAAACGCGATTGCGAGGCACCTTCCAATTGCGGACCTACGTAGTATTCACTTGAATATTTGGTGAATGCTGTTGATGTATAATAGGGCGCAAGCGGATACGATGAAAAACTGGTATCGGTAAACGAACGGGCACGCAAATTTGTGGTAAGGTTATTCCAGGTTAAATAATAACGAATGGTGTCGTTATACAAACTAAAATACTGGTCGGGCATGGACGAGGCTCCGCCTGCGTATACTAAACTGTCAAGCCACCCATCGTTTTTAAAACCTAAAAACTCAATGTAATCACCATTGTTAAACACACCATCAGCTTCACCTGAAATGTAAATGGCCTGTTGTTTCTGACGACCGAATAACTGGAAATTTTGGGGATTAACGGTTGAAAGGTCAATACCGGCATTGGCCAGTGTAAGGGAATCAAGGCGATAAATGCCGTTATTAAAAACCTTAATGGAATAATACTTTTGGGAATAAACTATCCATTCATTTCCATACGGTTGTGCATTTACACAAAAACTACCCGCTATGAAAAGTAAAAACAGATAGAGTTTCCTCATAGTGATGATTTAGTGTTGTTGGGTTTTATGATATCGATCCTGAGCGAAAATACATTTGAATACAATGCATCTGAAACATTGCCCACATCGGTAAAGGCGTAGTCAATTGAAAAGATTTTAATTTTTACACCTACGCCAAAATTTGGCTGCACGTTTAGTTCTTCAGACCCTTCAAATGTTTTTACGCGTTGAATGTTTCCTATACCACCACGTAAAAATACAATGCCTTTGTAACCCGCTTCAAACCCGGCATGCGGATCAAAACTTACTGCTTTACCTGGGATTAGTACATTGCGTTTACCATCAAACGTCATGTCAAGATCCACTTCACCGGTTATGGAAAAATGTTTTTTGAATTTATGCGTGTAAGCAGCACCCGTTAATAATTTTGGAAGTGTAATTTCCAATGAGTTTTTAGGAATTTCATTTCCTGTGGCGGTAAACACCTCCTGCATGGTTTCACTCAGGTTATAGGACCAGGCGTTAAAGGTTGAAGTAATATCACGGCCAACAGCGGCAAATCGCCAGTTCTTTTTGGTATAGGTCATTGCTGCATCAAGGCCAAAACCCCAGGCTTTGCCAAAATCACCCACTTTGCGGTGAATTATTTTTGCATTTCCTCCAAAGTTCAACCCTGCAATACGCGATTTGCGTGCATAGGAAAAAATAAAGGCATAATCGGCAGCCGAAAACGTTGTTACCTTATCGTAATCAATGTTACCCTGTGCGTCAATCAACTCGGTTGTATTGGGAATATCGTCAACACCAAAACGTATCATGGAAAATGCTGCGGTACTTTTGTCATCAATGTTTTTTGCAATTCCCCCGTAATCATACTTGGCAATGTTGGCAAAATAGGAAGCGTGCATAAGGCCAACCTGCATGTCTTTGACATTTACCAGGGCTGCCGGGTTCCAGTACCCACCGGTTACATCATCACATGTGGCTAAAAAGGCATTTGACATACCCAGGGCACGGGCGCTAACCCCAATGTTTAAAAACTCGTTGCTGTATTTAGGCGTTTGGTCTTGCCCAAAGGTGTTAAGCGTAGCAAGTGAAAGAGTGCAAATCAGGGTATTTCGAAACATAGTGATAAAGTTAGGTAATTTAGTACATTTTACGGAGTGTATAACTCCAAAAAAGCCGTAAAATTGTAAGATTTGTGATGAAAATGCAAAAAATCGTGGCCTTTATACCGAATTTGTTTACGCTGGGCAACCTGTTTTGCGGGTGTTTAGGCATAATTTATGCCTTTAATAATCGCCTGGATGCTGCGTTCTACATGGTTTTGCTGGCAGCGTTTCTGGACTTTTTTGATGGTTTTTTTGCGAGACTCTTAAACGTTAGCGGGGAATTAGGGAAACAATTAGACTCCCTGGCGGACGCGGTTTCGTTTGGAGTTTTACCTGCCATTGTCATGTTTTTGTTTTTGAATTTTATGATCGATATTAACGGGATTACCTGCGAAGCAGACAATTCTTTTTGGTCAAAAGGCGAATTATTAGAACAAGCAAAGCCCGCAACAAACTGCTTATTTTCATTTGATCCTGTAAATTATCACCCTTTAAGCTTTGTTGCTCTTTTGATTGCTCTTTTTTCAATTTATCGTTTAGCCAAATTCAATATTGACACAAGACAGAGCCATGGCTTCATAGGTTTACCCACGCCAGCGAATGCTTTGTTTTTTTGTTCATACGTATTTTTATTTTTTTATAGCATTGATGAAACACAATTGAATCTTTATTTTCATCCTCCATTAGAAGGATGGACAATTTACCCCCCGCTCTCTGCCATTCCAGGTCCAATGGATTATCTATACTCCTCAACTATTTTCCATAATTCGGATTTATTAAAACTTATTTATCATCCAATATTAATTTTATCACTTTGTATCATCTTCTCCCTCCTCCTTGTTTCCCCCATACCCCTGTTTGCCCTTAAGTTCAAAAATTTTGGATGGAATGACAACAAAATCAGGTACATATTCCTTGTGCTGGCCATTGGGTTGTTAATAGTTTTTCAGTTGGTTGCCATACCTTTTATTGTAATATTGTACATACTTATTTCGATCATAAACAACATTTTTAAAATCACGGTATAAGTACTTATGCTAATAATTTTAGCCACAAAGACGCCAAGCCACAAAGTAACACCAAATACTATTTGTGAACCCTGGTGTGCTGGTGCCTTAGTAGCAAAGAAAGAACTGGTTAATTATAGAATTTAAACTATGCAATTTAAAGCTGAAATTGATGTAATGCCACTTGAGGCGCTACTTGACCCGCAAGGCAAAGCTGTAACCAACAGCATGAAAAACTTAAACCTGGGCGAAATTACCAATGTGCGCATTGGAAAACACATGACGCTTGTGGTGGATGCAAAAGACAAAAAAGAAGCTGAGAAAAAAGTGGATGAGGCTTGTAAGAAGTTACTTTGTAACCAGATTATGGAGTCGTACAAATTTACTTTAACTGAAGCGAAATAACTTTACAGTTTACAGTTCTCAGTTAGTTTAGTTAATTAGTTCTGGTACAAACTTAGCCAACTAACTGAAAACTGCAAACTCAATAACTGCTATCAACGGTTCTCGTCCGCCCCGAAAGCCTGACCTTAATCTGCCAGGATGTTGGGTGCCCGGCCCCAGAGCGGACGCACAGCACAAAAGTTAATACCCAACGTAAACTCTCTTGTACTGCTTTTTCCCGTTGTCTTAAAAAATCCTCCTTTCTTAGGTTTTTTAAGAGCAATCAAACCGTTAGTTTAATGCAGCGGGAATAAAAAAGTAACAACCCGGTTTATTGATTCATAATTCATAGTTCGTAATGAAAGGCCAGGGCTATTCAATTCATAATTTAGTATTCATGATTCATAATTACAACCCATGAATTGAAAAGGGGCCGCCAAACACCAACCATGGTGCACCCGTTTAAGGAAGTTTATTTAATGAATGATGGGTTGAAAGATGAATTTTGCGGGTTAAACTTGCTTTGATTTTTTAAAAAGATACACCACCTCACTCACCAAAAAGCTCATGTACCCAAACACAAAAAACACCGCAAGGAATTTGGCGTTTTCACCTGCTTTTAGAATAAGAATCACCACAACCAAAACGGCCAGCAACATGCGTATGCTTGACACCATCATAAACGCATTAATAAAATCTTTTGGTTTTGATTTCATTTTTTGCTCAATAAAATAAGAGCCCGCGGTTGTGGTTAAAAAAAGATACACAAACAAAAAATGAAAACCCCAATGCGGCAATTCACGGTTGGTAAATTGCGGAAACATGAACTGCATAAGTGCTATAAGGGTTATAAGCACGAGCAGGTTGATTAGCAGGAAACGGGCGTTCATGGGACAAATGTACTTGATTTTTTTTGAACCACTTACGTTGGCTTTGGAACAGGTGGGGCAAATCACCAATTTGATGTTAAACGTGCCTCAACGTAATTTACTTTTTGCGGGTGTCAAGTATTATGATGTAGATGGAGAGTGCCAGCCCAATAAAGCCCAGTACCAATGTAAATACAGGCATTTTTAAGTTTAAATACGCATCAAGGTAATGGCCTCCTAAAAAGCCGGCTGTAATAACCGCGCCCATTTTGAAGCTCATGGCCGAGTACTTGTACAAATCACCCGGGCCCTTTTGATTTTGCTTAGGCAACGGCTGCTTTTTTATCAGGTTCACTCATCACAGTTTCACGTGTTAAGCCACCCATGCTGCACGACCCGCTAAACACTGCACCTGGTTCAATGGCCAGTTTACCTGTAATAATATCACCCGTTAATTTTGATGTTGCTTTTAAGGTCAATAACCCGTTTACATGAATTTTTCCTACAAAAACACCCTCAATGTCAGCACTTTCACAAGTAATTTCACCTTCAATGCTACCCGTTTGGCCAATAACCAGCTTGCCTTTGGTTTGAATGGTGCCTTTCAAGCGCCCATCAATACGAATGTTGCTGTCAGACTTAATGTGGCCTTCAATTGATGTGCCGTCAACAATACGGTTTAATTTTTCGGGTGAATTGATTTCGGTGGTTTTACTCATAGCCTGGTTGTTAGTTGATTTAAACATTGAGTTTGGTTGCTGGGGTCAAATATAAAAAATTTAGCTAAAAAAATTAGCCTTATGTTTCAACTATTTGCTGTTTTTATGCCCATTTACCAAGGCTAAATGCGGTTTTTCAACCAGGTCGGCATGTATTTGCAATTGCGTTACGGGACTACCCAGTTCATAGCTCACATCACCCATAATAATTTCAATGGTATACCCTTTTTTACTTTTTGCTTTCCAGGAATTGAATCCACGAGCTTCAATGCTTTGCCCAAAGCGCCTGTTTAGCCTGCCTAAAATTGTATCAGCCACCATTTTATTCAGGCTGTCGGTTGGTGAAAAAATGTTGATTTCAGCGCTTTGAAACATGTCATGCTCAAAATGGTAAGAACATTCGGCAAAAACACTGTCTTTGTTTTTTAAATTGATGCTTTCAACCACCAAATCTTTTTCATTTTCCAGTACGGTGCTGTCATCACCCATATCAAATTCCTCACGGGCCATTCCCAGGTTAAACCTGCGTATATCATAATTGTTGGTGAGCAACGAGTCGGCCATGAGCATGGCGCTGTTAGGCTTTTGATCTTTGGCTGAATTTCCGCAACCTGTAATGACACACGCCAATACAGCCAGCAGTAACCCTATAAAAAACATTAACCTCATTTGACTATACAAATATAATATCTTCTTGCGGTATAAGTGGCTCGTTGCGGTATTTAATGAACAATTGAGCAACGGTTAAGGTGTCTTTTTTACAATAATTTGAAATGCGGTCCAAATCCTTGTCCTGGTAGTATACATGTTTTACATCGGCACCGGTAATGTCGTCCTTGGGTGAGGGTACCCCCATTAAATGGGCAATTAGCTCAAGGCTGGTAAAATTTTTATAATCGCCAAAACGCCATAGCTCCATGGTATCCAAAAAAGGTGTTTCCCAGGGCTTACGGCCGTGTACGTTTAAGATAATCGGCAATTTAATTGCGTTGATTAACATTCTGCGGCAAATGAACGGGAAATCAAATTCTTTTCCATTATGTGCACACAACATGTGCTCCTGTGTATTGAATTTTACAACCAACAAACCTGCAAATTCAGTTAGCAGTTTTTTTTCATCATGACCGGCAAATGACTTTACTTTTATTTTGCGTTTGCCGTCCTGCATAAAAACAAAGGCTACCGATATGCAAATAATTTTTGCAAACTCGGCATACACACCGCTTTTTTCGTACAATGTTTCGGTTGTTTCCTCACCTTTAACCTGCCATTTCATTTTAGTGTCCCACAAATATTTTTCGTAGGCGTCCAACTCGCTATACTGGTATTTTACAGGCACGGTTTCAATGTCCAGGAACAGTATGTTTTCTATTTTTATTTTTTCAATCATGAATTTGCCACAAATAACACTGTTTGGTATTGATTTATTTTGGCTGCCTTTAAATGGTACCCTGCACGGTTAATCTTCCTTAAACCATGAAGCGTACATTACATAGTTATTGGATATGCGTTGTATTTCGCCTTCAAACAATTCCTTGTTTACCTCTTTGACTTTTTTTGCGGGTACGCCTGCGTATACACTTCCACTCTCAACATGCGTGCCTTCGAGTACAACCGCCCCTGCTGCTATTATGCTATTTGATTCAACAACACAATTGTCCATTACAATAGCGCCCATTCCAATCAATACGTTGTCATGTATTGTACAACCGTGTACCAATGCATTGTGACCAATGCTTACATTGTTTCCAATGTTGGTAGGTGATTTTTGATAGGTGCAATGTATAACCGCACCATCCTGCACGTTTACCTTATTGCCCATTTTAATATAATGCACATCGCCACGCACAACTGCGTTGAACCAAATGCTGCAATCGTTGCCACACACCACATCGCCTACAATGGTAGCGTTTTCGGCCAGGTAAATGTTGCTGCCAAATTGCGGGTGTTTGTCTTTAACCGGTTTAATTAATGCCATGTATTAAAGCTAAGAAAATGCTTTTTTGCATGGTAAAAAAATTATACCCACATACTAACACAAACAAGGCAGGTTCAAGGTCATGGTTGTTCCTTTATCAACTGTACTTTGAATGTGAATGGTGCCGCCCAGTTTTTCAACACCCGTTTTTACGAGGTATAAACCAAGGCCCGTGCCACTGGCCTGGCCCGTTCCGCGGTAATACATATCAAATGCCCTGGCCTGCGAGTCGGGGTCCATGCCAATGCCGTTGTCTTCAAACTTTACCTCAACACCCTTTGCGCTATCCTTTACCTGAATGTTTAAAAACGAGTGATCACAATCCTGTTTCTGGTATTTAATGGCATTTTCAACCAGGTTCTGGAACAACGATTCCATGATAAATTTATTGGATACAAATGAGCGTTTGTTCACCAGGTTAGGCCGTATGCGAATGCTTGCATATTCTTTTCGCAACTCATATTTAGAAACCGTTTCGTTAATCAATGATTCAAAATCAATTTTATCGTTAAACTGGTTGGTGTCTTTTATGGTCATGCTTTGCACCAGGTCTTTTATGGTTTCGTCAAGTTTTTGTGCAGTGTTTTCAATTTTTTCGATATACTCCAGTGCTTTTTTCTGTTTTACCTCGTATTTGCTAACGTGCGTTAAGCCTAAAATAGACGTAATGGGCGCACGCAAGTCATGTGATGCTTTATAAATATATGTTTCCAGCTCTTTGTTACTGGCCTGCAAGGTTTCTTCCAAGACCTTGGTTCGTGTCACGTCCTGTATAATTCCAGCTAAACGTACGAGGTTGTTTTTATTGTCAACTATAAATCGGCCTTCACAATAAATATGGCGCGCATTACCACCATGGCGCACAATGCGTCCGTAAAATGAGAAACCTTGTAGTTTTTCTTTTGCACTGCCAATCATGCTTTGTATGTGCTCACGGTCATCGGCATGTATGCTGTTTATAAAATTGAGCAATGAGGCTTGAATTTCGCCCGGCATGTATCCAAGTATCTTAAATGTTTCGTCAGACCAGGTGGATTCACCATTCACGTAATTCACTTCGTAATTACCAACATGGGAAATGGCCTGTGCTTCTTTTAAGGTGCTTGTTAACGCTGCCGTTGCCTCCTCGTTCATTTTGCGCTGGGTAATGTCAATCAAAATGCCCCGAGAACCGGTAATTTTTCCATTGGCGTCACGTACTGCTTCACACCTGCGCTCAAGCCACAATATTTTGTTATTATCGGGCCTTATAAACCTGAATTCAAGATCTGTAATTATTCCGTTTATGTGGTTACTCATGGCCTGGCGTACTTTTGATTTATCGTCAGGGTGAACGCAAGCGTCAATAACACCTGCAATGTTTTCTACTAAAACTGGTATGCCTAAAATTTCGCCTGCGTTTTTTGAACTGCGTACTGATTTGTTTAAAAAATCCACATCAAGTGTCACCATTCTTCCTGCATCAATCACCTGTTTTAAACTCGATTCACGTTCTTTTACTTGCGTAATGTCGGTTATAATGGCGATGGTACCCACTTTATTTCCGCGTACATCCAGGTAGGGCGAGTTGCTTATGAGCACCCATATTTTACGACCGTATTTTGTATGCAATTCACTTTCGTGTTGCATGTTGTATGTCTCGGCCGGTTCTTTTAGCAATAGTAATTTTTTTGCATTTTTACTTTTTATTTCCCTTGGAACATACTCAAGCAAACGGCAAAAGGCTTTATTTACATACATAATTTCATTGGCATTGTTTGTGATCATAATTCCCTCGTTGGTTGACTCAACAATATTTTCCCAATGATGCAGTGGTGAATACTCCAAAAATTTATAACGTTTAATAGCTACCAGGGCAACAATGGCAAATAACGTCATGAGCGAACTTGTTGCAGGCACATCGTCAAAACCACCTGCAAGCGGCAATACAATTTCAAGTATCAATCCACCGCACACAGGCGCTAAAAATCCCAAAAATAAAAGCAATGCTTGCTTGCGCCTTATTTTTTCATGCTGGTCGTTCATAAAATAAGCCAACGGTATAATAAGCATTAGCATGGCTTCAACAGCCAGGAAAAAATAAATAATGCTTGTTATAAAAGTTGGTTGCGGATTGGCTACCCAGTGCCAGGTATATGATTTTACAATATCAAACGTGTCAAGTTTGAGGTTTATGATCATAAAAAATAAAATGGCCGGCAAAAAAAGCAGGGTAAATATTAATTTATCAGAAACGCTTTTGTGCCAGCGTGTAAAGCGCAATGAAAACAATACGCCAAATGGCAATACAAATTGCGCGGCAATACCGGTTAGCCGGTACCAACTTTCAGCCGCGTGTACATTAGTGCTCAGGTGCATTAGTCCATCAAAAATCTGCCAGGCTACCAGTAAAAACACAAAAAATGAAAACAGGTTATTGGTACGTCCTTTTGGCAAAAACAAGAAAACATAGAGCCCAATAAACGTATTGATTAATGCGGGCAATAAAAACAGCAAAACCATGGAGGTGCGTGAAAAATCAAAATCAAAAACGTGCGTGTTCATACAAACTATAATTACACTGCAAAATAAGTACAGCCAAACCGGGCAAACCACAAGACTAAATCCATTTGCTTGCCCTTGTAAGATTTAACCCGATTATGTGGATTTTGCATGAATAGGCCTTTGGTTTTGAGTTTTAAACCGATGCCTCAGTAAGTTTTTGTACGCATACTAAAACCTTTAGTGGGTCCGTTTTTATTTAAAACACACACATGCCAACAAAGTTCCTTATACTAAACTACCATAGGTTAATAGGAACTGCGGCATGTCAGCACCATTCATTTGACGTACAGTTTGACCAGTTTAAATTGCAAATAGCGCGGTTAAAACAATTAAACATACATTTTGTTTCACTTGAGAAACCGCTATATAGTCAAACCCATTTAAATATTGCCCTTACATTTGATGACGGCACGCTTTCAGACCTAAAATATGCCATGCCTTTTTTACTTGAACAGGGTATACCTGCCAGTTTTTTTATTTCGCCCCATGCACCTGATCTTGAAATGGAATGGAACCAGGTACGTGAAATTTCAAATGCAGGTTTTACCATTGGTTCACACGGCCTAACGCATAAATCACTTGCTGCCATTGGAACCGAAGAGCGCTTTTACGAAATGAGCGAATCGCGCAAAATACTGGAACAGGAAATTTCAAAACCTGTTTCATTGTTTGCGTTTCCTTACGGCCATTACAACAGTGCATGCCTTTTTGCTGCAAAACTTGCCGGATACACTGCGGTGTTTACTACACGTTTTGATTACAATGCTGTGAGTGACGGCTATATTTTTCACCGCTGGTCAGTTAAACACCATACAAGCATCCGGGAATTTGACAACGTTTTAAATAGCCGCTCATTAACTGTATTGAGCAAAAAAACACGTTCGGCAGCCAGCTATGTGGTGAGTAAAATAAAATCACAGGGCTTTAAGGAAGGTTTTGGAAAACTTAATACTGGCAATATATGATGGTAGTTTTTATCATAGCCTGTATACCCTTAGCACTTTTACTAAGCTATCCTTTTTACGCGTGGCTGCGTTATGTCTTTTTTAAATCACCACCCAAACGCAATCACTTATTTTTACAGCCGGTAAGCATACTCATTAGCTGTTACAATGAGGAAAAACATATACGCCAACGCATTGAAACTTTTTTGGCTGACGATGAATGGATTGATGGATCAGAAATCATTGTTATTTCGGCAGGCTCAACGGATGGCACCAACGCCATACTCGAAAGCTTTCACCTAAACAGCAAAGTAAAAACCATAATACTACAGCAACATTTTACAAAAATTGAATCACTCAACAAAATTGTGCCCCTTGCCTCAAATAACATTCTTATTTTTTCAGATTGCCGGCAGCAAATGCGCAGGCATGCTGTAAAACACCTGGTACGTAATTTCAGTGACCCGCGTGTTGGTACGGTTACTTCGGTTTTGCGTGATCATTTCGATTCAAAACAGGAATCGTTTATGCGCAAATTATTAAATGCTATTTTATATATGGATGGCCAAAGCGGGTCTTCGTTGAACGTGTATGGTGCGCTTTACGCTCAACGCAAGTCCTGCTTCAGGCCGTTTCCAAAAGACATTTTATTTGACGATCTTTTTGTTATTGTGTCAACCCTGCAGCAAAAAAAACGCCTGGTGCAGGAAAACCGTTCGGTTATTTACGATGTTAATTTCGGGGATTATTATGCCAATGAGCGCATTAAGCGGCTAAACCGCGGACTTCTTTTGTTTTTTGTTAACCATTGGCGTATGGTTTTTAAACTTGAATTTAATGATTTGGTAAGGTTCATGATTTACAAGTATGCTAAATTGCTCATGCCTGTTTGTATGTTAGTGTCCTTTATTTCATTTTTGTTTGTGGCCCCGGCCGCCTTGGTATCCATAACACTTTCGCTTTTTCTTTTTTTCGCCTTGCTAATTCCGTCAACACAACGGTTCATTCACCTTTTACTACGCATCAATTATTATTTCCTGTTATCCAGTTTCCGTTTTTTCTTTTTAGGCGACCGGTCGGTAACGTGGGCTAAACTTAAAACATCTACTTAATTCAATTCATATGAAAGTCCTTCA
This sequence comes from Flavobacteriales bacterium, assembly GCA_035299065.1. Lineage (GTDB taxonomy): Bacteria > Bacteroidota > Bacteroidia > Flavobacteriales_D > UBA2798 > DASPJQ01. The sequence goes on from DATGXI010000089.1 coordinate 51,306, forward strand.
ACTTGCTTACAAAGTACCCTTTCCGCAACACGATGGCGGATCCTACTCCATTTACAATTCGGCCAACACCATGCTGGAAGCTGGCATGAAAGTAAAAACACTTGCTATGAATACACCCAAGGACTGGGTTGATACGACTGCTGTTTACACCGATTTTCAGCGCGACACCCGTTTTGAATGGGTGTATACCGACACGCGTGTAAAACCAGGGCGCGCACTTTTTAACCTGTTAAAAAAAGAGTCCTACTTTACCGAGCGATTTTTTTCACACGCGTATGAGCAAAAACTCATTGATGTTTTGTTGCGAAACCGGTTTGATGTGGTTGTACTGGAACATTTGTATTTGTGCCAGTACATTGAGATTATACGTGCATACAGCGATGCAAAAATTATTTTACGCGCACAAAATATTGAACACCGCATTTGGGAAAAATATATTTCGGGATTGAAAAATCCGTTCACAAAATTATTCTTAAAAATTGCAACAAAGCGGTTAAAGAATTATGAATGCAGTATTGTAAAAGAATTGGACGGTGTAATTGCCCTTACTGCTGATGACGCTGCTTTTTTCAAGTACAAAGCACCGCATATACCTGTAACCGAGATACCCGTTGGTTTTGCCGATTCGGACTATACGCCTACTGCCAATACCACACCGGTTTTGTTTCACCTGGGATCAATGGACTGGATGCCAAATGTGGAAGGTGTTGACTGGTTTATGGATCATGTTTTACCCATTATTGCAAAAAAATATCCTGGCATTAAGTTTCACATTGCCGGCAAAAAAATGCCTGAATGGTATTCAACCTTAAATAATCCTAACCTGGTTGTGGATGGCCGTGTGAACAGTTCAAAAAATTACATGGCTTCAAAAGATATTTTGATTGTGCCGCTATTATCAGGTAGCGGCATGCGTGTAAAAATAATTGAAGCCATGGCTTATGGCAAAACCGTTATTTCTACAACCGTGGGTGTAAAAGGAATTCATTTGGAAAACAACACCAATGTTTTGATTGGCGATACACCACAGGAATTTGCCGCGCAGGTAATACGCTGCATTGAGTCGGCTGAATTGAGAAGCACTATTGCCATAAACGGTTTTAATTTGGTCAACACTACATATGACTCGGGAACTATAAAAGAAAAAACACAACATTTTTTTCAGGACGTGGTGAACAAGGTAAGAGAGGCTGAGTTGGTTGCGCCCAAGGTTTATTATAGTTATGCGAAGTAAGAAGTAATGTTCGCATAGCGGCCAAAGATTGCACAGATACCTATCAAGATGCTGTTTATATATGCTGACATGGCACAATAGCCCAATTCAGTTGGAATTGTGCCGGTCAGTATAATTCACAAGTTTCTATTCCCTAGAATCACAACCCAAAAGCCATGATTTTCATCATGGCTTTTTTTATTAAACAAAACCGCTTAAAAGTTTTTGACACAGATTAGTAAAGCTTTTTATATTTAATGCATGTTAATGTTGCTTGACATAGATGGCGTAATGGTAACTACTCCCCCATGGCGTAAGGCTGAGTTACTGGCTGATGGATTTTCAGATTTTAACGAAACTTCGGTGAATTCTTTAAACCGCATTCTTTCAGAAACAAATGCCGGAATAATCATTACAAGTTCACACAAATCACGTTTTGCTGTCTCAGAGTGGATAACCATTTTTAAAACCCGTGGAATAAATCCAATTACACTTGAAACACTCACACCGAACATTTTCCATTTAAGCCGCAGGGGGGAAATCTTACACTGGATTAGTTTGGGTAATGAAAACAAACAGTTTGTTATAATTGATGATGATAAATCGCTGAATGATTTACCTGGTCATTTGAAAAATAAATGTGTAATGACTGATTCGTTGATTGGATTAGATCAAGCAGGGGCTGCAAACGCTGTCTCTATATTAAAATCATCTAACTAGTCTTGTCCTTTGGACAAGATTTCGTTCCGCAAGGTGGTAAATAGTGAAATGGTCCGCTAATGCGGCCCTTTTTGTTTTGAATAAAAAGACCATTCAAGCAAGCTTGATGATGAACGAGATTTTGTCTCGCCTACCGGCTCCACAAGATCTCGTTCCGCAAGGTGGTAAATAGTGAAACGGTCCGCTAATGCGGCCCTTTTTGTTTTGAATAAAAAGACCATTCAAGCCAGCTTGATATTCTTTTTATTCAAAACAAAAACGGTTAAGCTTTGCCTAACCGTTTCACGTATTTACCTGTGCCCAGAACGAGATTCGAACTCGTACAGTTTCCCGCCACCCCCTCAAGATGGTGCGTCTGCCAATTTCGCCACCTGGGCATTTCAGTTAAACAGTTTGAGAGTTTATAGGTAATAAAAAACCACGCTGTTAACGTGGTTCAAAGATACATATTTTTGGAATGTTATTTTAATCTGGTGTATTGGGTTTTGGAAACAAGGTAATTGGAACCTCAAATTCAGTTGCAATGGCCTTCCCCTCTTCCATCATTTTTTCATCCTCCTCATCATAATACCAGTTTACACAAATGGCCTTGCCATCATCCTGCACTTTTTTGGTGTTTTTCAAAATCTCCACAATCATTTTTTGTGAAATGGAATTGAGGTAATCAAGGTCAACATGCAATTCGGTATTATCAGGGGCTACGGATATATAATTTTCGAGCCAGTCAAACAAAGGATCGTAAAATTCAATTGCATTTTCGGGCAATGAGCGGCCGTGTAATTTTAACTTACCTGTTTTGGCATTAAAATCAACGCCTGGCGTATGATCAGTGGGTTCAATAACTAATAGCTCCATAGTGTGGGGGTTTGGATCTTATACAAGTTAATGAATTTTTTTCGAGGTGTACAGGTAAAATTTGACGAATACCTTATTTTCTAAGATTTAAGCTATTATTTACCATTTTAACAAGTGCCATTGCACATTCAGCTCCTTTGTTGCCGTGTTTGCCCCCGCTGCGGTCCATTGCCTGCTTTAACGTATTATCGGTCAACACGCAAAAAATTGCAGGTTTATTGAATTTAAGCCCTACTTCCATTATGCCCTGCGTTACGCCTTGGCAAACAAAATCAAAATGCCTGGTTTCACCCTGAATTACGCTGCCAATTGCAATAACACCCTGTATATTATTTTTTTGCAATAACCATTGGCAGGCAAGGGGCAATTCAAAGGCACCCGGGGTGTAAACAACAGATATATTTTTGCGTAAAACTCCCGCTTCTTCAAGCGTAGTAATGGCTCCCGCCAGTAAATTCCCGGTAACTTCCTCGTTCCACTCGGCACAGGCAATGCCCACTTTCATGCCTTTGGCAGCTGGTATAGTGGTACGGTGAATTTCAGAAAGATTTTTGCCCCTGGTGGCCATGCTTATACTGACGTTAATTTAACTTTAGGCTTATAGTTGTTAGCAACCGGCCTTATAAAGCTTGTTATAAGACTTATTTTGCAAGATTACGTGCGTGGGCCAGGTATTTTTCAATGTCCTGTCCTTCGGTTGTGTGCTCGTAATTATCGTAAATACGCTGGTAAAGTTCTTCGGCTTTTTTCCAGTTCTTTTTTTCCTCGTAGGCAAGTGCGGCCTTTTTAAGGTAGATTGGCGTGGTAAACTGGTTTTCAACCCTGTCAGCAGCCTCTTCGTACATCTCAATGGCTTCGTCAATTTTATTCATTTCGCGATACGCATCGCCTTGTGCGCCTTTTGCTATGCAGGCAATAATATCATCTTCAAACTCGCAATCTTCAAGCGCCTCAACAGCTTCTTTGTATTTACCCAGGTTCAGGTAAGAGATTCCCATGCAATAAGAAGCAATGTTTCCGCCAGTGGTTCCACTATAGCTTTTGGCAATTTTCTTAAAGCCAGGGTTCATCATGTTACCGTCAACGGCAAGCTGGAATGAGTCTTTCTCAAAATAATACTCTGCTTTCCATAAGCCTTCAGTTGCTTTTTTCTCGTTTTTTTGAACGTAAAATTTATTGTAAAGGAAATATCCTCCAACAAGTACAACAACGGCAGTACCAATAATGGTAAGGCTTTTGCTGTTTTCCCTGAAATAGTTCTGAACTTTGCCCAACGTTTCGTTGTTGTTTTCAGATGTATTTGATTCAGCCATTTTTTTAAAAGTAAGGACGGCAAAAATACAGTTTTTTTAACACCCGTGCATTCTTAATTCAATATACTTACCTTTATAGGGAAAATGTACCTGAAACAGCTCCAAATACTCAATTTCAAGAACCTGGCCGAGGAAAATTTTGAGTTTATACCGGGTGTAAACCTGCTTTTGGGGCATAACGGGCAGGGGAAAACCAATGTACTTGACGCCATTCACTACCTGTCCCTTTGCAAAAGTTGCTTTAATCCTGTTGATTCCCAGAATATTACCCATAATGAGGCCTTTTTTGTGATCCAGGGTCAGTTTGAACATGACACGGCCGTTACTGAAATTTACTGCGGGCAAAAGCGCGGGCAAAAAAAAGCCTTTAAAAAGAATAAAAAAGAATACGAAAAGCTGGCCGATCATATTGGCATGTTCCCTTTGGTGATTGTTTCACCGGCTGACAGTGACCTGGTAAATGAGGGAAGCGCCACCCGCAGAAAGTTTATTGATTCCATTATTTCGCAGTTTGACAAACAATACCTTGAATACTTAATTGCCTATAATAAAGTAATTGAACAACGCAACAGCTTATTTCGCTTTGGAAAAGGTAAAGTTGTAAATACCGATTTGGTGGAGGTGTATAACCAGCAGTTGTCGCCACTTGGCCAAAAAATTTACGAAAAACGAAAACAATTTCTTGCTGATTTTACCCCCTGGTTCAACATGTATTTTTCAGGAATAAGCAATGTTGAAAATGAAAAAGTTGAATTGCATTACCAAAGCAAATTGCATGACAATACCCTGGAAAATTTATTGGCCATGAGCTTTGACCAGGACCGTTTTTTGGAATACACAACACACGGTATTCATAAGGACGATATTGAATTAAAACTGAACGGATACCCTGTGAAAAAATACGGCTCGCAAGGGCAGCAAAAATCATTTGTAATTGCATTAAAAATGGCCCAGCACGCGTTTATAAAACATGTTAAAGGATTTTCACCGTTGTTGTTGTTGGATGATATTTTTGATAAGCTGGATACAAACCGGGTAAATTATTTGATTCAGCTGGTTACAAAAAAAGATTTCGGACAAGTATTTATTACCGATACCGACTTGGAAAAAACACCGCAATTACTTGCGCAAAACCATGTGGAAGCAAATGTTATGCAGATTCAAAACGGTAAGAAAACAACGATAAGTTCAACTATGGGGATTTCAAATATGGAAATATCTTAAATCCCTGTAAAAACAATGCATTTCCATATTTGAAATTTAAAAATTTAAAATACTAAATGGCTTATACAAAACGTAAATCGAATGAAATGCCCATTAAAGAAGCCATTGACCGCTTACTGAAAGTGTACAAGCTGGATGATAAAATGGTTGAACTGGATGCGGTAAAATGCTGGGAGGAAATGATGGGTGCCGCCATTGCAAAGCGTACACGTGAAATTTTTATTGCCAAAAAGGTTTTGTATTTAAAACTGAATTCGGCTCCTTTAAAAGAGGAGTTGCTCATGAGCAAATCACTTATCATACAGCGCCTCAACGAACGTATGGGAAAAGAAGTTATTACAGACGTTTTTTTTAAATAGCCTTTATGCCAATTCTTGGACGAATAATTAACGAATTAATTGAACGCGATGCTGACAAGTATTTTACTAAAAAAGTGCGCGAATTCAAAGGAAAAATAGTTGGCACCAATGAAAACTCAGAATTGTATGGCGAACTTCACGATGTAAATGGATTTCGTTTTTTAAATTTCAAGATACTTGGCCCTTTAAACGTACATGTGTACCGCGGGTGCAAGCTTTATTTTGAGGGCAACGGCCAAACACTGGAGATAGAATCTGATTCACAGGAAATTTTTTCAGATCGTTCCAAAACATTAGGAATTGGGTTTACATCCATTGATATTGACCTGGAAGGTGTAGAAGAAAAGCTGCGAACCGGTAATTTTAATCACCTGAAATTTCAACTTGAAAAAACTGTTATTGTATTTAACATCAATACGCCTGCCTTTATTGATGCACTTGATACGCCTGTTGACCCGGATGATACCGAAATGGGAAACGAAAACATGGATCCGTTTTTGCAAGTATGAAACAAGAATAAGTACTACCAAATTCTGAAATCCATATTCAAATTTTCTATTCTTGAAGTTGGCTGTTGGGCTCCATGGCTTAATCTTGTTACTTCGGTTCTTAAATACTGCTGTAATTCACTCAACATAATTTGGCCATCCTTATTTACATCGGCTGCTTTGTCTTTTATACCATGCAGCAGGCAATATGTAAACAGACCATTTTTCCATTGGTCACTTTCCATTGCATATTCGGCACCTCCGGCACTTGAAACCACGGTTGCACCGGTACCACGCCTTAAATCGGCAAACAATTCACCCATTAATTCGCTGGTTGTTTTTAACCCAAGGTTTTTCTTTTGAATGCCCGAGCCTGCATTTCGAAATTTGACCTCGCCTGAATTTGTATTTGCCATAGCCAATTGCTCCACTTCCTCCTTGTCCACTTCACCACTGTGGCAGGCGTCAAGAAATACTACCTTTTTCAATGGAGCTATTGCATCAACCAATGATTCCAGCGCCTCATACGGCAAGCCCTTTTCAGCCGGATTGTTAAAATCCATATCATATGTAGCCAGGTAATAATTCAGGTCTTTATCCAACACACCATGCCCAGCAACGGTTATTATAACCACGTCATCGCGTTTGGCTTTTAACAATTCCTGCTTTAGGTTAAGTATGTTTTTTTTGGTTACGTTTTCATTCGTAAAAATGTATTTAAATGTATTGGCATATAATTCATTGTTCGTAAATGTGGTTTGAATATCTTCAGCATCCTTTGAGGCATACGTTAAATTGTAGCGGCTATCGTTATACTTGCTGTCACCTATTGAAATAAGGTATAAGTTTGGTTTAATGTCTTTAGCTGGTTTATATACAATATGTACGTTTTCCTTATAACTCTCAGCGCCCGCCTGGTTCAGCACAGATACTTGAATTTTATTCTCGCCCTGGGCCAAATCAAGCTTAATTATTTTTTCCAAAACCTGTGCGTTGTTTGTTCTGAGGTCTATCCCGTTTGCACCATAAACCGGCACATCATTTACGTATACATTGATTCGATCAAGCTTGTATTTTGTGTCAATCAACCCCAGTTTAATATGCACTTTACCTGAATCCGATTTTAACGGTATTTGTTCCTGCTCCTGAATTTTTAAACCTGGTAAATGGTAATCGCTCTTAAGCATGTCTTCGGTAAAGCCCATTTTTTTCAGGCGCTTCAGGTATGCACTTTTATACGTTTGAATAAGCGTTTCGTTTGTACAGCCCATTGCTTTCAGAACAATATCAGGGCGGTTATACTTCAAATCAAATTGTTCCACCGGATAAACAACACTGTCAACCCGAATACTCAGCCTGTCCAACTTACCTTTCGAAACAAAGTAATACCCATTTGGCAGTACATGTATAAAATCCCCGTTTTTATAAAAGGAACTTTCTGAGATCAACTCATTTTTATCATTTTTCAGCTGCACAACACCATGTGCATAATTTAGACCTATAATTCTTTTAAAGGTTGCAGGAATATTCAATGTATTAAAATAAACATCATTGCGCGAAATTATGCCTGCATAACCCAAATCAGGCATTTCATTGGTGTTGATTATGCTTACCTGGAAAAAAGGCAGGCGCAGCGGATTTGCATACGTGATTTTATGGGAAAATATATTTCTTATATAGGCGTTTACAGCAGTTTGTTCATCGCTGGTATATGCTAAATCGGGTTTAAGTGCATCACCGTTATAGTGGCTGAAATACCAGGCGCTTTTTTTATTTTTTTGGGGCTTTAAAGGAGGAAGATACGCGTATTCACCATTATACTCCTTTTGTTTTGCGGTATACAATGTGAATTCGGGCAGTTTATTTAAGCTGACTATTCTTTCAGTTGTAAAATCATTTTTCAAAAAATTGTCAAATGTTTTTTCAATTGCCTGCAATTTCTTTTGCGGTTGCAACGGAAAATCTGCAAGCAATGTATCGTCCACTACAATATATACGCGGTTGTTGTTTTTTAAAACCCCATTTTCATATTCTATGCTGTTTTGCAAGTCAGCGTATTTTTGGTTATACGCAATGGTTACCCGATCCTCGTCATATGCATCGGTTTTTTCTATAGGGTAACTTACCAGGTCAAAATTGTGCATGGGCAAAACCTGCAAATAATGATACTTTTCATCTGCATTTTTTAAAGGGAAGTACGTTGTTGAATCAAGTGTATTGAAATATTTTTTTTGCTGCTCGTTTTTTATAATTTGCTGAGCCGAATTAATGTTCCAAAAAAATTCGTTTACCATTAGCATTCCGGAAGAATCAGGCGAAAAACCTATTACAGCAGGGTGAACCAATGTAGTGTCAATAAAATATTTAGGCATTTTAACCAGCTTTTTATCGGTATCAATAATAAAATCATTGTTATGCATGATTGCATTGCTGCGTTTTGCAACACTTGAAAAATAACGACCATCGCCAAAAAACGCACGCTTTTCGAATTCATTGCGCATATAATCCGATTTGTAAGACCTTTCGCCTTTCTTGAAATTATATAACCCATAATATATCCAATAATCATTGATCTCTGTACGCATTAAGGTTGAATCACTCAGTATCCTGTAATGGTGGCCATAAGGCACAAAAGGATATTTCACTTTTTCAAGCGACTGTGTATTAATGCTTACCAATGAATTTTCATGGAAATTTCTAAGGTAAAGTGTTTGGTTTTTTTCATGATAACTGGAGTTGAAAATTTTTACGGAATCAATTCTTGCCAATTCCTTGTTAAGCTCAAATGAGAACACCACTACTTCATCTGCACTTTCCTGGATAAAAATCTTGTCGTTTACAGCTATGGCCCAGGTGTTGTATTGGTAAAAGTCACTTATTTTAATTTCGTATGAGAATTTAAAATCTTTTATGTGCTTGCGTATTGTATACGCATCAATCTCCATTGGTACCGTGGCACTTGTGTCAGATTCAAATTTTCCCGTTAAAAAATACTGCTTATCATACCATTTATAAAGATTGTACCTGTTGCCTTTTTTATCAGTAAGTACAGTAATGCTATCATACTGAACCAAGGGAACTTTTGATTCTATTTTGACCGGATTGCCTGGTGAAATTTTATGATAAACATAGTACTCTTCATCACCCTGCTTTTTTTCATATACGTAAAAATATTCCTGTTCCCCTAAATTAATAATGGCGCTGCCGCGGCTCTCATAGATTTGTTTTCCTGTATAAAAATCAAACACCACCACACGGTTACACCACTCGTCAATTTCACCAATGGTTTCAACAACCATGTATTTTCCCCCGGAAAAAAAGCAGATATTATTGGCAATGCAAGGCACGCGAAACGTTTGTATAAGCGCATCTGTTTTTATATCGCGTGCGCAAACAACACTCCTATCAGCCTTTACATAAAACTTTCCGGAAGGATGAATTGCCCCTGCCCAGTCCTGTATGCTGTAATAGCCATTATCAATAATTGGCTGAGCTTTTTGCTGAGCTTGTAAACCAAAAGAAATGACACACAATACAAGTGCGCATATAGAAATAAAAAATCTGTTGATCATAACGGCAAAATCTTGTTGGCAAAAATACAGTTTTTTTTACCAAATTCTGAAATCCATACTTATATTCTCCATTCGTGAAGTAGGTTGCTGGGCGCCATTGCTTAAACGCGTAACTTCTGTTCTCAAATAGTGCTGCAATTCACTCAGCATAACCTGTCCATCCTCATTTAAATCAGCTGTTTTATCCTTTAATCCGTGTAAAAGGCAATAGGTAAACAAACCATTTTTCCACTGATCGCTTTCCATAGCGTATTCGGCTCCGCCTGCACTTGAAATTACGGTTGCACCAGTTCCACGTCTCAAATCGGTAAACAACTCGCCCATTAACTCCGAAGTGGTTTTTAAGCCAAGGTTTTTCTTTTGAATTCCGGCACCTGCTGTTCGAAAAGTTATATTATTGACATTTGTTCCAGCCATAGCCATTTGTTCCACTTCCTCCTTATCCACTTCACCGCTATGGCAAGCGTCAATAAATATTACTTTCTTTAATGGAGCAATTCCATCAACCAATGATTCCAGGTCTTCGTAGGGTAAGCCTTTTTCAGCGGGGTTATTAAAATCCATATCGTATGTTGCCAGGTAGTAATTTAAATCCTTGTCCAAAACACCGTGACCTGCCACCGCTACAATAACTATGTCATCGCGCCTGGCTTTTAACAATTCCTGCTTAAGTTTGAGTATGTTTTCTTTTGTTACCTGTTCGTTGGTGTATTGAAACGCGTATACCTTTTTGTATGAATCATTTCCTTCAAAGGTTTTTTGAATATCGTTAGCATCCTTTGCGGCATAAGCTAAATCAAAACGCTTATCGCTGTATTTACTGTCGCCAATTGTGACAAGATATAAATCAGGCTTTACTTTTTGTTTTGATACATAGGCGATGTTAAGACTGGTTTTATAACTTTCGGCTCCTGCCTGGTTTAAAACCGACAATTCAATCCTGTTCTGGCCATGAGAAAGCAAAAGCTTTATGTTTTTATTGACTTCCGTTTTATTTTCCTTTCGCAAATCAAGTCCTGCTGTTCCAAATACCGGTACACCGTTCATAAACACATTGATTCGGTCAAGCTTATACATATTATCTTTTATATGTATGTCAAGATTAAGTTCAGACGAATCGGTAATAACTGGAAATGATTTAAAATTTTTAAGTTGAATTTCAGGAATATTGAAATCGGCCTTTAACATTTCTTCGGTAAAGTTCATACGCTTCAGGCGTTTTAGGTATGCATTGTGATACAACACGCTGGTTAAAGAATCGGCATAACCCATGCGTTCCAGGATAATATCGGGGCGGTTGTATTTTAAGTCAAATTGTTCAAATGGAAACATAGTATTGTTTTTATTGAACAATAAAGGAATATTGCGTGTTACAGTTGAGAAATAATAATTATCAGGCGTAACAAGAATGTAATCGTCCTCATCAATAATTCGCAAGGTAGCCACCTTTTCACCTTTTTTGTTCATCATTTCAAAGCCATCCGTGTAATTGTATACATATAAGCTGGAGTCATACTTGTCGGTTATGAAATACTTGCATTTCATTGAAGGTGGCATTTGCTTGTAATCAAATTGAATTTCATATTCATTGCTAAACAGGCTTACCTCTTTATCAAACATTTTAATTGTTGTATCATTTATGAAGAAAATGTTCTTTTCCAGGCAATTTTCCCAGGTATACCTGTTAAAGTTGAAGTTATTTATTAGCTTACCTGCTTTAAGGTCCCACACGTTGAGCACGCTGTTATTCAACATTTCTGTAAAATAAATATAGAACGAATTATTGGTGCTAAAATATCCATAATTCCAGTCGTAGCTGTTACGACCACCATTTATTTCACTTGTCATTTTGCGGTTCTCGAGCGAAAATACACGAATAATGTAATGTTCTTTATTCATGTGCACGGCCATAAATTTTTGGTCAGCTGAAAAGGTAATCTGTTCAATGTTTTCAAAACTTTCAACTGAAGTCATTTCAGGTAAATGTATACGCCATTTACTTTTTCTGAGGCCATCGTTTATGTAAACAAATTGTTGATCCACTACGTTAAAAGAAGCTTCTACCTGGTTTTTTTCGGAATAATATGTTTGCATTTTTGTAACCTGGGAACCTTCATTTACCTGGTTTAAATTGGTCAAATTTAGCGAGGTTGTGGTTAAGGCATTTTCAGCTTCTACGTGCGGAAGCCTCAAACGCAACATGGTTGTTAAGGAGTCACCAGGGCAATACCGATTGTTCAAAAACCTGAACTCTTCTTTCCAATTAATTTCCTTCCAATTTCCATAACGGTCTGAAACAAGCATTCCTCCTTTTAAAAAACCAATACCATGCACCTCCTCTTCCAGTCCCGAAATTTCTGTTGATTTACCCGTTGTTAAATTCACGCTGGCCACCTGGCCCTTATTGTCACCAAACATGATTTCATTTTGCGAAACTTGGCTCAGAACACCCTTGTTTGCCGGAACCGCCCAAAAACGCTTAATTTTTCCTGTTGATAAATCAAATTGAACAATGGAATCTACAAGCGAAACAAACAGTGAATTGCCCGAATATGGAAGCAACAAACCTGGCCAGGCACCAATTTTCTTCCGAAAAATTATTTTCTTTGACTTTACATCAAAAACACTTGTTTGCTTCGAAATCTGATCGTAATAAGCAATTTGCTGCGCATTTGCCGTAACCCCGCCAATAACGTGATAGGTATGCACATTTTCAATTTTCTCTTTAAATAGCTGCTTTGATGTTTTTGTATATATATTATATTCAAAAATGGAAAACTCATCCTGATCTTCAGCCCCAATCAATAATTTGTCGCCTGAACCATAAACCGGAAAAACAAATGAGCAGTATGCCGTAACTGGCTTCACTGGTATTTCTGAATTAAAATTCTTTAGGCTCAGCAAATGAAGCCACTTTCCTCCGCCACCGGAACTATACAACGTATAATACGCAACTTCGGGCGATAAAAACCCTAAGTCACTTAAGTCATTACTACCTGTTGCCGAGTAGTGCGGATCCTTTTCGTAACAATAATGGTCAATTTGTTCACCATTCAATAAATTCCACAACGTAATGTTTCCATTGTTATCACTACTAAGCATCAAGGTTGTATCAGCATTGATGCTGAAATCAACCACCCTTTTTGACATTTGCAGCACCGGCTTAATTTGTTTGCGCTGAAACAACGAATCCATTAAGCACTTTGTTTCTTTACAGCTGCTTTTTGATGTTGACTTTTTTAATTTATCATAAACTACAAAATTACCGGCATTATTTCCAATAACGTAATCATCCATACTCATATAAAGTTGGTTGACTATAAACGTTGTATTCGGTTCCAGGTTCATATCCAGTATAGCCCATGCATTTTCACGTTTTACAACGTAAACGTTACCTGAACTTACAATTGAATCAAATACTGGACCGGTATTTTTTGAGAAATCCCTTTTTAACACAAGGCCATGCTTGCGACCTGTTTTGTACTGCAAAACAACATCGTCATAATAATACACATAATCGCATGATAGCAACACTTTTTTTCCGGTTTTCATGTTTAGCAGCGCCTGTATGGAATTTTTGGACAACAACTCAACCACGTTAGCTTCAATGGCGTGTTGATCAATTTTATCATAATTAATTTCGTCAAGCAGTTTACCCTGAAGATTACATACTCCCCAACGGCCGTTCTTTTTTACAGCAATGTAGTTTTTTTCCACGCGAATTTCTTCAAAATCAACCGGCAAAAGAACGCCTCCCCTTAAAGTTAAAAGCCCAAATTTATTTTGCGCCTTTACTACAACATAATCATCCACCAATTTAATCTCATCGTAAATCAAGTCAAGTATTTTTGTTTTTTTGACATCATACATTCCATACTTACCGTTTAATTTCACAATGAAATACCTGTTTTTTAAGGAAGAATTTATTTTTTCATCGAATATGCATTCAAATAATAAACTGTCTTTAGCCAGTAATCCGTGTTTACCATTATTTTCAATCACTGTAAAATCATCGGATAAAAAAATGGGTTCAGAATAAGTGCATGGCAATATAACTGTACCGTTAACATTGACCAACCCGTGCAAATTATCCTTTTTTGTGTGATAGATATGGTCAAACTGTGATTCCTTTGACATTTCGTCATAAGCCGAATCAAAAATAAGTCCCGTAGTGCCCACTAATCCATATTGATTGTTCAGCACAGTTACGCCAACTTTACCGTCATTGTCCATGTAAATAACATCATAGGCTTTATTTGACCTGAGTATTCCAGCACTGTCGATCAATCCATACTTTTGGCCAGGCAGGTAGGCAATATTTAAAGGGTCATCCAGGTCCAGCGCGTACATAAACGAGGGAGTTTGAATTTCCTTGCCACGAATACTCCGCAATCCATGCAATTCATTTTTTTCGGTATAGCAAAATTTCCCCCTGCATTTTATTTCAGAATCATAAGAAACCGGAATAATTTCTTTTCCGTTTATGTCAATTATGCCAAAAAAATCGCCTTGCTTAACTGAAAAAAGATGTTGGATCTCTGTGACTGCTATTTCATCATAAACTGCCTGGACTATAACATCACCCCAGTCATTCATAATGCCTTGCTTGCTGTTGTCATCCTGATATACCAGTAGACCGAGGCTGCTGTTAAGGCCATTGCTTATGTACTTTTTGCCAATTTTGTCAGGGTAACTGGCCGAAATTTCCTTTCCTGTCAAACTGTATTCTACTTCAGTTTTATTGCGCCTGGCGAAAAATAATTTCTGATTGTTTTCATTCTTCAGTTCTACCGTTTCAAAATTTACCGGTACTATAATTTTACCACTGGTGTCACATATCCCCGTGAAATATTTTTTCTTTAAAAGAAAAAAATCTTCATTTTCCATTTTTTTTATTTCAGTAAACACAGGTTTTAAAAGTGTGTCTCCTTTGCTACTTACCAATCCAACTAATTTGCGTTGTTGAATTATTTTTTGGCCCATACAATTAACACTGGTAAAAAACAATAGCAACATTACAGGCAATTTACCCGGTTTTAAATGCGAATATAGTTTCATGAAAAATCTTAAATTAACGTGTTTGCTTACCATACCCTGAAATCCATACTAATATTCTCAATTCGCGAAGTTGGCTGCTGGGCACCATTGCTTAAACGGTATACTTCAAGGCGCAAATGGTCTTGTAACTCGCTAAGCATAATTTGGCCGTCACCGTTGGCATCAGCTGCTTTCTCCTTTAGTCCATGCAACATACAATAGGTGAAAAGTCCGTTTTTCCAAAGATCGCTTTCCATGGCATATTCTACACCACTTGCACTGGAAATAACTGTTGCCCCTGTACCTTTGCGTAAATCGGTAAACACTTCGCTCATTAATTCTCCTGCTGTTTTAAGTCCAATTGTTTTCTTTTGAATGCCTGCACCGGCAGCCCGAAATTTTACTTCGCCTGTTTTTGTATTGGCCTTTGCCAGTTGCTCAACTTCCTCTTTGTCCACCTCACCGCTATGGCATGCATCCAAAAGAATTACTTTCCTGAGAGGCGCAATGCCATCAACCAATGATTCAAGCATATCGTAAGGCAATCCTTTTGCTGCCGGATTACTAAAATCCATATCATAGGTTGCCAGGTAATAATTGAGGTCTTTATCCAACACGCCATGACCCGCAACGGTTATAATAACCACATCATCGCGCCTTGCACGCATCAATTGGTTTTTAACGCGCATAATGTTTCCAATGGTTACTTCTTTATCGGTAAATTTATAGGTGTAAACCGTACTGTATTTTGAGCCAGCATTTTTTTGAAAAAGCGCTTCAATGTCAGTTGCGTCTTTGGAAGCATAAGTTAAATTATATACCGTGTCGGCATATTTGCTATCGCCAATACTTACCAAATAAAGATCATGTTTCACCGGTTTTAGTGGCTTGTAAACTATTTCAACTGTTTCTTTATATGATTCGGCTCCTGCCTGGTTGAGTACTGAAATTTGCACTTTGTTCATTCCCTCAGCAAGCTCAATGTTTAATTTCCGGCTATGTTCGCTGGTGTTCAACTCTCTTAAGTTAATTCCCGCCAAACCATAGACGGCTACATCGTTTATAAAAACATTTATGCGATCAAGCTTATAGTGCGTATCGTTTAGTTCAATTTCAAGATTCAATTCTGATTTATCTGTATCAGCAGGCAAATGCTCAAAGTCTTTTATTTTTAACTCAGGTAAGTGAATGTCATCTTTCAGCATATCTTCGGTAAAGCCCATTTTTTTTATGCGTTTTAAGTAAGCCTTTCTAAAGGCCTCTACTTTTGCTTTTTCAGCAAAGCCCAACCGTTCCAACACAATGTCAGGCCTGTTGTATTTTAAGTCAAATTGTTCATAGGCATAAAGCTGGTTATCCATCCGAAAATTAAGTAGTTTGAGTGTGCCCGTTGATGATAAATAATAATTATCGTGTGTAATTACGAAGTAGTTCAGCGTGTCGAATGAGTAAATTTTGGCGATTTCTTTATTTGTTTGAAAATTATAAATGTTGATTGAAAAATCAGAAAAGGAAAAACCAAGATTTCTGCTTTTTATGAAACTCCTGAAAGCGCCCGCATATTCTTTCTCTTCACTTATTTGTTTGCCCGAAACAGGGTCCCATATAATCATTCCTGCATCGGTTAATCCATGTATTTTTTTATCGTTGTTTGACCAGTTGACTGTATATAGTTTTGATTTACTGTAAAGGCTTGCGATTTCTTTGCGGGATAGCAATTCATATACAGTTGCTGTATAATCTGATTCCTTTACAACAATTTTGGTTTCATCATGGCTTAGATCAGTTGCAAACCAATCGGCCTGGTAAGATTGAATTACTTTACCATTCAGGGCGTCCCAAACAATTGCATCAGAAGCGTGTGATGTTGAATAAATGTTTTTACCTCCGTTTATCCAATGGGCATCAAACGTAAGATCCTTATGACCAATTAATGTTTTTACTGTTGAACCGCTCTTTAAATTCCAGATTTTAAGGTCGCCTCCCTCTGCGCCTGTTACTATTTTTGTACCGTCAGGAGAAAGTTCAAGTGCGTTTACATTTGTGTTCTTAACCATGAATTTTTTGTCCAGCTTCCCATTTTCGGCACTAAACATTAGGATCTCGCCTTTATAATCTGTTCCATTTCCGCCCGAAACGGTAATTATTTTCTTTCCATCATTTGTCCATATGGCCTTGTTTACCGGTGAAATCATTTTATCAATTTCCAGCAATTTTACGCCACCGGTCATACTCCAAACAATAGCCCTTGAATCATCAGAACCCGTTACGATTTTTTTTCCATCGGGCGACCAATTAAGCGAATTTATGGAATAGCAGTGGCCTTTCAGGTTATACACTAAACTTCCGTTAAACAATTCATAAACCTTTAAGTTATCGCTAAAACCATTGCGGCCCTGTGTTGTGGTAGCAAGCCGTGTGCTGTCAGGTGAAACCTGGAGGCCGTTTATTTTACCACTAATGTATCCTGTGAAATTATAAGTAACTTTACCCGTTGAAGCATTCCATAATTTTGTGACGTTATTATAATCAGAGGTAAGTAGATTTTTGCTGTCGCTGGTCCATTCTATGGTATTTATTTTACGCCTGTGCTCATCATTTATTGCAATTTGTTTGCCTGTAGTTGCCTCCAGTACTCTTAAAATATGCTTGTGGTTTGAATATTCACTGCAGAAGCCGCCAACAATAACCTGTTGACCCCAATCATACACAGCAATTAATTTGCCATCGGGCGATATAACCCCCCGCTCAATAAATTCTAAGCGTTCCGATTTATACGCGAACATTTTTTTACCGGTAAGCACATCAAACAGTTTAAACTTGTCCTTTTTTCCTGTCATGGCATAAAGCCCATTGTCAGAAACAGCAATAATATTTTTGATTTGTTTGACTTGTTTTGTTTTGGTCAAGTCATAAATGGTAAGTGTGTTATTTTTATACCCGGCCTTAAAATAGGCTGCGGCTTTGCCTTTACCCTCCAGGTATATTAGGCGTTCGCCATGAAACGTGAAAAGCTTATTGTAATTAGAGGCATCCATCAACAAAAGACTTCCCTCTTCGCCCACTGGCTTCATGGTAGTTAAAATGTATTTTCCGTCTTTAGAAAATTCGTGACGGCCTGATTTGCCCTCCCACGCGCGCAATGATTTCCCGGTTTGTGCATCCCATACAATCACCTGATTTTCGTTATCCATGCTAATAATCCTGTTTCCATCAGGTGACCATTTAGCTGAAACAATACCTGATTTATGTCCTTTTAAAATTACAAGCGTATCGCCTGTTTGAAAATTAAAAATTAGTAGTTCCTTTTCATCAGAACGCACAATGGTTCTTTTACCTTCATTATCCCATTCAAAAACCGGACTATTGTATTCACGCAACAGCTTACCGCTTTTTGCAATCCACAAAAGTGAATTTCCTCCCGTGGTTACAATATAAGGGCCGTTGGGCTGAAAGGAAATATTACTGACAAGTTTTGAATTTCCCAGGGGCAAAATCAATTCAGGAAGCTGGGACTGTCCGTTTGAAAAAAAGGGAAACACCAAACTGAGGGTTGAAAGAAAAAAACGAATCATACGCACTAAAATGAAAGTACGCGAATGTAAACAAATTTTTGGGGAACCTTGTGGAATCCGTTTTCTGGTCAAAAACCAGCGATATAACAAGATTTGAAGCCGATGAAGGTCATTGTAAAATTACCAGATCCTGAAATCCATGCTTAAATTTTCTATTCGGGAAGTAGGTTGTTGCGCTCCATTGCTCAGCCTGGTTACTTCTGTTCTTAAATACTGCTGCAATTCACTCAACATAATTTGCCCATCATTGTTTGCATCCGCGGCTTTGTCTTTTAGTCCATGCAGCAAACAGTAAGTAAACAACCCATTTTTCCATTGGTCGCTTTCCATGGCGTACTCAACTCCACCCGCACTTGAAATAACGGTTGCACCAGTACCCCTACGCAAATCAGTGAATAATTCGCTCATTAGTTCACTGGTGGATTTTAACCCAAGGCTTTTCTTTTGAATTCCTGCTCCAGCTGTACGAAATTTAACGTCTCCGGAATTTAAATTGGCCTGGGCCAGTTGCTCTACTTCCTCCTTATCAACCTCACCACTGTGACAGGCGTCAATGAGCACCACTTTTTTTAGCGGTGTTATTCCATCAAGTATGCCTTCAAGCTCTTCGTATAAAAGCCCTTTAGAAGCCGGATTATTAAAATCCATGTCATAGGTGGCAAGAAAATATTCAAGGTTTTTATCCAAAACACCATGGCCGGCAACAGTTACTATTACAATATCTTCACGTTTTGCATTTTTAAATACGTTCTTTAAACCCAGCAGATTTTCCTTTGTAACATTGTTGTCGGTTAATTCATGCGAAAATACTTTAGCAAATATTTTATTTTGCTTATACAAAGACTGAATGTCTTTTGCATCCTTGGCCGCATAGGTAAGGTTATAACGACTATCCAGATGGTTACTTGTTCCAATTGTAATAAGATAAAGATCGGGTTTAATTTCTTTTACTGGCTTGTATTTTACATATACTGTTTGTTTATAGCTTTCTGCCCCAGCCTGATTTAATACCGAAACCTGGATTTTATTTTGGCCTTGCACCAATTCAATTTTTAATCGCTTTTTTAACGTGTTGCCTGCCTCATTTCGCAAATCTATTCCCGCTGATCCATACAAAGGAACATCGTTAATGTAAATGTTGATGCGGTCCAGTTTATATTTCCCATCTTTCATTTCAAGGTCCAGGTCAAGCACTGGTGTTTCTATTACAGCGGGCAGGGTTTCAAAATTACTAATTCTAATTTCCGGCAAAAGAACATCTTCTTTTAACATGTCTTCGGTAAATCCAAGCCGCTTTAAACGTTTTGCATAGGCGTTGTGATAAGAAACAATTGTGTTCGTGTCACTATAACCAAGGCGTTCAAGAATAATGTCGGGCCTGTTGTATTTTAAATCAAATTGCTCAAAAGGAAATAATTTTCCATCAATTGTATACTGAAAAAAAGGAGTGCCGTTAAAATTACAGGCATAATACATGTCATCTGAATAATACATCCATTCACCCGACTTGAATAAAACCAGTTTTACAACACGGCTGGCCGGATTTTTCATTAAGCTGTTGTAAAAAACCATACTGTTTTGTTGCTTTGTTTTGTAAATAAATTTATTTTTCTGTTTTACATCAAGCAAAAACAATTCTCCGGCAAGTTCTTTTTGAATTAGAGAATCCAACTCGTGCGTTTCCTTATTCGAACAATTATAATCTCCCCAGGTAAATGCCTTACTTGAAGTCTTATTGGTAAACCGCGGATAGGAATGTATTTTTCTAATGCTTAATCTTGCCAGGTCAGCCTCATACATACCATCATACAATGCGTAGTTATAAATTCCTGATGGTTGATAGGTGCCAAATCTTATGGTAGTTAAATTCAAAGGTGAAACCAGTATTTCGGCTGCTTCCTTTTTTTCACCACCCTTTTCCTTCATAACGGTATAATCAATACTGATTGTTTTTAAAAACGCTGATGAATCTGAACAAGCACCATCGTTGCTGTTTATCCATGTATCAACCTCCATAAGGGGTTCGGCTGAAAACGCCTCAAAATCCCCAGTATTGGGATCGTACCAAAATAAGCGGTCGGTTGGCTCGTCAAGATAAGTAGTACCGGGTTGATAAGCGCCAAAAGCGATTTCGTTTTCAATTAAAACAGGTGGGTAAAAAGCCATCCTGCTGTTGTAATAACGAAGCGGTGAGTTAAAAAGGGCATGATTGATTAAATCATAATAAAAAAACTCCGAATCATTTCTACCCATTTTTCCAACAATTAGCATATTGCATTTTGGATCGGTTGAGATAAATGTTGGGGCATTTTTAAACCGGTTACTAAATTTAATGGTCTTTTTAATTCGGTCAATTATTGTTCTTGTCTTAAGATCATATAGTATATAAAATGTTTCATCTGCATCAATATCTAAGTATGAAATATACAGCAAGGTATGTTCGATTTTGAAATCGCCCCTGTATGCAGGCACCAGCAAACTATCTGTATAATTTATTTTTCCTGTTCGAACATCCATTTCCTGAATGTAAATGCGCTCAGAAAACTGCTGCGGCTTTATTACCGGAATTTTAACTGATTTACTTTCATTGTAGTTTTGACTTATTACAATGATGCTGGAATCGTTGATAAAACTTGAGCAATTTATCTTATTGCCTTGCACGTTATATTCTTTGTAAGAAGCATCACTTATGCTGGCTATTACAAGCATTTCACGTTCTTCAGTTGCTGCCGTACACGAAAAAACAAGGTCATTGGGCGAGAAACCGTTCATTCGCAATTCCTGGAATTTTGAATATAAGGGAAAATCATGGTACAGGTATGTTTTTGAAATGAGATCGCGAAAAAGAATATAACGATCATTTAGTGTGCCATCAAAACCACCGAACAAATACCTTCCGGTGTTGGAAATTTTAAAACTGAAATCACTTTCATAATGAGTTGCCACTATGGAATCCATTTTTCCGGACACGGAAAGTTTACGTGATTTAAGGTCCATTACCCCTTCAAAATGATTCTCAAGATTACCTATGTACGCATATTTTTTATTTTCTGAAACCGCCAGCGGCCAGAAAAAATTTGGCATGCTTTTAGGAATAACAAGATTGATGTCAGCTTTTTTTTCCAGCGCTAATGGTTTTTCTTTTTCAGCCGCAACAGGTGGCAATCCCTGGGAAATTAGAATGCGGTTGGTTAAAGCAGGCGTAAGGGAAACAACTGTAAAATGAAGATTCATTTCCTTTTGCTGCTTTTTGTATTTGTAGCTAATTTTCAGATTCCTTTGCAAATTGCCTGGCTGCACAACAACGCTGTAAACTGTTTCACTTGTTTTTGACACCAATATTTTATCACCCACCAGGGTAATGTTTTGAATACCCTGAGCAGGTTTAATTTCAATACGGTTCTGCAAACCTAACACCAATGTATCTTTGAACTGGGTAAACAGTAGAAGTTCATTTGTTTGCGCCTTTAAAGAACATTGGACAATTATTAATAGCGCAACTATAATTTTTCTCATATTTTCCTCTTTACCAAACTCTAAAGTCCATGCTTAAATTTTCTATTCGAGAAGTTGGTTGCTGTGCACCTTTGCTTAACCTGGTTACCTCCGTTCTTAAATATTGCTGCAATTCGCTTAGCATAATTTGCCCATCATTGTTTGCGTCCGCGGCTTTGTCTTTTAATCCATGCAACAAACAGTAAGTAAACAATCCGTTTTTCCATTGGTCGCTTTCCATAGCATATTCTACCCCACCGGCACTTGAAATTACAGTTGCGCCTGTTCCCTTGCGCAAATCGGTGAACATTTCACTCATTAGTTCGCTTGTTGATTTTAAACCCAGGTTCTTTTTTTGAATCCCCACACCGGTTGCACGAAATTTAATTTCACCTGCATTGGTATTGGCCATAGCCAATTGTTCTACTTCTTCTTTGTCCACTTCACCGCTATGACAAGCGTCAATAAAGATCACTTTCTTTAAAGGCGCAATTCCATCAACCAATGCTTCAAGCTCTTCATAAGGCAATCCCCTTTCGGCTGGATTGTTAAAATCCATATCGTACGTAGCCAGGTAATAGTTAAAATCTTTATCCAGAACTCCGTGACCTGCAACAGTTATTATAACTACATCGTCACGTTTGGCTTTTTGAAGTACTTCCTTTAGCTTCCCAATATTTTCTTTTGTTACCGACTCATTGGTAAGTGAATAAGAGAACACCTTGCTGTAGGCCTGGTTGGTGCCAAAAATTTCCTTTATGTCTTCAGCATCTTTTGCTGCGTATGCCAAGTCAAACCGCTTATCGCTGTACTTACTGTCTCCAATCGTAATAAGATACATATTGGCTACACTTTCTTTTGTTTTAAAAGTTATATAAACGGTCTCTTTAACGCTCTCTGCGCCCGCCTGGTTTAACACAGAAACCTGAATTTTATTTAATCCCCTGGCAAGAACAAGGTTTAATTCTTTTTTCAGTTCTTTTGTGTTTTCACTTCTCAGGTTAATACCTGCCGTGCCAAAAAGACTTACATCATTGATATAAACGTTTATGCGGTCAAGATTATGTTCATCGTCATTTAATGCCAGGTTAAGCTTGATTTCTGCATTGCTCACTACTTCGGGCAGCATTTCAAAATTTTCAATTTTTACTTCAGGAAGGTTCATTTTTCCATTCAACATTTCTTCGGTGAAGCCCATTTTTTTTAACCTCTTAAGGTATGCGTTTTTATATGCTTTTATCTGCAAGGTATCGGTATTACCCATACGCTGTAAAAGTATATCGGGCCGGTTATACTTAAGATCAAATTGTTCAATGCCGTATAGTTTATCGCCTTTCCTGAATTTTATTAAGTTAAACGCACGCGATGTTGTTTTATAATAGTTATCATAACTAATAAAAATATTGTTTTCGTTGTTACAATAATAGGTTACCAGCGGGTCTTTTACCTGGCCATTCATGTCGTATATCCTAACGGCCCCGTCATAGCCATATGTTATAAATTTGTTTTCTGCGGCTACAAAGTGAATATAAAAACTGCCAACAGGTGGCGTGTTAAACTGTTTTACAATTTTACCCTGAAAAATATTCCACAGACGTGGCGCGTATTTCACATCATAGTCAACAATATGTATAGAATCGTCAAAATTAAAACTCTCGTAAAGGTTAGCAACATCCAGCTCAACTACTACCCCATAGTCGGCTAAATACGAATTTTCGTTTCCACGGGTATGGGTGCGCATCATGCCGCTTACACCATCTTTTCGATCAAACTGTCTTTTGTTTTCAAATTGGCTGCGCTGATTAGCCGTTAAACGGGGCCTGAAAAACCCGTTTTTGGCAAGGGAATCGGCAATGTAATAACTGTTATCACATACAATATCGCAATCCTGGTAACCACAATCTTCGCCAACATACATGCATTTGGCTTTTGAAAGCGTTCGTGATTTCATATCAACAAAGTACTTCGAAAATTTATTGCTTTCAAAAGGCTTCATATTGAATTCAAAAAAACCATCATGTGCGAAAAAATTCAGGTTCTCAATGCTGCTTGTGTTCACTATGCCGCGTTGGTTGTAATTAAAATCAATTTCAAATTTACTGGCCGATGGTGTTGTTGAAATACGGTAACTCACTTTGTCATCCGTTTCAAAAAGGGGATGCACATAATAATTGGTTGCCTTTAAATTCATGATGTCGAGTTCCGCAAAATGTGAACGGTAATTTATATAAGTAACAGCCGGATCAATGGATGCTTTTGCATGACCAATAAATGGTTTGGTTATTGCTTTAATGGTAACCGTTTTATCTTTCAGGTTTATTTCGGCAAAATTATTATTGAATTCATTTTTCCATACAAGTATTACCTGGTGCAAAGTATCAACTAAATACCTTGTGTTTGGCAATGTAGCATAACCATCAGCTTTATATTGCGATGTGCTTAAAGCTGCTGTTAAATCCATAACCAGTGAATCGCGCAACAGAATTAATTCATTTTTATTTAAAAAAAATACATGGCCTGCATCTATAAACTGACCAAGTTCATCGGCATTCGGAACCAATACTTTTTCCGTGCGGGCATTTATTACCTTGTAAACCCTGGTTTTTTCATCCTTTATAAGCATGTATTCCTCCATTTTGCGAATGATGTTTACATTGTTTTCAACGTACTGAGGTTTTTTCAGCTTTTGATACAACGGAACATCAACTTTGCCGGGAACAGGTTTATACATCCTGGTTAATTCGCGATCAAGGTAATAAACTGAGTCGGCAATTGGAGCTGATGTAAATTCCTGGTTCGCATTATAAAAACAATACGCTGACGAATCAGTGCCGCATTTAATAACCTCATACCGGTATCCTTCAATTAAGGTGCTGCGTACCGTATCGTTATACTTACGATAATTTTCAAATGTTGCCTGGTAATAGGACAGGTTATCTGAAAGATCGCGGCTGGGCTTTATCATTTTTACATTTCCGGTCAACAAATCGGTGGTAAGCATGTTAAACTGGTTTTCCAGGTCAGATCCCTCTTCATAATCAAACCAGCTTCCGGTATTAAGATCCACAAAGCTGAGCATGGTTCCACCCTTATTAAAAAAAAGACGGTAATTCCATTCCGTTCCTGAATCGGAGTCGCCTACATATGAATATGTTTTTTTGTTATACTTAAACGACTTTATGAGTGAAAGTGATTTCAAATCAATAAGGTGAATTGTATAATTACGATCCATTATTACTACCAGTGGCAATTGCGGATGAACGGCCGCTTTTAGCACATTAAATTCAGGAAGTTTAATTTCCCTTACCAGTAAACCCGAATTTCGTTCCCATATTTTAACAACTGGTGATTCGGCAACTGTAACAATGTAACGGGCATCGCTTGAAAACAGCATTTCCTTTAAAGGCGCTGCAAAACCCAATTGGGGAATTACTTCCACCTCCTGGTTTTTTGGCTTTTTTACAGATGCTATTGTCTGAGTATACACCGATGATTCACGCAAGTCTGTTGTTTTTCCTTCATGGCGCTTCATGAGCGGCTTTCCAATCTGTATTTGCTTGGGTTTTTCCAACGATATAACAAGGCTGTCTTTTGCCTTCAATTCATCGGGCAGATAATCAAAAAACAGGCGTTGTGCGGATGCGTTTTTTGAATTGCCGCGTGGGGTGTACGCATTCAGGTACAAGTCAGTTTTCACATTATTAAACGTGTATATTACGTTATTATTTGCCGTTACTGAAAGATCGGCATAGGTAGGCTCAAACGATTTGTTTTTTTGATTGTAATGTATAATTATGGTGGACGATGACCATTTGTTTAACTTTTCATTTGCTGAAAAAAGTGTTCCGTTTATTAATTTTAGCGAGGAAACAAATTCTGTGCACTCAATACTTTGTTCGATTTTTTTGAGCTTACTGTCGAATACATGAATACCGCCAACCACCGAAACAAAAAGCAACGCATTGTTCTCATCAAAAGCCATACTTTCAAATTCACCAACTGTTTCAGTGGCTTTGTACAATACACTTGCTTTTTTCCAGTCAACTATGTAAATTAATCCATTTTCACCGGCTGCCGCAAGTTCGGTTTTATTGGTTTTAAGGGCCACCAAACACAAAGGCTGGTCCTGTAATTTAATGCGTTGATTTATTGAAAAATTACTGATTCCCACTTTCAGCACCTCACCTTTTAAGGTCGCCATGAATAAAAGACTGTCATTTAAATCAAAACCGGTTATACCATTAAAACCGGCAATTATTTTGCTGGCCGTCAAATCAAGTACCAACAAATTATGTGTGCCCGTTAAAAGCACCGCTTTATTTTGAGAAGGAAGTATTTTTACCTGTTGAACAAACTCATTTTCGATTTCGTATGAAAAAGTTTTGTTTGATGCCCGGTTATAGGCATACAGGGCAGAATCGTTTTGCATTAAAAAGGCCACAAACGAAGCATGGTTGTTTACTGAAAACTGCCTTACCTGGCTGTAAAGTGTGTTGATTGAAAAAACACAAACAAATAATAATGTACTTTTTTTCACATTCATTTTTGTCATTTTTTTTAAATCAATTTCTTAAAATTTAAATGCATTATTTACCTGAATTGACCAGGGCCTATGACGAAAAGTGATTTTTTGGATGTTAAAAGAAATGCAACAACTATTTTAAACCGAAACATACATCACAACTTCCGCTTCACCAACATCCTGTTGCCTTGTAACTGGAAATTCCAGTTTTCGCCAAAAATTGTTTTTAAGTAACGTTTGTAGAGAAGCAAACGTTGTGTAGGCATTTCTGAATTTTCATCTTCTTTTGGTTCGCCTGTAAATTCTACTGTATGCAAATTCGGGTGTTCGCGTAAATAAATTTTTACCACCTCAACCATGGTTGACATGACTTTAAAAACTTCACCACGATTTGTGACCGAATATTCTTCACCGTTAAATTCATCGTTCAGCACTCCAAATGCAACTGTTGCGTGAAGAATATTATCCTTCTTACGCGCAAAACGCACTTCATATTCCAACCCACTGTCGGTCGTAAAAAGATACGTACCGCCTGATACAATAGCCGGAGGCGTAATTTTGTATGGTTGAATTGCTGCCAAAAAAAATTATGTAAGCCCTAAAGTACTATTTTTAACCAAACTAAGCAGAAACAAAAAAATGGGGGTAATTGGAACCTGGTTAATAACGGCCCTGGCGGGCTTCCTTATATCAGGCAATAACGTTTTAGGCGCCATTCTTGGGCTTGCCCTGGGCGTTATGTATACCACTGCTTTTAGCCAAAAGCCAGTTATTGTGTCTCAAAATCAGCAAAGTCAGTCAAGTGACTTTACCCAGGTCCTGCTCATTTTAACGGCTCATATTATGAAAGCCGATGGAAAGCTCATGCGCAGTGAACTTGATTTCATCCGTAATTTTTTTGAACGCAGACTTGGATACGAAAAAACCCAGGAACTCATGGTCCAGCTCAGAGACCTTTTGAACAATGACTTTGAGATTAATATGGTATGCCGCAAAATACGCATGGGAATGATTTACCCTATGCGCCTTGAATTGCTGCATTTTTTATTTGGCATTGCCAGTGCCGATGGTGACGTGAATCCAAATGAACTGGCTGAACTTGAGCGTGTAAGTGCTTATATGGGCATTGGTATGCCCGACTATGAGGCTATAAAGGCCATGTTTTATAAACGCCATGAACCCAGCAGCGCCTACACCATACTTGAAATAACCCAGCAGGCAAGCGATGAAGAGGTTAAAAAAGCCTACCGTAAAATGGCGGTAAAGTTCCATCCTGACAAAGTTTCACACCTTGGCGAAGAATATCAAAGTGCTGCCAAAGAAAAATTTCAGAAGGTACAGCAGGCCTACGAACACATAAAAAAAATACGGGGAATGCAGTAGATCAGAATAATCGGAACGGAGAAAACAATTCGGTTCCCTCATTTTCCTTCTCATTTCCATCCGTATTTGCCGACTTATTGCCACACGATGACAGTGCGCAAATGACAAATAACACTATGGCTGCTTTTTTGATCATTGGTTGAACAAACGTATGAAAAAAAACAATGGGAGCATTAACCCTTCCTGTTAATTTTCATAAATGCCATATAAATCGTGAAAACAAAAACATCTCATTTAACGCAGGCCTTGCTTGTTCCCGCATTGCTTTCACTTGCCATGTGGATTGTCTACAAATTGGATGTGGTGTATAAACTTCACTTGTTTAAGTATGGCGTTTTACCACGCACCGGCATGGGATTAAGGGGAATTTTAACCACACCGCTAATTCACGATACGCATAACAACTACCATGTATTTGAAAACACACTGGCCTTGCTTTTTTTCGGTACGCTTGTATTTTATTTTTACCGCAAAATAGCTGCGCGTGTGGTCATTTTTTCGTGGGTATTTACACAGCTTCTGGTTTGGGCTTTGGCCAACCCGGTTTACCATGTGGGCATGAGCGGTGTTATTTACAGTTTTGCATTTTTCCTCATAACCGGTAGCATTATTCGCAAAAACCGCCAGCTTACCGGGGTATTGTTTCTTATCCTTTTTTTATACGGCAGCATTTTTTGGGGACTTTTTCCGCTTGTGCCCGGTGTGTCATGGGAATCACATTTATATGGTGCTTTAACCGGACTGGTATTGGGAATTATTTACCGCAAGGTACCGGCTGACCAGGTTCAAACCGTTCCACCAATTATTGATGATCCTGCTGATGATGACCCCAATGCCTGGTGGAAAACAGGTGTGATTGAAGAGCGCGTTGATCCAACAATTCATTATCATTACATACCAAAAGACGAACCTGATGACGCAGGAAAAAAATGAGCACCCGTTTATTGAGTATTACAAGCAACGCTATTCGCATGAAGAAATGATTGCGCGCAGCAAAGCCTATTATACCAATATGAATACACGCAGAACGGTTAGGGAGTTTTCAAGTGACCCCATTCCAAGGGAAGTAATTGAGAACATTATACTGTCAGCAGGTACTGCTCCTTCAGGCGCGCATATGCAGCCATGGACATTTGTAGCCATTAGTGACCCTATTGTCAAACACAAAATACGTGAAGCTGCCGAACGCGAGGAATTCAAGAGCTATAAGGAACGAATGCCCAATGAATGGCTGGAAGATATAAAGCCATTGGGTACCGATTGGGTGAAGCCATATCTTGAAACTGCACCCTGGCTTATTGTAGTTTTCAGGCACAGTTATCGTTTAAAAGACGGGCGCAAACTCAACAATTATTATGTAAGCGAATCGGTTGGCCTGGCTTGCGGATTTTTACTGACGGCTATTCATGATGCCGGCCTGGTTGCACTTACACATACACCAAGCCCCATGAATTTTTTAAGCGACATACTCAAACGCCCTGAAAATGAGAAGCCATTTTTATTAATACCCGTTGGTTGCCCTCCAAACCCGGCCTATGTTCCTGATATAAGGCGTAAAACACTCGCAGAAACAGTCGTATTTATTTGATTGGCAGCTGCTTGAAAAAAAATTTTGCATAGTAGTGTGAATTGTCTTTTATTTGCACCCTGAATAAAAAAACAAACACAAACGAAATCTTAAGAAAGGAGCATTATTATGTCTGATATCAAATCTAAAGTAATTGCGATCATTGTTGACAAATTAGGCGTTGACGAGAAAGAAGTTACCGAAGGCGCAAGCTTTACAAACGACCTTGGAGCTGACTCCCTGGATACTGTTGAGCTTATCATGGAATTTGAAAAGGAGTTTAATATTGCTATTCCAGACGACCAGGCTGAAAAAATTGCAACCGTAGGTGATGCAATTTCTTACATTCAAAGCAACGTTAAGTAATTAACCATTTTTTAGTATGCAACTAAAACGGGTAGTTGTAACCGGTTTGGGTGCGCTTACACCGCTTGGGAACGATCTCAACGCGTATTGGAACGCACTTTTAAACGGAGTTAGTGGGGCAGCACCCATTACCATCTTTGATTCGTCAAAGTTCAAGACCCGCTTTGCCTGTGAAGTTAAAGGATTCAATCCTGAAAGCATTTTGGAACGCAAAGAAGCACGCAAGCTTGACCGCTTCGCGCAATTTGCTATGCATACAACGCATGAAGCCATTGCTGATTCGGGTTTAATTTCCGATTCGCTTAATTATGACCGTGTAGGTGTAATTTGGGGCTCGGGTATTGGTGGTTTAGGAACTTTCCAGGAAGAATGTAAAACATTTTATGCCGGTGACGGAACTCCACGTTTCAATCCTTTTTTTATCCCGAAAATGATTTCTGATATTGCTTCAGGTCATATTTCAATTAAACACGGATTCCGCGGACCAAATTTTACCACTGTTTCTGCATGTGCATCGTCAACAAACGCATTGATTGATGCTTTTAACTATATACGTTTAGGAAAAGCTGATGCAATTATAACAGGCGGATCTGAAGCAACGGTTTATGAAACCGGTGTTGGTGGATTTAACGCCCTGCAGGCACTTTCAACACGTAATGACGATCCTAAAACCGCATCGCGCCCTTTTGACAAGGACCGTGATGGTTTTGTTTTGGGTGAAGGTTCGGGTGCGTTAGTGCTTGAAGAGTTAGAACATGCGTTAAAACGCGGTGCAAAAATTTATGCCGAAGTAGTTGGTGGTGGCGCAAGTGCCGATGCACATCACATGACGGCTCCACATCCTGAAGGATTGGGTGCCCGTAATGTTATGCGTGCCGCTTTAGAAGACGCCAACATGAAGCCTGAAGAAATTGATTACATCAATGTACATGGAACGTCTACTCCACTGGGTGATGTGGCCGAACTTAAGGCTATTAAAGAAGGCTTTGGTGACCACGCGTTCAAATTAAATGTAAGCTCAACCAAATCAATGACCGGCCACTTACTGGGTGCTGCAGGTGCCATTGAGGCCATTGCCTGTATCATGGCAGTAAAACACGATATTATTCCGCCTACCATTAATCACTTTACCGATGACCCCGAGATTGATCCCCGTTTCAATCTTACTTTTAACAAAGCGCAAAAACGCACGGTGAATGCCGCACTAAGCAATACGTTTGGTTTTGGCGGTCACAACGCATCGGTGATCGTAAAAAAATTCAACGGTTAATTCAGTTCGCTTGCTTCGTTTTTTTAAAAAATCCTCGAAAAACGATAAAGAATTACAGGCTTTTATTCTACGTACGTTTGGTATACGCATAAATAACATTTCACTTTACAAGCAGGCTTTCATTCATAAATCATTTATTCGCGAAGAAAAAAATGCGCATTTTCTAAGTAACGAACGCCTGGAATTTTTAGGTGATGCCGTGCTTGACAATGTTGTTGCCGAATATTTGTATATGGAATTTCCCAATAAAGATGAGGGGTATTTAACACAATTAAAATCACGCATGGTGAATGGTGCGCACCTGAATGACCTGGGTATTAAATTAGGCTTTCAGAAATTTACCAAGTTTCAGCAATTTGGCACCTCAACACCCAAAGCACTTTATGGCGATGTAATGGAAGCACTGATTGGTGCCATGTACATTGACAAGGGCTTTGTAAAAACCCGAAAAGCCATTCTTGAGAAAATATTTATTCCAAATGTGAACCTCAAAAAAATGGCTGTGAATGACGATGATTACAAGAGCCAGCTCATTATTTGGGGACAACGTAAAAGAAAACAATTGAGTTTCACACTGGTAAAGGAAAAACCGGGCCACAAAGGCAAAATATTTGAAATTGCCGTTATAATTGAAGGCGAAGAAATTGCACGTGCCGAAGCCGGGAATAAGCGGGAAGCCGAAAAACTGGCCTCAGCAAAAGCGCTCAAAAAGCTAAATTCTACTCACAATAAGAACAAGTGAAATATTTCCTGCCCACAATTAAAAAGCAAATTTTATGGGGCGGTAACTCAAAATTGAGTAATTTCAGGGAACGCAATCGCATTGGAGAGATCAGACAAAAATATACTTGAAGTAAAAAACCTTGTTACCGAATTTGCCACTGATGATGGCATTGTAAGGGCTGTTGACGGTATTTCATTTAATCTAAAACCAGGCGAAACCCTGGGCATTGTAGGCGAATCAGGTTCCGGTAAATCGGTTACCTCGCTTTCCATCATGCAGCTTATTCAAAAACCAACAGGGCGCATTTCACAAGGCGAAATTATTTTTGATAAATGGAGTGCCGAACCTTTGTTTGAAACAAAAGAACAGGCCCCGAATCTTTTAGAAATTGGAGAAAAAAACATGCGCAAAGTTCGCGGGAACGATATTGCCATGATTTTTCAGGAACCCATGACCTCGTTAAACCCAGTTTACACTTGCGGGCAACAGGTTACTGAAGCTATATTGCAACACCGCGATTTTCCAGATGTTTCGGCCATGAAAAACATGCTTGAAACCATCATCAAAAAATTAATTTGGGCCTCACCGTTTTTGATCATGTTTGGTATTTGGTTTGTTCCCATGCCATTTGCAGGTGCCGGATTTTTGAAATTTGGCGTTGATGTGGCTTGCCTGGTATTTCTTTACTTTGAATTGCATCAGCGCTACCTTACCACCAAAGAAAGAGTTGCCAAAGACCTTACCCTTGATTTGTTTGCGCAAACCGAATTACCCGACCCCGAACGCATGTTCAGGAGTTACCCACATCAATTGTCAGGTGGGCAAAAACAACGTGTAATGATTGCCATGGCCATGAGCTGCAATCCAAAAATTTTAATTGCCGATGAGCCAACAACTGCACTTGATGTAACCATTCAAAAAACCATTCTTGAACTCATGAAAAGTTTGCAACGCAAACACAACATGGGAATAATTTTCATTACGCACGACTTGGGTGTAGTTGCCGAGCTGGCCGATAAAGTGATGGTTATGTACAAAGGTAAAATTGTTGAGGAGGGACTTGTAAGGGATATTTTTAAAAATCCGCGTCACCCCTATACAAAAGGTTTGCTGGCCTGCCGCCCCCGCCTGGATGTACGATTAACCAAACTCCCTGTTGTTTCTGATTTCATGCATACCGATGAAAACAACATCATCACCGAGTCAGGGTATAATGTAGACGAATTGATTGAGCAATTTAAAATTTCACCCGCGCAACGCGAGGAACAATTAAACCAAATATACAGCCG
This sequence comes from Flavobacteriales bacterium, assembly GCA_035299065.1. GTDB lineage: Bacteria > Bacteroidota > Bacteroidia > Flavobacteriales_D > UBA2798 > DASPJQ01. Next base: position 84,278 of record DATGXI010000089.1, read on the forward strand.
CCAACCTATATTGCAGGTGCGTAACCTCAGTAAATGGTTTTCAAAAGGTAAAAATGTTTTTGGCAAAACAAATGCATGGACAAAAGCGGTTGATGATGTTTCATTTGACGTATATGAAGGCGAAACCGTTGGCCTGGTAGGCGAGTCAGGTTGTGGTAAAACAACGTTGGGACGTGCCTTAATAAGGCTGGTTGAGCCAACAGCCGGAAAAGTATTGTACCAGGGTAAAGACCTTGCAAAAGTTTCAGAAAGCGAAATGCGTATGTTACGCAGAGATTTGCAAATCATTTTCCAGGACCCCTATTCCTCGTTAAACCCGCGTATGACCATTGGCGAAGCCATTATGGAACCCATGCGCGTTCATGGTATTTTAAAGAACGATACGGCACGTAAAAACCGTGTGGTTGAGATCCTGGAACGCGTAAACATGAAGCCAGGTCATTTTGGCCGGTACCCACATGAGTTTTCGGGTGGACAGCGCCAGCGCATATGCATTGCACGCAGCATTGCCCTTCAGCCAAAATTTATTATTTGTGATGAGAGCGTTAGCGCGCTGGACGTTAGCGTACAGGCACAGGTATTAAATCTGCTAAACGAGTTAAAGCGCGATTTTAACTTTACCTATATTTTTATTTCACATGATTTAAGTGTGGTAAAATTCATGAGTGACCGCATGCTTGTGATGAACCAGGGTAAAATTGTAGAAATGGACATTGCTGAAAAGATTTATGCCAACCCTACACAAGAATATACACGTAAGCTAATTCAGGCTATTCCAAAAGGCCTGTAAGTTATTCCAGTTCCTGTAAAACTGCTGAATGAATTTGCACAGCCTCATCAAGCTTAAGAAACCCTACCCTGAATTTACCATTTTCAAATTCTTTTTCAGGAACCTCAAAATAATAATGAACATGCTTACGGCCGGTTTCGCCTGCTGTTAAATGAAAAAATTTTGCCTGCTGGTATTCCATGGCTGAATTATCCTTTTCATACTGTAAATACATTTCGGTGTTTATACTTTCTTTAACCTGCATATCAATTACAAAACAATACAACCCGCCTGGTTTGTACGCAATGGTTTCGGTTACTACACTTCGCCATTGGCCTGGTGTTAATATGGTGTCTTTTTTTACGAAAGGAATGGTATATTCAACGTTTCTTTTTTCCATTTCTGAAGCAAAATTCCGGTACCGCAAAAATCCACTGTATTTTTCATCGGTTTTCAGAAATACCTCTTTATACCCTTCCCAGGTCATACTTTCTTCTGATATAATGCCATGGGTATATTGCCATGATTGAAAAATATTAAGAAACATACAAAAGCCGGCAAAGCAAAATGCCAGCCCTTTACCAGCTAATTTTACATGGGTGAATGCAAGTGCACCCATTACCGCAAATACTGCATAAAAATCAATGTAGGGCCTTAAACCAAAGCTACCGCCATACCACCATGTTTGCCATGAAGAAATAAAATAATGCAATACCAACATTGCTGCCAGCAGCGTAAAAGCACTTGTTTTTTTATTTCGGAAAAGGTATCCGAATGCAAACAATGACAACAAAAGCAGGGGTGTGTAAATAAAAAGTCCTTTCCTGAACCCAAACAAGGTTTTGACAAGTTCAGGTTGTGCAAAGTGAAACGTTTCATGGCTATATGTCCACGGCAAAAACTGGCCACACTGAATATACCATATTACTGGCTGTATTAAAATGATGGCCAAAAAACCCAGCACTGCCAGGTAAAAATGCCTGCCCTGCACCGCAAACATATTTTTCACATCATTTATAAAGCGGTTGATTCCACCTGAGAAAAAAGGAAGAAACAGAACAACCAACGCGTTGAATGGCCGCACAAGAATTATAAGGGCACATAACACTGCTAATAAATATACATACTTTTTTTTGCCGGTTTTTGACAGCTGAACCCAGGCGTAAAAAAAAACTGTAATCAAACAAAACGAATACACGTGACCAAAAGAAGGATCAAAAAAAGCAAATAAATAAAGATTGGTCCCAAGAAGCAGGAACACCTGTGTGAGCCTTACCAGTGAATGGTTATTCGTATAATGTAGCAACAGCTTACGCAAATATATTAATCCGATAAATAAATAAACCAATGCTGCTAAGCCAATCATAAAATGGTATGCCTTGCCATAACCGCCCTGCATGCCATGGTTATGATTGATTTTATAATAAATGTGCGAAACTGCAAAAAACGGTGTCCACAAGAGCGCCAGCCCGCACGGATATTTATTTATAACATGGCCGTTGCAATCAACATTATGGTTGGTATTTTGTTCAGAACGAAAGCCAAAATTGAGGTCGTGATGAATAAAAACGGCAGGTAAATAATCATAATATCCTTTTCCATCGCTGCGAATGGTCAATGCAGGAGAAGGATTTATATACGTATTACTAAACGTAAGGCCCGCTAAAACAAGTAGGATTTCAACGTAAACCCGTTTTAGCCAATTGATCATTGCGTTTTGGTTGCAAGTCCTGAAGCTGTAATGGTTGAACTTTCCTGGTAATCTTCATAATCGGTATTGATTTCCCAAAGATTATGATTCGTGTTTTTGGTGAGGTTTTCAGCCGCCAGTAAACCCATAAGAATGGAATGGTCCTGGTTATTGTATTTAAACGCACCATAACGCCCAATTACGCTTAACCCTTTAACCGTTGTCAAATAATCTTCAACCGGTTTCAATCTTTCTTTATATCCACGATCGTAAACAGGATAGCACCTGGGTATTTTATGTACGTACCCTTCAGTAATTGGCGCTCCTTTAATCAATCCCGTTTTATTCAATTCTTCTTTGCCCAATTCAATCCATTTCTCAGGTGAATCACTCCACTCGGGATCTTCGTCATTACACCAGTATTCCAATACAACAATGGTTGAGTCGTGCCCGTTTAAAATTTCGGGCACCCAATTGCGGAAATTGGTAATGCGGCCCATTTTTAAATCGGTGCTGTGTACATACAACCAGTTATCAGGAAACAGGTCTTTGCCCTGTACGTGCAAATAAACAAGTATTGTATTGCGAAATTTCAATTGTTTGGTAAGATCAAGTATGTGCTGCGGGGTTTCTGGCAAACGTGTTACCATTAACGTAAACGGCATGGATGAAATTACGTGATCAAATTCAGTAATTGTTCCGTTTTCCAATTCAATGGAAGTTACTTTCCCGTCTTTTGACAATACGCGTTTAACAGGCGTGCTTAAGTGGACTTTGTTTCCTTTTTCAAGTACAAAATCCTTCATGCGCTCATAAATCATTCCAGTTCCACCAGTAGGAAAGGCAAACTGGTCAACAAGCGTTTTGTGTTTGTTTTTCTTTCCTCCGCCCAATGCGTTTTTTACGGCTTCCCATAACGAAAGTTTTTTGATGCGTTGTGCAGCAAAATCAGCATCCAGTTCCTTACAGGAAATTCCCCATAGCTTTTCACTGTATGTTTTAAAAAATATATTGAATAGTTTGCGGCCAAAACGCGACACAACCCAGTTCTCAAATGTTCCATCCTGTTTGGTTGGCCTTACCTTTTGCCACATGAAACTAAAAAAACACCCGGCTGCAGTAAAGATTCCAAGTTTTTTTAATGCATCGCCTGCCTTGATTGGATAGTAATAAAATTTCTTTTTGTAGTAAATACGTGTTAGACGATCAACCATGCGGTAATCTCTACCGGCCACTTCCAGCCAAACCTTATTGATGCGTGTATCGTTACTGAAAAAACGATGCGGACCCAAATCCACTTTTTGCCCCCACAAATCAATTGTTTTTGCTAATCCACCTACCTGCGGTGCGGCTTCAAAAACCTCAACGTAAACACCCGCTTTTGCAAGTTCGTAAGCGGCTGTAATGCCTGCGGGGCCTGCCCCAATAACTGCTACTTTTTTAACCATTTTGAAAGAGAGTGCAAGAATAGACAAGATATTGGAATCAGGCAAAAAAAATTTATTGTGTTTACGTTTACATTTTCCACTTAAAAAACACCTTTAAAGTATGCTAAATGCTGATTAGTAACGTGTTTATCCTACCCATTTACCCATGGCAAACCAACTTAGCAGTAAAACCTGCGTAACCAGGCTTAGAATGAAAAAGACCAGGAAGATGAATGTGTTTTGCAGCTTAAATGACAAAATAGCGCCATAAAATGCAATGGCAACACAGGAAAAGTACAGCACATTACCGGCTGCGCCAGCTGCTTTAAAAAGTTGGGTGCTGTGAAACATTCCCAGCAGGCAAAAACAGGCTATAAGAACAGCAAGTGTAACCAGGAAAAAACGCCTGTTTAGCTGGATGTGCTTAAGTGTAAAATAAAAAAACAAGATAAAAAAAGGCACGCAAAAAACATATCGGTTCATGCTCACCAGCTCGGTTCCAAAAACAGTTTGTACCTGGAAAAAGACACCGTAAAAAGCCATTGCCGTTAATATAAATACTGAAAACAGGTAAGGCCGCGAGTAATGTGTAAATGCCTTGCGGGTTAACTTTCTAAAAAATAAAATTCCTGCTGTACCTGCTGCAAAAATACCCACAATAAAAGCCAGTCCATCAAGCCAAATTAAACGCCCCTGGTCAGCCGTAGTAAACGGCAAAACCGGCCATTTAAACGTATGTCCCCAACCGTTACGTTGTGCTTTTACAAAAGCAAACCAGGTTCCGGTTGCCTCATATTGAATAAAAATAACTACTGCTATTCCTAAAACTACTGGTAAACAAAACCAAAAAATGGTTTTTACAGCCGAAAGCCAGTTGAATTTTGGGGCAAAACACAATTCCATGCCTGCAATAGCAGGAATAAAAAACAAGGTGGTACTTTTCGTGAGTGAGGCCAGGAACAATCCTGTAAATACCATCAGGTAGCTTTTGTTTTCAAAACCTGCCAGGAACATTACCGAAAAAAGAAAAAACAATGACTCGGTAAAGGGTAAATAATAAAACAAGGCGCTTGGCAATGCCAGAAATATAAGTATGGCTTTGTTTTGAATCCCAAACAACGTGGTTAACCAGGCAATGGCAATAAAATAAACAAGTGCATTAAAAATAACAATGCCCCAATCACCCAAACTCAACCATCGCCATACATAAGGGAAAAGAGGGAAAAAACCGGTGGTTCCACCCTTCCCTTCAGTATAATCGTAACCAAACAGGTTTATGACTTTGTACCAGCCAGCATCAAATTGGGCTATAGCTGGTGGCTTTGGAAATCCCTGGAACTGGCATGCACACACCATAAGCAGGTAAACCAGGATAGCTGACACAACATATAAAACAATGGATTTAAATGAGTTGCGATTATCCAGAAATAAATTCACCTTGTTTTGCATACTGGCCGGGAACTACTTTTTTTAAAATGGAAAGCGCTAAAAAGAAACAAGCCGTCAGTGACGGCTTGTTTTTTACTGCTCCCCGGGCTGGGCTCGAACCAGCGACCCCATGATTAACAGTCATGTGCTCTAACCAACTGAGCTACCAGGGAATTTCCCGTAAAGGGGTTGCAAATATATAAAATTCCATATCACGCCTTTAGCCTTAACAAGATTTTTTTATTGCCGGTAAACTCGCTAAGAATGAACCATTCATTGCGGGGAGTACAGGTTTCTTATTACCTTCATTGCAGCCAAATGCGCATTGTCTTAACCACTTTCTTGTTCTTGTGCATAAATGCCAATGTATTCACACAATTGGTTAAGGACCCTTATTTCTATCACATTCCGCCCGAAAAATTTGGGTTGCAGCGTTGTTTTAACCAGTGTTTTGATGATAAAGGCATTTTATGGTTTTGTGGTGAAAATGGCATTTACAATTATGACGGTTTTACGGTAAAAAAATGGTTAGCGGAAAAAGGAAACAAAAATTCGCCTTTAAGTAAAAACATTGGTGCCTTTTACCGTGATAAAAAGGGAGTTTTTTGGATTGGATACCTGGATCAACCAGGCATTACACAATTTAATCCGCATAACAACACATTCAGGCATTATGTGCATGACTCTACCAACACAGAATCCATTCCTGAAGCCCTGGTTGTTCGTTTTAAAGAAGACGACAAAGGCCGTTTTTGGTTATTGATGTGGGATGGTGGACTTGTTCGCATGGACAAAAAAACAGGGAAGTTCAAACAATACATGCGTGATCTGGCAAATCCGGCTGACACCCTGGGGATTCGTGGCAACCGTATTAAAGCTATGTTGCCAATGGGTAATGATAAATACCTTTTAGGTTTCTTTTCAGGCGGAGCACCCGCTTCAACCCCCATGATATTTGACCCGGTAAAAGAAACCTTTACCCTTTTACCAATAAAAGAGGCTCTTAATAAAATTCAGGATCCCGAAGAACGGTACAAAACATATGAAGCGCTTCGTATTGTTCACGAAATTATACGTGACCGAAATGGCAACATTTGGTTTGGTACGTATACGTGCGCTCTTTTTTATGATGTTAAAAACAATACACTTAAGCGTGTAACAGCCGCCAGGGACCAAAACGCCTCCAAGAATTTTGACAATGCACGGGCCTTCATTGAGGATCCTTCGGGTAATTTGTGGGTATCAACCATAAGCTCTGGTATAATGGTTATTGACCCTGATACCAGGGAGGCCTGTTATATTCAACAGGACGAGAACAGGGAGTCAGGTTTACAGGATAACCGGGTTGGGTCATTTTCACGCGATGTAAATGGAAACATTTGGTTTAGCAGTGGCATGGGCGGATTTAGTGTGTATGTACCGGTTATGCAAAAATTTCCTATTCATGCCTGGAAACACATGAACCTGGAATTCTCAAACCGATCGGCACAAGCCATACCTGTTCACCATATTTGTTATAACCACACCGACACCCTGCTTATATCAAGCCAGAATGGAATAAGTTACTATAAAGTAAGTTCGGGCCAGTGGTTAAAAACCCTGGAACCCAACGTGATTAGCCGAAGTCTATGGGACAACAGGCAAACCCAATACATAGGCAATTTTTTTGAGCGGGGTAATTATTTGTACATGACCACTGCCAACCGGTTCACGGTGGTAGACAAAAAAACCGGTAAAAA
>DATGXI010000090.1:0-45736 GCA_035299065.1 Flavobacteriales bacterium
GGCCATACGCAATGTTATTTTCTTTATTCTGCCTGCCTGGGGTTTAAGCAATGCCGCAGCTACCCTGGTTGGACAAAATCTTGGAGCCGGTAAAATTGACCGTGCCGAACAAAGCGTGTATTTAATTGTAAAGTACAACACCATTTTCATGGCTTTTGTGGCAGCCCTGTTTATATTTTTCCCTGAACCCATTGTTCGCTTTTTTTCCGAAAAAGAAGCCGTTATTGCTTATGGAACACAAGCCTTGCAAATAATAGGGGCGGGCTTTATTTTTTACGGAATTGGTATGGTAATGACCCAGGCGCTAAATGGCGCTGGCGATACAAAAACGCCAACCATTATTAATTTTTGTTGTTTCTGGCTATTCCAGGTTCCCCTGGCATATATACTTGCACTGGGTTTTGACTTTAAAACAACGGGTGCTGTAGTTGCCATTCCCATTGCCGAAACCATGATTGCGCTGGTTGCCTGGTACTATTTCAGGAAAGGCAAGTGGAAGCAGGTTAAAGTATAACCAACGGAATTGAATTTCCGTTCAGGAAACTGGTCTCTCACTATTTTATTAAATACGTAAAACACCGTAGCAACTTTTTCTGCGGGTTGCGTAAATATGCTGTATGAAACGCGTTGTTATTTTTCTTTTGGTATGCTTAAGCAATTATTCGCTGCCGGTAAAGGCACAAACCGGTCTTTCTCTTGAAATTTTTAACCTTATAAACCAGGCACGCACAAATCCGGCTGAGTTTTTAAAAACACATAAAGCCGGCATTGAACGGTATGATAACACCTACATTGCTTACCTTGAAAAATCAAAACCCGTTTCAGCCATTGTATGGGACAATGCCCTGGCCGAACAGGCAAAAAAGAAAATTGATAACAATGAACTTTCTCCTTCTTACAAGGGAAACAATACGCTTTGCGGTAGTTCATCGGGAAAAAGAACCGGAACCGTTTCACAGGACGCCTTGTTTTATGTATGCGATATTTACAAGAACATCCACAACGATGATTATGCTTACATAGGCCTGTACTTCAACAAAAATTTTTCCGGCTATTGTTATGAACTGGGAAAAACATGTGAACGGAAATTAATTCCCTTTTCCTATACAGGTGGTGTTGACAGTTCAAAAGTGGATTTTGAAAAGTTGAACACGGCCAAAAAAGTAACCTGGATGAATGCACAGGAAAAACGCATGGTGCTTGAAATAAATTTTGCGCGTGCTTATCCAAAAGTGTATGCGCAAATTATTTCACAACACCTGGCCAATGAAAGCGGCAGCAGCGGACTTGCCAAAGATGTGTACGAAGCAGGAATGGAATTGATTGATGAGCTTAACACGATGAGCCCGCGGTCCATTCTTGTTCCGCAGGAATGTGTGTACAAGGCAGCCAAAAAACATGCAGCAGATTGCGAAAGACGTAAAATCATGGACCATACCGGAAGTGATGGCAGCGATCCGTGGGACCGTATACTCAAAGAATGTTCAAGTTTGAAAACCGGTAATGAGAATCTTGCCGGGGCTGGAGGCAACAATCCGCGCAATCCTGTCATTAATTTATTGCTTGACGATGGAATAAGTTCACGCGGGCATCGCTACAACATGCTTGATGAAAAATGGGTGTACGTGGGCGTTAGCCAATACGTAATGGAAAAATCGGCCTGGTACACCATGTATGGCTGGGTACAGAATTTTGCATACTGATTTGCTGAATCAGGTTTAAACTGTGTGACGATTTATTTCCAGGCTTTTTGCAGTTCACCCCGGTCACCGTAAACAGGATCTTTATCGGGCAGTGCTACATTTATAATATTTGCATCGGTACGTGGGCGTTCTTCGGGTTTTCCGTAATTCATGTCGTATTGTTTTCCTGAGGGGTAAGCACCAACGCATTTGAATGTTTTTTTGGGTGTAAGGTTTTTGTGTGCAACACCAGCCGGAATAATGATAACATCACCTTCTTCAAGCAACACCTTAATTCCGTTTTCGCCACCCAGCTGAACCATGGCTTCGCCTTTATATACGCCCAACACTTCGTGCGTTACGCTGTGGTAATGGTGGTAATCATACATAGTGTCTTTCCATGCATTGCTCCAGTTGTGCTCAGCAAATATTTTTTTTATATAATGTGCAGGCCTGAAAAAAGGAAGATCAATAACAGCTTTATAAATTATGACCGGTAAAAATTTGTTGTTGGGAAACACGCCATCGTCTTTGAGGTAATACGTTTCGCTATGGTATTTTCGTTGAATGGCCATTTTGTGCTTTTACGGAAAGTAGGGATATCACGCTGCGAAATTTTGCATTATTTAAGAGAGTTTCCCGCAATGGGAATTCTTTCAACGTAGGAAGCATGTTTTTTAAATGGCGCGCAAAGTCGCAACGACAGCAACATGGTTACGGGAGGAAAGAAAAGGGTTAAATTAAAGATTATTGACAAGGCGCTTTATACCATATTTTAACAACGGTTCATTAAAATTAAATAATAATCCCAGTTTCATATCGGTTAAACGCAAATAGGTTAATAGTTGTTTAGCATGAACCGGATTAAGGGTTTCAATGGATTTAATTTCGATTATTACTTTGTTCTCTACTATAAGATCGGACCTAAAGCCCAAAGGCATTTCCAAATTTTTCCAAATAACAGGTATTGTTTTTTGTCTCTCAACGTCTAATCCCAATTGTTTTAATTCATAGAACATTATTTCTTCGTAAACAGATTCAAATAATCCCGGTCCTAAAGCCCTGTGAATTTGAAAAGCAACATCAACAATGATTTCCGCAATTTCATTCTCTCTAAGTAATTTCATATTCATTTTTTTTTAAAACTAAAATGAGAATGTGTACCAAGTGAAAAAAACTACAAATAGTAGTCAAAATAAAAATATTCAACGTAAGTAGTTTGAAATTTAACCGCTTGGTTCAAACGTCACCTTAATTTTATGTACATGATTCCATTTTCCTGTTAACGTTGCTGTCGTTGCGACTTTGCGCGCCTTTAAAATACCAGTAGCCCAGGCGCACACTTGTGCCGTTGCGAGACGTTTAATCTTGTGTTCTTATGAGCTGGCCTATTCCAAAAAACCGTTAAATCTTTGCCCGAAACAAGGCCTGTATTCATTTTTTTGATATCTTAATCGCCTCAAAAACAATATAAAACAAAATAATTTTAAAAAAACACACCGTCAGGGGTTACTTCTTTCGTTATATCCCATAAACCCAGTGAACAGACCACATGAATAATGCAACCCTTATAGCACAACTCAGGTCAGGCCAGCCCAACAAGGCGCTTGAAGAGCTCTACAAAGGGTATCCTGTAATCAGGCATTTTATAAAAACACATGGGGGCGATGATGATGATGCCCGCGATGTATTCCAGGAAAGCATCATGGTACTTTACCGCAATGTTCAAAAAGATGATTTTGTATTGACAGCAAATATGACCACGTATCTTTTCAGCATTACAAAATACATGTGGAAAGATATTTTGAAAAAGAAAAACCGCCAGGTAAATTTTGTGTGTGACAATACAGCTGAAGAAGAAGATGTAAAAAACGCACAGGAGGAAGAAGAAAAATTCAAATGGCTGGATGAAATACTGGGAACGCTGGGCGAGAAGTGTGCTGAAATTTTAAAGATGACCTACTTTGCAAAAATGAGCATGGATGAAATTGCACAAAAATTAGGTTATAAAAATGTTGACACAGCCAAAACGCAAAAATACAAATGCCTTGAGCGCGCACGCAGCCTTGCGGCCGAACTAAATTTAACAACAGAAAGCAATCGTTCATGAGAAACGAACTGAACCATATAGAAGAGATTGAAAATTACCTGGAGGGACGACTTTCGGCTCAGGACAAAGCTGCATTTGAAAACCGGATGCGTACAAGCGATAGCCTGCGCGAAGAAGTAAACATTCAACGCCAGATTGCCGACCGTATACGTACCAACGCATTCAAATCTGAATTAGCTGCTTTTCACTTAGCCTACATGGCTGTACCTGCCAAAAAATTTGCCTGGAAAACCATTTTACTAAACTCATTGGTTGGCCTTGCCTGTTTGGGCAGTGCAACAGCTGCGGTTATTTATGTTACCACGCGCAATAATTCCACCGCGGCAGAAACAAAACAAGTGGCGCAAACCCTGCCAACTGAAAAAATAAATACACCTGTTGAGGTTGTTCCAGCGGTTGAGCCGGAAAAAGAAGAAGAGTCGGCTGAAACAAAAATACAGTCAAAAATTCGTCCATCAGGATCGCAAATTGTAGGGCCACTTGAACTTGACTTGTCAAATTTGGTCAACAAGATCCAAAAAATTGATGCCATTGATAACCGTTATACTGAAATGTCTCCGGTATTTACCCGCTGGCAGTTTGATGCCGAAAAAGGAACTGATACCATTGTGATGGCGGGTTCAAATTCATTTGTGCACTTCCCGGGAGGAATTCTGGTTGACAAAAATGGCAATAAAGTAAAAGGCGAAGTTGAATTCCGTTACCGCGAGTTTAACGATGCCGCGCAAATGGCCTTTTCAAAAACAAGTTCAACCTGGAACGATAACGGAACAAAATATGATTTGCAGGCGGCCGGTATGTTTGAAGTGCGTATTTACAAAGGCAATGAAGAAGTATTTGTACAGGATGGAAAATCATTTAAAATTGATTATAACCTGAAGAAAGATAATACGGACAGCACGTATTTCCTGGCCATGAATAAAAACCAGCAATGGGAAAAAATAAAGAAAGTTGAGCTTAAAAAACAAACGTCAGAACTGGTTCCAAAGCCAACCAAATTTGTGTTGAAAGACCGTAAAGGCAAAGGTGAAGCGCTTGGAAAAATTCTTGTAAAAATATATGATGCACAAACGGGGGTGGTAATTGATTGGGCCAAAGCAGGCGTAGCAGGGACACCTACACCTTGGTATGCCACAACTAAGGCCGACTCAAGTTACCGCCCCCTTGTTGAAAAGCCCGGCACAGTTGATTTGGAAATAAAAGCACGTGGATACAAAAAAATGAGGGTTAATGGTGTGAGGGTTATGCAAAACAAAGTGACCATTGTGAAAGTAAATTTATTGTCGCGTAAACGCAACAATTATGTTTGGCACAAGGCAAATGAAATGTATGCCGGTATGGATACCTGCAAAGTGCGTTATACATTTGATGGGGATGCTACAACAAATGCCAACACTTTAGTGGAGTCAAAAGACAAAATCGCGGTAACTGAAAAAGAGTTGAAAAAAGCAAAACATAAAAAAAGCAAAACGAATGCCGGTTTAACAACCGCAAGTGCAAAATACAAACCAACACGTATACATCTTTTTAAAACAGGAGCATCGTACGTTATACAGGATTCCATTCGCAACGCATACGGTTCGGCCGGAAAAGGGAAAAAGAAAGGAAAAGACAAAGGGTATACAACAGTTGGGAACTGGACGGTAGCTTACGAACCACGCAAGAATGAAAATTCAGGAAATGTAAAAGAAGGTTTAAAATGTACGTCAACCGGTACGTATTATTGCGCCAAAGTTACTCCTTCAACCGAATTGCTGCGCATGAAGGCAACTTACCTGGACGAGACCGGAGCCATGATCCAAAATGCAAAAAGTATTTGCGTAATTGACCGTAAGAAGGGAAATGCAATGGCCTTAAACCTTGACGAGGTTGTAAAAAGCAAAGACGCAAAAATAGTGTTGTTGCTTACCAGTGACAATAAATTGTATGGCATGGACGAAGACGAATACAAAAAAGCCATGAATGTAAAAACAGGCGAGTGGGCGTTGAAATTAAAGCGAATAAACATATCGCGTTACGATGAACTAAACAGGATGTTTAACCTTAACCCAACCGTAAACTGACAACTGTAAACTGTAAACCGAGAACTGTAAACTAAAAATCACACACACGAACACACACAATATAACTCACACGATTAATTTTTTACACATCACACAATGCACACACTTCATTCACGTTCTTTTCGTAAATGTTTCCATTGGGTTTACCTGTATTTGCGCTGGTCCCGTTTCTACAGGTTTAACGTTAGTGGTTTTGTTTGATTATATCTTCCCGCAGTATTCCGTAAGGGTTTTAAAGGGTAGCATTCTTGCGGATGCTGCGCGGAGGATACAAACAAGTGTTAGTTGCTACTTTTTTAACTGCAGAGGACGCAGAGTTTGACTTTATTCTTTTTAACCGCAGAGGTCGCAGAGTTTGACTTTATGCATTTTTAACCGCAAAGGACGCAAAGGGTTTTCGCAGAGGACGCAGAGTTTCACTTACTTTATTTTTAACTTCAGAGGACGCAGGGAATCTTGTCTGTTTGCTCTGTGGTTTAAAACACCTTAAATTTGTCTTTCTTCACTGGAAATAGCCAAATAATTATCTGCTGTAATTGTAAGAAGCTGTTCCTAAATCCTTAATTTTGTCAATATGAAATTAGTAATCACACTTTTTCTTATTTCATTCACAGTTGCTGTTAGTGCGCAGGAAAAAATAAACCAATATGATGCCAATGGAAAAAAGCATGGAAAATGGGTTGTGTATTGGGACGTAAATTGGAAAAATACAGACAGTGCTACGGCCGTGTACGCCCGATACAATTTTTTTCATCATGGCAGCAACCTGCAACCAATGGGTCCATGTGGTGCAAAAGGTTCTAAACTGGAAGAAAAAACAAGAAGCAACGAAATGATTGGCAATGCCCGCCTGTTGGACGGAGAATTCAAGTGGTACGATGATAAAGGCAGGCTAAGGTTTATTTTTGAGATCACTAAAGGTGAATTTGTCAAATACACTGAGTACAGGAGTTCAGGAAAACTGGACCAGGTTTTTGATTATACAAAACACATTAATGAAGATCAGCCCCATTCATGGTACATAATAGGCTATGATAAAAAGGGGAATAAAAAAAATGACGGATATGGCGGTGTCATTTTCAGGAATAACAAAGCAGGAAAGGGACGCGATTAAATAATGAAATGGTTATTCAACATATTTTTCGGATTGATTTTATTTACGGCAAACGCGCAACAACCGCCTGCATACAAATCCATCAACGACACAAGTTTTATAAAAGGCGATAAAATTTTGGCTCCTGTTATAATTTTTCATGATTCGCGCATTGGTAACACTGCGCACGATTCCATTGCCAAAATTGCAGCCTTTCTTGTAAGCCATCCAACATACGAAGTGGAAATTGGTTTTTTTACTGATTTTAGGGGAAGCGATGTGTACAATAAAAAATATTCAACTGCCCAGGCCAACACGGTTGTAAATTACCTGGAAAAAAAATTTGGCATTCCGCTCAAACAAATTGTGCCTTACGGATACGGGGAAACAAAACTTATATACAACGAACAGGACGTAATGAAGGAAAGTGATAGCGCTGTGAAAGAAAAGATGATGCAACAAAACAGGCGTTGTGAAATAAAAATACTTGACACCGCTTACACTTCGGCAACAAAAAAATGAGTTTAAATGCAGGGTGAAACTAAATTTTAGTTTGTGAAAAAACAGGTTCAACCATGATTTGACCCGAAGCATGTCGAATTAGAATCAATGAAAATCGCATTTTTATGTCGCTGAATTTTCCGGTTTGGCCGATTTAATAAAATCTAAATTACTGTATATCAATTAATTAAAACAGCTTGTGCTTTCCTTTATCTCCCTGGTTTCCTTATTCTTAAAATCCATTTAGTGTATATATTCGTAAATCATTAAACGCGCTGTACTTTGGCTGGCATTTTATTGCCATTGCTGAAGTGTAAAGGAGAGTATTAATTTTTTTAAAGCAACTATCAAGGGCAAATGCCGTTGTATGAATAATGAGTTCGGTAAAAGAATATATTGAGTCGGGAATCCTGGAAATGTATTTGCTGGGATTGGCAAGTGAAGTGGAATGTGCCGAAGTGGAGCAAATGGCAGCACAACACCCTGAGGTACGAAATGAAATGGAAGTGATTGCTGTTACCATTGAAAAACAAGCAATGGAAACCGCTGTTGAACCACATGAGAATATGAAGCCACTTGTACTGGCAACATTTGATTACATGAAACGCATTTACGGTGGGGAGCAGGTTGGTTTTCCTGCTGAACTAAACGCAACATCAAAAGCATCGGATTACAATCAATGGTTAACCCGCGAGGATCTTTCAACACCGGGTGATTTTGAAAATATTTACGCACGCATTATTGGACATACACCTGAAATGACAACCGCCATTTTATGGATCAAACAAATGGCACCTGAAGAAGTACATACCAATGAACACGAAAAATTCCTGATTCTTGAAGGCACATGTGATATTGTTGTAAACGGTAAAGTACACTCACTGGTGCCTGGCGATTATTTTGCCATTCCCCTGCATGCCGATCACCATGTGAAAGTAACATCGTCCATTCCGTGTAAAGCCATTTTACAACGCGTGGCTGCTTAGATGCTCCCCCAAATAAAAGTGAGAGTTATTTCATCTCATGAGTCCTGCAAATTAAGGATACGATTTTAAATTTGGCCACACATTTTCGTTTCAACTTCTCACTACTCATATCTCACTACTCAATACTAAAAAAAGGCCCCCGAAGGGACCTCTTTAGAATTTTTCATCGCTTTTTTACTACTTGCATTGCCTTTAATGTTTGGCACAGTATATTTTATCAAGGGTGATAAAATACCTTCTGAAAAGTTCATTTTTATCGATTTTTTTTTGAGCGGTTTTTGGTGCCGGTACGGCTGCTGCCTGATGTGCTACGCGAATTGCTTTTAGAAGAATTACTTCCTGAGCGACCGCTTGTACTGCGTGACAGGGATTGGTTCCCCTGGCGTGAGTTTCCTGAAGCACTGCGGTTGTTTTGCGAACCACTGGTTGACCTGGAATTGCCCTGTGTGTTCATGCCGCGTGAATTCTCGTGCCTGTTCAAACCATTACCTGACCTAAATTGACTGTTTTGGGTGCGATTTGCGTTAGTGCGCATTGTGTTACCCCGGTTTTGTGATTCATGGCCCTGTGAGTATAAATTTTGCGAGTTACGTCCTTGTATACCACGCCCGCTTTGTGAATAATTGCCGCGCTCACGGTTGCGTTCCAGGCCTCGTTGCCTGTGTTCCTGGTCATAATCCTCACCAAACTCATCATCGTAATCAGCATATTCTTCCTCCTCATCATCAAATTGGTTTGAATGCTGATAGCGGCCAACGTTGCTTTGGTAATTATGTTGACGGTTGTGCGGTTCATATTCTTCCTCTTCTTCCTCTTCTTCAATTTCATCATCGTTGTACCGGTCATTAAACTCATCGTAATCATCGTAGGCATATTCTATATCATCGTTTCCATACGGGTCTTCAAAATCGGCTGAGTCATCGTACTCATCGTATTGATCATAATCAGTGTATTCACCACTCATGCCCTGGTTGCCTTCATGCCGGTTAAAGCGTGTTGAGCCCTCATTGCGGTCATGGTTGTATCCGTAACTTCCGCCACCGTAATTGTTTTCACCCGCATTGTTGTAGTTGTTGCCACTATAATTACGTTCACCTGCATTGTTGTAGCCCTGGTTGCTGCGGTAATGTGTATAGTCATTGCCATAGCTTCCGGTATTGCCACGGCCACCGCTGTAGGTTTCCGCCTCGTCAAAGTGATTTCCATAATTACCACCGCGGTTGTCAGCATAACGGCTGTATTGCTGGTGTGCGTTGCGTTGATTGCCTGCCCAGCCTACATTTCCTTGTCCTGAAATGTAGCCCATGTTGGAATCTTCCATGGTTGAATACTTATTGCCGCCAGACCCCTGGGAATTTCCCCGTGAACGTTGATTGCGCTGTGATCCGTATTGGTTGCTGTTGTTATACGAATTTGAATTGTTGCGCGAACGTGAATTGCCCTGGCTGCCGCGCAAACCAGTATTGCCATAACGGCCTGAATTTTTTTCCCTCATAAGATGAATTTTTAATTTAATTAATTTGGTCGGATTCAAGAAGTACCAAAATTGTTCCGCAATACCTATGAATAGTGAAAAGACTTTCTTTTTCAGGTGGTGAGCATGATAAACAGGAAGTGAAATTGTGTAATAAAACCAAAATTACTTTTCATTCTGATGAAATGAATACCATTTCTTTTAAATTGAGAAGCCATAAACTTTTAAACAAGTGGGCTTATTGATTTGGAATTGCAAAAACCTGTATTTAATTAGCAAAGCGCGTGCATAACACCAAATATGTAAAAAAGCAAGAGAGCCCCGAAGAGCTCTCCCTAAAAATTTTTTCAATGCTTTTCATCAAGCATTACCCGCTGTGTGGTAAAGATATTTCTCAAATGGATTGCTAAACATCTTTTGAAAAATCTCTACGTGAATACAAGTAAAATTCATGCCACAGCAAAACGCCCGTAAGAATCAATTTGTTTGCATTTAATTTTTTAAAAAACGCTTTCACCCATGGAAAAAAATTTTCAAATTGGGAAAAACAAAACTGGAAGCCTTATGTGGTTTTAGTTAAAACAGGAAATTGCATAGCCAATCGCCCATTTTTTGCCATTGTTGCTGTGTGTGTATTAACGGGTTGCGTTTTTAGCATTTTTTATTAACCGGAAATGAAAATAATGCGGGGCAACTGGCATGTCAATTGTGCTTTTTCAGTGCACGACAAAGCAGAGCAGAATGATGACAAACAACACGGGTAATCGTGTGAAGGCGGGGGAGCAGATCGAAGCATTTAGCCATAAGGAAGCAATTGCCTTATTTGCATTGGCCCGAAACAGGTTATTCGACATAAACAGCTGGCACGTATTTACCGGTTACGATGCGGGTACCTTTAAACTTGTGACTGCAAAAGGCGAGTTACTTAACCGTGCACCGAGGCAAGGTGACCTGATTCGTGTTGATGTAAAAGGTCCTGGTTTACGATCGCTAAAGAAAAACGAGTGGATGGTGATTGAAGAAATGCATGAAAGTTATGATCACAACCACGATGAAGATTATTGCGAATTAAAAATAAGGCCGGTATATGCGCCCGATTCACCACGCAGCAAACACGGACACTTTTATACCGAAGATGCTTGTATGGCATTTGTGGTACAGCGCCAGGGCAAAGTTGTTGTTACGGGCGAAAAAGTTAACATAACCGAGTTGCCGGGTGCACACCAGGAAATAAAACCGGGCGCCAGCAGCAACGATTTAATTGCAAATCTTCACACGGTTCAATGGAATACCATTATCAGGAACCTGCTTTTAAATAAACTGCGTAGGTAATATGGGCACGTTTCGTATAAATTTATTTAACTCGGTACTGTGTGCACACGTTTTTTATATGCTGCGCTGGGCTTTACCGTGATTGATTTTTATTATTCGGCCCACAAGGTTATAAGCCCGGTTTACGCCTATGATGGAATAATACAGGTGATTTTTTTAGGGTTATGGGTGTTGATTTTTTCGCGTTGGCTCAGGGATATCTACTAAATTTCTTAAATACCTGTTAAAGGCTGTTGATTTTGGCCTGATTTTAGTTACTTTTAGGCAAACATTACCATTATGCTTTCTACCATTTGTGCGGCAATTTCAATCGTTACTTCATTTGGCAATACACCTGTGCCCGACAAACCGGTTATGGAATTCAGAACCGTTACCTATTTTGACAAAACATATGCGCGAATTCTGGATACGACTACCGTGCGTGTATTTTCAACTTACATTACAATAAAGAGAGGAAAAAAAAGGTTTATTGACACCGTTTTCGTGCAGAATAAAGAAATAAGGGTCAGAAAATATAATTCGTTTAAAACCGATAAGGAAAAGTTCATTGCCTCAGAAGAAATACGCAATTACGATCTTGATATGAAGGTTGATTTTAAGGCAGGAATCATGAAGGGCGGAAAAAAAACGCATGGCACCAAACGATTTTACACATATAACGACAAAAAACAGGTTATTGAAGTGGTAACAAAAAATCCCATTGACAACAATGTGTCAGGTGTACCTGAAAAGTTTACCTGGTATGCCGATTCGGTAGTTCGTATAGTTAATAATTATAAAAAAACCGTTATTTTCAAAAACAAGAAAGATTTTATGGCCGCTGCTTCAAAAAGTGCGCGCCAGGATCTCTCCCTGTATTACACCACTAAAACCGATACTGGTTATACCCTGGAAGCATTTGTGAACGGAATACCCGAGGCCCGAAGCCGTTCCTGGAAGGTGGATGAACACGGAATTGTAAAAGAAGCATACGATACCCAAACAAAAAATGGTGAATCAAAGCGCCAGTTGATGTTTTGCGCCAAAACGGAATATGTTCTTTTGCCAAAAACAAAACTAAGCCCTGAAATGAAAAAGGCCTTGTCAATTTCATACATGACTGGTGTAAATGAAGGCTCATTTGAGAAGGGTGATGGGTTGTTGGTTTTCCCTGTCAAGTTTGATTAAGTAAACCTGCATTTCTTGGTCAACATCCATCGTGCCTTAACGTTTGGGGTTATGGCAAACAGCGGTTTTTAGCATCCTTGAAAATAATCGGTTCCCATGTATTTTAGTTTTTTACCTGTTTTATCAATTTGCCAGCATTTGCCGTTTTGTAAGATTACTGCTTTCCCATGCGTAAATTTTTCTGCATCATCGTATTTTCCGTTTAATACAGTTTTTCCATTGGTGTCAATAAAATAAAAGTCGGTGTAATTGACACTTTTTGTTACAAGACACAATCCTTCACTAAAGCACCAGGTATGTTCAAATCGTGCAGGTATAACCACTTTACCGGTTTTATCAATGAAACCGTATTTGTTGTTGATGAGCACAGCAGCCCGGTCATTTTGAAATGAATGTGCCGATTTATAATAAAATGGAATTACTGTTTTTCCCGTCACGTCAATAAACCCACATAAACTGTCTTTACTAACGCATGAAAGTCCTTCCGAAAATGGTTCAACAGCCTGGTATTTGCAGGGTATAATCAACATTCCATCGTAGTTTATAAACCCTGTTTTTTCATTTTTATCTTTTACGGCAATGTATCCGCCACCGCTGCCCTGAATAAATGTTTCGTCACTGGGCTCCCAATGAATGGTTGAAAATGTATATTTTTTTAGCCAGGTTATTTTTCCGTTTGTGTCGGCTATGCCGTGATACCCATTTATGATTACAGGAAATTTGTAGTCATGAATTGCCCCGATGGATTCATACCGGGCACTGAGTACAATGCGTCCCTGCTTGTTTTTAACACCCCATTTTCCGTTGATGTAACTTTGGTAACTGTATAATGAATCAGGTTGTATAATAAAATCCAGGGGTTGTTGAATGGCTATTGAGGCGGTTGTAATCTGTGCCTGGGTTGAGGAGCCAAATGCAAGCGTAAAAGCCAGTAAAATAAGCGGTTTCATTTTTTTTGTTTTTGGTAATAGTACGGCCTTGTTGGGGCCAGGGTTGGTGAATATGATTGGCCAGGGGTTTAATTTGATTAAGTGAAGCCTGGGTTTGAGGATTCGTAGCGAAAAAGGCCACGTTACCTGGCTACAATTTACGGTTCAACAACCATACATTTTACCCGTTTACCTATTATAAGGATGAGCAGTTTTTGAAGTCTTTAACTTTGTAAAAACTTAGTAGTACGAATTATTATTTCATTTTATCGTCAGTAATATTAGCCGTTTTGGTAACGTTACTGTTTGCCATGTTATTGGGAAGTCGCGGCTTGTTTATGTTTTTCCTCATTATGTTTTTTGCAGGTTTTGCAGCTCAATTATGGCTGGCGCCAACCGGCCCGAATATTTGGGGAATTTCTGTTTTGCCCTTGCTTGCAGTAGGTATAATTTTTTCACTCCTCATTATTTCGGTTTTTGCCATGGTTAATCCTTTGCCACAGTACCGTAATTCAGATGCACCGCTTGAATACGGATTTTTTGTGTACGCCTTACTGGTTGTTATGATTGGAGCTGTAATAGCAGGAATTTACCATTATGATCCTGTTATTGATGAGATGAAAAGGCCGTACGTATCGGGGTAGTCTTGCAGCATTATAACTGCAGAATCCAATCCTGCAGCAGGGTTAAATAGGATTCAGGTTGTTTGCGCCATTGCCAGTAAGCCGTTGGCCATTTCCAATCATCTCCGTTTAAACCCTGAAACGTTCGTTTATCGTGTCCCACACCCGGAATTTCCACCACCTGGTAGCGCGTTTTTGAAATCCGTAAAAGCGAATCCATTTTTGCTTTGTTTTCAGCTGGAGGAACAAGCTCATCTTTTTCGCCCAGTATGCTCAACACAGGGATTTTAAATTTTTGTATATCAGCTGCCGGATCGTAATTGTTATTTCGCCACCAGTAAAATTCATCAGCAGGTATAGGTGTTTTGGGAACATTGATAAATTCTTTCCACTTCACGTTTGATGCCCATTTAATAGCTGCAAGAAGTTTTTTAAGCGAACTTTTTGAATTGGTTTGTGCATATTCAAAATAGGTCGTTGTGTACATTACTGCGGAGTCAATGGCTGTTGCGGGCCAGCCCTCTTGCAGCATACTGTATTTCACACGATGCAGGTCTTGTTCAAAAACAGAAACAGCTGGTCCCACGTTCAGAATGACAAATGCACAATCAGCAGTTTTATTGGCCGCAATGGAAACAATCCATCCGCCCTGGCTAATTCCCATAAAACCCACCCGCTTGTTTTTAATTTCAGGTTTTGATTTAAGCAATTGCATGGCGGCCAGTGCGTCACCGGCAAGGTCATACATACTTGCTGAATCGGCATTACCTGTTGATTTCCCATTGCCACGTTTATCATACAAAAAAACACCAATGCCTTTTTGTGCAAGTGCATAACCAAGGGAATGGTAATAGGGAGCATTGCGGTCAACAGCACCTGAGCCATGAACCATAATTACAATGGGGTAATCGGTCACACGAACAGGTTTAAATAAAACACCTGAAAGATTAATTTTACCATTTGAAAAATTTAGTTCTTCCTCCGAAAAGTATTTTTCCTTCTGACCGTATTTTTTTAAATGGAGGTATAATGGAGGACCCCAGTTTGAATTTAAGCCGGTTATTTCCCCGGTTTGTTGAAAGAAAAGGCATTTAAAGACACCGTACTGCAGGTTAATGATAAGCGTATCGCCATTGAATCCTGAATTTGTGATGGCACAGTCAAAATAGCCGAGTTCGGGAATGTCATATGTTCCCGTCACGTTATTTTGATTTTGTTTAAGATCAACTTTAACCAGCTGAACCGACCCAAGCCGGGACACCGCACCTTCATAATGTCCGGAAGCGGACGTTTGTGCGTATGAGCCAAGGGTGTGTATAGCTAAAATGAATAAAAAAATGAGTCTCATGGTATTTCTTTTGTTGATGCGAAAATAATTGGAATTAAAATTATACGCTTGTAAAAAACCGAAATTTACAATTCAGTTTCAAGACTGGCGCCAGCGTTGATGGTGTCAATTACATGTTGGCTTGCTATATACGTTGTGGGACTTACTCCTGCAAATTTTTTAAAGTCATGCACAAAATGCGAATGATCATAGTAGCCACTTTCCAGGGCTACGGTAGTCAAACTTTCGTGTTTTTGTGTAAGTAAACGTTTTGCTTTTTTGAAACGAGTAAGCCGTGAATATAATTTGGGCGACACACCCATGGTGTTGCTGAAGCACTGTTCAAGCCTGCGCTCACTTAATGATGCGTGCTGCATCAGGCATTTTACAGAAGTTAAACCGCCTGATTTGAGTATTTGAATTGAAGTAGAAGCAACAAGTTGGTGGTTGGAGATGGGTTTTAATTTTGAAATTAAAAACAATTCAATGAAACGAATGGCTGCCTGCGTGGATTCCGCATTCACAACTTTTTCCTGTAATCCACTAATTTGGTTTCCAAAAACGCTTGAAAGGGGTAGTTTGCTATTGGTTATTTCCGAAACAGGAAAGTCAATGAACGCACGAAGCGCCCATGGATAAAAGCTTACACCCAACAGCAACCCAAGATCAACCGGTGTAAGTGTATGTGGTTTTGAAAAGCGGCTGTGCAGGGTGTGTTTTTCAATTGATCTTGATCCCTGTTCCAGTTGAAATTCCATATCAATGGACCCATCGGGGCACACCGTTTCGGTTTCGAGCCCTGAAGGTTTGAGCAGGAAGTAATAACGCACGTAGGGCTTTAACTGTGGGTTTATGGTATAAAAGCGTTGAATCACATGGTTAATGTAAGCAATTCCTGTTTACCCCGCTGCTATGGTTGCCATTCAAACACATAACCTGAATTTTAGTTATATTTGTACATGCATATTCAGCCCACCATTTTTAACCGAAACCTGATTACTGCTGCGCTTAGTACCCGAAAGGGAGGTGTTAGTCAGGCCCCGTATACATCGCTTAATTTAGGAAAATCAACCCAGGATAATCCTGAACACGTTCAAAAGAACCGTGAATTGTTTTTTGGTGCCCTGGGCATTTCAATGGAAAAACTAACATTAAGCAAACAGGTACACGGTACCGAGGTATTGACCGTAAACGAGCCAATAATTACTGAGGGATATGATGCCATGATCACAAATAAAAAAGATATTTTTTTAGCCGTTTCGGTTGCTGATTGTGTTCCTATTCTTGTTTTTGATAAAAAAAACCAGGCTGTTGCCGCTATACATGCTGGTTGGAGAGGTACAGCCGGTAAAATTGTGACCAAAGCGCTTGAGCAAATGAAAGCTCAGTATGGAACCGATGGCAGCAATTGTTATGCATTTATTGGTGCCTGTATTGGGTACGATAAGTTTGAGGTGGGTAGCGAAGTTGCTGAGCAGTTTGAAGACGCGTATAAAAAAACAGGAAACGGTGATAAATTTTTTGTGGATTTAAAAACTGCGAATGCCAAACAATTCGAAAATTTCGGGTTCAACAGAAATCATATAGAAGTATTGCCGTATTGTACATTTGGCCATAACGATTTGTTTTTCTCTCACCGCAAGGAAAACGGCATTACCGGACGAAACATGGCTGTTATTGGCATGAAGAATGCTTAGGAAGGCGTGTTGACGTAGTTCTAAATGATTTTTAAAGTTGACTCAAAAAGATTTCGAAGACGCTATTCTATAGTAAACAACGCTCAAACAGAACCTTCATAGGAAAAAACAATGCAAGCGAAAAATTCTCCGGGATCCGGAAACCAGGAATGTGTAATTGGAATTACATCATGATAAGGTAAACAGCCAAAGCAATCATAAGGATTGAAGAAATTAATGTTGGCCATTTTGATGCAAAATTCATAACTGTGTTTTTTAGTGCTGGTACCAAAGTACTACCTGTATTGAGAGTGGCAAGCAAATTCATATTAATTTAATGTTAACTATGTGAAGTTAACAATCTTGAATTCTCAATTTATTCCTTTTCAAACCATTGCTTGAAGGAGCTGGCTTTTTCACGGCTTACTGAAATTTCAACAACGGGATTTTTTAACATTACCTGCAGTTTGCCGGTATAAAGTGTTTTCATGCTTTCAATGGCATCAATGTGTAAGATATTTTGACGATTAGCCCTGAAAAAGCGAGCTGGGTCGATCAAATTCTCCAGTTCGTCTAAGCTTTCATAATCGGTAACCAGCTGTTTCCCTGATCTTGTGTGTAAAAGAACAATTTTTTCAAAACTAAACATGGCCACATCGGGTTCATCAACCGGTATAATGGAACTGCCCTGGTGGGCTAAAAAACGCTGCTTGAATTTTTTCAAATCTTTGTTGGTATAATCGGCTAAAACCTGCCTGATCATTTCGCCATAGGGTAATTTTTGAGCGTAAGAATTTATCTTTTTAAATTTTTCCAGCGTACGCTTTAATTCAGCACCATCAACAGGTTTTAAAAGATAATCAACACTGTTTAACTTAAACGCACGCAAGGCATAGTTGCTGAACGCTGTGGTAAATACAATTGGCACATCGGTATTAAGTGTTTCAAAAATATCGAAACTTACACCGTCTGATAATTGTATGTCAGAAAAAATCAAATCGGGTGCATTGTGTTTGCCAAACCATGCAATGGCTTCTTTTACGCTGGTTAATGTAACAAGTATTTTTATAGATGAATCAATGTGCTGAATGCTTTTTTGCATTTCACGTGCAACCAATGGTTCGTCTTCTATAATAACAACATTCATATGGTCATTACGGTTTCTTAATTGTTGTGTGTGATAGCCCTGTTTATTTAAACAAAACAAGGTATTTTATGTTAATGCAGTAAAGGTAATTTAACCCTGAAAGTTGAATTGTCCTTCTCAACAACCAGTTCATTTTTATCAAGGTATTTATAAAGTGATTTTAATTTCTCAAGCCCGGTGCCGTTTGATGTTTCAACCAGCTTTTTGGTTTGTAAATTATTCTCCACAACCAGGTAATTGTCTTTTGTTTGTATTGAAATGCGAAGGGGCTGCGTTTCAGAAACAATGTTATGTTTAATAGCATTTTCAAGTAAATTTTGCAAGGTTACCGGAACAATTTTTAAAAACGTTTGTTCAGGGTTCACATCAATATTGATTTCAATCATGTTTTCAAACCTTGTTTTTAAAAGAAAAATATAGTTTTGAATGAATTCAAGCTCGGTACTTAAACTGACAGTAGTGCCGCTGTCATGTTGCAATACATAGCGATACACTTTTGAAAGTTGCTGCAGGTAGTTGGAAGCAAGTTCAGGATTTTCTTTAATCAGGCTATTGAGAGATGCCATTGAATTGAAAAGAAAGTGCGGGTTAAGCTGGTTTTTTAAGCCTTCAAACTGCACCTGTGCTTTTTCTTTTTCCAGACGCTCATATTTCAGGCTTGTTTCACGCCACCGGATAAAGAAAAATGAACCAATAAGAATAGAGTTCATTAGAATAGACATAAGTACAATGGCAAGTGTTGTGACCAGGAAAAACAAATACTCATTTCCAAAATTCATTACGCTGCTTACATGCGGAAATACAAGGTAATGTACGGTCTTCATGAGCCCGGTTGAAAGAAGGAGTTGAAAAAAAATACGCCTGGTAAGTCCTTTTTCAAACGGGATCCATTTATTAAGCAGTTGATGAATGGCAATGTGTCCTTCAACCACCACTGCAATAACAAGAAAATTCAAAGCCGTTACCCAGGCGTGTTGGTAGGCCGTCCATTGAGGAAAAACAATGACGCGTACAATTAAACCGAAACCACTGGCTATACAAATGCCAACATACGTAAATAATAGTCTCTTTTTTAAGGTCATTGTTTTATTATTTGGCCATCACTCATTTCAATCACACGGTCGCTGTTATCGGCAAATTCAGGGTCATGGGTTACGGCTATAATGGTTTGCTGGTGGCTTAAAGATAAATCTTTAAATATGCGAAATACATTTTGTGTATTTTTTTTGTCAAGGTTTCCGGTTGGCTCATCGCCCATAATAATATCAGGATCATTAATAAGGGCGCGTGCAATGGCTACACGTTGCTGCTGCCCGCCTGACAATTTATTTGCTTTTTTAACGGCAAACTTATCCATTTCAAGCAGCCTGAGTTTTTCCAGTGCACGGTGTTCCACTTCTTCTTTACTATATTGGTTTAATTTTAGTCCGGGTATCATAACATTTTGCAATGCCGTAAATTCAGGCAACAGGTAATGAAACTGGAAAACAAATCCCAAATGTTTGTTGCGAAAACGTGCCAGTTCATTTTGCGATTTTCCGGTGAGTTTTTGGCCGGCAATTTCCAATTCACCTTCGTAAACGGTGTCCATGGTTGACAAAATATACAACAATGTTGATTTGCCGCAACCCGATTTTCCGGTAATGGTTAAAAATTCACCGCGTTTTACCACAAAATTAATATCATCAAGTACTTTGAATGTTTCGGGTTCATGAAAATACTTTACCACATGTGATGTTTTCAATACTGTTTCCATACTCAACCTCTTAAAATGTTTACCGGATCAATTTTGGATGCTTTTCGTGCAGGGAAATACCCCGCAAGTAAGGTTGATACAACACCGAACATCATTCCAAAAATATAATATTTCAATTGCATGTTAACCGGAAATGTATCTACGCTTAAAAATTCCCCGCCATCAAATGGTGTTTGCGAAAGCGCATATGAAAAAATAAACCCAAGCAACAATCCAAGTAACCCGCCTAAAACACCAATGAAAACAGCCTGAAAAATAAATACCCTGATTATGTTTATGGTTTCAAAACCGGTGGCTTTTAAAATGGCAATGTCTTTCATTTTATCATAAATGGTCATGTTCATAATGTTGTAAATGCCAAAACCAGCTACTACCAGCAAGGTGGTTACCACAACATACGTCAATACATTGCGAATGGTAAAACTAATGAGAATGGTTGCATTGGCGGTTTGCCAGTCCTCAGCCTTAAAAGCAAACTGTTGCGCATATGTATTGGCAAATTCGGTGGCCTTGTTCAAATCTTTTAGCTTAATGTGTATGTCGGTAATGTACCCGGGGTTGCGCTGCAATATTGTTTGCACGGTCGAAATGTTCGCATAACTGCGCATGTTGTCAATGGTTCCAATTCCAAATTTAAATGTGCCCACAATTTTAACTGACATTGTATTGCCGCGTGGGGTCGTTATTTGAATGCGGTCTCCTGTTTTTACATTTAGTTTGTCGGCCAGGCCTTTGCCCATAATAATTCCGTCATTCGAAGAAAGCAGCGCCTCCAGTGAACCTGATTTAATTTTTTTTCGAAGGCCATACAGTTTATCTTCGCTCAAAATGTTTACACCGGCTATGGTACCGCTTAACTGTGTTGGCCCAAAATTGTAGAACACCTGGGAGGTAATTTGTGGCGATACACCCATTACAGCCGGATCTTTTTCAATAAGCGCTGCAATGTTTATTCCGTTCTTTAAATTCAATTGTTCATCGTGCGGCTTAATGTGATGCACCACATTAAACGTGTTTTTACTCACTTCATCCAGCAACGTTTTGGAATTCGTTTCAATGTCTTTATAAATACGAATATGGGGAGTAGAGGTTAAGGTTGTTTCTTCCAGCAACATGTTTACACCGGTCATGAAACTTATCATGAGTATGAACATGGCTATGCCAAAGGTTACACCCAACGAGGCCACAATGGTTTGACGCCTGCGCGAAAATAAATGCGTTTTGGCAATGCTTATGTCGAGTTTTAATGACATGGTTTATTTTTTTACAACTATTTCTGATTTATCTGTCAAACCTGATAACACTTCGGCCAGTTCCAGGTTTTCAATGCCACGTTTTATTTTTCTCTTTTTTTCTTCGCCATTTTCAAGTACCAAAACGCTGTCACCGTCCATTATGGCCGATTTTGGAATGGTAAGTGTTTTTGTTTTTTCTGAAATCACAATGTTTGCTTCAAGTGTTAAGCCATATAAAACGGGAGGCTGTTCATCCACAAAAACCGCATCAACCCGAAAGGACTGATCTTCCTTAGTCAATTTTGGATAGATTTTTGAAACCGATGCATGGTATATTTTTTCTTTATCGTAATCTACGCGAATCAGTACTTTTTGCCCATGTTTAATACGGGCAATATCCAATTCATCCACTACCAGTTTGGCATAAACTTTATGCGCATCGCCAATCAATGCAATGGGTTCGCCCCTGCGAATGGATTCGCCTTTTTTCTTGTATACTTCATACACCATGCCATTAATGAAACTTTTTACATTAAAATTTGAGTTATCAATACTGCTGCTTTTGTAATTGGTTTCGGCATTTTGTAATTCTACAAACAACTGGTTGCGCATTTTTTGAATAGCGCTCTTTTTCATGTCATAATCGTTTTTTGAACTTGTATAGGTTAGTTTCATACGGTCAAGCTCACTTTGCGAAGTAGCATTTTTTTCGGCAAGCGATTTATAACGCATGTAGTTTAAAGAATCATTGGACAATTTTGTTTTGGCGGTTTGCAATGCCAGTTTCATTTCACGCAGGGCAGGCGAATTTTCTCCATAATTCTCAACCGCAGTGCTATAAATTTCACCTGCGTTTTTTGAGCGTATATCCTGCACTTCGTTTTCAATGTGGAACATAACCTGGTTTGTTCGCAAACTGTCACCTTCCGCAACAAATGCATTCAATAAAATGCCGTCAGCATTTGCGTATACTTTGTATTCGTTTTCAGGGTAAATATTACCTGAAGCATACACGGCTTCTGTCACTTCTTTGTATTCAGGATTAATGGTGGTGGTTTTTGACCCGCAACCATAAAGCCATACAAGTGAAAGAGAAAAAATAATGAAGTTTTTCATTTATAGTTTGTTTTTAAGTTCAACAATTGTTTGCCACGTAAGTAAATCAGACAAGGATCGTAAATAGGTGTTTTGCATTTGCAAAGCTTCGTTATAAATATTCAGGTACTGGTCAATGCTTATTACTCCCTGTTTGTATTTTTCAGAGGCAATTGAAATGTTTTGTGAAGCCAGCTCAAGGGCCGCAGCATTGTTGTTAAATGTTACCTGTGCTGCTTTCAGGCTTAACATCGTTTCGGTATTTTCATTCAGTGTTTTCAATTTTTCATTTTCGAATTCCAATTCGGCAATTTTCATTTTTTGGTAAGAACGTTTTACTGCAGTGTTGCGTGAAAAACCGGTAAAAAGGGGCCAGTCAATACGCAGTCCGGCCACACCAATGTTAAACCAACCCTTATCGCTGTCAAAAAAGTCAAATTCGTTTCGTTGAGCCTGGGCCTGGTAACGCGCAAAAAGGCTTACCTCGGGTATGTATTTCAATTTATCTTTTTTGAGGTATAATTTGCTTTGAAGCAGTGAAATTTCTTTTAATTGTACAGAGGGGAAGTTAGTGGTTGTAATGGTAAGGTTGTTGGCTGCAGGAGCTGTCAGGTTGGAACCGAATTCGACCTGTGTTGCTGTGTCAAGCGCGAGCATAAATTTTAATCCAAGTAGATTTTTTTCGTATGCAAGTTTATTTTGCTCATGCATGGACTGCACTTGTATATAGGAATTGTACAGGCGATTATAGTCCAGTTGCTCCAGTACACCGGCTTCAAATTTGCTTTTGGCACTTTGATAAATTGAATCGGTTGAGGAAAGGTTACGTGCCGAAATTTGCATGGCCTGGAATGAAACCAGGCTATAATAATAGGCCCTGGCCAGGTTTTTATCCATCTCGTAATTTATATTTTTTAGATTGAGGCGGCTTATTTCCAGTGAAAGGCTCGCAATTTTTATTTCGGTCCATGCAGATGTATTGACCAAAGGCATGGAGGCTTCAATGCCTGTTGTTGCATTGTATTTTGTGCCAAATTGCGCTTTTATATATTCACCGGGTTTTCCCCCAAGAAATTGTGCGGGTATTAATTGAACAGGCAGTGAAAAATTGTAATCGAATGACGAAATGCTTTTTACCTGGGGCATTAAAGGTGATAACGAAGCTTTTTTTGTCAACTCGTCAATGGTCGTTTTTTCACGCGCAATTTCCAAATCACGGTTTTGTTTTTTGGCCAGTTCAAGTACCTGGTCAAAACCCGTAATAACCAACTGGGCATTGGTAGTGACGGCTGCGGCCAGGAATAACAGAATGAAGGTTGTTTTCATAATTGGTATTAAACAATGCAAAGAAATGATAGGGCATGCTGACTGGCAACTGGTTGAACACGAAGCGTAGGAAACAGGGGCTGAAGCGTCAAAACTGCGCCAAAAACCTGTTTTTTAAAGTTCAATCAGCACAAAAAACTGCGCTTAAAGGCATGGATTTATACTATCTTTACCCCGAACTCATAAACCAATTTATGCGCAAGATTAATTATTCAATGGCTGTATTTGCTGCGTTTGCAATGCTGGCTACCTTCTCATCAACCATGACTTCGTGTGGTGGCAAAGCTGAATCTGAAAATTCAGACACGACTAAAAAAGACACCGCTGCAGCGTATACCATAGCGCCAGAACTTCAGGCAATGATTGCAAAATTTAAGGAGTACCAGGAATGGCCTTATAAAGCAGACACGGCCTTGTTGAATAGAGAAAGTAATGAGATTGGCGACTCATTGACAAGTGCCGATGTAGCCTTGTTGAATGTTAACTGGATGAAACACGATTTACTAAACAGTGTTGAATGGGAAATAGGCGATTACAATAAAATTGACTCCATTAAAGTTGCGGGCAAGTACAATGAGTATTGCGAAGGAATGGAACCTGGTGAAACCAAAACGGCTAACGTTTACGCAATAAATAAACTTTTTGTGAATGAAGATACCTGGATATTGGTGTGGGCTTTGCGCAATGGAAGTTATGAAGCCTGTCCGTACTCAAATACAACCAACATATTTGCCACAACAGTTTACAAAGGAACAATAAGCGAGAGTTTTATGCTGGCTGAAAAAACAGTGGCCGGAGATCCGCCTGTTCATATGGATAGTGAGGCTACAAGTGTATTGGAAAAAGATGGCACGCTGATCATAAACACGGAACTGGAAGAGTCAGAGGACGGTGAGGAATTATCAACCACTAAAAACCGTTATGCGTTTAAACTGGTTAACGGAAAATGGGAAAAAGGCAAGGAAGAAAAGGGTAAACCCGTAATTACGAAAATACCACAGGAGTAATAAAAATAGGCTGGATAAATTGATTTAAAAAAAGGAGACGTAAGTCTCCTTTTTAGTTTTAATTCAGTAAATTTTTTTTTGGAAAGCTGTTGATAAACGCGAACCTGTGGTGTTACAGAGTCATCCCATTCATCATAACCAAAAGCGTTCCTGGCTTTCTACTTTATCACAAACGCATCTGCATCTTTCCAAAACGGCAATTTTTCACGGTACTCATTCAATGGTTTTTTGAAAATGGTAATTTGTTTTACCCACGATTTGGAAACAGGCCCTTTTAGAATGGTTTTGCCAAGAAAATCGGTAACGCTGCTGTTTCCCAAATGATCAACTTTGCGAATGTCTTTTCCAATGCGGTTTACACCTGCAACATAACATTGGTTTTCAATAGCGCGTGCAATAAGTAATTGTTCCCAGGCATTGTTGCGCGGGGCCGGCCAGTTAGCCACGTAAAGCATCAAATCCGTTTCAGCGTTAATGTTTCGTGACCACACAGGGAACCGAATGTCATAGCAAATAAAAGGCGCAATGTTCCATCCTTTGTAATTGATAAGTACTTTGTCTTTTCCTTTTGTATAATGGTTGTTTTCATCGCCTGGTGAAAATAAATGCCTTTTGTCATAGGTATAAATTTCTCCATTAGGCATTGCCCATACAAACCGGTTATAATTTTTTTTATTTTCTTTGATGATTAAGCTTCCGCAAACAACCGCTTTTAATTTTTTGGCTTTTGTTTTCATCCATGTTACCGACTCGCCTTCCATTGTTTCGGCAAGTAGTTTGGCATTCATGCTAAACCCGGTTAAAAACATTTCGGGGAGAATGATGATGTCGGTTTTTTTTATGGTTGAAAAAAGCTTATCAAATGTGGCTTTGTTATTTGTTTTGTCTTCCCAGGCAAGGTTGGCCTGTACAAGGGTAAGGTTTAATGAATCGCTCATATCTTGTTCAGAATTTGAATGGCTTTATCAAGGGTATCTTCTTTTTTTGCAAAACAAAACCGCAGTAAGTGCTGATCGGTTTTTGTATTGTAGAAAACCGAAACAGGAATGGATGCAAGTTTATATTCTGTAGTCAATCTTTTTGCAAAGTCCACATCGTTTTCTTTTGAAATGGGTGAGTAGTCAAGCAGCTGGAAATACGTGCCTTTTGCCGGAACAATTTTAAACCGCGAATTTTTTATGCCTTCAATAAAATAATCGCGTTTGGCCTGGTAAAAGTTGTTTAACTCCAAATAATTATTTTCATCTTTCAGGTATTCGGCAATGGCATGTTGTGCAGGTGTATTGCAACAAAATACCTGGTATTGGTGAGCTTTTCGTACCTCGGCCATTAAGTCGGCAGGGCCAGCCATGTACCCCATTTTCCATCCCGTGACATGGAAAATTTTTCCAAATGAAGCAACAATAACTGAACGTGAAGCCAGTTCGGGTGAAGTTGCCATGCTTAAATGCTTTTGCCCGTCAAAAATCAAATGCTCATACACTTCATCGCTCAAAATAATAATACCGGTACCCTTTACAATTTTTTCAAGTTCCTTGATGTCATTTGATGATAATACGGCCCCGCTTGGATTGTGTGGGGAATTAAGGATGATCATGCGTGTTTTACCATTCACCGTTTTTTTTACTTCTTTCCAGTTTATTTTAAAATCGGGTGCACTAAGTTTAACATAGCGGGTAATGCCCTTGTGAAGGGTTACTGCCGGTTCATAACTATCATATGCCGGTGTAAAAACAACCACTTCATCGCCCTCACGCACAAGTGCCGAAATAGTTGAGTACAATGCCTGTGTTCCTCCCGCAGTAACGGTTATTTCTGTATCAGGATTATATTCTGTATGGTATAATTTTTTGAATTTGGCAGATATTACTTCACGCAAAACCGGTAAACCCTGCATGGGTGCATATTGGTTCATGCCGGTAGTCATGTATTTATTTACCAATGAAACAAGTTCACTGCTAATATTAAAATCAGGAAAGCCCTGTGAAAGGTTAATGGCCTGGTGATCGGCTGCCAGCTTAGACATAACAGTAAAAATACTGGTGCCAACCTGTGGTAATTTTGAGGGTATGGATTGGTTAAATATGGGCATGGTGTAAATGTATATTTAGAATATATTCGTACCTTGGTTTTTAATAAAAAAAGTGTTCACAATTGTTAAAATTACTGTAATAGAAAATTATGACGTTTAAAAATTGCATTGTGGCTACCTTTATTGGTAGTATTTTCTTTTCCTGCAGGGCCAATCCAGAAGATTTGGCCAAGGATTACTGCAATTGCCGACTGGAAATTGAAAAGGGAACAAAATCAGAGGATGATTGTAAAGATATGGCCGAGTCACATACCTTGAGGTTGCAGGATGAAGAAGGCGCCTTTGCCAAATACAGCGAAAAGGTTTTGGATTGTCTTAGTAACAGCGAAATGAAGGAACAAAAATGATTACACGTGTTGTTAAACTGAGCTTCGAGGCTGATCGCATTGAACCTTTCAAAAAAATATTTAACGATACAAAAGACGGTATTCGCAGCTTCAAAGGTTGCATCGAGGTAAATGCATTTCAGCACGCAGCCGATCCATCTGTTTTTTTTACCATAAGCAAATGGGATTCAGAAGCGGATTTGGAGAATTACCGAAATTCTGAATTTTTTACAAAGGTGTGGACATTGACCAAACAAGGGTTTAAGGAAAAACCTGAGGCCTGGACATTGAACCAGGTGCAGAATTGATTATTTTAGCCGAATACTTGTTCGGGTTTTTATGAAAAAGAAAATTACACGCAGGGAAGAGTCTTTGTTAACCTTGTTGGAAATTATTGCTGAACGCGGCATACAGGATGCGCCCATGTCACTGGTAGCTGAGCGGTCAGGTATTGCCATCGGAACAATTTACCACCATTTCAAAAGTAAGGATGAAATGGTTGAGGCTTTATATTGTCACTTAAAGGCCGAAATGGGCGATGCGTTGAACAAAAATGTTGTTGTTACTGATACGATTAAGCAACAGTATTTTACCTACTGGCACAACCTGTATAAATTTTACAGGAAAAACGCGTCAACGTTTTATTTCCTTGAACAATGTGACAAACACCCAATTGTAAGCGCAAGCGTAAAAGAGGCCAATTTTATCCATTATGGACATATTTATAATTTCCTTGAAACCGGCATGAAGGCCGGAGTTTTGAGAAAAATGGACACCGAACTCATGCTTTCCTTTATTTATGGAACAGTTGTTTCAACCGTACACGCAGTACTCAATGGCCGTATTAACGGTCAAAAAGCTGCTGTTGAGCAAGTTTGCCAGTCAAGCTGGGACGGTGTTAAAATAAATTAATTTTATAAAAACCGAACGTTCATTCGGTATTTATACTAATTTTACCTCAAATTAAATAACCATGAATACTGTATTTATTACCGGTGCATCATCGGGTATAGGCAAGGAAACGGTGAAGTACTTTGCGCAAAAAGGATGGAATGTGGCCGCAACCATGCGTAACCCTTCAAAAGAAACCGAATTAACTAAAATCGCCAACGTAAAGCTCTACAGGCTTGATGTAAATGATGCAGCCAGTATTGAAGCAGCTTTAAAAGGGGCCATTACTGATTTTGGAGGAATTGATGTTGTATTGAACAATGCAGGTTTTGCAGTGGTTGGTCCGTTTGAATCGGCAACGGATGATGAGATCAGGAAACAGTTTGAAACAAATGTTTTTGGAGCCATGCGTGTGACAAAAGCCATTCTGCCCCATTTCAGGCAAAAAAATAAGGGTACAATTATTACTGTAACCAGTATGGGCGGACTCATAACTTTTCCCTTGTATAGTTTATATCACAGTACAAAATGGGCAATGGAAGGATTTATGGAATCGTTGCGGTATGAATTACGCCCATTCAATATAAAAGTTAAAAACATTGAACCGGGAGCTATTAAAACCGATTTTTATGAGCGCTCAATGAATCGCACCGATAAACCTGAATTTAACATGTATGATGCCTATTCGGCCGTTGCACACGGTAATATGGATAAAGTTGCACTGAACGCTCCGGGACCAAACGTGGTTGCAAAAAAAATATTCAAGGCTGCCAATTCAGGAACATTTCGTTTGCGTTACCCTGTTGGGGGCGGTGCACCATTCTTACTTTTTATAAGGCGGGCATTGCCTAACAGGTGGTTTTTTGGACTGGTGAGAATGATTGTTGAGAAAGGATATAAAAAGAATATGGGATAAAGAGGTTTTGTTTAAAGGGAACTCTTGATCAAAGAACTAGTTTCCTTTAATTCTCACCCATAATTTCCCTAAGGCTTTGAAACGTGAAAAGCTCCAATTGCCTTTTTCAATTTTCAATGTATTCTTCTTCTCGTTAAAAATCAATTTCCACCTGAATACCCATGGCGCTTCTTCGTAAAAACCACTCATTTTCCCAAACCGCACATCGCAAAAATAAAGCCCATCAGGTTGTTTTTCGAAACAATACATGTTTTTCGAAAAATATTTTAGTTTCAATATGCGTGGTTCAGTATGAAAGACAGCCGGTAGCAACGAGTCGTTTTTCGGGTAAAATGTAAACATGGGCGGTTTTGAATCAAACCATGAGTGATAACCCAGGTAATAGCCATCTTTAGCAATTGTTACGTTATAAAATAATATTTGATTAAATGCAGTTGGCGCGGCAAACGATTGTGTGTATTCAATTTTTTGTTTATCCAGTTCCTCTTTGAAAATTTTGTTGTGAATGCTTTGGTTTAGGAGTGTAAAAAGTAAATAGCTGGTTGATAAAATTATGCCGCGGTTGTTCCATTTTGTGCGTTTCACATGATCCTTACCCGCACGCATAACAGCAATAAGGCAAAAAATATAAATGAGTGTGTAAACCGGATCAATGATAAATATGCTGTTTATGTCAACCCTGAAATCACTGAAAGGTAAAAACAGGGGGGTTCCGTACCCGGTAAAAATGTCAAGTAATGGATGTGTTAAAAGCGAAAAGAAAAACAAGAAAAACCAGGTTCGCCATTTAACTGTTTTGTTGAATTTATACAAAATAGAGGCAAGAATGGGCGCAACAACGAATGAGAAAAACATGCTGTGCGTGTAGCCACGATGCACCAGTAACGCAGTAACATTGTCAAAAAACGGTGTTAAAAAAGTATCCAGGTCTGGAATGGTTCCGCCAATTGCGCCCCAAAACAAGGCTTTATTGCCCAATTGTTTACCGGCAGCAGCTTGTCCGCAGGCGGCACCTAAAACTATTTGCGAGAGCGAATCCATTTCTGTAAAAATATATATATTTACGTATGCAAACACGTTTTTTCGGCATGTTTGGGTTGATAGTACTTACCGCACTGTTGGCCTTTTCACAAAAAAGCAATAAGTTGGATATAAGGCCATATTATTTTCCGTATGCGCAATTTTTGAATCCAACTGTGTATGCCTATGAACGGATTGGTAATACATCGGGGACCAACAACCTTTTCTATTGGTACATGGTAACAGTGGTAAACAACAAGGATACCATTTTTTATACCAGCTCGTATAGCGAAAATTTTTTATTGCTTGATACCATGACCGAACGAATTAGTAAAAAAGGAAGTGAGCTGGTTGGGTTTAATTATTTTGACAAGCATACGCGCCTTACCAAAACCGATGTGTTTAAATGGAAACAGGCCATCAAGGAGTCAATTTTCTTTGCGTATGAATCGGGATCAACCGAAGACGAAACAGTGACAGAAAAAAAAAGAACTCTTACCAATGCGTCTTTGGAAGTCATGTATAACAACAAGTCATACCCGGCAATTGAGATGACCGATGTTTTTACCAACAGGTATAAAAATGGCAAACCGTCAACCAGTTTTAACCGAACATGCATGTATGCCAAAGGAATTGGACTGGTTCAATTTACCAACAAATTGCCCGAGGGCAACCAAACCCTGGTTCTCAAAAAAATATATTCTGAACAGGAGTGGGAAAAATTAAAACGGGAGTAAGCAACGCATTTAGTTGCCTCAACCCTCAATTCTAATCTCTTTTAAGGCTTTCTAATGCAATTCTAATCCGCCTCTAAAACACCTTTAATTTGAGCACAATAGGTTTGCTGTCAATATATTTGATATGCAAAACATACTTATACCCACCGATTTCACCATAGGATCACTCAAGCTGGTGAAACATGTGTTGGATACCACAACTTCAGACGAAATCAGGCTGGTTTTTGTTTGTGGTGTTTACCTTCCGTCATCAATCACCGAAATGCTGTTTTATTCACCCGAAAAAACCTTGCTCGAGTGTATGAATACTGAATTTACGGATGGTTTGGAAATAATTCGCAGTAAATACCAATCACGTATTAACAAGGTGCAGATAGAAATTTTTTATGGCACAACCAATGCCGCCTTTTCAAATTTCCTGGAAGCCCATAAAATTGATTGCATATTTATGCCTGCCGACTATCGTTTCAAGGTTTTTCACAACCGGAGTTTTGATTGCATACCCTATTTGCAAAAGGCAAAAGTTCCTGTACAAAGTATTGGTTGGGTTGAAAAAACCGGCCTGCCCGAAAAAGATTTACTGGCTGAACTATTTCTTACCTGAGAATTATGCGCTTTACAACTTATATTCTCTTAACCATTTTAGCATTTGGTGGTATGGGGTGGTTACGTTCCCAGGTTGAAAGCCCCGAGCGCCTTATTTTGGGTGTTTGGTACGAGCAGGCCTGGGAGTACGAAAAAGTTGGAACTCCGGCTGACCTGTCTTACAAGGACACCGTATCCGAGTCTGTAAAAAACCAATTGGGAAAACACCTTGTAATTCATTCAGCTGAAACCTGGCACTTCGAAAAAAACGGAGTGCTGTGGCTCATTGGACATGGCCAGGCAAAACAAGCAAGATGGAGATTGAAAGGTAGAGGCCACATACTGGAGCTCGAACACAGAAATCATGTTATTGAACATTATAACCTGACTGAAATTACACCTGACAGGCTGGTATTAAATTTTGATTCAGATATACAGGTTAGGGGAATAGCCAAATTAACATTTAAACGATCGCGCCTTGCTAAGAAAATACAACAATAGCCGAACTGCGGCTGATAACATTAAATTGGGCGTGCTTACTGCCTTTACGGCAGGAATGGTCAACGTTGCAGCATTCATGATGCTGCTTTCTTTTTCGTCCAATGTAACAGGGTACTATGCCGTTTTTTCGGCTGAGTTGGTTCACGGAAATTATTACCAGGCCTTTGTGGTAGGAAGTTGGATCCTGCTTTTTTTCGTGGGTAGTTTTATATCCAACTTTCTTGTAATTCACCTTCACAGTAAAAACAGTCATTTGGCGCATGCATTACCTCTTATAATTGAAATTGCATGCCTGCTTTTTATCGGAATTTACGGACAATTTTTTTACCTCGAAACGCTTACCGAAACGGAAAGTTTGTTGTCGGTTATGGTTTTTGCAATGGGGTTACAAAATGGCCTAACAGCAAGTATATCCAACTTTACAGTAAAAACCACCCATTTAACGGGTGCAACAACCGATCTGGCTATTCTATTGTCAATGTTTACCAAGAAAAGCTTTCGAAAAAATGTTGAATTGAAGGAGAAAGCAATTCTCATCTTTTCAATTATGATTTCTTATATATGCGGGGGTATTACCGCTGGGTTCTTGTACAGTTACATTGCTTTTGGCTTATTTTACATTGTATGTGCCTTGTTGTTCGTGGTAATTTTGTACGATTTTTCACGCCTGGGAATGGTCAGATTTTTGCGAAAAACAAACCAGGCTAAAGTTTACGGTAGAATGTAATTTGTACGGTTGTTCCGGTTCCCTCCAGCGAAGTAACCTGCAATTCCCCTTTATGGATGCGTACAATGTTCCTGGCGAGTGGTAATCCAATTCCATAACCTTCAAAGTTGCGCGTATTGGATGCCCTGAAAAAAGGATCATATATGTATTTCAATTCTTCTTCAGGAATTCCAATGCCGCTGTCTTTTACAACTATAATGATTTTCTCATCGGTTGTTCCAATTGAAGCTGTAACCGGTTTAAAGCTTGAATATTTGCATCCATTACTCACAATGTTGTTAATGGCCAGGTGAAGCAGCTGTTCATTTCCTTCAATTTTTAATTTTTCATGATTTTCAGGAATAAGGTTCAGGTTAATGATGACTTTGTTTCGTGGGTTTACACGTTCCACAGTTTCCTTAACATCCCATAAAAGCTGGTCCATTCGAACCAGGCCAAATTTTTGCTGTTGTTTTTTAAAGCCGGTTTGCGCCAGGAAAAGCAACGACTTGGTTATTTTTTCTAAACGCTCGGCTTCTGTTTGAACAATTTTTAATGATTCAATGTATTCTTCTTTTTCCCTGTTTTTTGCAAGGGCTACATCCGTTTCACCAATTATGGTGGTTAAGGGCGTGCTCAATTCATGCGATGCATTACTGATAAAATTGTTTTGTGTTTCAAAGGCTGTTTCAAGCCTGTCAAGCATGTTGTTAAACGTCACCTGCAATTCACTTATTTCATCATTTCCCGCAGTTTCAAGGCGTAAATGCAGGTTTTGCGAACTTATATTTTTTACGCGTTCGTTAATGTCGCGCACAGGATTAAATACGCGTTTTGAAAAAATTATGGCAGTATAGAGCGTAAGCAGTGATGATATAATTATGCCCGCAATAAAAATATTTCGCAAATAAGCAAGGTGATGGGAGTAGTAATAATTGCGTGCGGAAACAATGACGAGGTGATCGCCTTTGGTATTTGTATAACGTATGCCTGAAAAGAAAACGTCATCCTGCCTTCGTGAAGCATTTCCATTGCGTGCCAGTTCAGTAAAAAAGCTGGTGGGCAATCCAAGTTTTTCGGATGCTGCATCAAAATTATTGTGTTTGTTAATCTTGAAAATATAATCTTTTTCCTCGGGAAGTATCTCCAAATGCGCATCCCTTGCTTCTTTAAAGGCCGATACTTTTGTTTGTTCTTCTTCAAGCTTTGATTTCGCAATAAAAACCGCACGTATTTCAAGTCGTTTATAAAAATCGGCAAAAGAATAGCGGGTAAGAAAGTAATATACAAAAACACTGAATAATATTACGGTAAATACCGAGGACAGGAAAAAAGCTATGCCAATGCGTGTTTTTGTTTTCATTCTGATTCTTTTATAACGTATCCCATTCCCACAACCGTGTGTATTAGTTTCCGTGGATGATCACGGTCTATTTTTTTTCGCAGGTAATTTACATATACATCAACCACATTTGTTCCCATATCAAAGTCAACACCCCAAACCTGTTCCAGAAGCTCAACGCGTGACAATACCCTGCGTTTGTTTTTTACCAGCACCAGCAATAAACGGTATTCGGTTGATGTTAGCGATATGTTTTTTTTATCGCGTTTCACAATTTTTTCACGGTCATCCAACTCAAGGTCATCAACAAGGTAGGAGAAGTCTTTTTTATCGCTGTATGTTTCTCCCGGTTCAATTCGCCTGAGCAAAGAACGAATGCGCGCAAGCAATTCAATGAATTTAAATGGCTTTACCAGGTAATCGTCTGCTCCTTTTTCAAGTCCCATGACAATGTTTTCGGCAGTACCAAGAGCGGTTAAAAACAAAATGGCTACTTTTTTATTTTGTTTTCGTATTTCAGAGCATACCTCAAGCCCATTAAGCCCCGGTAACATAACATCAATAATAACCAGGCTAAATTCATTTGCAAGGGCCATTTGTAAACCTGAAGGGCCGTCAAGGGCCACACTTACATTATAGCCTTCTTCGGTAAGGCCCTTTCTGATAAATGAAACCACGCTGGTTTCGTCCTCAATCAACAAAATGTCTTTCATGCGTTTAAAGCGGTGCGTGTACAGCTTATAAAGATAGAGTTTTCAGGAGTTTTTGAAATTAGAATGCCATTAGAACCGCTCAAAAAGTGAACAACCTGTTTATAAGTCCGGCCACAGGTTTTCAGCTATTATCCTAGCTTCGCCCCATGGAAAAAACAATAAAAAGTGCACTAATTTCAGTGTTTTACAAGGACGGACTGGAACCCGTTATTGAAGCCCTTAAAAAACACAATGTCACCATATATTCAACAGGCGGAACCCAAAGTTTTATTGAAAAGCTGGGCGGTAAGGTTGTTGCCGTTGAAGATGTAACGGGTTATCCTTCCATTTTGGGCGGACGTGTAAAAACACTGCATCCAAAGGTATTTGGTGGTATTTTGGCGCGTAGAGATAATACGGAAGATGTAGCTACACTTGACGAATATGAAATTCCGCAAATTGATCTCGTTATTGTGGATTTATACCCTTTTGAAGAAACGGTGGCAAAAGGTGGAGCCGAAGATGAAGTGATTGAAAAAATTGATATTGGTGGAGTTTCCCTGATTCGTGCTGCTGCAAAAAATTTCAAAGACACACTTATTGTTTGCGACAAGGCCGATTATGCGCCTTTGGCCGAGGTAATCAACACGCAACAGGCTAAAACAACGCTTGATCAGCGTAAACACCATGCCGGAAAGGCATTTCATGTAACCTCGCATTACGATGGATTAATTTTTAAATACTTTGACAAAGACAATGCAGCTCTAAAAATAAGTGTTGCCGATAAATATCCGTTGCGTTATGGTGAAAATCCGCACCAGCAGGCAGCATTTTTTGGCAAACTCGAGGACATGTTTGACCGTTTACACGGGAAAGAACTTTCGTACAACAATTTGCTGGATGTTGATGCAGCCGTTAACATGGCAAACGATTTTACAACCAAAGACACCTTGTTTGCAATTTTAAAGCACAACAACGCTTGCGGATTTGCTATTCGTAAAACAGGTCTTGAGGCATGGAATGCGGCCCTGGCCGGTGATCCGGTTTCGGCTTTTGGCGGAGTTATTATTACAAATAAAGAAATTGACGAAGCCACAGCAGCTGAAATTGATAAACTATTCTGCGAAGTATTAATTGCTCCGGCTTACACCGCAAAAGCGCTGGAGATTTTAAAAAGCAAAAAGAACCGAATAATTTTAATTCAAAAACCGGTTGCGTTACCGCAATTCAATGTGCGTTCGGCTTTAAACGGGGTTTTATGGCAGCAAAGGGATAACGTAGTTGACACGAACGCAAATTTTACGGCTGTTACTGAAAAGAAAGCAACTGCACAGGAAATTTCAGACCTTGAATTTGCCAACATACTTGTAAAACATACGAAGTCCAATACAATCATCCTTGCAAAAGACAATACGCTTTTAGCAGGTGGAACAGGGCAAACTTCGCGTGTTGATGCGTTAAAACAAGCCATTGATAAAGCAAAAGCATTTGGATTTGATTTGAATGGTGCAGTTATGGCCAGCGATGCGTTTTTTCCTTTTCCTGACTGCGTTGAAATTGCACATAAAGTTGGAATTACAGCGGTAGTTCAGCCGGGCGGATCAATCAAAGATAAAGAATCAATTGATTATTGCAATAAAGCAGGCATGGCCATGGTGTTTACGGGTAATCGTCACTTTAAACATTAATTGAAAAGACTAGCTAAGCTAAGCGCGTTTTGTACAACGCAATTTTTCAATTTACGATAAACCAGGGTGAAATGGAAAAAATAAATACTCTTCTTTTAGCTGTTGACAGGAACAGCACAGCTTACAAGCTGGGTTATTACATGGCGGGTCCATTGTTGATTTTGGTTGTTGTTTTGATTGTTCTTAAGAGCAGAAAAAAGAACAAAAAACAATAATTGAGGTTACGATGAAAAGTACTTTTATACCATCACGAAAAAAAAGGTTGCTGTTTTGGCGCACCCTGTTTCTCCTGTTTTCCTGCGCACCGTTTCAGGAAACCTTCTCGCAGGAATACCCTGTTCGTCCTGAGGCGTACATTGAACAAGGCGAGTATGCCAAAGCCATAAAGGTACTTGAAAAAAATCTTGACAACATAAAATCAGATACCGCGTTAACCGAACAATTCAATTGGTTGGCAAATTTATATTTACTGAACAACAATTGGCAGGGAATGGTCAATATGTACAAAGGATACAAATTCGCACCGGGTGAAGACACCTCATTGTTAAGTGCCGCACGATTTTACCTGGAAAATGAAAAACAGGAAATAATTGTTGGTGGCGACAACCTGAACCCGATACCGTTTAAGCCCAGTAAAACAGGTACACCAATGATTGAAGTAAGCATCAATGGAAAAAAGTACAGGTTTTGGGTTGATACCGGGGCGGGCTTAACCGTTTTGTCATCGGATGTCGCAAAAAAATGCGGAATAAAACAACTTACGCAAACGGGCGGAAATGCAACGGCAGCAACCGGAAATAAAGTAAGCATTGATTATGGCCTTATAACCGATTTGCAGGCCGGTAACGTAAGCGTAAAAAATCATCCTTGTCTTGTTTTACAAAAAAAAGATCTTGAATTCAGAATAGCAGGAATACGCATTATTAAAATTGATGGAATTATTGGCTGGAATTTTTTGCAGGAAATGGGTGTGTCAATTGATTTTGTAAATAAATGGATTCAATTTGAACCACCACTTGATACACCAAAAGGAGAGGTGAATTTTTTCTGGATGGAACAACCCTATTTTAAATGCACGCTCAATGGAAATGTAAGTTCAATTTTCTTTATTGATACGGGAGCAAGTATTTCAGGCATTTATTCGTCCATCTATTCAAAGGTTGATACAACCGGTGCAACGTACAAAACCATTGGCATTGGTTCAGCGGGCGGAAAAATAAAAATGCGGTCGCTAATTTTACCAGGCCTTACCTTGAAAATAAAGACCAGGGAACTATTTATGAAAAACCTGAACAGCGAACCATTAATTCACAACAAAGGGTATTTTGTGCCAGATGGGGTTTTG
Organism: Flavobacteriales bacterium; assembly: GCA_035299065.1. Lineage (GTDB taxonomy): Bacteria > Bacteroidota > Bacteroidia > Flavobacteriales_D > UBA2798 > DASPJQ01. The sequence continues at coordinate 37,371 of DATGXI010000090.1, forward strand.
GGCGTAAAAGAATTACAGCCTTATGTACTTCGGTTCAATTTAAGACAAGGTTATTTTGAAGTTGAGGTGGGGGTAAAACGGTAATTATTTTTTTTTACCCGCCATCATCATCCAGGTGCCAATTCCTCCAATTACAACAAGTATAATGGTAATTGTTACCCATTTTGGAATTCCTGCTGCCTGGGCATCGGCATGATGGCGCATGCGCCAAAGAAGAACTGAGAGTAGGTTGTTTTCCATGTTTATTCTTTTATTTTTAGGGTTACAGGGTAATTGACTTTGAAATATCTTTCTTTTGGGCGATCCTGTGGACCATGCATGGTTAAATCCTGGAGCATTTTATACGGTGGTGACCAGTTTCGTGATAATGGCAACAATTCTTTTAAGATGAGATTTTTTTGAACTGTATTCAATATCCCATGTAAATCAATTTTAGCCATAGTGCCCATGCTTGTTACAACTCCCTTTAAAACAAACCCGCTTTTAACCACATTTTTTAATTCGGGATATTTCTTCAGCGCCTGAATAAAGCGTTTATTGAAATCAGCAAGGCCGGCAGTGGCTGTTTTATTTCGAAGCGAATCAAAAACAGGCTGAACATTCACCGTATCAAATACCTGGATGGTCCAGTATTCGTTGGGATGGGTTGTGTTACCGTATTCAGCACGATCCCGTAAGTTATACTCGAATTCACGCATTTTTACCGTGTCGCAAATGGCCCAGTTGATGCAGGTAGATAGTTCCAGTGTTTTTGCGTCCTGTATAATGCCAACAAATCCACCCCTGAGTGTTAGCGGAACCTTGGCCATGAATTTACCTGTTTTCAAATCATGTTGTTCCCAAACCATTTCCACCGTTGAAATTCCGCTTGGTAAATCATCGGTTTGTAATCCCGATAAAAGATATGTTTCACCTTCCAGGTAAGGATTTTTTACATATTTGGAAATCAATGTGGTTATTCCCATTTCAGGTTCAGCCTTTTTGAACTCAACATAATTTTTTATGTATGGAAAAAACTTGATAATCCATCCTGACAGGTTGTGCGTACCGTAATATAATTCTTCCTTAAAAATAGAATTCCAGAATTTTAAATCAACTTTTCCATCGCAGGCATTTAAAAACTCCTGCATAATGGGTTTAATTTCTTTCACCCAAAAATTTAATCCGAGCGCATTTAACTCATCCAGGTTATCATAAATTTTTTGCCAATCAGCGCGTGTGCCACCCAAACGTATGTGTGGAATTCCGCAACCTGACATACCAACGTATTTAAACGATTTTTTTACAGCCTCCAGTAAAGTAATGTCATATACCGTTTTTTCTAAAGCAGAAGTGGTGGAAAATTCTTGTGAAAAAAAACTACGCATGTTTGTTTTGGTGTATTTTTCAACGGCTGCCGTAAAGTCATGCGTAAGTTTTTTCCACTCATCTGGTTTTTTAAAATTCAGGCTGTCGTTTCGCACAACAATGGTTTGTGGAGTTTGGTTCTTAAATAAAACTTTTTTTAACTGTTCGTGATTTTCATTTACATGAACTGAAACGCCTTGTAAAATCAATAACCACATCATGTCTGGAGTTAGTTTAAGCGGGCGGTGATCACCATAAGACCTTAGCAAGGTTCCAATCAGAGGGTGTAAGTAGCAGGGTGTAATTTGCCCTGGTGAAGTTATAGAATCATAAGCAAGTATTTTATGACCCATTATTTCTTCCATGACCAACTTTGTAGTTGTATCGGGCAGGGGCCATTCAGCCACTTTCACGGTTGCACAGTCAAAGGAAGCAGCTCCATTTGCAGGTACTCTTACATGTCTGGGAGGCAAAGGGGGAGGAATGGGAACTAGCTCAGGCGGAATTTTTAAATGAACTGTTTTAACAGGTGGCTGAGTTGGCTTTAACAGCAAAGCATAACTACTTAAAATAAGCACCGTAAACATTGTCAATACCAATGCAAGCCTCATACAGTCTGTTGAATTATTATTGAATGTATACTTTTTTTATTCACTGACAAAGTTGTTTTCAAATTTAATGGAGAATCAATATAAAAGTAACCCAATTCATCAGAAAAATGCCCTTACCTGTACACCACCGGTATGAATCATCTTGTTATTTTCACTTTTTCGACCTACATATGTTAAATTTAACTGTAGGTTTTTACTTAGCGATTGTTGCCAGCTTGCGCTCCAGGTATAATTCTTTCCGTTCTTGAGCGCATCAAGCATTTCAAAGCTAAGTGCTGTATTGGTTTCACCGTTGTAATCAATCAATACATAATTAAAATTGGCTTGAATGCTTCCTTTTTCTGCCGTGCTGAAACGTATTTCAGTTCCATAATTGTTGTTAATGGTGCGTTCCCCTCCGCCTTCCAGTTTATTTTGCTTGTACAAATAAGAGTAATTTATGCTCCACCTGAAATTGGTACCGGGCTGCCACGCTAATTCAGGTTTTATTTCATAAAAATCAATCTTGTAATTTCTTCCATTTAAAAAATCACTTGAACTAACTTTCTGGCCGTCTTTATACGAAGTGGTAAGCGTAAAAACGCGTTTAATGCTCAACCTTGACTTCACTTCATTGGTATATAGTTTCCGCAATTCAAATCCATTGCTCAACAACGATTTGCTGTTGTTTTGTTGTACGGTGTAATCAACCGCAAAAATGGACGAACTTCGGTTGAAATAAAAAATATTCCGGATCGAAGAATTGGTGGATTGAAGGCTGGTATCGGCAATGTCTGTGCGGAATGGGTTAAACGCCTGTTCAGGAATATCGTTGGCTGTTTTTCGCTCAACTTTATAATACGCCATGTCTGCAAATTTTGAAATGAATTTTTTAAACCCTTTTTTATTCGAGGATTTGATTAAGTATGCAGGATTAATGCTTATACTGTGGCTGAATGAATTGTTATACGTTCGAACATACGCATTGGAAGGAATAAACGAGCGGATATATGTTGCCTGGTCAGGATAGGCCGCAATTTCAAATTCATTTAGTTCTTTTACACCGTTGCCGTTGTAGTCATTCCAGGTATATGTTCCCTGCCCTGCCGGAACTTCAATGTAAATAAACTCGCGTTTTAATTCAAGGCCTGAAGATACTTCGTAAAAAATGGAACTTGTGAAGAAATTTTTTGCCAACCTCAAATCGTGCTCTATCCTTCCCACAATGGTGTTATCGCCTTTTTGTGATGAAAGGGTAGAATCTACTATTTCCAATGTACGGTATCCGCCACGCAAACGCAAAATATTTTTAGGGTTTTTCATAAATGCGGCAGTTGCTCCATATTGCCTTCCAATGGCTGCTTTGTTTATTTTTCCTGAATCGTTCAGCCAATCGGTACGTTGGCGATAATTTACGGTGAACCTGTTTCCAAGTGTATCATTTGTACCTGCATAGGCCTCCCAATCGTAAAAGCGATAACTTCCTGCAATGGTTGAATCTGATTTTTCCGGTTTAAAGAAACGGTTGTCTTCATGAATGTCATTAAACCCAATGACAAAACGCTTAATGTTTTTACTCAATTGGGTGTTGTGGCGCAAAAAAGCTGTTCCCCTTGTACCATCCGTCATAAGATAACTTCCCTGGCCATTTAAATTCCACCCGTTGCGTTTATATTGCGCATGCAGCCTTGACATGATTCCTGTATAATTATTTTTTACCAGGAATGTATTTCCGCTTAATCCAACGTGTCCGTAATTTTTTTTGCGAAGGGTTAATCCGAGGTCGGCCATTAACTGGTTGTTGTTTAACAAGGCATCGTCAACATTCCAGTTACGTTCAAATTCAACCGGCCTGAATCGTTCAATGCGGTTAAATGTTTGGGTAACCATTTCGGCATTGCCGGTAGCCACAAGTTCCAGGGCTTTACCGGTAGTGTCGTGTTTGAGCCTGAAAACTTTTTCACCGCCTGTTTTTAATGCGTAACCATCGTCATTACGCTTGTGAATTTTACTGAACTGGTTTACATCTGAATTTGAAAAAGCACCTTCAATATAAAATTTGGCCGTTTTTGTTGGTTTGTACTCCCAACCAGCATTTATCATTTGGCGTTTTTTAGGCGTAACCAATAAAATAACCGGTGCAAAATTTCCATTGTGTACAATAAATCCGCCAATGGTATCAGGTGCAACCCATTTATAAACGCGTCCTAAAGCAGTAAAAGTTGATTGAACATAATCGCCATTACCAGCACCTACATTGGTAAACTGCAATTTAAAAAAGGCGCTGTCAGGGCTCACGCTAAATACAAAAACCGAGTCGTATCCCAGCGTATCTACTTTTTTGTACAGGATCTGGTTTGAATTAAATGCTACGCTGTCAACACTTGAATTAAATGCGTCCTGTATACTGTCGCCCACGCCAGCCATAATGCGTTTGTCGGCATCTGACAAAGTTTGCTGCAAGGGTTGGTTTTTAGAATCCTGTTCGCTGTAAACATTAAAAAACAACCGCGATTTGGCCGATTCAATGTTGTGCGATGTTGTGATAATTGACCGTGCGTAATTTTTTTCTGAATACTGGAATTCTACAATTATACGCCTGTCTTTTGTAATTAAATTTTTAGGTGTAAAGGTGATTTCTGACGTATTGTAATCAATGGTGTAATCATTTTCCAGGCCCCGCCTTAGGAGTTGCCCGTCAATGTAAACCATTTCCGTTCCTGCCAGAATAATAATAAAAGGTTCGTTTTCGGCACCTTTTAAGCGATAAGGGCCCTGGTTTCCTTCGGTACCGTTAAAAACATTTCGTGAAAATTTGCCCTTTGACAAAGCTCCGCCAACGTCAAATGTATACTTCCATTTTTTGTTTTTATCAAACGTTTGCGCAAGTTGAATTCCCTGAACACGTTTGTTGTAATTCATAAAATAACCCTGAGGCCTGCGCATCCAGAAGTCTCCGGCTATCAATGATGTTTTTTGGGTAAACACCTTGATAAAAACCTGGTCAAAATCCTGTAATTGTGCGGTGTTTCCATCGGGCTGAATTGGAATATTGTCATCGCTAATGGATGCAAGAATGTTTACATCGTCTTTTATTTTTCCTGATAATTGTAAGTTCAGGCTTGAGTTTACGGAAAGATTTTGGTTGTTTCCAAAGTTTATACCGCGTGACACACTGCCTGTTTTATTGAGTCCTTCGGTATCAAAAATATCGTTACCGGGAGGCGTGCCAACATACTTGAATGACTCAAGGTTATTTTGTTTATCAATGCTAAAATTCTTTTTTGTCTTGTGCGCAAAGGTTTGACTGAAATTGATTGGATATACCCTGTACTGGGTGGTAATTATTTCGCCCTGTGGTTCACGGTGTAAAATAAACAGTGATTTGTACCAGTCAATGTGATAATCGTTCCCGGTAATACCGTTTGCGGTTAATTTGAATGAACCCGGAATAATGCTGAGCGTATCAAGTTTCACCGTGTCATTTGATAAAATGATATTTTTTGTTCGGAAGTTGGACTGGGCATTTGCGTTAACTAACGCACACACGAAAACAAGTGCCAGCAATAACTTGTGCACGATTGTTATTATTTTACGTGTTACGTGTATACCCAAAAGGTTATTTTTAGCAAGTTACTAAAAGCTATAGCCACACAGACACTAACCAGTTAAGAAACACTAAGAATCTACTTAATTACTTGGTGAAACTTCACGTCTTTGTGTCTTGGTGGCAAAAGAAATACGCAAAATCATGGCAAAAATTATAACCTATAACCTCAATGGTATTCGAAGTGCGCTAAATAAAGGCTGGGACCAATGGCTAAAAGCCACGGGGGCCGACATTGTGCTGGTGCAGGAAATAAAGGCAACACCCGACCAGGTAGATGTTTCGGTGTTTGAAAGTCTTGGTTATCAATTATATTGGTTCCCGGCCCAGAAAAAGGGTTACAGCGGGGTAGCCTTGTTCACCAAAATAAAACCCGACCATGTAGAATACGGAATGGGTATAAAAAAATACGATGATGAGGGGAGGGTTATTCGTGCCGATTTTGGCGATGTTTCGGTTATGAGCGTGTATATGCCGTCAGGAAGCAGTGGCGAGGAAAGGCAAGCTTTTAAAATGGTTTGGCTGGATGATTTTTACAGCTACATTTCAGACCTGAAAAAGACCCGCAAAAAGCTGGTAATTGCTGGCGATTATAACATTTGCCACAAGGCAATTGATATTCATAACCCGGTTTCCAATAAAAATTCATCAGGATTTTTGCCCGAGGAACGTGACTGGATGGAGAAATTTTTCACCAATGGATTTACCGATACATTTCGTGTATTCAACCAGGATCCGCATCATTACACCTGGTGGACCTACCGTTTTAACGCGCGCAGCAAAAACCTGGGTTGGCGCATTGATTATTTGGCAGTGACTGATAATTTGAAAGAAAAATTAAAACGATGCGTGATTTTGCCCGATGCAATACACAGTGACCATTGTCCTGTTTTGCTTGAAATGGAGATGAAATAAGTAAGAAGTTTGATGGAAAGTGCTGGCTTATCACACTTCTGAAAATGTAAATCAACAATAAGCTATTCCACTCTTTTTAACTTAATGTCTTTTGTAGGCGAAATAACCAATGGGAATTTTTCAATTACCACATTGCTTCCGTCCAAACCATAGGCATTGGCTTCTGACAAACTCATTTTCTTCAACACATCGTAGCTTTCAAGTACCAGTTTTTCAACTACGGGGAAATCGTTGTCATTTGACATGATTTTTTCAATCACAACAAACCTGAAATCGCCCATAACCATTTTTTTGTTCAATGATTCGTAACGGCTGAACACATCCACTTCGCCTGTTTGCATTAAATCTTCAACCACTTTTTTGAACAACAAGTTAATGCGTGGAGCCACGCGGAAACCAAGTTTAAAGTCAATGCGAATAATGTCTTCTGTTTGCAAATGGGTTACTTTATACTCCATGCGGTAAGGTTCGTCAACCACATCAACATGCACAAACCAGTAAAGGTCGGCACGCTTGGGACGATTCTGTAAAATGGAATAAATCACCTTGCGCTCGATTTCATCTTTATAGTTTGCGCTGGTTAAATAAACAAGATGTGTTGAATATTTTGGAATGGTTAAGTCGGTACTTAATTCGGCAATCAATTCTTTGTACTCGTCAATTTTTACAAATTCAACATAGCGTGCGCGAATGCGTTTTGCCTGCAGCCATACCCACATTACGTACATGCCGCAACAACAAATAATGAGGCTTACAAATGCACCGTCAATAAATTTCACAATGTTGGCGACAAAAAATGAAAGTTCAATGCTGAAGTAAATAAGAATAAAACCAATGATAAGTGTAGGGTTAAACCGTTTAAGGATCATGTAAAACACCAGTAAGGTACTTGTCATGAGCATATCAATATTAATGGTAAGCCCATAAGCGGCCTCCATGTTTTCAGATTTGCGGAAGAACAAAACAACTACCATGCAACCCAGCCATAAAATCCAGTTGATGCTTGGTATGTATAATTGTCCTTTTAATTCAGTTGGATACTTGATTTTTACTTTTGGCCATAAATTAAGGCGCATAGCCTCGTTCACAAGTGTAAATGAGGCGCTTATTAAAGCCTGGCTGGCAACAATGGCGGCAGCAGTTGCAATACCAATTCCAAATGGTACAAACCATGGAGGCATCATTTCGTAAAATGGATTCAGGTAATATTCATTTGGTTTGCCCAGGTTACGTACAATATACTCACCCTGGTGAGACAATAAAAATGCGCCTTGTCCCATGTAATTTAAAATAAGGGCAATTTTTACACCTATCCATGTAATGCGTATGTTTTGTTTACCGCAATGCCCTAAGTCAGAGTATAAAGCTTCGGCACCGGTTGTACATAAAAATACGGCTCCCAAAATCCAGAATCCGCCCGGGTGTTCCACCAATAACTCATAAGCATACACCGGATTAAGTGCTTTTAGTACACCAAAATCGTGACTCATGCTATAAATACCAAGAACGGCAAGGGTACTAAACCACACCAGCATGATGGGGCCAAAAAATCGTCCTATGAATTTTGTTCCAAATTGCTGTATGGCAAATAACAAAGAAAGAATTCCAACAACTATTAATACTATATGTGTAGTGTCTTTAAAGAAAGGGCTCACTTTGTCCAACCCTTCAACGGCCGAGGAAACCGAAATGGGAGGTGTAATAACGCCATCGGCCAATAAAGCAGCGCCACCAATAATAGCCGGGTATATCAACCATTTTGATTTACTCCTTCGTACCTGGGTATAAAGTGCAAAAATTCCTCCTTCACCTTTATTGTCGGCACGCAAGGCAAGAAAAACATATTTGATGGTAGTTTGTAAAGTAAGGGTCCAGAAAATACAGGATATACCACCAAGAATAATATT
>DATGXI010000091.1:0-28354 GCA_035299065.1 Flavobacteriales bacterium
CATGGTGCAGCTAAAAAAGAATACAACGTATAAACCAATTGAATTGGTTGAATTGCCATTATAAAGTATGAGCACAAGGCTTAAAACAAGCAAAGGGGTAAAAATATCAGGCATTAAAAGCGAACAAATCCATGGCAAGGGTGTAAATGCACATAAAATAAACATGCATACAAGGCAATGTTGTAACGTTATTACGTCTTTTAAAAAAACAACCAGTATCTTAAAAACAAGCCATGAAACAAGTATTGCCTGCACTACAATAACACCCCACAATGACAAGCCATTTAAACTGGCTATCCGTAAAAAAATGCCATAAGTGATAGGTCGGTCAAAAGGAGTTTTGAGCTCAAATCCGCTGGCCAGGTAAGTTGAAAGATCGTTGTAAATAAACGGAAATCCATTGACCATGGCAGGCCAAATAAGCATGAGTACCGCAGCTGCAAAATAGATCAATTTAGTGTTAAGTGTATTCATGTGCATTTAAGCAGAATTCAATTGGCAAACTAAATGTAAGCAATTCTTTGAATGATTAAATTACAGTGCCATGGTTTAGTATAAGTTTTATGATATAGAGTAATTTAGCTTAAAAGCAGTGTATTTTGTTCCCTGCGTTTAAATATTGAATAGTTTTAAGGATGCTTTTTCAGAGGTATACGTTTTTGTGGGTCGTTACCATTTCAGTTTTGCTGGTTTTGGTACTACCTGTTTTATTGCAGGACGGTATGTTTATGGATGGTATGTTGTATGCAACCATTTCCAAAAACATGGCAAACGGCAATGGGTCGTTTTGGTTTCCGCATTATAGCATGACCATGTACGCCTATTTCAACCAGCAGCCCCCACTTGGATTTGGATTACAATCATTGTTTTTTTCATGTTTTGGCAATAGCATGTATGTTGAACGCTTCTATAGCTTATTGTGCTTGTTTCTGAATGCCTGGCTAATTGTTGCCATTTACCGCCAAATAGTGAGCAATGAGTTAAAAAAGACAGGTTGGTTGCCTGTTTTGTTATGGATTACTGCTCCGGTTTGTTTTTGGGCATTTTCAAACAACCTGCTTGAAAACACCATGAGTATTTTTGATTTACTGGCAGTGTTTTTTCTGCTCAAATATATGCATCAGCAATCAGGTTTTGTTTTTGTATTGGTGGCAGGTGTTTGTGTATTTGCGGCCACTTTTACAAAAGGTGTGCAGGGAGCATTCCCAATTGCCACACCTTTCCTGTATTGGATGGTTTTCAGGAAAGGAAGTTTCATGCGCATGACGTTTGTATCGGTTGTTTTGCTAATGCTTCCGGTAGCATTGTATGCAATTTTGCTTATGAATGAGGATGCCTTTATTTCGTTAACAACGTATATGAATCACCGCGTATTAAACAGCATTATGAATGTAAGCGCAGTAAGCAACCGGTTTTACCTGGCAGGTGAATTGTTCATGCAATTTTTGCCGGCAGTATTGTTAACTGGTATTTTGTGGTTTTCAGGACGAAAATTGGTTGACAATAACCGCTACGCCAAAACAAGCTTATTTTTTATATTTGTTGGTTTAAGCGCGTCAGTGCCATTGATGATAACATTGGAGCAGCGTAATTTTTATTTATTAACCAGCCTTCCTTATTTTGCTTTAGGGTTAAGTCTATTGGCAATACCTGCTTTAAATGCGCACATCCTAAAAATCAATGACCGGGTAATAAAAATACTTACCCTTTGTTCTTTTTTGATTTTTGTTGCCGTACTCTCTTATTCTTTTACAAAAGTAGGGAAAGTAAGCCGTGATGTTGAAATGGTTCATGACGTGAACCTTATTGGAAGTGTGGTAAAACACAACACCATTATTGGGTCAACCAGGGCGCTTTGGCATGACTATTCGTTGCAAGAATACCTGGTACGTAAGTTTTACATTTGTACGGATGATACAATATTGCAACAACACCGTTATTTTATTGTAATTAATGAAAATGAAATCCCGGAAAAAGTCAATGCCGTTAAGGTTAACATTCCCACCTCAAAGTATCACCTGTATAAGGTAATTATTAAATGATTTTTCCGTCTTTAATCACCAGTTTGCGGTCAGCCATACCGGCCAGTTCTTCATTATGCGTAACTATTACAAATGTTTGTTTGAATTCATCGCGCAATTTAAAAAACAGTTTATGAAGTTCTTTTGCATTGGTGCTGTCAAGGTTACCTGAAGGTTCATCGGCCAAAACAATATCAGGATTATTTATTAAAGCTCTGGCTACTGCTACACGCTGTTGCTCACCACCACTTAATTGCTTTGGTTTATTTTCCATTTTGTCATGTAACCCAAGCATTTCAAGTAGCTCTTTGGCCCTTGCGGTTACTTCAGCGTGTGATTTTTTAGCAATGTAACCGGGAATACAAACATTTTCCAGTGCTGTAAATTCATTGAGCAGGTGATGGAACTGAAAAATAAATCCAATTTTTAAATTTCTCCAACGCGATAAATCGCTCGTGTTGAATTTAAAAACATCGGTCTCATTAAAAAAGTATTTTCCGGAATCAGGTCGGTCAAGTGTGCCAAGAATATTCAGCAACGTGGATTTTCCGGCCCCCGAAGCACCAACAATGGCAACAATTTCTGCCTTTTCAAGTTTTAGTGAAACCTGGTCAAGTACTTTTAAATTACCGTAATTTTTGGATATATTTTCTAGTTCAATTAGCATTGTTGCACGAATATAAGAGAATTCCAAACACAATTTGGCCACGAATTGCACGAATTACACCTATAAATTCCATTTTACTTCTCAACGTATTTTGTAAAAATATTTATCATGATGGAAAATTGACCATCAATTTCATTCAGCATAAATGCATAATACTTCTTCCAAAGGGGCAAAATCCGTGTAATTCTTGTATTACGTGACTGTTTTCAAAAATTCAATTGTTACATAAACAGCTGTAAATCTGATAATAAGCTTGTTTTGAGATCCTTTAAATTTTCACAAATCCTGTATTCTAAGTGCTTATTTTTCCCATATTTGTTAGCATATGACGCTATTATCCAAACGTCTTGAATTAATGACCGAATCGGCTACGCTTGAAATGGCGCGTAAAAGCCGTGAGCTAAAAGCCAAAGGCATTGATATCATTAGCCTGAGTTTAGGTGAACCAGATTTTAACACGCCCGATTTTATAAAAGAGGCAGCAAAAAAAGCCATTGATGATAATTTTACAAAGTATCCTCCGGTAAACGGTTACCTGGACCTGCGTGAAGCAATCGCAAAGAAGTTTCAACGCGATAACCATTTAAATTATTCGGCAGATAATATTGTTGTTTCCACTGGAGCCAAACAAAGTATTATTAATGCAGTAATGAGTTTAGTCAATGCGGGTGATGAAGTAATTATTCCTACTCCTTTTTGGGTGAGCTATGAAGAAATGGTGAAGTTGGCCGAAGGCAAGTGTGTTTTTATTCCCGCAACCATTGAGCACGATTTTAAAATTACACCTGCACAATTGGAAGCAGCCATTACTCCAAAAACAAAGCTGATGATATTCAGTTCACCTTGCAACCCTACGGGGTCGGTGTATACAAAGCAGGAACTGGAAGAATTAGCGGCCGTTTTGAAAAAGCATAAAAACATTTACGTAATATCTGACGAAATTTATGAGCATATAAATTTTACGGGTAAACATGCAAGCATAGCCGCCATTGATGGTATGTTTGACAATGTGATAACTGTAAACGGAGTTTCAAAGGCGTTTTGTATGACGGGATGGCGCATTGGATTTATTGGTGCGTCAAAAGAAATTGCAACAGCCTGCAATAAATTACAAGGTCAGTTTACTTCGGGAGCATCCAGTATTGCTCAACGTGCTTCATTGGCAGCCATGCTGGCCGACCCAAAGGTAGTAGATACCATGCGTGATGCCTTTTTAAAACGCAGGGACCTGGTATTAAGTTTGCTGAAAGATGTGCCTGGACTTGTGTGCAATGTTCCAACGGGTGCGTTTTATGTTTTTCCAAAAGTGAATGCTTTTTTTGGCAAGTCATTTAACGGTAAAAAAGTAAACAATGCCGAAGAACTTTGTTTGTTCCTGTTAGAGGATGCAAAGGTTGCTCTTGTAACGGGTGAAGCATTTGGTGATCCTGATTGTGTACGTATTTCGTATGCAACCAGTGAAGCTGAACTGACCGAAGCCATGAAACGCATAAAAGAATCGCTTGCAAAACTGGCGTAGTGGATAAACAGCGGCTCGAACATATTTTCAATCAATTTTCCAATAAACACATTTTGCTTGTTGGTGATGTTATGCTTGACGCATACATCTGGGGTGTAATGGACCGCATGTCGCCCGAGGCCCCCGTGCGTATTCTTGATGTAAACAAACGCGAAGAACGTTTGGGCGGACTGGCAAATGTTGCCATCAACCTGAAAGAAATGGGGGCAAAAGTTACTGTTTGTTCCATTATTGGCGATGATCATGCAGGTAAAAAAATCATTCAGCTTTTCCAGGAAACTGGAATTGATCACGGGTGCATTATTTTGTCGCGTGAGCGAATGACTACTGTAAAAACGCGTGTTATCAGCAATGAAAAACACGTGATCCGAATTGATGAGGAACAAACTGACAACCTTGATGCGAACCATGAAAGCGAATTGTTGACCGTTGTAAATTCAATTCTTCAGAATAAAAACGTGGATTGTGTATTGTTTGAAGATTATAACAAAGGTGTACTGACACCAAAAGTTATTTCAAATATTATTTCAAGCGCTAAAGCAAAAAACATTCCCACTTCGGTTGATCCGAAAAAGAAAAATTTCTTTTGTTATAGTGATGTTACCCTGTTCAAACCGAATCTGAAAGAGCTAACTGAAGGATTAAACCTTGTGGCTCCGCCCCGCGAAACAGAAGCGCTTAAAAAGGCCGATAGCCAATTGAGGGAGCGACTAAACAATAAAATATCGCTCATTACCCTTAGTGAACACGGGATTTTCATCAGCGATAAAACCAAACAGGAACATTTGCCCGTATTTAAGCGTAGAATTGCCGATGTTTCAGGCGCAGGTGATACAGTTATTGCAGTGGCATCGTTATGTCTTGCTTCAGGTTGCAACAACCATGAAATTGCCTGGCTTTCAAATTTGGCAGGTGGTATTGTGTGCGAATCGGTGGGTGTTGTACCCATTACCAAAGAACAATTGCATCATGAAGCCCAAAAGGTTTTGGCATAAATTTTTTCTCAGTCTTTTAACCGGAATTTTTTTCCTGAATTTTTCTATTGCCTTTTCACAAACAAAACCCGATACACTTGTTCCGGTAATTAACACCAATGCCGACTTGGAAAAAACACTAACGCAGAACATGGGCTGCCTTTCAGCCGTAAAAATGAATCCAAAGCGATTTTGGTTTGTTACGGGAATTCACGCTGCTGGTTATGGAGCCTCGTTATACGGTTTATCCAGTATATGGTATTCAAATTTTAATCAAACAAAATTGCATTCGTTTAATGATATGGACGAGTGGGGTGGAATGGATAAACTAGGACATTTCGTAACCTCCTGGCAAATTTCAAATTTCTCCTATGCACTTTTTAAATGGACCCACATGCGCAATGACCGTGCGGCATTGGTAGGTTCTTCTGTAGCTTTGCTATACCAGACAACACTCGAGTTTTTTGATGGTTTTGCGGCTGAATGGGGTTTTTCATGGGGTGACATGGGCGCTAATTTTCTGGGATGTACGTTTGCCTTTTTCAGGAACACGGATCACTTAAAAAATGTACAATACAAATACAGTTTTCATCAAACACCCTATCCAAATCACCGAAGTGATGTGCTGGGAAAAACATTACCTGAACAAATGCTTAAAGATTATAACGGACAAACTTATTGGGCAAGTTTTAATGCGCCATCGGCATGGTTCAGGGAAAATCGCAATTGGTTATGTTTTTCTTTCGGGTATAGTATTGATGGGTTTACAGGTGGAAAAGAAAATAAATACGATGGTTTTTATGACCCTGCTCCACCAAATTTCCAGCGAATTGGTGAATTGTTTTTTTCACTTGATGTTGATTTCGAAAAAATGCATATTAAGAGCAAATTTTTAAAATCCGTATTGAAAATATTCAATGTAGTTAAGATGCCTTTTCCAGCAATAGGTTTTTCAACCAATGGAAAATTATTATTGAAACCATTTTATTTTTAAGGAACATAGGTTAATTCAATTTCTTTTATCATTTTATAATCCGTATCAAAGGTTCTTATAATAGTTCCGCCTCCTTCTTTACGCCTGCTCACAAAATAAAAGCCATTCTTGAAAGGAAGTATTCCAACGGTTATTTCTTCCTGTTTGTCCTTGAAAAATTGATGTGTTTGTATAAGATTTCCTTTCAAATCAAAAACGCTGAATCCACTCCGAAAAGTTGTGACTTCAGTACGTGGATACTTTACCAGCTCGCCAGATTCATGAGCAACCAGTAGGGATTTGTTAAAGTTATGAATGCCCATTACATCATCCTGGTCATACTTGCCCCACTGAACAAAGCGTGTAGTGTCCAGTGATTTGTCAAGAAACAATAAGCCCGCACTTACATTTTTTTCCCGGTTTCCAACACTGCAGCCAAGAATATATCCTTCCTGTCCATTTTTTACAATTACATTGGGTTCATCATTGCTGGTGAAATAGTATCGTTTATTGATAATCTTTAGTTTTTTATCCGTTTCATACAAAGCCACATTGTATAGTTGGTTTTTACCGAAATCAGCAGCAATGAGTATACGATGTGGTTCAGCATAAATATCACTTATTGCATCACCATTCCCAATTTCTCCAATCAATGTAGCCGAGGAGTCGGTTTTTTCAAATTTATGATTGTACATTTCTATATTCATGCACAAATTCTCTTTCCCTGAGCCAATACGATAAGTATAAGCCACCACGATACTGTCGCGGCCAAACACTTTCATATAGCCATGCTCTACTTTCCTGCATTTTTGCTGTATCCAAACGCTTTTTTCGTCAATGGTGTGCACCTTATTGCATAAATCAGCTCTTGAAATTTGTTTTCCGTTTTTTGAAATTAAAATCAGCGTAAGCATTCTGTCTGAATACTTTGTTTCCCTTTCCATCATCATTACCAGGAACGAAGTGTCATTGTATTTTTGAAAACTTGAAATTTGGCTTCGGTATCCATATTCAGAAAAAATGCATTCCCATTTCTTTTTGAAATTTTTGTCAAAACAAAGTATGGCAGCCCGGTAACGTCCAATAATGTTTTCCTCACCTTCCTTAACATCTTCATTCATTGCAAGGTCAATGCGGCCCGCCATAACAAGGTTTTCGCCTGATAAAATACTATGTTGCGGCACAAACCGGTAGGGAAGTGAATTTGTGTTTGATTGCTGCGAAGAAGCTGTAGAACAGCAAAGGAAGAATAATATAAGTATAATAAAGCTATGCATGAAACTTTTTCATTAGATACTGGTACATCTTAACCATGTACAAAATGTCTTTTTTATGCACGGTTTCAAAAGGTGTGTGTACATTACTTTCAGGTGCACCAATAAACATCCAGTCAACAGGAGCATCGCTTTTTTGAATGGCAGTACCATCGCTTCCTCCTGCGCTTTCAACCTCCAGCTGAAATGGTATTTTACTTTCTTTAGCCCAACTAATAATTTGATCAACAAATCGCCTTGAAGGTAAACTGCCATCGCGCATGCTTAATGCAACACCTTTTCCATGTTCAACACCTTCGGTTACCCAGGTAATGTCACTTACCAGTGCCGATGTGATCTTGTATTCATCAAATAAGTACCTTGCCAGGTATCCGGCAGTTCCGCCACCATGTTCTTCAAAGCATGTAAAACAAATTGCTCCGTTTGTCATGCTTTCCGCAACTTTAAGTGCATTCCAAATCCCAAGCCTATTGTCCATATAACATGATTGCACATAATTTTTATCTTCTTTCCAGAATTGTTTGTAAGTAAGATTAGTTCCGCGGTCAATTTGCCTGTCAAAAATATATTCCAGTTTACGAGAACCGTCTTCCTTATCAATCACCATCATTTCACAGTTGATTTTCCCCTTACTGTCTTTTCCTTTTAATTTTGTTCCATCCATTAAAACGGGGCCGCCTACTTTTATCAGGTTGCGCTGGTAGCCAACAGTAAAACCTATTACATCCATGTGTGCAAAAATGGCAGCTTTTGGCTTTCCAAAAACAAGTATAAGGCAGTCCTGGAATCCAGGACCCTGTATGATTTGGGGCCGAACTTTCCAGTTTTTTTGGTTTGTTTTTATGTAGTTCAGCAAAAATTTTTTCACCACAATCTCATCGCCACTTGCACCGCCAAGCGAACAAAGTTTTTTTAATAATTCCATGAAACAGGTTTAAAGCAATTTGTAATATTTATTTTCCTTCATGGCGCGTGTCCAGTTTCTTTCTTTAAACCTGAACCGGTAACCATAAGAAAAGTAGCCCGATGTAAGCATTGACTGCATTTGAATTTTTTCAACCTTGAACACATTAATGTCAAATAAAAGGGTTGCGCATATAAAGAAATTCTTTCCATTGTAACCTATAGCACCACGTAAATCGGCACCAGTAATGCCCGCTTTAAAAACACTGCTGTTTATCTTGTTATCGGCTGTTTTCGCATTTTGTTGGTATAATTGACCACCAAGCCCAACTGTTCCATTTATGTAAAGCGATTTAAAAATAACAACATTGAGTGAATACCCGCCACCCAACGTGAGGCCGTAAGCTTCAAGTGAATTAAATTTCATGTAGTTTCCATAAAGAAATTCAACTTGAGAAGGGAAATAACCATCGGGATCAATAAGGCTGTTATAAAATAAGTCAGAATAAACAAAAAAAGTTCCAGCGGATTTAATTTGCCTGTACGTGTTATAGTAAGCAGCCGAATAAGAAAACCGGTGTTTGTTGAAAAAATAGAAAAAACGCGCTTTTACAACAGTATTGGTCAATGAACCCCTCTGAAAGTAAGCTGAAGAATCGGAGTAGCTGGTATCGTAGTTCGGGGTGTTTTGCTCCCAAAATCCTTTGTATTTACGGTACGCAAGTTCAAGCCTGTAGGTATTACCGGTAAAAGAAAAACCATAATCGGTATACTTGGTTTTTCCTTTCTTTTTTATTTCTGCTTCGGGAACAGGTGTCGTAATTCCCAATGAAAAAGAAATTTTATCGTAACCAAATCCAATGCCTGTAACTTTTTTTGAGCGCGCATAATATTTGAGCGGAGAAATTCCGGCTGAATCGGCCATAAGTTGTTGTGTGAAGTCCAGCTCAAATGAACGCTGTGATTGGTATAATGAAAGTACAAGACGTTCCTTATACCCCTTGACATAGTTCGTGTCAAATCCATACTTAAATACAAAGGTTGAATCGTATTTTTTGTGCAAAAATAAATATTCGTTACTGTTGACAAGGGGTATATTTGTTTTATTCTCGTTAACAAGGGTAACCGAATCCTGTGCAAAAGCTGAACAGGAAACCATAAAAAAAACCATGTGAAGTAAGCCGTTTTTCATGCGAGTGCTAAAATTAATCAAATATTGGTTAACGAAACAGGTTTTATCCTAACTTTATGCCACATAACAATCCTATGAATAAGCTATTTCGCAAAAAGACCATTGACCAGATCATGAAAGAGGGTTCGGTTGACGGTCATGGATCAGGTCTTGCAAAAACACTTGGCACCAAAGATCTTGTGGCTTTCGGTATAGCTGCCATTATAGGGGCTGGAATATTTTCGACCATTGGAGGTGCCTGCGCAAAAGGTGGCCCGGGTGTAATTTTTCTTTTCATATTTACAGGCATTGCCTGTAGTTTTGCTGCATTTGCTTATGCTGAATTTGCAAGCCGCGTACCTGTTTCTGGAAGTGCGTATACGTATTCCTATGTAGCTTTTGGAGAACTGTTTGCATGGATAATAGGCTGGGCATTGATTATGGAATATGCCATTGGTAACATTGTAGTGGCTGTTTCATGGAGTGGATATTTTAATTCAATGCTTGATGGGTCTTTTGGTTGGCATGTTCCTTATTGGTTAAGCTATGATTACTTTACAGCATATGGCGGGTATGATGCCGTTAACGCAATGCTTGCAAAGGGAACAAGTATCCAGGAAATGATAACAAGTGATACGCTTGGTATGAAAGCAGCCGTTCAGCAATGGACGGCCTGGAATGAGGCACCCATGATAGGGTCGTTCAGAATAATTTTTAATCTCCCGGCATTGGTAATTATTGGAATCATTACCTGGCTCGTTTATCGTGGAATGAAAGAATCAAAACTTGCAACAAACATCATGGTTGGTATAAAATTGTTGGTTGTACTGATGGTAATTGTTGTTGGCGTTAATTACATCAATGGCGATAATTACAGCAACTTTATGCCCAATGGTATGGGAGGAGTTTTAGCCGGAGTTTCCGGTGTTTTCTTTGCATACATTGGATTTGATGCCATTTCAACCACGGCCGAAGAATGCAAAGACCCTCAGCGGGATTTGCCAAAAGGTATTTTATATTCAATTGTTATTTGTACAGTATTGTACATTTTAATTGCACTGGTGCTAACCGGTATGATGCACTACAAGGCTTTTGAAGGAAGTACAGATCCGCTTTCACTTGTTTTCAAAGAGTATCCTTCCTTATTCTGGCTGCAACGCATCGTTGAAATTTCGGCTGTTGTTGCGTTGGCAAGTGTTTTATTGGTTTTCCAAATGGGACAACCTCGCATATGGTTGGCCATGAGCCGTGATGGGTTGTTGCCGAAAAAATTCTCAAACATTCATCCAAGGTTTAAAACACCAGGATTTGCAACCATAGTAACGGGTTTTGTTGTAGCCATTCCAACTTTATTTTTACCCTCTACCACAGTAGAAAATTTGTGCAGCATTGGAACCTTATTTGCCTTTATTCTTGTTTGTGCAGGCGTATTGAAATTTGGAAAGCCAGT
The DNA here is from genome assembly GCA_035299065.1 of Flavobacteriales bacterium. Classification (GTDB taxonomy): domain Bacteria; phylum Bacteroidota; class Bacteroidia; order Flavobacteriales_D; family UBA2798; genus DASPJQ01. The sequence continues at coordinate 10,953 of DATGXI010000091.1, forward strand.
TAAGGAACCGGGAAAATTCAGAACGCCCTACGTTAATTCGCGGTACGTTATGCCGGTTATTTTCATTTTGGTTGTAGTGCTCTTAACAACCGATTTAATTTCAGCCGAGTCGCATATATGGTTCAATGACTTTGTCAATTTTAACGCTGAAAATTGGGTTGATCGTATTCCAATGGTGCTTTTCTTCATGGTTTTTGTCATCTCAACAGTGCTTGCTGTCATTAAAAGTTACTCACTTATCCCATTGCTGGGTCTTGTATGTTGCTTCTATATGATGGCCCAAATAGCTTTTTCTCACTGGATAGGCTTCATAATCTGGCTCGTAGTTGGATTGTTAATTTACTTCCTGTATAGTCGAAATAAAAGCCATTTGAACAATGCCCCTGCTGATAATCAATAGCTAAGGTCGGTTTGAGCGGCTTGTTTCCAAATGTAAAAAAACGCTGAAAAGGGCCAAAATTTTTGAGGCAACGCACTGTGGCGGTTTCACGTCTTTTTAGTACTTTAATAGTCCTTTGCAATGCGCTTGATGAGATTTATACTAACGTCATTACTACTCTTGCTCCTTACCCAGGTAAATGCAGCAACCTATTTTTGGGTTGGTAAAAAAAACGCGAAATTTTCTGATCCCTCTTCCTGGTCAACACTGAATAAAAATCAAGGTTCGGCTCCTTCATCTGGTGACGATGTTGTTTTTGATGAAGGAAAGCAAAACATTTTTGTAGAACTTGATAAGAACATTGAAATACGGAATTTTATTGTTGGCAAAAATGTTGAAGCTGTTTTTACTTCAACGGTTCCGGTTACCATTACAATTACCGGTAACGTTGATTTGCAAAGTAAAATTACGTTAAAAGGCAAAGCTGATTTTGTTATCGACACAGAACTCTCATCGTCATTTATAAAAACTTCGGCAACGCAATTTAAAGGTGATATCGTTTTCAAAGGAAAAAATCAAATTAAGTTGTTGGATGATTTACAAACTGATGGATCGGTCAGGTTGTACAACCAGGAATTGCAAGTAGAGAGCAGGTTCATTGCCTGTAAGGTATTTGACATTGCCTGCTCAAAAAATAATAATTCAGATTTTAAAGGAACAATACTCATTACCGAAAACCTTACCGGTGATGAAAGCAAGCTGGTTAAAAAAGGATATTCGGTATTAAATGGTGATATTGCTAAAGCACCTTCAGCTCCACCAACACCCGGTACACCTAAAACAGTTTGTGCCGCACCCATTCCATTTACAATTGTTGCAACGGCTACTACCGATTACAACGGTTACGATGTATCGTGCAATGACTCGTCAGATGCTACAATATGCGTAAATGTTGTTGGAGGCGTTGGACCTTTTACGTATTCATGGGTTGGAGGGCCTACAACCGCATGTTATGTGGGCGTTGATGCAGGGACCTACCTGGTAGTTGTATTCGATATGGGCCAGGGAGCATTTAGTTGTTTTACTACCGTAACCGTTGATGAGCCACCTGCAATTACACTTCTTTCATGGACGGGTACCAACCCTTCGTGCTTCGGTGTTTGTGATGGAACTGCCGCACCACTCATTATTGGTGGCGTAATACCGTATACCTACACCTGGAGTTCGGGTGAAACAACACCAGTTGCCACTATGCTTTGTAACGGAGCAAATACCGTAAGTGTGGTTGATAACAATGGTTGTGTTTTTGATACTTCTTTTTTTATTTTAATCCCTACACCGGTTTTACCTAATGTAACGGTAAATGGGGTTGCTTGTTTTGGTGATTGCAACGGAAGTGCTTTTTCAGCACCAAGCGGAGGGAACGGTGCTCCATATACCTGGTCATGGTCACCGCCAGCAGGGTTCTCCACAAACGATTCGATTTTTAATCTTTGTCCGGGCAATTATACAGTAGACGTTCTTGACAACAACGGTTGTCCAGGTTCTCAAACTGTAACCGTAACCGAGCCACCTTCAATGGTGGTAACCCTGGTGAGTCAAACCAACCTTGTGTGTAACGGTGTTTGTTCAGGAAGCATTACAATAACTTCATCGCTTGGAACATTGCCTCATTCGTATCAATGGTTTGATGCAATTACAGGTTTACCTATTCCAGGTGCAACCAGTGCATCCATTTCAGGTTTATGCGCAGGCACCTATTATGTTTTTGTAACCGATGCTGCGGGATGTACACATCAATCCGGAAATTTTATCATTACAGAGCCTGCGGCAATTACGGTTTCAGCTTCAGGAACAAATTTAATTTGCAACGGAATATGCAGCGGCACACTTACGGCTGTTGTTGGTGGAGGAACTCCCGGCTATACGGTTGAGTGGTTCAATGCCGCTACAGCAAGTTCTATTGGTACTGGTAATCCACTTAATTCCGTTTGTGCCGGCACTTATTTTGCCCAGGTTACTGACGGTAACGGGTGTATTGTACTTTCGGGTTTAGTTGTTATTACCGAACCCCCGGCATTGACAATCTCAGTGGTATCAACCAATGTACTTTGTTTTGATGATTGTACCGGTACAGCTACAGCAACACTTGGCGGTGGTACCGGTGCACTTACAGCACATTGGTTTCAATTACCAGGACCGGTTTCATTGGGAACAACAAATCCTATTGGTAGTTTATGCGATGGAAATTATTTTGCAAACGTAACTGATGCAAATGGGTGTATTTCCAGTAATGTGAATTTCACTGTTAATGAACCGGCAGAACTTATAATTGTTTCGCAGGGAAGCAGTGATGTTGTTTGTAACGGCAATTGTGATGGAATAACGTTTTTGAATGTTACAGGTGGAACAGGCTCAATTACGGTTGACTGGTTTTCTATGCCGGGTTCAGTAGCTACGGCTCAAACCGGTGACACAATTAATACCTGGTGCCCCGGAACATATTTTGGTATAGCCACCGATTCAAACGGGTGTACGGTACAAGGAGCTAACCAGGTCATAACAGAACCCGCTCCCATGACAATAACCATTACACCCACGTCTTCACAATGTGGAACAATTTGTAATGGTTCGGCCGATGCAACAATTACCGGAGGAACGGCTCCTTTTACATTAACATGGGTTGAGGTAGCCACAGGATTGCCATTGGCGTCAACCTCTGATCCTGTAACAGATTTATGTGCCGGTGATTATTTTCTGGTTGTTACAGACGCAAATGGTTGCACCGATACTTCGGCTGTATTTACCATAACAAGTACAGTAATTGTTACAGGAAGTATTGTTGGAACCGATGTAACCTGTAATGGAACGTGTAATGGATTTGCTGATTTAACAGTTGCCGGAGGAAGCGCACCATATACGTTTGTATGGTTTGATGATGTAACCGATTTGCCAATTGGCCAGTCAACCGAAGACGCCAATGGTTTGTGTGCAGGCGATTATTACGTTGTTGCAACAGATGCAAGCGCATGTAACAGTTTACCAATCACAGTGTCTATAAATGAGCCAACAGCCATTTCAATAAATGTTACTCCAACAAACAATGTGTGTGCTACGGCATGCTCGGGGTCCATTACAGCTACAGTATCAGGAGGAACCCCAGCGTATACCCTTAGTTGGATTGATGCCACTACCGGCATAGCGCTTGGTCAAACAGGGTTAACAGCAACCAATTTATGTGCCGGTGATTATTTTCTGCAGGTTACTGATGTGGCGGGTTGCGTTATCAATAGTCCGCAATCAACCATTACCGACTCGGTACCACTTGTGGTTAGCGTTAGTACTACAAACGTTAGTTGCTTTGGCGTATGCGATGGAACTGCAACGCTTACTGTAACCGGTGGTCTTGCCCCATATACAGTTACCTGGTCAACCAGCGCCAATACAACGGTAAACGAAACAAATATTTGTGCCGGAACATTTTCATATACATTGACCGATGCCAATGGATGCTCAATAGGACCCGTTAATTTTACCATTACCGAACCCGCCAACATCACCGCTAACGTTACAAACGGTACAACAAGTTGTGCCACTTCCTGTGACGCGGTTGTATCAGTAAATGTAACAGGAGGAACTTCGCCCTATACATATTCATGGACTGATGCCGGATCATCAACAACGCCAATTGTTGATTCGCTTTGTGCAGGGTCTTATGATGTCATGATTACGGATGCTACAGGATGTTCATATGGACCCTTCACGGCAACGGTAACTACACCTGCTGGAATTTCTGTATCAGCAGTTGGAACAGCAGCAAATTGTTCAGGTGGATGTGATGGAACGGCTACTGCTACAGTTGTTGGTGGAACAGCCCCAATAAATATTTCCTGGAATGACCCATTGGCACAAAGTACCACAACCGCAGTTCAATTGTGTGCTGGAACCTATACGGTAACAGTAACCGATGGAGGCGGATGTACAGCAACTGCCAGTGCAACCATTACATCAACACCAAGCCCTACTTTAACCATGGCATCAACCAATGCAAGTTGCAATGGTGTTTGTGATGGAACAGGAACCGCAACACCTGCCGGAGGAACTGCACCACTTTCAATTGCATGGGATAACGGTGCAACAACAAATACAATTAGTGCTTTGTGTATTGGAACATATACGGTAACAGTAACGGATAATGTAGGGTGTACGGTAACCGATTCCGTTGTAATCACTGAACAAAGTGCCATTACTGCAACTATGTCAACTGTACTTACGCCTTGTACCGTATGCAGTGGAACGGCTACAGTTACACCAACTGGAGGAGCCGGTGGCTATACTTACCAATGGGATGCCGCTGCAGCTTCGCAAATAACACAAACCGCAACAGCGCTTTGTGCCGGCATATATACCGTAACCGTTACTGATGCGAATGGATGTTCAGGTGTGTTTACGGCTGCAGTATCCAACACTACAGCAGAAATATTGACGGTTGATAGTACCAATGCTACGTGTAATGCAGTTTGCAACGGCACGGCAACAGTTAATTTCGTGTGCAGCGATCCACCATGCACCATCCAGTGGAATGATGGTGCGTTGCAAACTACGTCAACAGCTACAAATCTTTGTGCAGGCACCTATGGTGTAACTGTTACCAATAATTCAGGTTGTGTTGCAGCTGCAACAATTGATATCACTGACCCAACACCGTTACTGGCAAATGTAACCGGGGTTGATGTTGCCTGTAATGGAATTTGCAATGGTCAGGCCATTGCAAATCCAACTGGTGGAAATGGAACATATACGTATTTATGGAGTGATCCCGCTTCCCAAACGGCCTTTACAGCATTTAACCTTTGTCCTGGATTGGTTTCAGTAACCGTTACCGATTCGGCAGGATGTACTGCTAACGGATCAGTAACAATAAGTGAACCAACGCCAATTGTATTTTCAAGCACATCTACAAATGTGAGTTGTTTTGGTCAGTGTGACGGAACCGGAACAGCATTTCCTTCAGGAGGAGTGAGCCCTTATACGTATCAATGGGATGACCCGTCAAATCAAACAACACAATCGGCCACATCATTATGCGCAGGCTCATTCAATGTAACTGTTTTTGATGGGAATGGCTGTACATCGGGTCCGCAAACGGTCACAGTAACGGAACCCGCAACAGGAACAGTTTCCATTACTTCAACCAATCCTGTTTGTTCAGGGCAATGCAATGGAACAGCAACTGCAAATGTAATGGGTGGAACAGCTCCTTTTGCCTATGTTTGGGATGACCCTTTTGCACAAACAACTGCAACCGCAACCAACCTTTGTGCAGGAACATATACTGTAACAGTAACTGACGTGAATGGTTGCAGCATGGGAAGCGCAACGGTTACACTAACGTCACCAACAGCAATTACCGCAACAATTTCCGGAACTGATATTTCATGTAACGGTTTATGTGATGGTATGGCAAGCGCTGTTATAAGTGGAGGAACGGCTCCGTATTCAGCATCATGGAACGATCCGGCAGCACAAACAACAGCAATTGCTACAGCACTTTGTGCAGGAACATATACGGTGTCAATTGTTGATGCGAATGGATGCACCGCATCTGGTGTACAAACCATTTTAGAACCAGCGGCCATTTCGCCAGGACTGGTTGTTACAGATGTGTTGTGCAATGGAAGCTGTAACGGTTCGGCAAGTGTAACACCGGTTGGCGGTTCAGGAAGTATTTCAATTGTATGGTCACCTGCAGGACAAACAACAAGTACCATTTCCAGCCTTTGTCCGGGAAATTATAGTGTAAGTTTAACCGATGCTACAGGATGTAATGTTATTACCGATTTAACCATTAACGAACCACCTGTATTTAGTTTGTTAACCGGTATGTCACCCGCTGTGTGTGGTGTGTGTGATGGGTCAGCATCTGTTTCCCCAATTGGAGGAACACCTCCTTACAGTACATTGTGGAGCCCTTCGGCTGCCAGCCAAACAACATTGACCGCCTTAAATCTTTGCGCAAACATTTACAGTGTAACTGTAACCGATCAAAATGGTTGTGCACTTACTACAAGTGTTTCCGTTAGTAATTTTAACGCAGAAACTGTAACAGTGAGTACAACCAATGCTTCATGTCCCGATATATGTGATGGTACTGCAACAGCTGCAACAGCATGTGTAAACGGGCCTTGTTCTTTTGCGTGGTTTGACCTTGCAACGGGAGCTTCATTGGGAATTAGTACAGCCAATGCAACCAATCTTTGCCCGGGTCAATACACCGTTCGCGTAATCAATAGCGTGCCATGTACAACGTTTGTTGACTTCCTGATTGACGGGCCTGACACCATTGATGTGACCGAGACCATTACTGATCTGACCTGTAATTCAGTTTGCACAGGTGCCATAACCGTTAGTGCAACAGGAGGTACAGGTGCCTTGACTTTCCAATGGGACGCTGCAGCTGGAGGAGGCACCACAAATACTGTAAACGCACTTTGTGCGGGAACCTATGATTTAATTGTTACTGACGCAATTGGTTGTGACGATACCCTGTCCTATACAATTGCCGAGCCATTTCCGCTAACCGTAAGTGTAAACCCTCTCAGTACTTTTTGTACTGGAACCTGTACGGGCGTAACCACAGCAATAGTAGGTGGTGGAACTCCCGCATATAGTTATTTATGGGATGACGCGGGTTCACAAACCACATCATCGGCATCAGGATTGTGCGGGGGATCTTATTCAGTAATTGTTACAGATGCGAATGGGTGTACAGCCACATCGGCTCCGGTATCAATTACCGACCCAGTAATTTTAACTGCCAGTGTGAGTTCAACAGATGAAACATGTTTGAACAGTTGTGATGGTACAGGAACAGTCACCATTGGAGGAGGAACAGCTCCCATAAATATTCAATGGAACGATCCGGCAAATCAAACTACAGCAACAGCAATTAATCTTTGTGTAGGAACGTATAACGTCACTGTAACCGATTCCAACAACTGTAGCGTGGGTCCTCAGGCCGTTATTGTTAATTCACCACCAGCGTTCACTGCGTTGCCAGCTGTAACCGATGTATTGTGTAATGGTTTATGCAACGGGTCAATTACCATTAACACTGCAGGTGGATCAGGCTCATTCCTATTTAGCATTGATGGTGGAGTAAGCTTCCAGGCATCAAACACGTTTATCAATCTGTGTCCTGGTGCATATGTTGTCATGGTACAGGATGGTACAGGATGTGCTTCAACCCCTGTAACGGTGAATGTGAATGAGCCAACATTGCTTGACGCAACTACATCAAGTTTGGATGCCGATTGTTCTGCAAGTAATGGTGCCGCCACAGTTTTTCCATTGGGAGGAACACCGGGTTATACGGTTGTTTGGACTGATTTTATGTTGAACCCGTTGGGTCAAACAACCCTAACGGCCATTAATTTGGGTGCAGGACTTTATGTTGCAACAATAACCGATGCAAATGGATGTCAATTTCAGCAAAGTGTTGCTGTTGGAAATTTTCCAGCGCCATCAGCTACAGCCGTATTTACAAACCCGGTATGTAACAGTGACTGCAATGGTGCGGTTGATATTACAACAACAGGTGGAGTGGCTCCGTATTCTTATGTATGGTTCCCTACTGGGCAAACAACTGAAGACATTACCAATGTTTGTGCAGGTTTACAAACCGTACAAATTACCGATGACCTTGGATGTATTTCATTCAGTTCATTTGATTTGACCGAACCGGCACCTTTTGTAGCAAACACAACCGTGACCGATGCAACATGTGGCCTGATGAATGGTTCAGCAACAAGTATTGTAACCGGTGGAACCGGTGCACTGAATTTAACCTGGTCAAATTTACAAACAGGATCAACAGCCACTAACCTCGCTGCAGGAGCATATTCGGTTTTGGTAACGGATGCCAACGGATGCTCTGATCAATACAATGTAATTGTAAATAATACAACGGGTCCAACACCTGTTGTTAACGTAACTAACCCTTCTTGTTTTAACGATTGCAGCGGCACAGCCACTGTAAGTGCCATTGGCGGAACTGCACCTTATAGCTTCTTGTGGGTAAGCAACGGCTCAACAAATGCCACCGTGAGTAATTTATGCACCGGAACAATCATTGTTGAAGTACAGGATTCGGCAGGTTGTGTGGGAATTGCCAATGTAAACATAACCAGTTCACCGGCTATAAAAGACAGTGTTGTTGTGCAGCCGGCAAGTTGTGGCATTTGTGACGGAACCGCGGTAATTTTCTCGGCAGGACTTACGCCATTTACCTACCAATGGAGTGCTGCCGCTGGAAGCGTTACCACACCATCAATCATTAACCAATGTATGGGATTGTATTCAGCTGTGGTGACCGATGCTGCAGGATGTACCGATACCATACTGGCCGCTATTCCTAATGTAAATGCACCAACGCTTACAGTAACCACTACCGACCCTTCGTGTTATGGAATTTGCGATGGAACAGCCAGTGCAGTTGGTACAGGTGGCACGGGCCCGCTTACATTTGACTGGTTTGATGTAACACCAACATCCATAGCAACTAACGTTTCAGGTATTAACGCACTTTGCGATGGTGATTATGTAGCTCAGGTTACCGACTCGGTGGGTTGTGCTTCATTTATGCCATTTACCATTGATGAGGCTGATAGCCTTGTTGCGTCCATTAACTTTACCATGGATGAGTCGTGTTTTAATACATGCGATGGAGCAATAAGCGCAATGCCTATTAATGGAACATTGCCATTTACCTATACCTGGGGGCCACCAGCCGGTGTAACCACATCAACAGCTACCAACCTTTGCGATGGAATTTATACAGTAACCGTAGCCGATGTGAATGGTTGCTCACTGACATTGACGGATACCGTTGAGGAGCCTGCTCCTATATTCATGGCACTTGACAGCATTAATGCATCGTGTTCAACAACACCTGATGGTTCTATTGATGCAACAGTAACAGGGGGCGCAGGTGGTTTCACATTTGCATGGACGGGTCCAAATGGATTTACAGCCAATACCGAAGACATCACAAATATTTTTTATGGTATGTATGTATTGTCGGCAACCGATGTGAATGGTTGCACACTAACGGATAGTATTTATGTTGATGCGTTGTTATTTGCCTTGGCTGCTGCAGGAAATGATACAGTAATATGCGGGGTTTCGGGAGGAGGAACGCTCACGGGCGTAGGAACTGCCGGTGCAAATTATACCTGGACAGATACTGCAGGAAACGTCTTGTCATCATCAACAACACTGACATTACCATCCGCTACCGGTACGGTGGATTATATTTTTACGGTGAATAATTTAGGTTGCATTGACAGCGATACTGTTTCCGTTACCGTAAACCCGTTGCCACCAGCTGATGCCGGACCCGATTATCAAATTATACTTGGACAAAGTGTTGTAATAGGTGGTAGTCCTTCAACAACAACCGGAAATACAGTAAACTGGTTACCGGTTAATTTCCTTGACGATGCAAGTTCATTTAACCCAACCGCAGGGCCCGACACAAATACATATTATGTGTTAACAGTAACTGATGTTAACGGCTGTGTGAATACCGATACCATGCTGCTTGAAGTATTCCCCAATATTATTTTCCCAAATGGATTTTCGCCTAACGGTGATGGGCCTAATGATACCTGGATACTTGATTTTATTGAAATGTTCCCTGATTGCGAAGTTTCAGTGTATAACCGCTGGGGCCAACCGGTATTTTATTCAAAAGGATATGATACACCGTGGGATGGAACGTATGACAGCAAACCTGTGACTGTAGGAACGTATTATTATGTGATATTGTTGAACCACCCGTTATATCCTGATGCGTTTACCGGGCCACTAACCATATTGAGGTGATGAAGAAATTAATGCTTATAGCATGTTTATTAATTGGTTTTATACAAGCCAATGCACAACACATGCCTATGTTTACCCAGTTTTTCTTTAATGACTACATAACCAATGTGGCTGTTGCGGGTTCACGCCCATGGTTTGATGTGCGCAGTGGGCACCGTTACCAGTGGGCGGGTATAACCGATTCGCCACGCACGTTTACCCTTAGCGCTTTTGGACCGAATAAAAAACAAAACATGGGCTATGGTTTTTATTTGTTTACCGATAACGTTGGCCCAACGCGCAGAACCGGAATACAATTTAGTTATGCCTACCATTTCAAATTAAGCAAAACGGTTAAGTTGTCATTTGGTTTATCAGGCGGATTGCTGCAATACTCGGTTGACGGGTCAAAAATTATTTTGCGTGATACCTATGACGCTGTTATAAGTAACGGGTTACAATCATCACTTGTTCCTGATTTTACATTTGGCTTTCATTTGTACCATGAAGACTGGTTTATTGGTGCCTCATTTCCGCAATTGGTACAAAATAATTTGTACTTTTTCGATTATCAAACCCAGTCGCTAAGTAAGCTGGAAGATCACTATTACGCAACAGCGGGTTATACATTTCATTTAGGTGATGATTTTGACATTGCACCAGCTATATTATTCAAGTATGTAAAACCGCTACCTCCACAATGGGATTTTTTGGCAAGGTTTATTTACAAAAAACAAGTGTGGGTTGGCGCAAGCCTAAGAACACAGGATGCCTGGAGTTTAATGGCAGGTTATACCTGGAAAAATAATTTGACCATTGGTTATAGCTATGATGTGACCACAACAGGATTGCGTGGGTACAACAGTGGAACGCATGAATTGATGGGCGGAATTCGTTTGGTGAAGAAAGAGCAGAAGCCTTCGGAGAAATTGTATTAAATCAACAATGATTAATGTACAATTATCAATTAAGGTTAGCATATTTGCAAGCCTTGCAATTATTTTGCATTGTTGTACACAGAAGAAGCCAAACCAGCACCAGCCTGTTTCAAAAAAAAGTAATCAAAGCAAAACAAGCGATTATTATCATGAAAAAAGGGTTCCTAAACCTGGCGATACTTTAATACTGTTTAATCATCAAACAAATTATTTGAAGCGAAAGTATGGATGTGATACGTGTGAATGCGTTGTTTTGGATTTTTTCTTCAGAAAGGAATTTGGTGGTCATTTTTTCATTGAGCCTCTGTTTATTCCAGAACCAAGAGGCTATTACTCATTGAGTGAGTATTACATAAATTCAAAAGAAGGCTATAAAAAAAGTACCCTCTGGAAATGGAGGGATTATCCTGTTGAAAAGGGTAATCAAATTGATTTTGACAATCCTCCTAATGGAGACTGCATGACATGTACTTGCCAGCAATTAGTGGAAGGTAAAGATACATGTACCGACATAATTTTTAAAATAAAATAATTCAGGCTATTCATCTTAACCAAAATATTCTGCCAGGGATAGAGCCGGTACCCCAGAGCCTGTAAAATTTAGTTTCCAGATACATTTCCGGGCGAGGAGTAAAGGCGAAAGCCCGGCCCGAGGCTATTCATAATTCACTATTCATAATTCAAAATTGTGTTAGCCGAGGGAGGCAGCCAACAATAAACTAATTAAGAAAAAGCATTCATATGGCTTTTTGAAGTTGCCTGTATCTAAAAATAAAAGCGGTGTCCAATTGAATTCCGTATTTTTGTACTCATATCTTAATACTCACCCTATAAACAAAAAAAGCCCTGGTGAAAACCAGGGCTTTAATTCTATTTTGAGGTTCAATGCTTATTTTGTAATGGTTAACCCATTTTCATCATACTCATTGGCGCTAATTTTCTTATTGTCGCTATAGGTAATTTGATATTTTACCTGGCCATTTTCATGCATGATGTATGAACGTCCTTCTTTTTTATCAGAAAGCCAATTTGCCATTACGGTTTTTTGTCCTTTTTCATTATAGCTGGTCCACGTGCCGTGCTTTTTACCATTCAGGTAAAAACCTTCTTCGGCAACGGCACCGTTTTCATAATACCAGGTTACTTTTGAAAGACCTTTGCCCAGGTTTTTTACTTCCTTAAGGGTTGTAGCACCGCCAGTGGTTGCAAATGCACTCCAGCTAAGAATGCTTATTGCTATTGTTAAAACAAATGTCTTCATAAAAAGTTGTTTTAAAGTTTCTACTCAAATTTACGCAACTATTACCACAATGTTACCCTGAACCAAACAGTAACTTAACATTGAAAAGCAAAGTAGGCCCAAAAGGCCTGTAAACAAAGGGTTTTAGAGGTTATGAAAACATTAAGAAAAGGGGAAATCAGAAAGCGGAAAAGGGTAAGAAATAGTAGAAAATAGCTGTTTGTTTAAGTGGTTACACTCTTACATCCATTAACCAGCTTTGATTGGCAGGAATGACCCAGTTTGATTTTAAATCGGCCAGTGTGCTTAACAGGTTGTTGAAAATGGTGGTGGTGTTTTTTACCGAACCGTTTTCAATTTCTTTTTTGAAATCAGCAAAATTTTTGAGTTGAATTTTTTGAGCATCGTCAATGTAAGCAATGGTTGTGCGGCCGGTTAATGACACGTTTAATTTAGTTTCAAGCTCTTTTACCAGGCGAACTGATTTATCAATTGAACAACCACTTGCCATGGCGGCCGCTTCATCAACAGCAATGATCAAAAATAAATTATGCAATAAATTAATTTCGGCACTAAGGGCATTACCATGACTGTTCCACTGGGTTAAAAATTCACCGGTAGCTGCCTGAATGGTATTAACTTCATCATTGGTAAAAAAACGTGACGATTGATATATCCAAACCCTTGAATGTAAGGGTAATTTAAAGTCGGTTGCCGTATTCATTATATAGTTAAATTAGCTATACAAAAATACGGTTTTTATATGAACTTACATGTGATTGATACTGGTACGTTTAAGCTTGACGGAGGCGCTATGTTTGGGGTTGTTCCCAAGAGTATTTGGCAACGCACAAATCCGGCCGATGCCAACAATATGTGCACCTGGAGCATGCGTTTGATGTTGATTGAAAACGGGAAACAATTAATGCTGGTTGATGCCGGTATTGGGGATAAACAGGACGAGAAATTTTTCAGTCATTATTATTTAAGTAATTTAAAAACAGTTGAACAGGCATTAAACGAAAAAGGATTTTCGATTGATGAGGTTACTGATGTGTTTTTAACGCATTTGCATTTTGATCATTGTGGTGGCGCCATAAACCGTAAAAAGTCAGGTGAGGGATATGAGCCAGCGTTTAAAAAAGCAACCTACTGGAGCAGTGAACGCCATTGGAAATGGGCAACACAGCCCAATGCGCGTGAAAAAGCATCGTTTTTAAAAGAAAATATTTTGCCCATTGAACAAAGTGGTCAACTAAAATTTATTGACAGGAAATCGGATTTTGTCGAAAATGCGTTTGAAAACATTGATGTGTTATTTGTTGATGGGCATACCGACAGCATGATGATACCTCACATTAAGTATGAAGACAAAACCATTGTTTACATGGCTGATTTATTGCCATCGGTTGGGCATATTCCATTGCCTTATGTAATGGGCTATGATACACGCCCATTAATTACCATTGATGAAAAAGGTAAATTTCTGAATAAGGCGGCTGACGAAAATTATGTTTTATTTTTGGAACATGATAGTGTAAATGAATGTGCAACTCTTCAACATACAGAGAAAGGGGTGAGGCTGGGAGAGACGTTGCGACTGGAAGATGTTTTATAGCTTAAGGTTCATATTCAATTTTAGGAATGAATTGTTTTGCTCTTGTATTTCCATTGAAAACCAAGAAATAAAATTGACCCGGTAAAATACCAAAGAATATCCAGTGGATCAGCGGTCATGTTTGTGTATTTGATTGGTAAAATACCTTCAAATAAGATACAAACGGTTACAAGCGTAACTAATACGTATGGTAAATTCAATTGAAAGCGATTGCCGTATAAAAATTTCATAATGAGATCAAGCGTAACAAGAAAAAATGGCAAGGCTAAAATGTCATTGGCAATGTTGACAAATGACGGGGAATAATGCAGTATGTTTTTACAGGCAAATAGTAAAATTGCCAATAAAAAAATGCTTATGTAGACAATTTTTTTCATCCTGCTACAACAGTAACCATCCACACAATAAAAAGTAATATTCCAAAGTAAACCATCCACAGGGCCTGTAAAAGAAATGCAATTGATTTCATGAACACATTGCCGCTTTTGGCGTTTTCAAAAAAGCGATCAAGCCATCCCGATTGAGACCGCAGCCGTGATGCCAGTTCTGAAAAACTGGTTTTTTCATTTTTTTGTTCGTTAGCAGGTTTTAAAACAAGTGATTGCTGGCACGAAACGCAGTTTTGATTGGAGTCGCTATTCCAGTTGCCACAATGCGGACATTTAATTTGCCGGGCCATAGGAGAAATGGTTTTATTGGGACAAGTATAAGGCTAAATCGTCAGGTGCCGCAGGTTTTTCAAAAAATATGTAGTTAACATGTAAAAGGTTAATTAATTGAGGGTTTTGTGGTGATATACGGCCCCATTTCGCCTTAAGTTTATGGCTTATGTCAGAATCAACTGTCCTTATCATACTCATTTCCTATTTTGCGGCCTTAATAGCGCTTTCATTTTATACTGCGCGCAATGCCAACAATGATTCGTTTTTCCTGGCCAATAAAAGTTCAAAGTGGTACCTGGTTTCATTTGGAATGATAGGTGCATCCATTTCGGGTGTTACATTTATATCCGTTCCGGGCGAAGTATCCACAAAAAGTTTTGCCTACCTGCAATTGGTGTTTGGCTACCTTGCAGGATATATAGTTGTGGCTTTTGTGCTCATGCCCATTTACTATCGTTTAAATGTCACCTCTATTTATACCTATTTACTGCAGCGGTTCGGAAAAATATCACATAAAACCGGTGCCAGTATTTTTATGGTTGCGCGCCTGCTGGGTTCAAGCGCACGCATTTTGCTTGTAGCCATGGTGCTTCAAAATTTTATTTTCAGTCATTACAACATGCGTTTTGAAGTTTCACTGCTTATATCCATATTTATGATTTGGGTGTGTACGTATAAAGGCGGAATGAAGACAATTGTTATTACCGATACGTTCCAGACCATTTTTCTTGTAGGAGCAGTTATCTTATCGGTTATTGCAATTATACAGCAATTGCCGGAAGGGGTTGCATTCAACGGTTTGCATAACGACAAGGAATATACCAAAACATTTTTCTTTGATAATTTTTACGCACCCAACCATTTTGTGAAAATGTTTTTGGGCGGAATGTTTGTTACCATAGGCATGACAGGGTTGGACCAGGATTTAATGCAAAAAAACCTGACCTGTAAGAATATAAAGGAGGCGCAAAAAAACATGATAACGTTTAGTGTTGTGCTTGTTGCTATCAATGTGTTGTTTTTATTATTGGGAGCTGTACTTTTTACGTTTGCCGAATACAAAGGTGTAAAACTTCCAACCAATCCTGAAACCGGTGCACATATTGCTGACCAGGTTTATCCCACGCTGGCTTTTGGACCTTACCTGACAGGTGCTGCAGCGTTATTTTTTATACTGGGATTAACAGCCTCTTCGTATGCCAGTGCTGATAGTGCTTTGACAGCCTTAACCACGTCAACCTGCGTTGATTTTATCAATATAAACCGGTTTGAAGAACAAAAGCGTGAACGTATTCGAAAAATGGTGCATATTATTATGGCCATTGCGGTATACATTACTGTTTATATTTTATACCTCACATCAACAACCAGCGCCATATACCTTGTGATTAAACTGGCGGGATATACCTATGGTCCATTGATTGGTTTATTTATGTACGGCATTTTTACGAAACGTAAAACAAACGAAATACTGGTGCCGTTTATTTGTGTTTTTTCAGCAACAGCATCTTATTTCTTAAGTTATTTTGCATCGCTGAACAAGGAAGGATATCAGTTTGGATTTGAAATTATAGTAGTAAACGCATTTATTACATTCACCCTGCTTTATTTCACCGGTAAAAAATCAGCCGTTGAGGTAAACTGAGTTACCGTCCACTTTAATTTTTTCGCTTTCAACTAACCAATTAATAACTTTGATAAGCTTTTGCTGGTCGGTCATTTCGGTGGCAGCATTTAATTCCTGCAAGGTTATGGGATTTGGTTTGTTATGAGCCGAAATTTTTTGGATAACGTGGTTTACCAACCTGTCAAATTCAATGTTGCTTAACTCAAGTTTATTTTGCGTTATGCAAACATCGCATTTGCCGCATCGCTGTTTGGTTTTTTCCTGGAAGTATTCCAGCAAAACGGTATTGCGACAGGTATCGTGGTTTGAAATGTATTTTTTAATGGCGTTTATGCGTTTTACCGCGTTGGCTTTTCGGGTGTCGTAGGCCAACTTGCTTATGGTAAAACTTCGTTCCAGTATGCGCGGCTTTAAAAAGGTAACAAAAGGCAAATCGGTTTGTTCAACGTATTTTATGATGCCTGCCTGGTTAAGTTCGCGCAATTTTTGTTTAATGTCATTGATGCTCAACTTTAACAGCGTGGCAAGATCTGTTTCTTTTATTTTCACAAACTCGTCAAACAGGCCCGGATGTTTACGTAACAACAGTTTAATAAAGCTGTCATGTGAAGCGTTTTTTACCTGGAAATTGTATAGTTCCATGTTTGTGACCTCAAATTTAATGCGTGAGGGTGAAAACACGGCATCTGACAAATCAATGATGGCATCAAGTTCAAGTATTTTAAGAGCGCTTAACACTTCAATGGGTTTGAACGGGTAGATTTTGCAAAATTTATCCATGTCAAAAACAAAGCTTTCACCTTCTCCGGAACCAACAGCCAGTTTATAATGATTGCCCAATGAAATATATATTTTCCGAATGGTTTCTTTATCCGGAAAACCCGTTTCATGAAAATAATCAAGTTCTTCAACATCGTTTTGGTTATGCAATACAATGGCATAGGAAATTTTACCATCGCGTCCCCCGCGTCCTGCTTCCTGGTAGTAAGCCTCGGGCGATTCGGGTAAATCAAAATGAATAACAAAACGCACATCGGCCTTGTCAATTCCCATTCCAAAGGCATTGGTAGCAAC
>DATGXI010000092.1:0-2582 GCA_035299065.1 Flavobacteriales bacterium
ATGATCCAAAAGTAGCCACAAAAAATTTGCCGGCCGATGCCATCAAAAAAGTACAGGTATACGATAAAAAATCAGAAGAATCAGAGTTAACCGGTATTGACGATGGTTCCAACGAAAAAATAATTAACCTGGTTTTGAAAGACGGCAAAAAAAGCGCCATTATTGGTGATGTTATGGCCGGGTACGGAACGGGTGATCATTACCAGTCAGCCGCAAAAATTTACCGCTTCAAGAAAAAAACACAATTTGCTGCATTGGGCATGCTTAACAACATCAACCAATTTGGGTTTACCCTTACCGATTACTTAAGTTTTAGTGGTGGATTAAGAAGCTTGTCGGGTGGCGATGGTATGGGGCAACTAATAAGTAATTCATCAGTTCCTGTAAATTTTGGCCAGCCTGTTACCGGTTTAATCACATCGGGCGCAGGCGGATTGAATTATACGTATGAAAGGGAAAAGGGAAAACGCTTTAACATCAGTTATATTGGCAATGGCTCGCTAAAAAAACTGGATGAAACCATATACAGCCGCAATTTCTTTGGCGATACTTATTATGACAAGTACGACACGTCCTATTCAAAGTCAACCACACAAGGTCATAATTTTCAATTGAACTGGAAAAATAAAATTGATACCACGCAAAATTTTTCGCTTCGCCTCACCAGCTCACTTTCTTTGTCTAAATCACAATCAAACTCCACCAACCAATCTTATATAGTTAGCCAGCTCACCAACCAGGCTATGTACAACAATACTGATGACAACAGCCAGTTCAGCTCAAGCCTGAACGCATCTTATCTAAGGCGATTGTATTCAAAATGGCGTGTATTTAAATTTTCGGTTGACGGATCATATGACAACAACATGGCCAATTCAATTATTGGAAATACCATCCTGTATTTTAACCCAACTGTTTCGCTCACGCAAAATCTTTTCCAGGACAATACCAATCCTGTAATACGTTGTTCGGCCAGTACAGGCATTACACGTAAACTTGGCAAGGGCTTTTATGCAGAATTTGCGACAAAAGCCGGAATGGAAAATGACGCTATTCACCGCAGGCAGGGTTTCACCAACGAAACAAATACAACCATTGATTCACTTAGTCCGCATTTTACGGCTTTGTACAAATACATTCGTCCGGGAATTAATTTCAAAAAGAATAATGAGAAACGGGAATTTAATATTAATCTAAGGAGTGAAATTTGCGAACAGCATTCAATTCTAAATGAAAATACCATTCGCAAAACAATGTATTTGTTTTTTACACCTGAATTAAATTGGGAAAATGAATACAGTAACCAGAAGCGAATTGGCTTTAATTATTTTTCGTATATAAATACGGCAGGATCTTACCAGGCATTGCCGGTTGCCAATACATTAAACCCGTTACAATTATTTACCGGTAATGCCAACCTTAAACCGGAATATGTGCATGACGGGGGATTCAACTGGTGGATATTTGACCAGTTTAGTATGACAAGTTTTTTTGCTGGTTTGCGTGGAACTTATACACACAACAAAATATCCTATGCGCGCAACATAGCCCCGGGTTTAAACCAGGAAATGACCATGGTAAACGTACCTGATGACTACCGGGTAAACGGAAACGTTAACTTCTCGACCCCTATACGCAAATTAAAATTGAACCTTGGTTTAAACCTGCGCGAAGCATGGAACAAAGGCATAAGCCTGGTGAACACTGCGCCAAACATTACCACATCGTTAACGCATACAGCAGGAATAACCTTAAGCAACCGCAAAAAAGACAAATGGGATTTGAATGCGGGAGCAAACATAGCGTATACACAGGCCACTTATTCGATTGGCTCAATGAAATCGGCCGATTATTATAATTACAGTTATTTTGGCGAAATCTCCTGGACACCAAACACAACATTCAGCTTTTTGGTTTCAGCTGATGTGAACAGTTATAACGGTGCCAATTTTGATCAAAACATTGTAATCCCTTTGCTAAAAGCCGAAGCCAAATTTTATTTCTTAAAAGACAAACGCGGTATTTTATCGCTCGAAGGATTTGATTTACTCAATAAAAATACCGGATTGAGCCGGGTAAGCGAGTTAAATTACCTCATGCAAAAAAAGTCAAGCATTATACAACAGTATTTCCTTCTTTCGTTTAAATTCAAGCTAAATAAATTTGATGTAAACCATGGAATGAATGTCCAGATTAATAAGCGTTAGCGAAATCGAAAAATCTGAAGGTTGTTAACCTTATATGAGCGAACAGGCTATTTCCCTGGCCATTTTGTTTGATTCAATGTAATCGTTCAATGTAGGCAACTTCACAAACAATGATTTAGTCATGGTTTCTTCGTTGATACGGGCAATGTTGGTAAACTTAATTTTATCTTCAAGGAATGCCTGTACCGTAATTTCATTTGCAGCATTGAGCACGCACGGCACGTTTCCACCTTTATCAATTGCGTCAAAAGCCAATCCTAAACAGCGAAACGTTTCCAAATCGGGTTTTTCAAACGTAAGCTGTGGATAGTCCATAAAGTTAAACCGTTTGAAACTATTGTAAATCCTGTCAGGATAAGTTAACGCATACTGAAT
>DATGXI010000093.1:0-13379 GCA_035299065.1 Flavobacteriales bacterium
GCTTGGACATTTTTGGGAACAACAGCCATTGTGCCGTTAAAAGAAATGACCAGTGGAATTCAATGTTATTCATTGACCAATGAAGTGGAAGAGCCCGAAACATATGCTACATTTGTGAAAGAACGCAATAAACAGTTTGAAGAAAAATTAATGCCTGTTCACGTATAAATGAACTTAAGCCGCATACGTAAATTATGGTTGCCTGGAGGCATAGCCATCCTTGGCAGCTTTGCAGCTTTGTTTTTATACTTTAAACAATTTCAAGATTTTACTTCTGATAAAATTTTTCAGTTCACGGCTTGTTTTATTGTAAGTATTCTGGTTTTTTGCTGGTCTTCTGTTGTAGCCCTAAGCATGTATACTCCTGTAAGATTTAAATCCGTATATGCAGTTTTGATGACTGCTGTTTTGGCTTATCTTCAAATTTCACTTTTAACAGGGATTTTTGGGCCAATGATTTTTGGTACAGGCCGAAATATGGATTTTGTGGATGATAATTTTGTTTTGTTATTGTTAATCTCCTTCTTAAATATAAGTATTTTTTCCCAAGGTTATGTTTTACTGGGCGAAACAAAAGAAGAATCAAGCCACAAAGCCCGCCAGGATGAAATAAACGAAATGCTGCGCGAGGCCGAATTACACAAACTGCAGCAACAGTTTCAACCCCATTTTTTATTCAATAGTTTGAATTCAATAAGTGCATTAATTGCCATGCGTCCTGAAGAAGCGCGCACCATGGTCATGAAACTTTCAGACTTTTTGCGAACCACGTTAAAACGCGGTGACGAACAGGGTGTGACCTTTCAAAATGAAATTGACTATTTGCAATTGTACCTCGACATTGAAAAAGTACGTTTTGGTCACCGGCTGGAAGTGAACATAACCACAACCAATGATGTATTGCAGGCTAAAATACCTACACTGTTGCTGCAGCCAATTGTAGAAAATGCCATTAAATTTGGTTTGTATGGTACAACTGAAAAAGTGATCATTACCATTGACGCAAAAATTCAGCATGGAACTGTTTTGATAACCATAACCAATCCGTTTGACCGCGAAATGTTGCCACAGGCCGGAACAGGTTTTGGGCTGAATGCCATTAAACGCAGGTTGTATTTGCTTTTTGCACGAAATGATTTGCTTGAAACAACCACCCGGGAAAATACCTTTATTACCACATTAAAAACGCCTGTTGCACCATGATAAAAGTTATACTTATTGACGATGAACCCTTGAGCCGTGAACTCATTCGCTCGTACTTGAACGCGTACAAAGAGCTGGAAGTGGTGGAAGAGTGTAGTGACGGGTTTGAGGGCGTAAAGGCCATTGCAACTCATAAACCCGATTTGGTTTTTTTAGACATTCAAATGCCCAAAATAAACGGGTTTGAAATGCTCGAACTGATTGACGAGAATCCCGCAATCATATTTTCAACTGCTTTTGATGAATACGCCATTAAAGCATTTGAAAAAAACGCAATTGATTATTTATTGAAGCCTTTTTCAAAAGACAGGCTTGACAAAGCAGTAACAAAGTTTTTGGATGCCCATGCAAAAAATACCGTGTACAATGCGCGTCCGGCTATACAGGAACTCTCAACCAGTGGCGATACGCCAACACGCATTGTTGTGAAAACAGGCACCAAGGTGAAAATTATTCCTGTTCATGAAATACAATACTTGCAAAGCGAAGATGATTTCGTGAAAATTGTTACCGCTGAAGGAGGGTATTTAAAAAACCGCACCATGCAGTTTTACGAAGACCATTTGGATAAAACCCAATTTGTACGCGTGCACCGCTCGTGGATGGTGCATGTAAACCAGGTAACCAAAATTGATAAGTACGGGAAAGAAAGCCATATAATTATTTTGCGCAATGGAACCCAGGTGCCGGTAAGCAAGCAGGGGTATGCAAAGCTGAAAGAAGCGCTGGGGATTTAGTTTAACAGTTCACAGTTCCTGGTTTCGGGGAACCTATCACCCTAACTAACTATAAAACTAATAAACTGTAAACTAGCCAACTGTAAATTTTTCCGGTTTTCAATTAAACCTTCAGCGTCCCGGTTAGTCAAACCCTTGTAACACTTAAAATTTGAAATTATGAAAAAGGTTTTGACATTGGCTGTTTTTACAGCTGTACTGGGTATGAACATGTATGCTCAAAGAAGCAACACGCCTCCGCCACCAAAAGGTGAGCGCGCAAAAATGACGCCTGAGGAAGCTTCCAAAAAACAAGCTGAGCGCCTTCAAAAAGAATTGGGACTTAACCAAGATCAAAAAATTAAAGTGGAGGGTTTTGCCCTTACACGTATGAACAACATACAACCCCTTCGTGAAAAAGCAAAAGCAACCGAAAATAAGGAAGAACGAAAAAAACTGCATGAAGAGGCAAAAGTTCACATGCGTACGTTTGATGAAAGTGTAAAAAGTATTCTTACAGCTGAACAATTGCCTAAATGGGAAGAACATAAAAAGAAAGTAAAAGCCAACCACAAACGTCAACAGGAACGCAGGAAAGCAAAAGGTGGAAAAAGCCAGGGTGAAACCATTGAGGGAATTGACGAATTGGATTACGATTAATAAAACATAAGAACACAACCGGTTTTCTAAATCAGGTTGGGACAAATAAAAAAGCCGGAAATAATTTTCCGGCTTTATTTTTTATGGCTAAAAAGAAAAGCTTATCCCTTCAGAATCGCCCTTGAAATAACAATCCTTTGCACCTCTGATGTTC
Organism: Flavobacteriales bacterium; assembly: GCA_035299065.1. Classification (GTDB taxonomy): domain Bacteria; phylum Bacteroidota; class Bacteroidia; order Flavobacteriales_D; family UBA2798; genus DASPJQ01. The sequence continues at coordinate 2,734 of DATGXI010000093.1, forward strand.
CCTCGTAAATCTGCGTAATTTTTGCATCCCTCATCAAACGTTCAACGTGGTATTCTTTCACAAATCCATATCCACCGTGTATTTGCACAGCTTCAACCGTATGTTTCATGGCAACACCTGAGGCAAACAATTTTGCCATTGATCCCGCAAGATCATAATTTTTATGCTGGTCTTTCAACCAGGCAGCTTTAAGGCATAAATTACGCGCAGCTTCAATTTCGGTTGCCATATCGGCCAGTTTAAATTGAATGGCCTGGTGTTCGCTAATTGTTTTGCCAAATGCTTTGCGCTCTTTTGAGTAAGCTTTAGCCAATTCATATGCGCCACTTGCAATTCCCAATGCCTGTGAGGCAATACCAATGCGGCCGCCTGAAAGTGTTTTCATGGCAAATTTAAATCCAAAACCGTCTTCACCAATCCTGTTGGCCTTTGGTACTTTTACATCGTTAAACAACAAGGTATGTGTATCGCTTCCGCGTATTCCCAATTTATCTTCTTTTGCACTTACAACAAATCCTTCCATTCCTTTTTCAACTATGAAAGCATTAATGCCATGGTGTCCTTTTTCAGGGTAGGTTTGTGCAATTACCAGGTATGTTGAGGCTGTACTACCATTGGTAATCCAGTTTTTTGTTCCGTTCAGCAAATAATAATCGCCCTTGTCAATGGCGGTGGTACGCTGGCTTGTTGCATCGCTTCCCGCTTCAGGTTCTGATAAACAAAACGCGCCAATTTTTTCGCCTTTTGCCAATGGAACCAAATATTTCATTTTTTGTTCTTCGCTGCCAAATGTTTCAAGCCCCCAGCAAACAAGTGAATTGTTTACGCTCATGCAAACCGATGTGGATGCATCAACCTTTGAAATTTCTTCCATAGCCAGCACATAGGAAATAGTGTCCATACCACTTCCACCGTATTTTGGGTCAACCATCATTCCCAAAAATCCAAGTTCACCCAATTGCTTAAGTTCATCCAACGGCACTTTTTGGTGGTTATCGCGTTCAATAACGCCCGGTTTCAATACGTTTTGTGCAAAATCACGCGCGGCAGTTTGTACCGAGATATGCTCTTCTGAAAGTTCAAAATTCATTTGTAAAGTTGTTTTTTAGCGATGACAAAGATATATTTTTGGGTCAATCTACAAACTAAATTTACCATGGCAAAAGGCTATTCTGTAATCGGTTTAATGTCGGGAACCTCGGTTGACGGGTTGGACGTGGCCTACTGCCGTTTTGGCGAAAAAAACACCTATGAAATTATAGCCGCAAAAACCTATAAGTATCCTGATTCCCTTAGCACTCGCCTTAAAAACAACATGGCCCTGGGTACGCTGGCGCTTCTTGAGCTTGATGCTGAACTGGGGCTGCACTTTGGCAATACGGTTAATAAATTTTTGAAGGAAACCCGCCTTCCACGCCCAAAAGCCATTGCCAGCCATGGCCATACCGTTTTTCATAATCCCGCTAAAAAATACACCTTGCAAATTGGCAAAGGCTCACACATTGCAGCCGTAACAGGCATTCCGGTGGTATGTGATTTTCGCAGTACCGATGTGGCACTGGGTGGCCAGGGCGCACCACTTGTTCCCATTGGCGACCAACTTTTGTTTAAACAATATGATTATTGCCTCAACCTGGGCGGCATTGCAAACATCTCAGTCAAACAAAACGGTAAACGCATTGCCTGGGACATAGGCCCTTGCAACTTACCCATAAATATACTCATGCATACGCTGGGTAAAGAGTTTGATAAAAATGGTGACACCGGTAAAAAAGGTAAAATCATTCCGGCATTGCTTGATGAGTTAAATAACCTTGAGTACTATAAAAAACGTGCACCAAAATCATTGGGCCGTGAGTGGATCTCAGCCGAACTCATGCATTTTTTACAGGCTTATAAAAACATACCTAACGTATTGCGCACTTACTACGAGCACCTGTCCATTCAAATTTCTTCGGCAGTAAAAATAAAAGGCGCATCGGTGTTGGTAACAGGCGGTGGTGCGCACAACACCTTTTTAATGAAACTCATTCACCAAAAAACAAATGCCGTTATCATTACACCACAATCGCAAATTATTGATTTCAAAGAAGCATTGATATTTGCTTACCTGGGTTATTTACGCTTGCACAATAAAGTAAACGCATTGAGTAGTGTAACCGGGGCAAAAAAAGATTCGGTTGGTGGAGCCATTTATGTATAGGCCGCCCCCTCGTCCATAACTACGAATCATGAATCATGAATTGTTCATGGCCTCGGGCCGGGCTTTCGCCTTTACTCCTCGCTCGTGAGTACACATCGCTGCGGGGTACCGGCTCAATCCCTTGCGGGGTACCACGGTAAAAAATCAGGTAGGGTCGTATCATAAACAGGCGCTCGTTTTTAATTCGCTACTGCCCGTAAAATTCCGTTTCGCACGTATTTCAACCCCTAACCGCCTGAATTTCCGCATCTCACATCGTATATCTCACGTCTCACATCTTCCTCAAAACCAATCTTATACACATCCCTTTTGTTAATTATAACAACACCAACTGTAACCATTTTGGCAATCAACCCGTTATCTTGGCCATGGATATGTACGCTGATTTTGAAGAAAGAAATGGGTTGCAGCAGGTAAAAGCGCTCGTCTTCGCATTGCTGATAGTAGCAGGGATTGTTATTACCTCAATGTTTGTTTATTTATACCGACCGGTTCCACTTCCAAGTGATGTGGTGGTTGAGCTCGAACTGGGTAGTCCGTATGCCGGTGGTGGCAGTGGCGGTTCGCAAAAAACCGATCCCCAACCCACCAAAAGTGAGGCCGTGGCCCCTTCCATGACCGACAATGAAAAAGAAGCGCCCGAGGTAAACACGCCAAACAACGTTAGTACCAAACCCGTTACTTCAAACCATACAACAACAAAACCTAACAACACAAAACCATCCAATCCAAATGCATTGTTTGGCGGTATGAGTGAAGAAGGTTCGGGTGGCGGTAACAACAACGGTGACGGTAAAGGTGAAGGTGGAAAAAAAGGTGATGGGTATGGTCCCGGTCATGAACCCGGTGTATACAATCCAAATGGCAATTACAGCCTTGAAGGGCGTAAGCTGTTGGAAAAGCCAACCGTTGAAGGCGGTTTTGATGCTGAAGGTAAAGTGGTGGTAGACATTTGGGTTGACCAAAACGGCAAAGTAATTCGCACAGCCATCAATGAAAGTTTGACCAACACCAGTAATAAAGATTTGCGTGACCGCGCCAAACGTGCCGCCAAACGCGTGGTATGGAATGTTGATAACGGTGCCGACATTGAGCAAAAAGGTTCAGTAACCATTAACTTTAAATTGCACTAGTAAAAAATATATTTTTGTAAAGCCTCGTAGAAATGCGGGGCTTTTTTATTTCACATAATGTTTCTGTAATCCCTCAGCCAATTTCAACTTGCTGTGCAGTTCAATGAAAAACAAGCGTAATGTCAGGTTTTTTAAACCACAGAGCAAACAGAGGTTTACCGGAGCAAACAGAGAAACTTCGCTGTATCTCCCGGTTAAAAATATATTCATTTAAACTCCGCGGCCCTCTGCAAAAACCTTTGCGCTCTTTGCGGTTAAAAAAGCAATACGTCAAGCTCCACGCCCTTTATAAAACCTCTGCGTCTTCTGTGGTTAAAATAGTCTACCATAAAGTCTTTGCGCCCTTTTGCAAAAACCTTTGCGCCCTTTGCGGTTAAAAAAGCAATAAGTCAAGCTCCACGCCCTTTATAAAACCTCTGCGTCCTCTGTGGTCAAAATAGTCTACCATAAATTTTAGCGCCCTTTGCGGTTAAAAAAAGAACAAGCTAAACTCCGCTGCCCTCTTGGTTTATTACTTATCTTTATTTAATGCGTAAGCCAACCTCTGCGCCCTCTGTGGTTAAAAAAAAGCAAATAAAACTTCCTTTAACACAAAAAAAATCTGTGGCTAAAACAAACAGGCCAATATCATCCTACAAACAAGCCATTGAATTTTTGTATTCGCAAATCCCCGTTTTTCACAACATAGGGGCAGCTGCCTATAAACCCGGTTTGCAAAATACCTATGCCGTTGCGCAATTATGCGGTAATCCACACATCGGCCTAAAATGCATTCACGTTGCAGGTACAAACGGTAAAGGATCCACATCACACATGCTTGCATCCATATTCCAGGAACTTGGATGGAAAACCGGTTTATACACATCGCCCCACTTAAAAGACTTTCGTGAGCGCATTAAAATAAATGGCAAGCCTATTCACGGAAAATTTGTAGTTGATTTTGTAAACAAACATTCAAAACAAGTTGCCCAAATTCAGCCCTCTTTTTTTGAACTGACCTTTGTAATGGCCCTTGATTATTTTGCGCATAAAAAAGTTGATATTGCCATAATTGAAACCGGTTTGGGTGGCCGCCTTGACAGTACCAACATTGTTTTTCCCGACCTAAGTGTAATTACCAACATCAGCAAAGATCATGTGCAGTTCCTTGGAAATACATTGGAAAAAATTGCCTTTGAAAAAGCCGGCATCATAAAACCAGGTATTCCTGTTGTGGCAGGCCAGGCAAGTGGCACTGTAAAAAAAGTGTTTGAAAAAACAGCGAAACAACATGAAAGCCCCATTTTTTTTGCCGATAAATTAAAATTACCGGCAAATTTAAAATCCGAATTAAAGGGAAGTTACCAGCCAAAAAATTTCCGTACTGTGTTAAAGTCCATTGAGGTATTAAATAAATCTGGTTACAATATTCCGGCAAAAACCGCACTAAAGGGAATTCAAAAGGTTATTACAAACACCGGTTTAATGGGTCGCTGGCAAGTTGTTTCTGAAAGTCCGCGTGTGATTGCCGACATTGGGCATAACGAGGCAGGAATAACAGAAGTTATAAAAAACCTCTCAAAAGAAAAATACAAAAATCTTCACATCGTTTTTGGTGTTGTTAATGATAAAGACGTTTCGGCCATGCTCAAACAGCTTCCAAAAAAAGCAATATATTATTTTACCAATGCAAAAACCCAGCGTGCATTACCGGCTGCTGAAGTAAAAAAGCAGGCAGCAGCGTTTAAATTAAACGGCAATGCGTACACATCAGTAAAATTCGCCTTAAAAGCAGCAAAAGCCAATTGCAAAAAAGGTGATTTGATTTTTGTGGGAGGAAGTAATTTTGTTGTGGCCGAGATACTCTAATGTGACCTATGGCTATTGCCTTTTCAGTGTTACGTTTAAAAATCTGTGTAATTTGTGTAATCTGTGGCCATTACCTTTTCAATTTATCATTTAAAAATAGGTGTAATACGTGTAATCCGTGGCCATTACCTTTTTAATTTATCGTTTAAAAATCTGTGTAATTGGTGTAATCTGTGGCTTCATTATTTATAATTTAGTCAAAAATTAATCCGTGGAATCATCTTTCGATATAGCCATTGTTGGCGGAGGCATAGTGGGAGCGGCAACTTTTTACAAATTGCAAAAAAGTTACCCCAACCTCAAGTTAATCCTCATTGAAAAAGAAAACAAGCTGGCCGATCACCAAACCGGCCACAATTCAGGCGTAATTCACAGTGGCCTTTATTATAAACCGGGATCCAAAAAAGCAGTGAACTGTGTAAATGGTCGCCATGAATTGGTTGCCTTTGCCAAAGAACACAAGATCAAGCACGATGTGTGCGGAAAAATTGTGGTGGCTACCCACCAAAGTGAACTGGAAAACATGGAGCGCATTTATAAAACAGGTCTTGAAAATAAAATTGAAGGACTTGAAAAAATAAATGCACAGCAAATTAAAGAGCACGAACCGTTTTGCGAAGGCATTGCAGGCTTATGGGTGCCCTGCACCGGTATTATTGATTACCGTGGCGCTACCGAAAAAATGGTTGAGGTTGCGCTTGGCATTCAAAGCAAAAGTAAACTGGTTTTGGGCGAAACAGTAACCGACATTGTGCATTTTGAAAAAAGTTCGGCTTTGTATACATCAAAGCAAAACAGGTTCGAAGCACGTTTTGTAATTTATTGCTGTGGTTTGCAGGCCGACCGTATTGCCAAAAAAGATGGTGTTAAATTGAAAGAAAAAGTTGTTGGTTTCCGTGGCGATTATTATGAATTAACCGATCGCGCGCATCACAAAGTAAAAAATTTAATTTATCCTGTTCCAAATCCCGATTTCCCTTTCCTTGGTGTGCATTTTACACGCATGGTGAGCGGTCACATTGAATGCGGCCCAAATGCCGTATTTACATTTAAACGCGAGGGCTATAAAAAAACATCGTTCAGCATTCGCGATACGGCCGATGCGTTAACATATAAGGGAACCTGGAAATTATTTTTTGGCAACGTCAAGTTTGGTATTGATGAATACCGCAGGGCATTTTCAAAACGTTTGTTCTTAAAAACATTGCAACGCATGATTCCTTCACTTGAAAGTGCCGATATAGTTGCAAGTGAGTCGGCAGGGGTGCGCGCTTTGTTGTTGGGCCGTGATGGTGATACGCGTGACGATTTTCGCATTGAGTACCATCAAAACAGCATTCACGTATTGAACGCACCATCGCCAGCAGCTACCGCAAGTTTAGCCATTGGTGACGATGTGGCCGGTATGGCCAAACAATATTTTAACCTCTAGGATTCCACGAATAACTCATTTTGTTCGCACACAATCACCGTATTGTGTTTTTTTAACAGTGGCTTTTTTTAGGTTTAACGTCAGTTAATTTAATTAACCAGGGTTACCTTTTGGTGTTTCTGCCGTTAACTTAAAAAAGAATACCATGAATAAGTTTTTACTGTTTGCAGGTTTGGTACTCGGTATGACCGCCTGCTCAACTTCAGAAAAAAAAGAGTTGTCAAATCAAGAGAACAATGAAACCAGCAACCGAATAGGCCAGGTAAAAAAAGTGGATGAACCAATTGTGGACACGGGTTCAGTTGCAAAAACATTGCCTTTAACCCAACCAGGTATAAAAACAAATGCAGCAAATCTAAAGAGCAATGCAAACCGGTTTCCAGAAGAGTCAGTATGTCCTGTTAAGGGCACTACGCTTGATAAAAACGCAGTTCAGGCTTTTGCAATTCAGACCAGCAGGGATACATTGCTAACGCTGGCAGGAGGAACAAAAATACTGGTGCCCGCCAATAGCTTTGCTTACAAGGACTCAGTTAACGTAAGTCCCAAAAGCGTTAGCTTGTTTATTCATGAATTTATGACACTGCCTCAATTTATAGAAGCCGGTCTGATGACATCTACGGTTGACAATAAAGTAATTGAAACGGCTGGTAGCCTTTACGTACAGGCCATTTCCAATAATACGGATACGTGCATGCTTAAATCAGGTAAGGTGCTTGAAATGGCATTTCCTGTAAAAGGTGAACGAAAAAAAGATATGCGTTTGTTTAATGGTAAAGTTGGCGATGACGGTTTTGTAGACTGGAAGGTTGATGAACTGTTGACAGTAAGAGACAGTGTTGCATGTTATAAAGACGTTGGTACGCGTTACGAACAGTTTGAGGACGGGAACATTTCCCTTGAAGAATATTACGTAAAAAACGTAAAGTTGAACCCGGTAAGTATTCCGCGCATTGAATATGATAATGTCTTTATCAATTTTGATGTCGCAGAAGGAGGAAAAATAAGAGAGATTAAAGTAACAGGTAGCGAAAATCCTTTAATTGATGCCAAGCTGGTAACAGCCACACGCTGGATGCCACAATGGAAGGCATTTAAAAGGGTTGACCGTGTTGAAAACGGTATTACAAAGTGGAAAGACTATACGGTAGGCATCATGGTAAAACTATTTGTTGATGTTCGTCATGGACGCATTTTACTTGATACAAATAACGATACGCATACTTCAGGCATTGTTAAGCATGTTGAAGCCAAAAAATATTACATAATGCAAACACGCCAGTTGGGCTGGTTAAATTGCGATCGCTTTATGGGAACCAATATATCGCCCATTGATGTTTTTGTGCAACGCGATGCAAAAAAAGAAAACTCATTTATGGTCTTGCGTGATATCCGTTCCGTTGTGCGTGGTGAAAACATAAACGGAGGAGTTCTTTTTAAAGGCTTGGGTGAAGGTGAGTTTGCTTACATGGTAAACGCTAAAAAGAAAGGCGAAAGATATCTGGTAGAAATTCAGCCCTATGTTTGTGGAAAGGGTGCTGATGGTCCTAAAACAGAACAATGGCTCACGCGTGATGAAATGGAAATGAAGATAAAATCACTTTGGGCCAGGGCCGATTAAAAGTTCATCAAAAATATAAAAGGGAACATTCCTGGTCCCTTTTATACGTTTTATAAAAATTTAATTTAGTTGATGATTACTTTGCTCACATTTAAAAAATCAGCATTTCCCGTTTCAATAAAGTAAATGCCTGTTTCAATTCCTTCAAGAGAAATGGTAGCAGTGTTTGAAATAAAGGTAGTTTGTTTCACCACCCGTCCGGCAGCATCTTTAATCATAACAGTACATTCCCCTTCGTAGTTCCCAACCAATACAGTTATGTTGTCATGAGCCGGATTCGGAAATACAGTAGTTGTAACGCCTGTATGGTTTTCATCAATATCGGTAATCATGCTTTTTGTTCTTAAATTTGAACGTGATGTGCTTATGCCGGCTCGTGTTGGTGTGCAGGTAATTCCCCATACAGTGCGCACGTACCATTGCCCATTTGGCCAGGTTGAATAAGTTGGATCACTTAATATTTGTTGTGTTCCGGCAGTGGTTCCTATCACATTCCAAACTCCGGTTCCATTATCATCGCGTAACAATTCAAAAGTGGTTACAGGGTTGGCGCTAGATTCAATTTCATACAGGTTCCAGGTAAAATCACCAAGTCCGTTTTCAGTTACATACAACGTATTGTGGTAATTGCTTTTTAAGCTTTCTGTGCCACAGGTGTCAACCGCTGTTATTTTATAGCGCTTGGTCGTTATATTCGGATTGGCTCCGTAATCATGATATTCGCTCAAGCTATCGTACGGAACTGAACCAACCGCTGTATAAATATTGGTAACGTCTTCGCGGTAAATTACAAAGTGACTAATGCCGCTAAACGCTGACTTATCCCAGTAAATAATATTGTGTGTTGATAGTGAGTCAACGGTCACCATACAAATCTCAGGGGTTACCGGAATATCTTTGATAGTTACATTTACAGTATCAGAAATTTTGGCGCAGCCGTCTGTTTCAGTTCCTATAACCCAATAATTACCGGTAGCAGTTGCATTGATTGAACCGGTTGTTTCATTTGTAGGTTGCCAGCTATATGAGCTGAATGGTGATGAAAGAGTAAGTGGTACTGATGAACCGTTGCAGGCAATGACCGATGACTCAACAATATTTGGCGCAGCATTGTCACAATACTTAAGAAGAGTAATGTCCTCTTTTAAACCTGGTGACATTTTGCTGGTTCCACTTACATAAATACGGTTTTGAAATAAATTTAAACAGGTAGTTGTTCCATTTCCGTTGTACGTTGGTTCAAATAACTGGCTCCAAACCTGATTTCCGCTGCTGTTCAATTTCAACGTAAGTAGTTTTGTTTCGCTGGTTGAAGTGGTTAACTGCCTAAAAATGCTGCCTGCTACAATGTAATTTCCATCTACATCCTGTTCAATGTTGCTGAACTTATCACTGGGTGCAGTGGTATACGGATCAGGATTTATGTATTCCCAAACCAAATTTCCATTGGTGTCAAACTTTTTGGCCACGGGGCGTATAGGATTTAAGCTCATTGGAGGTGTAAAAAATCCGGCTGTTAACACTTCATTAGAGGATCCTATTGACATTCCGGCAAGTGATTCGCTTCTGTCACTGCCCGTACCATTGAATATTTTATTGAAAACAACGGTTCCTGTTGTTTTATCAAATTTGGCTATAAGCAACGCATTGTTTCCGTCAGTTTTCTTGACAGTTGTTCCAATTACCACATCGCCACTGTTGTCCAGCAAAAGCACCTGTGCAGGAAAACTTGACGACATTGAGTCGTAGCCACCAATCATAGTTCCCCAAATACGGTTTCCGGCATTGTCAATTTTCTCAACATACAGTTTAGATCCTGACGGAAATCCTGATTTAGTTCCCAGTGCATATAAATTACCTGTATTGTCAGGAATGGTTTTATACAACGTGGTATAAGATGTTATTGAAGCAGGAATAATAGGTGTTGTCCAAATTACCGTATTCATAAAACCAAACTTGGTAATATCAAAATTATCACGCGCTGTAAAGTTAGGTCCCGAAACAAACGAATTACCACTTAAATCGCACGAAAAACCATTTTGTTGCTGCGTGCCCAATGGAGTGTTGTAAAGTATATTCCCGTTGTTGTCAAGCTTTACAATGTTGGCCTGGTTGGCCGCGTTAACGGTATACGCAAAATAATTATCTGAACCATCTTTTCCATATCCGTAAATTTTATCAAAACTTACCCCCATGTCCAATTGGGTATGCCACAATGTTGAGCCGTTGGCGTGGTATTTCGCAATAGAGAGATCTAAAAAAGTAATGCTGTTATAACTGCTGCCAAAATGTACCAGGTTTCCGCCCGCATCCATAATTGATCCATTTGAAATATCCTGTTCACTCACCTGGTCATTAAATATACCATTCCATAAAAATAACCCGGTTGAATTGTATTTTGATAAAAAA
>DATGXI010000094.1:0-32804 GCA_035299065.1 Flavobacteriales bacterium
TAACTCTTTTCCGTCAGCAGTATGCAACGTCACATACAAAGGCACATTGGCCGATGAATTGTAATTCATAAAATACTTCATACCGGTGCTAAATGTAGCATCGTTGGTTCCTTTTCGTTTTGATAATTTTACTTTTCCGGTTCCATCCATTTTTATACGGAACAGTTCTTTTTGCGTGGGCCCCGATTCGGCCGATGCATAATAAATCCAACCGCCTTTTTCATCAAGGCCTTTTAGTTCTATTACATCCCAGTTGCCTTTGGTGATTTGTGTTTCTTTTCCAGCATAGTCAATTTTCCATATATGATTAAACCCATCTTTTTCACTTGTGCGTATCAACCCTTCCTGGTTGGCCAGAAAAATTAAATCATCGGTAACTTCAACATAGGTTTCACTGGTTTCAGTATAAAATGGCTTCAATTCGGGTGCTGCAGCTTTTACATCAACCATGCAATACTCAAGTTTGTTTTGCAGGCGGTTCATGCGCAACACTACCAGGTACCCCTTTTTAGGGTCCCAGGCCATACGCGGCAAATAAATATCAGCATCCGGTCCCGTTGAAATATTTTTTGTGTTCTTTCCCGCCAGTGAATAAAGATGAATACTGATTTTTGAATTGTCTTCTCCTGCTTTTGGATATTTATACGTGTAATGTTCAGGATAAAGCGCACCATAGGTATCAAACTGGAACTCCTTTACATTTGATTCATCAAATTTATAATAAGCAATTTCAGTGCTGGTGGGACTCCAGTAAAAACCTTTTGTAATGGAAAATTCTTCTTCATACACCCAGTCGGTAGTCCCATTAATAATGGCATTGCGTTTTCCATCAGTGGTCACCTGTACCTCTTCACCGGTTTTCAGGTCTTTGTAAAAAATATTATTGGCACGTACAAATGCTACTTTTTGTCCATCGGGCGAAATGTCGGCCAATTGCTGCGGTCCTTTTTCAGAGTCGGCCAGCAACGAAATGGTTTTTGTTTTTAAATCATACACATAATACGTAGCTGTAAATGACCTGCGGTATATATATTCGGTATTGGTTGTTAGCAACAGCTTTGTTTCATCGCTGTTAAATTCATAACTGTCAAATTCAAGCGCCACATCACCAATCATTACATCTTTAGCTGCAAAAATGGTTGCTACTTTTTTAAATGTTTTAAACGAATACTTATTGATCACCAATCCGCCATTTTCAGTTTCCAACACCGAGTAATGCTCACCATCGTTCATGGAGGCTACTTCATCAACATTTTCCTGGTAAAACGCGGGCGATGCCCAAACAGTAGCAACATCAAGTTGCTGGGCATTTACGGTTATGCCAATAGCAAAAAGGAAACCGGTATAATAAACGCGTTTAAATATTCCGGCTGATGCCAGGAAAACGAAAACAGCCACGCAGGGATACAAGGCTAACATTAATTTTCTCATAATAGAATAGAAGGATAAATTTTGGGTAAATGTATGAAATATTCATGTTTCATTTAAAGGTAAATGCATGAATATACGATATAGCAATTAAAATAGAAAATTAGTGTGCTATAGGTTTTCAGGTTCACGTAAAGTACCAACCAGGGCAACTGCTAAAGTTTTTGACGAATTTTCAATAATCACTGAATTAAGCAGGATTTTTAGTCATATACAGGGTGGTTAAACTCCTCAACGTTGCGCGGAATACGCGGAGTTTTAAGTTTACCCGACTCTATTTGCTTCATTACGTCCTCAATAACCTTATCACTGTAGTAAGGATCATAGGTAAGTTTTAAATTTGCTCCTCCAAGCCGTGATACCGACTGCCACATAACCGCTTTTAATCCTCCCTGGTACTTTGTGATTATATCATACGTGGTTATGCCTGCCTGGCGGTAAACCAGTTTATTGAAAACCTTACCCTCGTTCAGACTCATGTCCTTTACAATATCAGAAAATGAACTGAATAATTTTTCGCGTTCGGCTTTCAGGTATTTTTTCTTTTCACGCTTTTTACCCATTGCGCCAATATTGTCGTCAATTTCCCTGTTCAGATCACGAATAAAATTGGCCAGTGAAATGGTTTTTAAGACATAATTTTTTGTTCGCATGTAATTTGAAACATACGCTTTATTGCTCGTTTTAATGGTCAGTTCGGGAAGCATGTAAGGTTTTAACAACGAGTCAGGCGTTTCAGCTGTTGCCATTTTTCGGTTGCGCTTGAATAAACCCTGTGAAAAACAAACTTGTGTTGAGATAATTCCCAGCAAAAGCACAAGTGAGATGTTTTTTAAGAAAACCATGTAATTCTGCCTTATTAAACGCTCTACAATATACAAAAGTTATACTGCATACTGCTAATTACATTTGTTTTAACAGATTTTAATCAGCACTTTTAAGCCTGTTTATACGCCAATTACTTGGTTTATGAACATCGTGTTGATTTTGCCCCCCTGCATTTACCTTGTTGCTGAACAAACCTGCAAAAACCCCAATGGCCGCTGTTTCTTCGGCTGCATCCAGTTTTTGCTCCAGTAATTCAGGTTTAAAATAAAGAGGTACAAAGTTGGTGTCAAAATCGCCACTTATAAACGCCTCGTGCTCAAGCGCAAACCTGCAAAACCCGAGTGTGGTTTCAACGCCAAATATTTTATAGTCACTAATGGCCCTTAACATTTTGTGGCGGGCCTCTTCACGGGTATTGCCATGTGTAACCAGTTTGGCAATCATTGGATCATAATAAATAGGAATATCCATGCCTTGCTGGTAGGCATCGTCAACCCGTATACCATTACCCCTTGGTACCTGGTAAATTTCAAGTGTTCCTATATCCGGTAAAAAATTATTTGTAGGATCCTCGGCATACACGCGAATTTCAATGGAGTGGCCTGTTATTTTCAATTCGTCCTGCTTAAAACTTAATTTTTTTCCACGCGCCACTTCAATTTGCTCACGAACAAGATCAATACCGGTTATCATTTCCGTTACGGGATGTTCAACCTGCAAACGTGTGTTCATTTCAAGAAAATAAAAATTGAGCTTGTCATCCAATAAAAATTCAACCGTGCCAGCTCCCACATAGTCACATGATTTGGCTACCATAACGGCACACTCGCCCATATGCTTCCGTAGTTCAGGAGTCAATACACTTGAAGGTGCTTCTTCCACAACTTTTTGATGCCTGCGCTGAATGCTGCATTCGCGTTCAAACAAATAACAACAGTTTCCGTGCTTGTCAGCCATTACCTGTATTTCAATGTGGCGTGGTTTGGTTACAAATTTCTCAATGAAAACGCTTCCATCGCCAAATGAATTTACGGCTTCGCTTACCGCACGCTCATACTGCTCAACAAACTCACCATCGTTTTGCACCAGGCGCATACCTTTACCGCCACCACCAGCCGATGCTTTGATTAAAACGGGGTAACCGATTTTTTTGGCAATTGTTTTTGCTTCGTTCAAATCGGTAATGGCACCGTCAGTACCAGGCACCAAAGGAATGTTGTATTTTTTTGCAGCATCTTTTGCAGCAAGTTTACTGCCCATGATCTCCATGCTTTCAGCCTCGGGACCAATAAAATTAATACCTGCCTTTTTGGCCTTGCGGGCAAATTCAGCATTTTCAGAAAGAAAACCGTACCCGGGATGAATACCCTGGGCGCCTGTTTTTTTACAGGCATCCAAAATTTTATCGTGCACCAGGTAGCTTTCCTTACTTGGCGCTTCTCCAATAAAAACAGCCTCATCGGCATATTCCACAAAAGGGGCGCCCGCATCGGCCGTACTGTAAACGGCAACTGTTTTTATACCCATTTCGCGGCAGGTACGCATTACGCGCAAAGCAATTTCACCACGGTTTGCAATCAATATTTTTTCCATTCCTATTCAATTAATTTTATAAATTCAGCTTCAATACATGAGCTTGTAATAAGTGCGTTAGCGCGATCACCGTTACCCGGCTTTCGCTCATAATTTTGTATAAGCGAGTCAATGAGCACATACATGGACGTTGTGCCGGGATTGTCCATGGTCAATTTATTGTTGAACTTCACTTTTTGTCCGGGCGCATATTTTTGCAGGGGTTTGTTTTGGATAAATAAATAATATCCCTTGTACTGTTCAACCTTTGCATAATTGGCACTGGCATTTTTTGCAAGGTCAATTTTTGTTTTGAAACGTATGGCTACAGCTGTTTTACCATCGCGTGTAATTATACCGTTTATTTCTTTTTTGGCCTTTTTATATTTTTTTGATTGCGATTTTTTTACAGCTGATTTTGCAAGGGCATCAACCGGTTTTTGAATTCCTTCAATAAACTGCGGAATGCTGGGCCCGGGGTAAGAATTAAAATCTTTTTTTGTGGTAAACGTACAAACGGTATCGTAATCACGGTCAGGTAAGGCGCATATATAAATACCTACACCCAATTGCCTTTCTACATTTGCCATGGTTGCGGCTGCTGGCTTAACGGGACCACCAGCCTGTGTAAATGATAATAAGGCAACTGCTATAGGGAAAACAAGTTTGTTCACGCGGGGTAAATATAGAGAAATAAGGCCTTTGACTACCCAGCCTGACAGTTTTTCACATCTACCTGGGAATGAGGGTCAAAAAAATGACAAAAAATCACCCATTGGGCCAAAATTTCGGTAAAAAAGCCCTAATTATGTGGCTGGCATTTTAATTGAAAAGGGTGCCGTAAACAATTTGTGAAAACACAGGGTGTTTAACAAAACAACTAAAACAACATTTTAAGAGTTAATTATGGCAAATATTAAACCATTAGCAGACAGGGTACTGATTGAACCGGCAGAAGCCGAAAGCAAAACAGCAAGCGGAATCATTATTCCGGACACAGCAAAAGAAAAACCCCAACGCGGAAAAGTAGTAGCCGTTGGTAACGGAAAAAAAGACGAACCAATGACTGTTAAAGTTGGCGACCATGTTTTGTACGGAAAATATTCGGGAACCGAAATTCAGGTGGAAGGAAAAGATTACCTGATCATGAAGGAAGCGGATATATACGCAATCGTGTAGATTAGAGACGCGAGAAGTGAGAAACGGGCTTTTTGGGGACGCGTTTTCAAATAAAGCAAAACATAAGCCAGCAAGCAGTTTCAACTCATTTTCAAAACGAAAATCATAATTCACACCCACACACTTCTTTACTTAAACCCACTCTTCTCACTACTCAGTACAAAATAAAAGAGATTTAAATTCAACTAAAAATTAAACACATGTCAAAAGAAATAACCTTTAACATCGAATCGCGTGATGCGTTGAAAAAAGGTGTTGATACACTTGCTAACGCGGTGAAAGTTACACTTGGTCCAAAAGGACGCAATGTAGTGATTGAAAAGAAATTTGGTGCACCCATTGTTACCAAGGACGGAGTAACCGTTGCAAAAGAAATTGAGTTGGCCGATACAGTTGCCAACATGGGCGCTCAAATGCTTAAGGAAGTAGCCAGCAAAACAGCTGATGTTGCCGGTGACGGAACTACAACTGCTACTGTACTTGCACAGGCAATTGTAACTGCAGGCTTAAAAAATGTGGCTGCCGGTGCAAACCCAATGGATTTAAAACGCGGTATTGACAAAGCCGTTATTGCAGTGATTGCTGATTTAAAAAAACAATCACAAAACGTGGGTGACGACAATAAAAAAATTGAGCAGGTTGCAACCATTTCAGCCAACAGTGACCATACCATAGGTAAATTGATTGCCGAGGCAATGGCCAAAGTTGGTAAAGAAGGCGTTATTACTGTTGAAGAAGCCAAAGGAACCGAAACTGAAGTAAAAACAGTTGATGGTATGCAATTTGACCGCGGTTATTTATCAGCTTATTTTGTTACCAATGCCGAAAAAATGGTTGTTGAAATGGACAAACCATATATTTTGATCAGCGAGAAAAAAGTGTCAAGCATGAAAGACATTCTTCCTGTGCTGGAACAAGTTGCGCAGGCGGGTCGTCAGTTGCTGATTATTGCCGAAGATGTAGATGGTGAAGCATTGGCAACACTTGTAGTAAATAAATTACGTGGCGCTTTAAAAATAGCCGCTGTAAAAGCTCCCGGATTTGGTGACCGCAGAAAAGCCATGTTGGAAGACATTGCTATTTTAACCGGGGGAACCGTTATTTCAGAAGAACAGGGATACAAACTGGAATCAACCGAGTTGAGCCATTTGGGCCAGGCAGGTAAAATTACCATTGACAAAGACAATACAACCATTGTTGATGGAGCCGGTAAAGATGCCGACATTAAAGGCCGCTGTGCGCAAATTAAAGCGCAAATGGAACAAACCAGCAGTGATTATGATAAAGAAAAATTGCAGGAGCGTTTGGCAAAACTTTCAGGCGGTGTTGCAGTGCTTTATATTGGAGCTGCTACCGAAATTGAAATGAAAGAGAAAAAAGACCGTGTTGATGATGCACTGGCAGCCACACGTGCCGCAGTTGAAGAAGGAATTGTTGCAGGTGGCGGAACCGCATATATACGCGCCATTGCAAGTCTTGACAAAGTGAAAACCGAAAATGAAGACGAGAAAATTGGTGTGGAAATTATTCGCAAATCACTTGAAGCACCGTTGCGCCAGATTGTGGAAAACGGTGGCCTTGAAGGCAGCGTTATTGTAAACAAAGTACGCGAAGGAAAAGACGATTACGGATTTAACGCAGCAACCGAACAGTATGAAAACATGTTCAAGTCAGGTGTAATTGACCCTACCAAAGTATCACGTGTAGCGTTGGAAAACGCAGCATCAATTGCCAGTATGATCCTTACCACTGAATGTGTTTTAGCTGAGAAAAAAGAGAAAAAAGCAGCCCCTGCAATGCCAGGCGGTGGAATGGATGATATGTACTAGACGTAAAACCGGAGGCGGGAACAGCTTTTTAAAAAGTAGTTTTGAGCCAACGGGCAACGTAAATACTTAACCTCTTAAACATACAATCCCTGGTTTAATTGACCGGGGATTTTTGTTTTATTATGCTGCCTGCCGCTGTTCTCAAATCGCGGGCAGCCTGCCGGTTTATTTTTTTATTTGAAAATTTGCTGCGAAGCGATGCGCCAGGCCCTGGTTGAGATTGAACAGCGGCACCGGGTTATCGCCTTTACTCCTCGGCCTGATGCTGTCTCTTAAAACAATTTATGTCATAAGGCCTGCGGGGTACCGGCTCTACCCCTGGCAGAATATTGGGATAAAATAATGTACCCATCATTACACTTCAAATACCACCGGCTCATTCACCAGCCTGTAGTTTTCATTTAACACACTTGCATTAATATGGATTGTGCCTTTTTTTTCAAGCACACCATAAGCCTCATGAATATGACCAAATACATTGTACTGCGGTTTTACTTTTTCAATGGCAGCAAGCAGGTCTTCACAACCCACGTGTTGCCCGGTAACGGTACGGTCTAAAATTCCAACTGGTGGCCCATGGGTAATTAACACATTTGTGTTTGGCGGTATAAGGTCCCAATGCTTTTTTATTTCGGGGCCACGCCTGCGGTTAAACGCCCAATCATAAAACCATGGCTGAACGGGGCTGCCCCAAAAATTAACGCCATTAATGGTAATACCGCTATCGTTTAAATAAATTATTTCAGCTGAAAGTGTTTTGTGGATTTCGGTTTCGGGATATTTTTCAAAATAAAAATCATGGTTGCCCGCAATAAAAATTTTGTGTTGGTGAGGCTGCCCGGCAAACCAATGCAGGAAATCCATTATTTCAGCCTGGGCTCCCCTGCCCGACACATCACCTGCGTGCACCAACACATCACCCAACGGCAATTGAAGCAAAGCATGTTTGCCGTGTGTGTCTGATATAGCAACAATTTTCATTTTACAGTTTACGAAAAAACCTTATTCAAGGTTCAGCCAGGGATTGAGCCGATACCCCGCAGTCTAAAAAAGTGTTTGCTTTCCTGAGGAACGAAGGATCTAACGCTTTTTTTAGACGAGGAGTAAAGGCGAAAGCCCGGTTTCTTCCAACAAAAATAAGATCCTTCGTTCCTCAGGAAAGCATTTTTGTTGGAAGAAGGGCTGACAGAAACAAAAAAGCCCCGGTTGAATAACCAGGGCTTTGTATACTGTTTTATAATTTTACTACCTCAAAAGGTTTACGTGACCTTCAAAGTCCATGGTTTCTTCCACCATACTTTTTTTCACGCGCACTTTCCACACATACACATCTTCTTTACTCTTCATGTTCTTGTGCTGACCGTCCCACCCCTGGGTGTGGTCGGTTGTTTTGAAAATTACTTCGCCCCAGCGATTGAAGATGTAAAATTCATATGTTTCAGGATTATGGCCTTGTATAATTGGCATAAAAATGTCGTTTATACCATCGCCATCAGGCGTAAATGTATTTGGTGCGTAAATCAGGAACTCGTCCTGGATGGTTACATCATGGCATACCTGTGCTACACAACCGTTAGCACTTGTTGCGGTTAAACATATAGGATAGGTTCCACCATTTACCGATGGGAATGTATACGATGGATTTGCAAGGGTACTTGTACCAAGTCCTGCAAAATCCCATGTATATACAGCACCACCAATTGTCATGTTCACGAAATTTATTTCAGGATTAAACACAGTGGCCGTTGTTGGCTGGAATACAAATTCAGGAACCGGGAACTCATACACACAAACCTGGTTAGGTATTACGGTATCAACCTGGCAGCCGTCAGCTGTAATAATGGTAAGCGAAATATCATAACAACCACCTTGGGTAAACACGTGTGTTGGTGCAGCAAGTGTACTTGTTGAACCATCACCAAAATTCCAGCTATAGGTTGCTGTTGCACCAGCCGAAGTTGTGCTTGAAAACGATGTTAACACCGGTGTACAACCTTGCGTACCGTTAATTAAATAGGTAACTGCAGGCAATGTGTACCAACTAACAATTACCTGGTCGGTTACGGTTGGTGAACAACCATCACTAAGGGTAACGGTATAGGTTGTTGGACTTGAACCAGGTGTTACGGTTGGCGCTGCAAGAACTGAGGTTGACCCGTCAACATTATTTGTCCATGTAAATGTATATCCGGTTCCGTCACCTCCTGATGGGGTTGCGTTTATTGTTGTTGATGCGCCAGGGCAAACCGATTGATCAGGCGAAGCCACAACAGTTAAAGGCGGAGTCATGGTTACTGTAACTGTAGTTGTAACAGGACCACAACCATTTGCATCATCAACGGTAAGGGTATAAACATTTGCACCGGTAGTTGTAGGAGTAACTGTTGTTAATGCTGTTGTGCCTACTGTTGTTCCAACGGCATCAGTCCATGTATAGGTATAAGGAGTTGTACCACCATTTGCTATTCCCGAAACCGGTGACGATTGACCAAAACAAATGGTTGATGGTGTACCCGGATTTACGGTTAATAACAAGGGTTGGTTAATGGTTACTGTTGATATTGCTGCGCAACCTGCCGCATCGGTTACGGTAACAGGATAAGTACCTGCTGCCATACCTGTAAATGTATTGGTAGCTTGTGTAATTGTACCAACTGTGTAAGATGTTGCGCTTGCTGATGCATTTACCACCACGCTACCGTTTGCACCTCCATTACATGTAGGTTGTGTTGGAACAACGGATGTAATTGAAACCGATGCCGGACCGGTTATGGTATAATTAGCTGTAAGGCTGCAACCATTGTCATCGGTTACAGTTACGCTGTATGCACCGCTGCAAAGTCCACTCACAAACGGCACACTACCTGCAACAGTTCCTGTCCACGAATATGTATAAGGCGAGGTTCCACCGCTTGGTGCTGTTCCGGCAATACCGTCACAGGCGCCAAAACAGGTTTCGTTGGTTTGTGATGTTGGCACTACCAGTGCGGTTGGTTCTGTAATGGTTGCCGGAGCTGTTGCCGTACAACCGTTAGGACTGGTTACCGTTATGGTATACACACCCGCTGGTTCATTGAATACATTTGAAACCTGTGTGGTGGTGCCGTCATTATAACTTGCTGCTCCGGTTGCATTAACCGTTATGGTACCATCTGACAAGCCAAAGCAACTTACATTGGTTGTATTGATGGAATTGATTACAACTTCTTCAACAGTAACGGTTGCGTTAATTGAGCTACCTGTACACGTTGCCGTACTTGGAGTAATGGTATAGGTAACGGTTCCTGTTGGAGGTGTTGTGGTGGTTAATGTTTGCGCTATTGTAGCTCCGCTTGCTGCAGATGCCCCCGTGGCGTTAGTTGAACTCGCGGTCCAGCTGAATGTAGTACCTGCTACACCTGATGTAAGGGCAATGCTGGTGGCTGTGCCACTGCATATGGTAGAGGCCGCAGGCGTTGCTGTAACATCGGGAACCGCATTTATGGTTATGGTTGTTGACTGAACATCACCGCATGAACCAGGAATCGTATACGTAACTGTATTTGCTCCTACACTTGCTGCGGAAGGATCAAACACGCCCGTTGCTGCAGAAACACAGGTGCCACAGGATGAACTCCAGGTTCCGCCAGGGTCAACCGCTGTTAGTGTAACCGAGGCATCATTCTGACAGAAAGGACCAGCAGGTGTAATGGTTGCATCAAGCTGTGGTGTAATGGTAACTGTTGTTGTTCCTGTTCCAACACAACCTGCTGCACTTGTTCCAGTAATTGTATAGGTAGTGGTAACTGCAGGCGTTGCTGTAACCGTAGCGCCCGTTGTTGCACTTAAACCTGTTGCCGGTGACCACGAATACGTTGATGCTCCTGTTGCTGTTAGTGTAGCACTAGATCCGCCACACACATTTGCATTTGGACACGTAACAACTGGTATTGGATTTACGGTAACCGTAACGGTTCCTGTATTTACGCAGCCTGCTGCACTTGTACCTGTAATGGTATATGTAGTAGTTGTAGTTGTGCTTGATGTTACCGTTGTTCCGGTAGTTCCGGACAAACCTGTGCCTGGTGACCAGGTATACGTTGATGCACCGGCTGCAGTTAATGCCACACTGGCACCACTACATATTGCAGGCGCTGCAGGTGTACATGTAATTGTGGGCAACGGATTTATTGTAACCGTAACAGTTGTTGTTCCCGTGCAACCCGAAGCTGTTGTACCTGTAATGGTATACGTTGTTGTGGCGGCAGGAGTTGCTGTAACTGTTGTTCCCGTTGTTGCACTAAGTCCTGTTGCAGGTGACCATGTATAGGTTGATGCGCCACTCGCTGTAAGCGATGTTGATGCTCCTGCACAAATTGCAGGTGCCGCAGGCGTACACGTAACGGTTGCAGAAGGATTAACTGTTACTGTAACAGTAGTTGTTCCTGTACAACCGGCTGCACTTGTTCCTGTAATGGTATATGTTGTTGTAGCTGCTGGAGTAGCTGTAACCGTTGTTCCGGTTGTTGCACTAAGTCCTGTAGCTGGTGACCAGGTATAGGTTGATGCACCGCTTGCTGTAAGTGTTGTTGATGCTCCCGCACAAATTGCAGGTGCGGCAGGCGTACATGTAATTGTGGGATTTGGATTAACTGTTACTGTAGTTGTACCTGTACCCACACAACCTGCTGCACTTGTTCCTGTAATGGTATATGTTGTTGTAGCGGCAGGACTCGCGGTTACACTTGAACCTGTTGTTGCACTTAATCCTGTTGCAGGTGACCATGAATATGTTGATGCTCCACTGGCAGTTAAGGTAACTGCAGGATCGCTGGCACATTTTGAAACAGAGGGAACATTTATCACAGGAGTGGGATTTACTGTTACCGTAACAGTTGCGGTTCCTGTACATGAACCTGATGATGCTGTTACTGTATATGTTGTAGTTGCTGCAGGAGTTGCTGTTACTGTTGCACCGGTTGTTGAACTTAATCCTGTGGCAGGCGACCATGTGTATGAAGTGGCACCGGTTGCACTTGCAGTTAATGTTGTACTGGAACCAGCGCATATTGTAGGTGCTGCTGGTGTAATTGTTACGGTCATTGTTCCGCCAATGGGAGTTATGGTTACAACACCATGGCCGGTACCAACACCGGTTGATGCCGATCCTCCGGCTGGAAACAGACTTGATCCGCCTCCGCCTCCTCCGCCTCCAAGAGCGTAAGAAGGAAAGTCGTCAGAGCCACCTCCGCCTCCACCGTAACGTCCACCACCGCCTCCGCCACCAGGGCCAAGGCCATAACAAACATCGGTTCCACCGGCTCCACCAACACCTAAGCCGCCATTTCCTCCGGCCATACCACAGGCTCCCCAAGGAGCTCCGCCTGTACCTCCGGCAACTGCTGTTCCTCCCTGACCAGGACTACCAAATGAGGCGATACCAACTGTACCGGGATCTCCGCCAGAACCTCCTCCGGCATACGTATCACCACCACCAGTTCCACCACCACCACCGGCAATTATAACACGGTTAGCAAGTGCATATGGGGCAATCCGAACATCAGATGCTCCGCCTCCTCCTGCTGAACCAACTCCGCCTGGCTTTCCATTCCCTCCACCGTTAAATCCTCCGGCTGTTATTGATCCAAGTCCTCCAACATAAACCTGGAGAACCTGACCTGGTGTTACAGCAATAATACCGGTTGATGTTCCTCCGTTTCCGCCATTTGTTCCACCACCTTCGCCTCCCTCAGCAAAAATATTGAGGGAATAAACACAAGCCGGCACCGTATAGGTTTGTACACCTCCGGTATAGTTGAAAGTGACAACCTGGCTTTGTGAATTGGTGCTGTATCCAACAGCAAAAATTGTTGTGATAAAAAGCGAGAATTTATTCATGATCGTTTTGAGGTTTGGTAGCGTTTTTGGTTAGGTTATTTGACTTTTTGCAAAGCCATTTATCAGACGGAAAACACAGAGAAAGTTGCCAACGCAAACAAACACTTTTAGAATAAATAAACCATATGAACGTGTTTTGTGAAAATACTTGACGCAGGTTATTAACAAGTAAAAAAAAAGCCAGCGAATTAAATACGTCCAATCATTTCATTTTAAACGAATTAAATTAATGTATGCACAGCTTTGTTTGGTTTATAACCTCAAGGAAAAACAGGCCAAAAAAGGCAACTCACCGCACGTTTTTTTTTGTGGCCCGGAAAACTAAATTGATTTACTTTTTTTTATTGTATTTCATGTGGCAAATCCAGATTGAAAATAATCACTTAGCTTTATGCAAAAAAACAAAGCATGATTACGCTGAAAAATTATATAAACGGAACACTTTGCGAGCCGGTTTCAAAAAAATATTTTGACGATATAAATCCATCAACCGGTAAGCCTTATGCGCTAATTCCGGATAGCGAAACGCAGGACGTGGAAGCTGCGTTTGAAGCTGCAAAAAATGCTTTTCCGCAATGGAGTAACACAAGCAAAGAAGACCGTTATACCGTATTAAACCGTATTGCCAACTTAATTGATGAGCAGGCTGATGCTTTTGCAAAAGCAGAAAGTATTGATAACGGTAAGCCCTTTAAACTGGCAAAACGGGTAGACATTTCACGTGCCAGCGCCAACATGCGTTTTTTTGCGACTGCCATTTTACACTATGGGAGTGAATCACATGCAATGGAAGACAAAGGTTTTAACTATACGCTACGTCAGCCCATTGGTGTAGTGGGATGCATTTCGCCATGGAATTTACCTTTGTATTTATTCACATGGAAAATTGCCCCGGCCCTTGCAACGGGTAATTGCGTGGTTGCTAAACCAAGCGAAATAACGCCTATGACCGCATTCTTATTTTCACAATTGTGCATTGAAGCAGGGTTACCAGCCGGTGTACTGAATATTGTTCACGGAACAGGACCAAAATGTGGCGATGCTATTGTTAAACACCCTAAAATAAAGGCTATATCATTTACCGGTGGAACTGCAACTGGCGAATACATTGCGCGTACCGCAGCGCCTATGTTTAAAAAATTATCGCTGGAATTAGGTGGCAAAAATCCCAATATAATTTTTAATGATTGTGATTTTGAAAAAATGATGAGCACCACCATGCATTCATCATTTGCTAACCAGGGACAAATATGTTTATGCGGTTCACGTATTTATGTGCAAAAAGGCATTTATGAAAAATTTAAAACCGAATTTGTTGCACGCACCAAAAAACTCAAAGTAGGAAACCCGTTTGATGACACCGTTTCACTTGGCGCTGTTGTATCAGAACCGCATATGAAAAAAATTCTTTCCTACATTGAATTGGCCAAAGAAGAGGGCGGAACCATTTTATGCGGTGGAAAACAATTCATACCTGATGAAACTGAATTAAAAGGCGGGTACTACATTGAACCAACTATAATTGAAGGACTGGCGTATAACTGCCGTACCAACCTGGAAGAAATTTTTGGACCCGTAGTCACAATTATGCCATTTGAAACCGAAGAAGAAGTTATTGGCTATGCTAACGTTACCCAATATGGGCTTGCCGCTACAATTTGGACTCAAAACATTGATGTAGCCCACCGCGTTGCTTCAAAAATTGACAGTGGCATAGTTTGGATTAATTGCTGGCTGGTTCGCGATTTAAGGACACCATTTGGTGGCATGAAAAATTCAGGTGTTGGCCGCGAAGGTGGTTTTGAAGCACTTCGGTTTTTTACCGAGCCTAAAAATATTTGTGTGAGCCTTTAACATGTTTTTTATACCGCAGGCTTGTTACTTTTTTAATTATATTTAGTTCTATTTATACTTATGGCTTTTACATTGGAAATTTTAAAACTGCTTATACCCGGCTTAATGGTTGCCGGTGTTGTTTATTTTTTGATCAGCAAATACATGGAGCAGGAAAACAGGAAACGTACGTTTGAATACAAGCTGGAAACCCAAAAACATTTAACACCACTGCGCCTGCACGCTTATGAAAGAGCTATTTTGTACCTCGAACGCATATCACCACACAGCATAATTTTACGCACGTATAAAGCTGGTATGAGTGCCAAATTGCTGCAGGCGGATATATTAAAAGCCATTCGTGAAGAATACGAACACAACATGGCACAACAAATTTACATTAGCCCTAACGGCTGGAACATGCTAAAGCATGCGAAAGAAGAAACAGTAAAGATGATTAACCTGGCTGCGTTAAATGTGCCAATGGATGCTGGTGGAAATGACTTTGCCCAATTGATTTTTGAAGCCATTGCCAAAATGGATAAATTGCCGACTGACATTGCCATCACCTACCTTAAAAACGATTTACAAAAGTCGTTTAGTTAGTTTAAAATTTAAAGTCAATGCGAATACCCCATTAACACGTTTCGTTTTTTTATCTTTTTCTTATTCCTGAAAATTTTTATTCATGGTTGTGCAATGTATGTGTTTGCTTTCATATACATGTGCCAGGGATAGTAGCGGCACGCAGTGAAGTTAGTTGATTAAACGTGTTAACGAGGAGGCGACCGGCAGGAAGCCCCCGCAGTGTTACACGTTTAATCAACTAACAAACGAAGTATAGCGAATAGCCCGGCCCTGAGGAATTCAGATTTAAGATTCAACATTTAAGATTGAAAAGGGTTCCGAGGGGAGGCACCCAACTTAATTGCGCCTGTACACATGTCAAACAATTGGGTTCATTTTACAAAACTTTTGTTTTTTAGCGGGTTACCGGTTTCAAACCTTTGGTATAAACTGTAAAGTTAAAATTACAGACCCTTTAAAAACTCAATTTATGAAAACCGTTTATGTTTTATTAATGGCTTTTTGCCTTGGCGCATGTGGTGCCAACAAGGATGAAAACAAAGAAAGTATTAGTCAAATGCCTGGCGAAAACGATGCTGCCGATTATGCTCCGGTGGAAGAAACCAAAAAGGCAGATATTTCAGCTGCCGCAAACGTTACGGAAATGGATGCAAACGCCAAAATAAGCCCGAATTTACCTGATGTTGTTGTTCCTAAATTAATTCGAACGGCCGATTTACGCTTTCAGGTAAACGATCTTGAAAAATCAAGTGAAATAATTGATCGTCTTGTCAAAGAAAATGGCGCATATGTTTCAACCGCTAACATGAGTTCCACTAATAGTGAATCAAATAACACCATTAGTATACGTGTTCCAAATGGCCAATTTGATATGCTGCTGAAATCCATTTGCAAAGAGTCGGTTTACATGGAACGAAAAAACGTAAGTACCCAGGACGTTACTGAAGAATACATAGACATTGAAGCCCGTTTAAAGACGAAAAAAGAGGTAGAAGCCCGTTACATTGAGATCTTAAAAGCAAAAGCAAAAACCGTTGATGAAGTATTGCGTGCCGAAGAGCAAATACGTGTAATACGTGAAGAAATAGAAGCCCGTGAAGGACGTTTAAATTACCTGAAGAACCAGGTGAGCTATAGTACCATTATTGTACAGGTTTACCAGCAAATTGAATACCGTGAAAATCCTGTTGAAGTTACCGATTCATTTAGCAACAAAGCTTCAAGCGGATTTGGCCAAGGATGGGACGTTGTAAAAAACATATTACTGGGAATAATTACCATTTGGCCAGTGTGGATTATTGGGGCGATAATTTATTTTGTGATAAGGCGCCAATTGAAAAATGCAAAAAAAACAACGGTTTAGCAAAGTAAATGTGCCGGTTGGTAGCAAAATCAGCCGGCATATTTATTTAAAAAATTTACCAGTTTTTTGACTGCCATTGCCCGGTGCGAAATAGCATTTTTTTCATCAGAATTCATTTCCGCAAAAGTTTTTGAAAATCCGTGAGGAACAAATATTGGATCATAACCAAACCCATTATTCCCGCGCCTTTCACGTGTGATTTCTCCTTCCATTTTACCTTCAAAAATATACTCCTTGTTATCAATTATTAAGGCAATAACTGTTTTAAAGCAGGCTGAACGATTGGATTTGTTTTCAAGTTTTTTAAGCAACAGGTCCATATTATCATTAGCATTACGCTGTTCACCGGCATAACGTGCACTGTAAACACCGGGTTCATTGTTCAAACTTTCAACTTCAAGGCCGCTGTCATCGGCAAAGCAATTGACCTTGAATTTTTGGTGAATGAAACGCGCTTTTTGAAGGGCGTTTGACTCAAGTGTGTTTCCGGTTTCGGGAAGTTCATCTGTGATGCCAAAATCAACCGGTAGAACCAACTCGAAGTTGCCGGATAAAAACACCTGAAATTCAGTTATTTTGTTCCTGTTTTGTGAGGCTATGCATAATTTCATTTGAAACAGCTAATAATCAATGATTTGTATATGAATTGCATTTGATAAAGGTATAAAAAGTTTGAATAAAACTAAGTACATTAGCGTTAAGTCTTAATTGACTATTACACGAAATCAAACCAGGCTATAAGCGCCACATGTTTTTTTTAAACCTATAATTTGCGTGAGGGCGTTTATTTGGTCATTCATAGGACAGTTTGGAAACCTAACTATTACTATAGTTGGTACTATTATTTTATCAAGAATATTGGATCCTAAAGATTTTGGTTACATGGCCATGATCATGTATTGGATAAACCTGGCTCAAACGGTTAACAATTTTGGCATTCATCACATTATTGTGCTGAATAAGGAAATAACCATGAAAGAGTTATCTTCTTTGTTTTGGTTCAACATGCTGTTATCACTTTGTTTTTTTAGCTTTTTCTTTTTTGGTGCAGGCATATTTGGAAGATTCTATAAGCATGACGAGGTAGAAATGCTTAGCCTTATTTTAAGTTTTAATTTTTTGCTGAGTGCTTTTTTGATGGTGCCACAGGCTATGTTACACCAGCAACAAAAGTTCAGAACCCAATCCATAATACTTTTGATAAGCACCATAACCGGTTTTTGCGTTTCAATTTGGGGAACTTACATAACCGGAAGCTACCTGTTTTTAGCTGTCCAACAACTTGTAACCGTTGGTACAAATTTCATTCTTCATTTTTTGTATTTTACCTGGATGCCCAAATTTTCACTTGGCATGCATTATTTAAAAAGCAATCGTAAATTTGCCGGCAATCTTTTTTCAGTTTACTTTTTGGAATACATTGCACAAAACATGGACACGTTTATAGTTGGCAAAGTTAGCACCGAACGAATAACTGGTTTATACAGCCGGGCATCGGTATTTTCCATTTTACCTGTACAAAATTTTACAGCTGCCATATCAAAAGTGCTTTTGCCAAAAATAAGGGACATTTCTCCTGGAACGGTTGTTTTTAATCAACTATACATACATTACTTTAAGATCATTCTTGGAACTGTTTCCATTCTCATGTTTTTTCTTATATCGGTTGACGTATATTTTATTGAGTTTATTTTCGGTAAAAAGTGGTTGCCTATGCGTGATTATTTCGATTTGTTTTGCCTGATTGGCATTTTTAGTTCAATTCTTAGCTACATTGACCTCATACTTTTATCAACAAAAAAATCGGCTATACTACTTGTATTTATTATCATTGAAAAAACATTGCTTATTGTATTTTTATTTTGCGGCTATGCGTTTGGTATTAAAGGCGTTTTAATAGCCAAACTTATTTTCACATTTGGTATTTTTATACCTAAAAATGTTTTTATGAATAAAATACTGAAAATACCTGTAATGCATCTTGTGATGGATACAGTAAAAATACTTTCAATTCCATTGACAATAGGCCTGTTGTGTTTTTTCATTAAACAACAATTACCTGAATACAGCCCGGCAATTATTTTAAGTTTAATTTTTACGCTATGGGCAGCGGGTTTTATGCTGTTTAACCATCATATTATGAATAAATTTTATACAAATATTATACGAAACATTATCAAAGCAAAAAAATGAAATTTACAGGCGAACGACTTACCACCGATATTAACGGGCAGATAGCCATTGAGCATTTACACCGTTATGCAATGGCATGTGAGCTGGCAAAAAATAAAGTGGTGCTGGATATTGCTTCAGGAGAAGGCTACGGATCAAACCTTTTAGCAAGCGTAGCGTCACATGTAACAGGGGTTGACATTTCGGTTGAGGCCGTAAAACATGCTAGCGAAAAATATACGAAAAAAAACATTGTGTTCAAACAGGGAAGCGCAACTAAAATTCCTTTGGAAAACGCCTCGGTAGATATAGTTACAAGTTTTGAAACCATTGAACACCTTGTTGAGCACGATGTAATGCTGGAAGAATTTAAACGGGTTCTGAAACCTGGTGGCATTTTGATTATTTCATCGCCCGACAAAAAATATTATACCGACATGCCTTCGCATGAAAATGAATTTCACCTGAAAGAACTGTATGAAAATGACTTCAGGGAACTTCTAGGAAAAAACTTTGCGCATTGCGCATTCTTTAACCAGGGATTTGCTGTAACCTCATTCATACACAACGAAAAACAATTGGGTCTGGATGCGTATACCGGAAATTTCAACCAATTGGAATCCCGTAAACCTTCTCATATTTATAATATTTGTATTGCCTCGTCACAGCCGTTGCCATCCATTAATCATAGCATTTTTGAAGGAACTCAGGTTTACTTGCGTATAGAAGATTATTTTACAGGAAAAATAAATGATGTATATAACTCCACTTCATACAAAATTGGGAATGCTGTGGTAATGCCTTTAAAAAAAATAACCGCCATTTTTAAAAAGAAATGAGCATTAAAATTTCCATACTTGTTGTAAATTATAACACAAAGGAATACATTGTTCGGTGTATTGAGAGCATTTTTGCATCAAACATTGATAAGAGCCAGTACGAAATTCTTGTATGGGACAATAATTCAACAGACGGCTCAGTAGAACTAATAAAATCAACATATCCTGATGTAAAATTGTTTAAAGCATCGTACAATTATGGATTTGCCGTTGGCATGAATAAATTGTATGCTGCGTCCTCCGGTGAATTAATTATGACTTTTAATCCCGATGCTGAAGTAGAACCGAATACACTTGAAAGCGTTATTGCGTTTATGAATGAACATACCTTAACGGGTATGATGGGTATGAGCGTTAAAAATACACAGGAACTTGTTGAAATACCTTTTTCTGACATGCCCCGTTTTGATAAAATGCAATTGTTTAAATTAAAACAAGAACAAAACAATACATTACCAGATAAACCATTTGCTGTAAATTACATATGGGGTACAGGAATTGTGGTAAGGCGCGAGCTTTTAGGAGATCAGTTTTTTGAGGAACGTGCTTTTCTTTTTTGGGAGGAATATGACCTGGCAAAAAAAATAAAAAGGCAAAATGTTCAAATTATGATTTTGCCGTCCATTACATTTATTCACCACGCAAGTGTAAGTTTTAAATTCAACAAGGAACGTACACGGATCACAAGGTCGTTAAGTGTTGCGTGGGCATATTTTTATAAAAAAAAGGAATTCGGAGTATTTTCTGCAAAAATTCAAACACTCTCCTGGATGTTTGACAACGGCATACTGGCAAGTGTTTTAGGTATTAAAAATCTATTTTCACCTAATGATAGCAGGAAATTGATGATTGTTCAGTACAATTCGGTATTCAAAACAGCCTTACGCCTTTTGTTTGCAGGAAATAAGGCTGTATTTAACATAAATAAAAATTCGGCCCGGCAGCTGAACGGTGGCTTAAATCCTGTTTACCCACCCGTGTTTGAATCCATACTTTAAAAGCATGCAAGTTGCACCGCATATAACCGTTATGACAGGTCCGGGAAATCATTCGGAAAAATTGGTTGATGCCATTAAATTATATGGTGTTCCCGTAGAAGTTTTCAGGTATTTTCCAGACTTCACACATGAATTTTATGACCACAAGGGATTATTAATAAAAACATCAAAACCAAAAATCACACCGCAAATAGCACGATTTGCCTGGGCCTTTTGCATACGCATTCCCTTCCTGAAAAAAAGAAATTATCACGTATACCTTCATTTTTTGCTTTATGACAGTTGGGTGAAAAAAAGGGCTTCTTCTTCAAGTAAATTATTGTGGGCATGGAGCCAAACCAGCTTACAAACCATGAAGAAATTTAAAAAGCAAAAAAAACACATTGTGCTTGAAAAACCCATGATACATGTGTTGTCATGGACAACAATATTGCAACAGGCTTACAAATGCCGTTTTCATGCTTACTATTTTTCACGGTCACTTCAAAAACGCATGTTGCAGGAATATGAAAAAGCCGAAAAAATTATTGTTCTGTCAGATTTTGCTTCAAATAGTTTTGTACAAAACGGTATTGAATCCGAAAAATTAACCAAACTAAATCTTTATGTTAACACCAATTTATTTAAACCAGCCGGAGCTGAACCAGAAGGCACTTTTAATATACTTTTTGTAGGACGAATTGATACGCTTAAAGGAGCTGGTGTATTGCTTGATGCATTTGAACGTTTAAATACCAAACACCCGGACATCAGCTTAACCCTTGTTGGAGCCAACTCGTATGAATTACAAAACCGGCTCATGGAAAAAAAAGAAAACATTCGCATTACCGGTTATAAAACGCCAGGTGAGCTGGCATCGTATTATCAACAAGCTCATTTACTCGTACTGCCTTCGGCACAGGAATCTTTTGGACTGGTTATGCTGGAAGCATTGGCTTGCGAAACACCAGTATTGGCATCGGTAAAAAGCGGAGGACCTGACCTGGAAAAACTAACAACAGATGTAAAAACAGTAGATCCGTCAAATGCCTTCGAAATAGATAACGCTTTATTGTTTTTTTATAATAATAGATCAAGAGCAAAAAAAACGTTTAGTATGTTTGAAAAATACAACAAAGACTACTACCTTACACAAGTTAACACTGTCATTAAAAATTACCTTTAGCTACAAATGACCAGTCGTAAAAAAAATATTTTCATACATGGACGTCCTTCTGGACATCCCCTGCACATGAAGTACGGTGCCAGTGTGGATGCCGAATTCGTATTTGTTGATCATATATTACGCTGGCACGACAAAGGATCGGGCAAAACGAGAAAATACACAAGTTGGCTATTGTCATCGGCATTTTTACCCCGTAAAAGAAGTTATTCGCTTATAATTAGCGAGGGGCCCCATTTTATGGTAGGCATGTTACGGTGGTTGCGGCTTATTCGAAAAAAGCAAAAACTGATAGCGCTACTTGACAATGAAACCCTTTATTTTATTGATTCGGGATATTACAAAAAACGCACAAAAAACGCACTTGTAAGACTTATAAAAAAATATGATGGCATAATATCAGCCGGAAAAATGGAAGCCGACCTTGCCCGAAAGTATGCTGGACCGAATGCAATAGTTAAGCAAATTTTTAATGGAATAGAAGATAAACGCCTTAGTAAGCTACTATCCATTCAACCCAACACCAACTCAAATAACATACTTTTTATTGGGAATATTGGTGCCGGATGGAGGTCGTGGTACAAAGGGTTTGATATTTTACTAAAAAGTTTTGAAATTGCATGGCAAAATAATTCCTTATTACACCTTCAGCTAATTGGCCTGATAGACTCAACCTATCTGGATGAGTTAACGCGTGAATTTGCTCCGAAAAGCAAAGTAAACATTGACTACATTGGCTATACCAGCGAATTGGACAAATATCTTACACAAAGCTCATTGTATCTTCACCCGGCCAGGGGCGAAGCCTGGGGAATTTCGGTTACAGAGGCGATGGCTGCCGGTATAATGCCTCTTGTAAGCAATTTAACCGGTAGCCAGGAAGCAGTGGCAAAAGTTGATCCTGACTATATTGTTGAACTTGATGAAAATAAAATTGCTGCTAAAATACTGTCACACTTCGGCAAAGAAACAATTGCAAAAAACCAACTAGCAGAAAAATGCAAAATAATAGCCGAATTTTATTCAGAAACCAATGCTATACGTGCTTTTAGTGAAGCTATTGCTGAAATGGAAGTAGAATTTACAAAAAAACAAACGGGTAATACCTGAACCATGAAAGAGTTGCTATATAAAATATTGGATTTACTGATGTTGGGAAGGGGAATACGAAGAACCATTTCGGGAACAAGTATACGTTTACCAACCCGCTATTTCAGGTATTATCCTGCAAATTATGAGAGGGACAGTATGGACTTTTTCAGGAAACATGTTAAACCCGGAAATACGGTGATTGATGTTGGCGCACAATTTGGGTTAATGAGCAAAACATTTGCTGACCTGGTAACCCCTGGTGGAAAAGTTTTTGCTTTTGAACCTTCTCACGAAACATTTAACTTACTTAAAAAGACCATTGCTATTAACAGATTGGAAAAATATGTTTTCCCAGTTGAAAAAGGAATAGCTCATCAAAATGGAAAAGCTGGTTTCATGGTTTCAGACACACCAGCCGACAGCGCAAATACATTGTCTCCAACCAAACGCACGGGAAACATACGCCAGGTAGAAATTATCTTAACCAGTATTGACCAGTTTAAAATTGAGAATATTATTTCAAAAATTGACTTTATTAAAATTGATGCTGAAGGAGCTGAAATGGCCGTTTTGGAAGGCGCATCACAAACTGCAATAAATGACAGGCCACTTATTAACCTGGCCCTCCATCCTAAAGCATTAGCTGATTTTGGCAGTTCGTTAAACGGAATTTATAAATGGATAATAAATCACGGCTATACCATCTACTACAAAAATGAAGTTATGGCCCAGGAAAAATTTACGCAAATTGCTGATTTGTTTGATGTACAACTTATTCCCAATGAGCAGGTAAAATGAAGATCCTGTTTTACTATACCTCCAATCAGCGGTCGATTTCGATGGAGTCGGTCATGATTGGATTTAAAAAACAGGGGCACGATGTATTAGTGCTTACACAAACCCCGTATGGAAAACTTCATGAAGAGCTTGAAAAAAACGGAATACCAACCTATACCCATGTAGTAAAAAAGAGTATTAGCCTTATTTATTATTGGCGTCACGTTAGGCTGCTTGTTGGCTTTCTAAAAAAACACCAGCCTCAAATAGTGTATTCGCATCTGCAGCAAGCCAATATTGTTGCGGTTTTTGCACAACGCCATTTCAAAGCACGGTTTTATATTTGCCGTCACCACACCTTAAGCAATGCCGGAAATGAAAGACGATTTGACAAGATTATTAATAAAAAAGCACAAACCATTATAGTTCCATCACAAACAGTATTTGATCACCTTGTAAACGTTGAAAAAGTTTCCCCCTCGCGTATTAAACTTATTTATTACGGCTATGACTTTTCAAAATATAACACTCCGTCACATCAGGAAGTTGAACATATACGCAAAACCTTTTCCTGCAAATTATTGATGGTAAAAATTGCGCGTCTTGTAGAAGGAAAACGTTATATAATTTTATTTGATGCGATCAAACGCCTGGTATTTGAAAACGGATTGGATATAAAACTAATTGTAATTAGTGATGGTCCTCTTTTTGACGTATTTACTCAATACATTACGGAAAACAAACTCGAAAAACACATTTTCTTACTTGGCCAGCGTCAAAACATCATTGATTATTTGAGCGCCTGTGATATTGTTCCGCTCTTATCAGAATCAGAAGCAAGCAATAATGTAATTAAGGAAGCAGGGCTCGCCAAAAAAGCTGTAATTGTTTGTAAGGGGGTGGGCGATTTTAGTGATTACATATCAAATGAGGTCAATGGCTTTCTTGTTGACAAAGAAAATCCTTACCCTGAACTGGTAAATTACATTATGCTAATTTACAAAAATCAATTTCCTGTTGAGGAAATTGGCAAGCGCCTGCAAAAAACAGTTATTGATACTTTTTCAATTGACAAAGTACTTGATCATTATACACCACTTAATCAATAAAGCCGCACGCATGAAAGAACGATTTATATTGAAGTTAAAGTATATCATGAAATTTGGTTTTTTCAAAGGGTTGGCACTTTTCGCAAAAAACAGGATTGGCAAGCAAAAAAAAATCAACAACATAACTATTTTAAGAGGAACTGCTTCAATGGCAATTCGCAAAAATTCAACCGATGTGCTCACGTTTGAAAAAATATTTGTGTTTGAAGAATATGGGTTTGACATAAAAAAAGACCCGCGTCTAATTATTGACTGCGGGGCCAATATTGGAATGTCAACCATTTATTTTGCAAAAAAATTTAAACACGCTACTATTGTGGCAATTGAACCAGAGCAATCGAATTTTGAATTACTTAAAAAAAACACTTCTACCTATAAAAATATACAATGCATTCAAAAGGGAATATGGCATAAGGACTGCTCTCTGAAAATAATAAACGATCATGACTATGGTCATTGGGGATTCAGGGTAGTTGAGTCGTCAACCGAACAAGGGGATATTGAAGCCACCTCAATTCAAAACATACTAAGCAAATACCCGGATATGGAGATTGACTTACTTAAAATTGACATTGAAGGGGCAGAGCTGGAAATATTCAGCAACAATTATGAAACATGGTTACCTCGAACGAATGTTATCATGATTGAATTACATGATTGGTTCAGGAAAGGTTGCTCAAAAGCCTTTTTCTCAGCCCTCGTGAAGTATGACTTTTCTG
Source organism: Flavobacteriales bacterium (assembly GCA_035299065.1). Taxonomy (GTDB): domain Bacteria; phylum Bacteroidota; class Bacteroidia; order Flavobacteriales_D; family UBA2798; genus DASPJQ01. The sequence continues at coordinate 25,366 of DATGXI010000094.1, forward strand.
TTTACAGCCGTGGTGAAAATTTAATTTGTATACGTAACTGATGCAGTTAACCAAACCATATGACGCAAAAAAACCCATGGTATCAATCGTATTACCGTGTTATAATGGCGCTGCATTTGTGACCCATACCGTTAGTTCAGTACTTGAGCAAACGTATTCATGTATTGAATTAATTGTAGTCAATGACGGATCAACAGATGAATCAGAGAAAAAGATCTTGAATTTCGCCAGCGATACGCGATTAATTTATCATTACCAGGAAAACAAAGGTGTATCAGTTGCCAGAAATAAGGGAATGGAAATGGCAGGTGGTGATTACATTCTTTTCCTGGACGCGGACGATATTTTAATTAACACGACTATTGAGCAAATGGTTGATTTCTTACTAATACGGGCTGAGTTTGGGTTTGTCACAACAAAAGCTATTGAAATTGACAGGAACGGGGATAGAAACCCAGCAAACAACTGGCGTGGTGTTACTGACAATATTTTGGAAGATATACTTAGCTACAATAAAGCCGTAACAACATGCCCATCGGCCTATCTTTTTAGACTTGCTGTATTAAAGCATAACAACTTGCGTTTTGATGAACAACTTTCAAGTACAGCCGATCGCTTTTTTCTTCAACAAATTGCCGGCCATACCAAAGGAGAATTGCTGGGTGGCTCACCAGGGCTTTTATATCGAGTTCATGAAGGCAATATGTCGGGTAAAATAACAAATGCCCTTATTCAAGACAATTTATTATACCGGCACAAAACACTGGCCATGACCAGTATTCCCTCAGGCTTAAGAAACCATTTCATCTATAAAACTAATTATATATTTGCAGGATGCTATTACAAAACCGGGAGACCTTTATTGTTTTTAAAATACCTGTTCCTGGCTTTAATCAAAAATCCAGGAAAATTAATTAAACACCTATTAAGCAAAAAAAATTAACTTAACAACTATTTGTCACAACTAAAAAAAGTACACCGATACCCCCTACTATGAAGTATATTAAATTCATAAGCATTTTTTTCTTTATTTGTACCGGATCTTTGGCACTTATCAATTTGTATTCACAGGTTACTGGCGCAACACATTTTGTTTCTGTAGACAAAACAAATTTGCAGGAACATTATAGTGAAGATTACCTTGGACTAACATCATTGAATAAACTTGTTGATTTTTGTGATAACAGTTACTATGAAAAAGCTCCTCAAACGGGCATTTCAGATACAGTTAAATACATTAATATTGTTAGCGATGTGGTTAAAAGAAGGTTTTGCCATGGCCTGGCAGAATACAGGATAACAGATAATTGGTTACTATACCTTGAAGGCAAATTATGCTGGAGCCACATTGCGGCAATTATTAACCCCAACGACATTTTAAAACAAAATACGGCTTTATGCAGCCAGCAACAACTTGTTTTTTTATCGGTATTGGAAAAAAAATCAATTCCCTTCAGGTATGTGGGATTGGGAAAGATTGAAGGACCTGGACATTTTGTGTCGGAAGTATTGTATGGAAAAAAATGGCGTATGTCAGATGTTACCTTTGAGCCCAACTGGGAACTTACCGGCAATGTTAGAATAGCCGTTGACTCACTTCAAAAAAACAAGGAATTATTTTACCGGATTTATGAAAAAACCCATTCGAGGGATGTTTTGAGCGTACTCATAAACCATGTACATTATGGCGAAAGAAATCACATTCCGGGAAATAAAATGGCCTTCTTCCATACCTTGAATTTTGTGCTGATTTATCTTTTACCAATTTTCTTTTTTTATTTACAAAGAAAAATCAAAACCTAATGTGCGGTATTTTTGGTGTTCTTTCGACAACAAGTCTTGATGCCGTTGAGTTACAACGCGCAACTAAGGCACTTGGATTATTGCAACATCGCGGCCCTGATCATTGCGGAAATTACCACCACAATACTATTTTTCTGGGCCATCAGCGCTTGAGTATAATTGACTGCAGCCCAATGGCTAACCAACCTTTTGTATCGGCCTGCAACAATTACGTGATTGTGTTTAATGGTGAAATTTATAATTATAATGCCCTTATTCAAAAATTTGGCTTAAAAACCCGCACCAAATCTGATACAGAAGTAATTCTTGAGCTGTATATTCAACATGGGAAAAAAGTACTGGAAGAAATACAGGGCATGTTTGCATTCTGTATTTACGACAAAAGAAACAATGGCTTGTTTATTGCCCGCGATCGCCTTGGCATAAAACCGCTGTACTTTGCGCACATGGGTAATTACTTTTCATTTGCTTCGGAAATAAATCCACTTGTTTGTTTTTTTCCAGGAATTGAGAATGAAAAAAACAAAACCGCCATTACAAATTTTCTTCACCTGGGCTTTATTCCGGCTCCACATACACTTTTTAAACACATTCACAAATTGCAACCCGGAACATGGGCCAGCGTGCAAAACAACCATGTAGAAACAGGCATTTGGTTTTCGGTTAAAGAAACCACTCCTTCAACCAAACACAAGGCAGAGTTAGGAGAACTTAAGAGTATACTTGAAACCGCTGTTGAAAAGCAATTAATTGCCGATGTGCCAGTGGGGTGTTTCCTGAGTGGTGGCATTGATTCGTCACTTGTAACAGCTATTGCACGAAAACGTGCCGGAAAAAGATTAAAAACATTTACCATTGGATTTGAAGAAGCCGCTAAAGACGAATCAATTTACGCACAAAAAATTGCAAAACACCTTGACACCGAACACCATTCATTTGTGCTGAATGAAAAACTTGCATTAGAAATATGCGGTCAGGCAATTGATGCTTACGGTGAACCATTTGCAGATTCGTCATCCATACCAACCTGGTTATTATCGCAGGTAACATCAAAGCATGTTAAAGTAGCACTTTCTGGCGATGGAGGTGATGAACTTTTTTTAGGGTATGGAGCATACCATTGGGCGAAACGTCTTGACAACCCTTTCATAAAACCTTCGCGAAAGTTAATAAGCATTTTACTTAAACAAGGTAATGCAAAACAAAAGAGAGCCGCGGAATTATTTAATTACAAAGAAAAGCAACATGTGCGTTCACATATATTTTCACAGGAACAATATCTTTTTTCGGAGTATGAAGTTAGAGACATGTGTGTTCATGCTGAGCATAATGCGATATACGAAATAAATAACAGGGTCGGAAAAAAAGGCCTAAATGCCATAGAACAACAACAACAATTTGATTTATTATATTATTTACCTGATGATTTACTCACTAAGATTGATCGAGCCAGTATGCAACACGGCTTAGAAGTCAGGGTTCCTTTACTTGATGAAGAGGTGTTTGATTACATAATTCATATAAAGACATCTTCAAAACTAAAAGGAGGAGAATTGAAGTACCTTCTAAAAAAGGCATTAGGCGACTATATTCCTGAAAATCTTTTCAACCGCCCTAAACAAGGATTCTCAATACCTTTAAAAAAATGGCTACAACAAGACTTGAATTATTTAATTAATAAGTTTCTTTCCAAACAAATTATTGAACAATGCGGAATTATTAAGCCAGGGGAAACAGAAAAGCTACTTATACGTTTTAATAAATATCCGGATATATACTACAATAAAGTATGGTGTTTAATTGTCTTGCACTATTGGCTGGTTAAATACGCATCTTCACATTATACTTCTTCTCGTATAAGCTTCGTATAATAAATAAGGAACTCACAAAGAAAGGCAAGGCCGGTATCCGCAAACGGACCAATGATCCGAAATTGGAAATAGAAACTCCAACGGAAAATGAGAAAAATAACGAAAACAAAACCGCAAACATTAGCAGCGGATGCTCTCCTATAAATCTAAAGAATCCAAAAAATTTCAATCGTATTAGAAGTACAATTGTTAACATTAGTAAATACGCATTTTCCAAAGCCGAAAACAACATTACTGCATTTTGTGCATCAATTATAGTTGGCCTGAACAAGGCAGCAAAAACAGCCTTGTGCGCAACGGATAACAAACCGGAAATATTTGCATCATAATCACCTAAACTAAAGGATTTTCCACCATAATAGCTCATTTGCATGTCACGATTAACAATAACCGCGCGCTCGGTAACCGAATCTACCTTATACAAACCTAACATTTCGTCAATCTGATTCAAAGCATAATAAGCAAGACCGGCACCAATTACCAATAGCAGTGGCGAAAAAACCCTGCGCACCAAACGGTTTTTAAAACGTTGAGCTGTTTGGTTTGACAACCACAAAATTGAACCTGGCAAAAGAGCAAATAAAATATACGGTTTAATACTTAATATAAGATATGAAGCAATTACAAGCTCCGCAATGTAAATGGTTCTTCTGCGTTTACGGATAAAATAGGAATGCAGCGCAAATAAGTACCAACCAACGGCAGAAATGGCAATGCTGTCCTTCATGATTCCAGAGCCCCAGAAAAAAACAGATGGAACCATGAAAATAGCAATAAATAATTGCTTTTTCAAATTGGGGAATTCATATATAAAAACACGGTACAATTTCCATAAACCCGTAAAACTAATTACAGCGGCAAGAATGGTTGATGTTACAAAACTAAATCCCGACACCAGCACAATGGGAGTATAAAATTTACAGGTGAAAATGGCAGCATGGTCGGCCAGGCTATATATTGGAGTACCTGTTTCGTGATCAAAAAAAGATGCCGACTTTAAATCAAAATTACCTGAATAGAACGTAACGAATTCTGAAAAATTCTTAAACATTAATTTATTTATGGTCACAGCCGACTCAAAATAATTTATGGTGTCGCCACCTCCGTAGTAAAACAGGTATACAAGTAAAAAAGCGGTTGCTCCAAAAATTTTTATGCCCAGGGCACGAGCATAATAATTATATTCTTCATGGGTTTTAGCGTACTTACTCTTGATCCTGCTGCAATGCAAGAATATAATTAACAACAGGAACGGAGGCAAAACAAAATCAAGTATAAATAAATGCTCCATTTGGCACAGCCGTTAGAATATGCCTAAAGTAATACTTATTTAAGCAATATGAAGCAAAAAGCCAGCATGTCAATAAATTGATTTTTAGCTCTTTATGAAAAAAACTCATTTGTTTCGATTTTACCGTGTGAACGCAATGGTGCAGAAGAAAGAGCGCAGCCACAAATATTCGTTTATTTTAGCAGAATGGCAGTTTTATACATTTCACTTGACGGCATGACCGACCCACTGGGCCAGTCGCAGGTGTTGCCTTACCTGGAAAATTTAACAGCTTATGGACACGAAATTCATTTAGTGAGTTGTGAAAAAAAAAATGCGTTCAACGAACAAAAAAGCACCATAAGAAACAGAATTAAAAATTATTCTATTCAATGGCATCCGATACAGTATGAAACAAGCCATGGTTTGTTATCAAGAACAAAAAACGTTAGAAACCTTTTTAAGCAAGCAGCTAAGTTGTGTAAAGAGCATAATATTGTTTTAATTCACGCTCGGTCCTACCCTGCTTCGTTAGTTGCCTTAAAATTGAAAACCAAATTTAAAATCCCCTTTATTTTTGATATGCGTGGCTTTTGGGCCGATGAACGCGTTGATGGAAAAATCTGGGACCTTAAGAAGCCAATTCACAAATTTTTGTACCGTTATTTCAAGAAAAAAGAAAAAATTCTCCTCGAAAAAAGTGCCCATGTTATTTCGTTAACACAGGCGGCAAAAAATTATATGGTTACACATTTTAGTAAACATGTATATGAGCAAAAAATAACAGTTATTCCGTGCTGTGCCGATCTTGACCATTTTAACCTGGAAAAACAAACCGAAAGAGAACAATTTCGTGCCGGTTTAAACATTGCAGGCAATTCAACCGTGCTTATTTATTCGGGTTCAGTTGGAACCTGGTACCTGCTTGAAGAAATGGTTGCGTTTTTCAAGAAATACCTTGAGAAAAATCCAGGTGCTGTATTTCTTGTGCTTACGCAAAAAGATCATGGACTTGTACACGAAACATTTAAAAGAAATAAGGTTGAGGATTCACACTACAGGGTTGCTGCCGCTTCACGCCACGAAGTTCCTGCATACATACATGCAGCCGATGCCGGTTTGTATTTTATTAAACCTGCCTTCTCAAAAATGGCCTCATCGCCCGTTAAGCTTGCCGAATTTATGGCTTGTGGATTACCGGTTATTGCCAATGCCGGTATTGGTGATGTTGACAACCACGCTGCAGAAAATAACCAGGTTATTTTAGTAGATGAACTAAATGAAACAGGCTTCACAAAGGCCATTGAACTATTTTCGAATCTGAAAAAAGACAAACGTGCAGCACGCAATTTTGCTGAGACAAACTATTCGCTTAAATTAGGCGTTGAGCGGTATAAAACCGTTTACGAAACTATTCTTAGACTAAAAAATTAACGGGTTGAGTAACGTATGATCAATACAATTACACAAATCAAAAACATGTAAATACTTATGCGGTTAATGGAATGCATGGCGTATAAGTTTACATTTTTTTTAGCCTCCCCTTTTTTGAACATGGTAAAGGGATTCAGGTAATAAAGTATTCTTTTAAAAAACATAGTCAAAAATAGGGAATTTTAACCATTTCAGTCCCTTAAAATGGATAAAAATTCTACCGTTTTCGTACCTTTGCAACCTTATGAAATTTAGACTTGAATCGGAGTTTTCACCCACCGGAGACCAACCCCAGGCCATTGAACAATTGGCTAAAGGCGTTTTGTCGGGCCAAAAAGCACAAACCTTGCTTGGAGTGACCGGCTCAGGTAAAACATTTACTGTTGCCAACGTCATTCAAAAAGTTGAACGCCCTACCCTGGTGCTTTCGCACAATAAAACACTGGCCGCTCAGCTATACAGCGAGTTCAAGCAGTTTTTCCCGGATAATGCCGTTGAATACTTTGTTTCCTACTATGATTATTACCAACCCGAGGCTTATTTGCCTGTAACCGATACCTACATTGAAAAAGACCTGGCCATTAACGATGAGATTGAAAAACTGCGCTTGAGTACAACCTCGGCCCTACTAAGTGGCAGAAGAGATGTTATTGTGGTTTCATCGGTTTCATGCATATATGGTATGGGTAACCCTGACGATTTTAGCGCAGGCGTAACAACCATTGAAGTTGGCCAACGCATTTCAAGAAATAAATTCTTAATGCGCCTGGTTGAAAGCCTTTACTCACGCACTGAAAAAGATTTTGGAAGAGGAAATTTCAGGGTGAAAGGCGATACGGTTGACATTTTTCTTGCATATACCGATTATGTTTTGCGCGTTGTGTTTTTTGGTGATGAAATTGAAAAAATGGAAACACTGGACCCGGTTCACAACACCAAAATTGAATCGTTCAAAGCATTCAATATTTTTCCGGCCAATATTTTTGTGACCAGTAAAGTAGGCGATGGCGGCATTTATTCTGCCCTGATGGTGAAAATTCTTCAGGGAGAGCCTTATGTTT
>DATGXI010000095.1:0-93117 GCA_035299065.1 Flavobacteriales bacterium
ATTCAACTGGAAAATTATTTATTGGTGGTGCCGGTGGTGCCGGTGATCAAAACGATGGCGATGCGGGAGGAGGCGGACGCGGAGCAGGATTGGTTTTTATTATGAGCTATGGAACCGTTAGCGGTTCGGGCACCATTGTTGCCAACGGAAATGCTGGTACAAGCGCATTGAACAGTGGCGGTGGATTTAATGGAAAAGATGGCGCAGGTGGCGGTGGTGCAGGTGGTACTGTAATTATTAATTCAAACAGCACCATAAGCGGAATTACCATTAATGCCAATGGCGGTTCAGGTGGAAATGTAAATTTAACTGGTGCGGCTGCGGCTTCATTTGAATCATACGGACCCGGTGGTGGTGGTGGTGGCGGATACATTGCTGTTTCAAACGGAACACCAACGCGCACGGCAACTGGTGGTGTAAACGGCACAACAAATTCTTTGGCATTTACTGAGTTTCCTCCCAAGGGAGCAACATCAGGAAATACCGGTTTACCAACCGAAACGTATTCAAATTATTATTTTACGCTAAACAATGTTTCCATTTGTTATGGTGCAACGGCCACACTTACTGCAACCGTAACAGGAACTGTTCCGGGCGGTACAACACTCAACTGGTATGCTACACAATTTAGCACCGCCTCACTTGGAACCGGAACAACATTTACAACACCGGCTTTGACAACTACCACAACGTATTATGTTGGATTTTGCCCAGGATGGTATCGTTTACCCGTTACCGTTACCGTTGGGCCGCAAATCGTGATCAATACTTCATCAATGGTCATTACCAATGCCACCTGCGGACTTAATAACGGAAGCATAACAGGCATTACGGCAAGTGGTGGAACAGGAGCTTTAACCTATACGTGGAACGGTACATTGGGTACAGCAAACCTTACCGGTATTGGTGCAGGATCTTATACACTTGTTGTAACCGATGCATCTAGTTGCACCGCAAGTGTTGGACCGTTTGCTGTAACAGCAACAACCAGCCCGGTTATTAATACTGCTTCCATGGTAATTACCAATTCAACATGCGGCAGCAGCAATGGCAGCATAAGTGGTATAACCGTTAGTGGTGGCTCAGGTGCATTGTCCTATACATGGAATGGCTCACCAGCCGCAGGGCCTAATATTGGACCGGTAGCTGCAGGATCCTATACGCTTGGTGTAACCGATGCAGCCGGGTGCAGCGCAACCGCTGGACCATTTACCATAAGCAATGTGGGTGGTGTAACCATTAATGCATCAGGTGCAGTTGTCACAAACAATACCTGTAGTTTATCCAACGGATCGGTTACTGGAATTACAGCCAGCAGTCCCGCGGGAGGATTAATCTATACCTGGAACGGTACAGCAGGTACAGCAAATTTAACAGGTGTTGTTGGAGGATCATACACATTGGTTGTAACCGATGCTATAGGATGCTCAGCAACCACCGGTCCATATACTATTACAAATTTACCCGGTCCAACCATATCGGGTACAGCCACTGTTACAAACGAAAGTTGTGCCGGAAATGACGGTAGTATAACCGGTTTAAGTGTGAGTGGCGGAACCGGAACGGTAGACATTGCCTGGAACGGAACAATTACCGGTTCAGCAAGTGCAACAGGACTAACGGCCGGCACCTATACGCTGACAGCAACCGATGACAATGGTTGTGTGGCAACATCAGGTCCGTACACCATTACCAATTCAGGGGGGCCAAGTATTAATACGGCATCAATGGTCATTACCAATGCCACTTGCGGTAACCCGAATGGAAGTATAACCGGGATCACCACAAGCGGTGGAACCGGAACATTGACCTTTACATGGAATGGAACAGCATCACCGTCTACTGATTTAACATCAGCAGGAGCCGGATCATATACACTGGTGGTAACCGATGGTTCGGGTTGCACAGCAACTGCTGGCCCATTCAGCATTACAACAAGTGGTGGCGTTACCATCAATACAAGTGGCGTTGTTATTACCGATGCAACCTGTGGTGCAACAAACGGTTCAGTAACCGGAATTACATCGTCAAGCACAGCAGGCGGATTAACCTTTGACTGGAACGGAACAGCGTATCCTTCCAATGATTTAACCGCTGTTGGAGGTGGAACCTATACATTGACTGTGACCGATGCGGTTGGATGTACAGCCAGTGCTGGTCCTTTTACCATTCAGAACATTGGCGCACCGGTCATTGACGTAAGTGCCATAAACGTTAGTGGGACAACCTGTGGGCTGAATAACGGAACCATAACCGGTATTGCAGTAACAGGTGGTTCAGGCGCATTGACGTATGACTGGAACGGAACACCTTCAGCCAACCAGGATTTGAATGCCTCGGCTGCAGGTTCTTATACATTGACCGTTACAGATGCAACCGGTTGTGCGCAATCGGCAGGACCATTTACCCTGGCAGCAAGCAACAGTATAACCGCAGGTGCAAGTGTAACCACCAACGCTTCGTGTTTTGGTTATGCAGATGGCGCAGCAAGCGGAAGTTTTACCGGTGGAAATGGTAGTGAAACTTATCAATGGATTGGTGGGCCTGCCACACAAAATTATACAGGTATTGGAGCAGGAACATACAATGTAATTGTAACCGATGTACAGGGTTGCAGTGATACCGCAACGGTCACCATTACTGAACCACCTTCGTTTAACCCAACCATTAGTGGAACATCTCCAATATGCGAAGGAACATCCACCATGCTTACCGGAACCGGTGGAGGAAGTTATAGCTGGAGCAGCGGTGGAAGCACGTCAACCGAAACCGTTTCGCCAACTACAACTACTACTTATACCTTAACTGTAACAAATGGTGCCTGCAGCGAAGACACCACATTTACTGTTGTGGTAAATCCATTACCGGTTGCATCCATTAGTGGAACAACCGTAATTTGCGATGGGCAATCAACCACACTTACTGCAAGCGGAGGAACAAGTTATGTTTGGAATGATGCTTCATCCGGAACAAGCATTACCGTTTCACCAACAGCTGACACACCTTATTATGTAATTGCACAAAACAGCTGCGGAACCGATACTGCATTTGTAACCGTTACCGTTGGAGCAGCGTTTACTGTTGATGCCGGACCTGACCAAACAATTGGTTTAGGCAACAGCGCAAACATAAGTGCAAGCGGTGGTATTTCATGGTCATGGTCACCGGCAGGTTCTCTTGATTGTGCAACCTGTCAAAGTCCTACAGCCACACCATCGGGTACCACAACCTATACCGTTACCGCAACAAGCGCAGGTGGATGTACCGCTACCGATGATGTTACAATTATTGTTGACGCAACGGAAGCTTTATTTGTGCCTGATATTTTCGCACCCAATGGTGGCATGAACAATATTCTTTATGTGCGCGGTTCAGGAATTTCAGAATTCACCTTCAGGGTGTATGACCGTTGGGGGCAAAAAGTATTTGAAACAACTGAACTAAGTTTGGGATGGGATGGAACCTATTCAGGACGTACACTTGACACAGGCGTGTTTGTGTATACACTTGAAGGCAAATTCTACAGCGGAAACGAATTCTCGCAAAAAGGTAACGTAACATTAAAACGCTAAGATCATGAAGAAATTTATATATACAACATCGGTGTTAGCCTTACTAACGGTTAACGCATATACGCAAGATATACACTTCAGCCAGTATACTGAAAATACCATGAACATTAATCCTGCCCTTGCAGGAACCGCCAACGGATTTTTGCGTGCAAATTTATGTTACCGCTCACAGTGGGCAGCATTTGGCAATGCCTACCGCACCATGGGGTTCAGCATGGACGCACCATTTATTTCTAAAAGGAAAACGTATGGTGCATATTTGGGTGGCGGATTAAATGTTTTCCAGGACAAAGCAGGTTTAGCAAATTTGTCAAAACTGCATTTGGCTGGTGACTTATCAAGCGTTATTATAATGGGCGATGGATTATTAAGCCTTGGAATTGAAGTGGCCTATGCGCAACGCTCCATAAAAGGTTCAGGATTGAAATGGGACAGCCAGTGGGCAAACAATGCCTACGATCCAAGTTTACCATCAGGTGAAACCGAAAGCGCATCAAAATCGGCATTTGATTTTGGAGGAGGATTGGCTTATACATTACGCAGGAAAGCATCAACCATTAGCAGCAATGATGGGTTAGAGTTAACCTTAAGTGCAGCGGCATTTCATTTTACCCGCCCTGATTTAGGTGTTGGCGGAAGTGATCCGTTAGCGATACGTTATACCGGCATGATCTATTCCATGATTGGATTGACCAATACCAGTTTGCGTGTTTCTCCGCGCATCCTGTACAACCAGCAATCCAGTTTGCGTGAAATAAATGCAGGTGCAATTGTGTATTACGTGATACAAGAAGCCTCATCGTTTACCGGTTATAACAGTGAAAGTGCTGTTGGTGTTGGAGGCTCTTACCGCCTGGGCGATGCGTTCATTCCTGAAATACATTATTACCATGGCGATTTCTTTGTGGGTATTTCCTACGATGTAAACTTAAGTAAACTGACTCCATGGACAGCTTCACGCGGTGGACTGGAAGTAACCTTGCGCTTTACCGATGTTGCCGGAAAAATTTGGGGTGGCGGGCAAAATGCCCGGAGTTTCTAAAGAACCGGCAGCGTATTTTTTTTGATTTTAGATTTCAGAAGTTTAGTTGAATCAAACTTCTTACTTCGTAAATCATACTTATTAAGACATTTTCTTAACAGGAATCACTTTTTCTCTTTCATCAAAAAACTATACACCGCAAAATGGTCACTGTAGCCACCACGGTAAGCCCCACCGGCATAGGTCCTGAACGGGTAACCTTTAAAGTTCCCATAGTCCTCGCGAACAAACGGTTTGTTGAATATTTTGTATTTTGAAAAAGTATATGTTTTGTTGTTATCGTTTACGAATCCGGGTGAAAAAATCATCTGGTCAAATAAGTTCCAGGTGTCCTGGTAAGCGAGTGTACCAATTCCTTTTTTGAAATTTTCATACGATGCATTGAACATATCGCCTGTTTTCATTTTTTCTTTTTTCTCGCGTGCGCGTAAAACAGTTTTCACACTTTCATTATTGGGATCATCATTTAAATCGCCCATTAACATGATTTTTGCATTAGCATCAATGGCAAGCAATGAATCAATGGCTTTGCGGCAAATGCGGGCAGCGGCTATACGCCCGGGTGCACTGCGTGCCTCACCTCCACTCCTGCTTGGCCAGTGATTCACAAAAAAATGCATGAGCTCACCATCAAACATTCCTGACACCAACAAAATATCGCGTGTAGGATGTGTTGAATCGTACGGAAGAATCACGCGGAATTTTTTAGACGCGGTTACCTTGAAATAATTCGGGTTGTACAATAATGCCACATCCACTCCCCTTTTATCAGGCGAATCAAAATGTACAATTTTATAGTTGCGCGATTTTAATTTTGGTGCAGCCACCAGGTCTTCCAATACACCTTTGGTTTCAATTTCGCACAGGCCTAAAACAGCAACACCATCAGGCGTAACCTCGGTACCCATTTGCGAAATAACTTCGCTCAGGTGATCAATTTTTGTTTTGTACCTGGGTGCTCTCCACTGGTTTCCACCCTCGGGCAAAAATTCAGCATCGTCATTGGGTCCGTCAATGGTATCGTATAAATTCTCAACGTTCCAAAAGCCAATACAGCCAACATAGAGCTCGGCTTTTTTATCCTGGCATAAAGCAGTAAGCCCCGTTACACCTAAAATGAGTGAAAAAACAAACTTCATTGTTTAAAAAATTAATTACTACAGTGGAAGCTTCTCTTCCTTTATACTTTACCACAGATATGCACAGATTTTTTATCGTGAAAATCTTACAACAATGTTTAAAATTTAAATCTTTAGTCAGAAGTTCAGCCCCTCTTTTTTTGACACAGATTGCGCAGATTGACGCAGATACGTTATAAAAAGTAGAACCTGTTCCTGAATTTTGTACAAATGTATACAAACAAAACAATGTTTATGCCAGTAATTAACCAACGCAGGTTTCTTGTTACTAAATTAACACAGATTTAAAGGCCAGGTCCTTTGCCGGTAAACCTCAATTCCCTAAGTTTGCACAAAATTCCTTTGTTCACCTTGATTGTGCTGTTGCACATGAAACCATTGGAATTTAGTTGCACTACGCATGAAAAAATGAAATTAATACCTGTGAGTCCTTTCATTCATAATGGAAGAATTTCTCCTTTCCTGTTCACAACAGGTATGCACATGCCAGTAGATCATAACCTGTACCCATTTAATTAAGCATGAAGAAAATTTACCTGTTCCTGGCTTCGGTTTGTGTTTATTCGGCAGCAATTGCCCAGGAAGACACAAGTAAAATTAACCGCGACACCGTTGATGCCACCTATAAGGTACCAGTATTTAGCGTTACTGCAAGTGATGTTGACAATGACATGGAAAGCCAGGATGTTTCATCCTTATTACAAGGTTCGCGTGATGTGTTTACATCAATGGCTGGTTTTAACTTAAGCGCAGGCCGTTTCCGCATTCGTGGTTTGGCAGGAGAAAACCAATTGGTAATGATAAACGGAATTCCTGTAAACAACCTTGAAACAGGAATGGCAAGCTGGTCAAACTGGGGTGGATTAAATGATGTGACGCGTTTTATGGAAGTTCGAACGGGTGTAAATGCATGCCGCTATAATTTTGGAGGAATTGCGGGTTACACCAATATTGACAGCAAAGCATCGTCCTTTAAAAAAGGAATGAAATTTTCTTACGCTGCCTCAAACCGCAATTACCACCATCGTTTTATGTTTAGCCAGTCAACCGGGTTAAACAAAAAAGGCTGGGCATTTACGTACGCATTCTCGGGCCGTTATGCCGAAAGCGGGTATTATGAAGGAACTTTTTTCAATGCTGCCAGTTATTATGTTGCTGTTGACAAAAAATTAAATGACAAACACCTTATTTCATTTGTTGGATTTGGAGCACCCATTTCACAGGGTCGCCAGGGATTTGCTGTTGCCGAAGCGCATAACTTAACAGGCAATAATTACTACAATCCAAACTGGGGATATCAAACAGCATCAGACGGTACAACACTCCAGGTTCGCAATGCACGCATTTCAACAACACATAAGCCCACAGCATTGTTAACGCATCATTACACCATGAGTGAAAAATCCAAATTAACCTCAACCCTGTTTTATTCATATGGTAAAAATGGTTTAACCAACTTGAACTGGTACGATGCAAAAAATCCACGGCCTGATTATTACCGTTATTTGCCAAGCTATTATGCGCAATCAAATCCGGCCTATGCTGCAACGTTAACAGATTTATGGATGAATGATGTAAATACCCGCCAAATTAACTGGGACTATTTTTACAATGCCAACCGCAACAACTTATACAGTCAGGAAAATGCCAATGGAACCGGTGAAACCGTTACAGGCAAACGTTCAAAATACATTGTTGAAAATGTACATACCGATTCAAAAGATTTAGGGTTTAATACCGTTTACAACACAAGACTTGACCGTATATTTTTATCGGCAGGGTTAAACGCAACCATTCACAAAGGGAATTATTATAAAACAATGGATGACCTTTTAGGTGGCGATTTTTTTGTGGACATTGACCAGTTTGCCGAGCAACAGTATTTAAGTACCGATGTTTCACAAAACGATTTGAGCACACCAAACAAAATCATTAAAGAAGGCGATAAATTTGGTTACGACTATGTATTGAATGTAAATAAAATTGAAGCATTTGGCCAGGTTGAATACAGTGTTTCAAAATTTGATTTTTATGCAGGCCTTACCCTTGGTCAAACAAGTATGTGGCGTACGGGCAACTACAAAAACGGCCGTTTTCCCGATAATTCAGAAGGAGATTCAGAAAAAGCAAATTTCCTGACCTATGGTGTAAAAGGCGGTGCATCATACAAAATTACCGGTCGCCACATAGTAACATTTAACGCTGCCTATGTTGTGCGACCGCCTGATGCGCGTTCGCTTTTTGTAACACCTAGAGCAAACAACAACCTTGTTGACGGATACACCAATGAAAACGTAATGGCGGGTGACATTAACTATATCGTTCGATATGCGCGTTTAAAAATACGTGCTACAGGATTTTATACAACCGTAAACAATCAAATTTGGAGCCGCAGCTACTGGCATGACGAATACCGCAACAACGTGAATTACGTATTGACCGGTGTTAACCAGTTAATGTATGGAACCGAGTTAGGCATTGAGGCCACAATCATTCCGCAATTGGTTGCACAGGTTGCATTCAGCCATGGACAGTATTTATGGAATTCCCGCCCAAGCGCAACCATTACGCGTGACAATTCAGCCGAAGTGCTGGACGAAGGTCGCCTGGTATACATGAAAAACTACCACATTGGCAACATGCCTGAAACAGGCGCATCGGCCGGGTTAAAATACAATGGTAAGAAATACTGGTTTGCTGGTTTCAACTTTAATTATTTTGCTAATTTCTATATTGAACCAAATCCTGACAGGAGAACCGAAGAAGCGGTTGAAACGTTTGTAACAGATGACCCCCAATGGGCGCAAATGCTTACCCAGGAAAAACTACCCAACCAGTACACCATTGATGTATATGCTGGCAAATCATTCCGCATCAAAAGCAAATACTATTTAAACATTAACCTGAATGTTGCCAATGTGCTAAACAACCAAAACATTGTTTTTAACGCCATGGAACAATTGCGTTATGATAATACTGACCCCAACAAGTTTGCCAACAAATATGCATACGCCATGGGAAGGAATTTCTTTTTATTAATGAGTTTTAGATTTTAAGATATATGAACACAACAAACAAACTCGCGCTTATTGCGGCACTTTTGGTAACGGGACTTAGTTCCTGCAAAAAAGAATTTGACGAACCACCGGTACATACCCTTGAGGCGGGTAATGTCATTACAATGGACTCGCTGGTTAACATGTACCAGGGAACCGATGTACACTTTACATCAAACCTGAATGTTTACGGTGTTGTAACGGCCGATGAAGTTGACGGCAATTTTTACAAAAACGTTTACGTGCAAAGTGGGAATGCAGCCATTAACCTGCGTCTTTTAAATTCGGGAGGCCTTTATATTGGCGATTCGGTGCGCATTCATTTACCGGGTACCATTTTGACCAAGTACAACGGCATGTTGCAATTGGATTCGGTTGATGTGGACGTGAATGTGATCAAGCAATCAACAAATGTAACGGTGAACCCAACCGTAGTTACCATTTCAAGTTTGAATACATCTATGGCAGGCCGCCTGGTGAAACTAAACAATGTTGAATTTGATGCATTGGAACTATCCAACACATGGGCCGATGCCGTAAACCAAACATCGCAAGACAGGACATTAACAGATTGTTCAGGCAACACGGTTATAGTTCGTACTAGTGGTTATGCATTGTATGCAGGAAACCTTTTACCGCAAGGAAACGGATCGTTAACAGCCATTGTGGGTGTTTATGGAAGCACCATTCAATTGTATTTACGTTCACTGGGTGAAACAAGCACCATGACAGGAACGCGTTGTACAGGCATGCCACCTTTATTATTCAAGGATTTTAATGACAACAGTATTACATCAGGCGGATGGACCAATCAAAACGTAGTAGGTGCATTTCCATGGACCACATACAGCGTGAGTGGTGATTACGTTGGTAAAGTTACAGGGTATACGGGCACTAATAACAACAGTGAAACATGGCTGATTTCTCCTTCGGTTAACCTGTCTTCAACAACAGCGCCTGTGTTATCGTTCAGGAATGTTTGGCAATATTCAGGACCAGCGTTGAAAGTATATGTTTCAACTGACTATGTGAGTGGAGCACCATCAACCGGTACGTGGACAGAATTAACAGGACTTACCCTTTCTGGTGGAGCAAGCTGGGGTGACTGGGTTACCACCACCGCCAATTTATCGGCTTTCCTTTCGGGCAACGTACATATTGGCTTTAAATACACTGGCACAACCACTGGTTGCAGCACATGGGAAGTGGATGAAATAAGTATTGCAGAATAAAAACGTAATTAAAAAGTAAAAAATATGAAACAAATTTATTTAACAACAGCGTTAGTGCTAGGAACGTTATTTGGCGCTAATGCACAAGTGGTATTTAGCTCAAGTTTTGAAAACTGGGCCTCGGGTTCACCAACTGATTGGTTTGGCGCAAAAACCAATTTTACTGCGCCAAATGCTGTGCAGGTTACCGGCTCATCCATGTACGGCAGCAATTGCGTGCAATTGACAAACGCCACAACCTCACACAAACGCTATACAACGCAACCCTTAACGGTTACAGACGCCACTCCGTATGAAATTAAGTTCTGGGCTAAAGGTGTTGGCGATATTCGTGCCGGATTGTTTGATGGAGGGCCTGCACTTTCAGGATATACCTATACAAGTTATGTAAGTGTAAATACCACTACATGGACCGAGTATACATTAACCCTTACATCGCAAAATGACACTACCGCTGCGGAATTTATTCTTTCTGTTAAGGCTACAGTTGCGCCAGATCACATGATGGTTGACAGCGTTGTTATTTCGCAAACAACCCTGACCCCAACTACCACTTCCATTTACGATATCCAGTACGCAACTGTATCACCTTATGACAGCCCTTATGCTACGCAGGTAGTAAACACAGGTGGAATTGTGAGCGCTGTATTTACAGGAGGTTATTTCATTCAGTCAAATGCAGGCGCATGGAATGGTCTTGAAGTAAATGATGCCGTAAATGTTCCTGCTATTGGCGACAGTGTTACTGTAACCGGCACCGTGCAGGAAAACTTTAACAATACCCGATTAACGAGCGTTACCGCTTTTGCTGTGGTAAGTTCAGGAAACATAGTTGCAGGCCCGGCTATTATTACAACCACCCAGGGCAATATGGAGGAGTACGAAGGCGTATTTGCACAATCCACTTCGGTTTGTGCCGATCCAAACATTGGTTTTGGTATGTGGACACAATATACTGCACCCGATACACTTCGTATTGATGACATCATGTATTCATTTACACCAACGCTTGGTTCAAACTACCAGGTAAGAGGCGTTTTAACCTATAGCTTTAGTGAGCGTAAATTGTGTCCGCGTATGGCTTCCGATGTAGTTTTAATTACCGGGGTTGATGAATTAAACACCTTCAACAGTATTTCCCTGTATCCTAACCCATCAAGCACTCACACAAACATGGATGTTGATGCAAACGCAACTGTGAACGTATTTGATATGGCCGGAAAACAAGTAATGAGTATACAAGGAAATACATTGTATACAGCAATACTTGACAACGGAACATACCTTGTAAAAATCACAACCTCAAACGGGGTTAAAACCGGTAAACTTGTGGTAAAACACTAAAATAACCTATACATTATAAAAAAGACCGTGCCCCCTGGCCGGTCTTTTTTTTGCCATTCATTTACGTTTTTAACCGGCCTCCATATTCTTGGATTCATCAAAACTAAACTTTAGTTCATAGTTAGCTGATTGTCAAATTTATTTTTTTCCAATTTGAGAATTGTTACAGAATTAACGCAATAGGTTAAAGCGGTCAAAACATTCGACAAAACTACTTAAGGAGCAACCAAATGATTACTTTTCGTCAACCAAATAACCATGAAGAACAGGAACCTCATTCTTGGATTGCTTTTAATCGTTTTAGTTGGAAACGGGCAATCACAAATTTTAACCACCGGCCCAGGCTTATTGCCCGGTAGTGATAAAGCATCCGAAGCTGAGAAGAAAGCTATTAACCTGATGCGGCCTGTGGATTTTTGCCAGCAAATCATTGAGAAGGTAAATTTCCCTGAATCGCTTTCGTCCGAGGCTAAAACCCTTTTCAGGCTTGATCTTGAAAAAAGCATTCATGGGGACAGGGTAAAGCTGATGCGCCAATTTCTAAAAGGTACCATATCTTATACCGGTGCCATCCATTTTACCGACTCCATCAAGAATGAATATATAACCCGTTATAATTCCATGGGTGTACGTCAATGGAAAAAACTTTCAGCCACATTGGAACACGGGCATGAACGCGACCATGGCCATACGCACACAACACCAACACGTGCACCCGGCAGCCCATGCCTGAACCCAGATTTTGAAACATGTGATTTTACCGATTGGGATATGTTTACCGGAACGGTTCCTTACCCTTCAGCAGCACCATTCTCATTTGGCACACCTGTATCTACTTCCTCTTTCTCCAGCGTATCGGCTTCAACACCTGTTATGTCGGGCAGCGCATATGACGAACATTATATTTGTACAGGTGGCACTGATGGAATTGGAGGATTTCCCCTGGTTTACCCGGGCGGTACGTGCAGCGCGGCCATTGGTGATTTTACCATGACCGGTAATGGTGCATCGCAAATTAAAAAGACATTCCTGGTATCAACTGGTGACGCAATTCTTACGCTTAATTATGCTGTTTGCCTTCAGGATGCTGGCCACACACCAAATGAACAACCTTATTTCCGGATGCGTGTTTATGATGCAGCTGGCGCATCCATTAGCTGTGCCGAATACGAAGCCGTTGCTGGTGACGGACAACCCGGATGGGTTGTAACTGGCGGTTGGCAATATAAAGCATGGACAACCGTATTTATTCCACTTGCACCTTATGTAGGACAAAATGTAACCGTAGAGTTTACTGTTGGAGATTGCGCTCAGGGAGGACATGCGGGTTATGCGTATGTTGATGCAAGTTGCGATGCCATGTTATTTGATATGAGCGCAGCAGCCGTATGCTCAGGAACGCCTATTACCATAGATGCGCCTGCAGGTGCATCAAGTTATTTATGGAGTACGGGTGCAACTACACCAAGTATTACTGTTGCTACAGGCGGAACCTATTCAGTAGTGGTTACCCCCATTACCGGAAGTGCCTGTGCTATTACACTTGACACAACTGTTTTTGCAAACCCTAATCCCATTGCAGCGTTTACCGATGATGCACCTCAATGTTCAGGCATACCAATAAACTTTACAGACAATTCTAATCCGAATGGGGGAACACTAGGAACATGGGCCTGGGATTTTGGCGATGGAGCAACTTCCTCTCTTCAAAATCCCTCACATACCTTTGCAGGTGCAGGAACCTATACAGTCACACTTACCGTTACCACAACTGATGGCTGCTCCCATACAACCACAAGCACAGTTACCATAAATCCGGGAGGATCACCAACCATAAATCCTGCAGGACCATTTTGCAATACAGCCGCACCCGCAACTATAACCAGTGCAACGCCTGGTGGAACGTGGAGTGCTACCTGCGGAACATGCATTGATGCAACTACCGGTGTATTTGACCCATCGCTTGCAGCCATTGGAGCCAATACCATAACCTATACGGTAACTGGTGCATGTGCAGGAACCGACACCGAAGTTTTAAATGTGCAGGAAGTCACCCTTGATAACGTAGTTAGCACTGATGTAGTTTGTTTTGGAGATAATAATGGAACAATTACCATAACGGCAACGGGTGCAACACAATTCAGTATTAATGCTGGAGGAAGTTTCCAGGCTGGCGGAAATTTTACCGGCCTTGGTCCGAACACCTACAATATTCTTGTTCAAAATGCATTGGGTTGCCAGGCTACAGGAACAGCCACTATACTTGAACCAACGCAGGTAACAGCTGCGGCCGGCTTCCAGGATGAAAGTTGTTTTGGTGCCTGCGATGGATTTGTAGTGGTTGCTCCAGGTGGAGGAATATCACCTTATACCATAGCATGGACAGGTCCGTTGGGTCCTTTGGGATCTTCGGCTCTAGTGACCGATGTTTGCGTAGGTGCCTATACCGTTATTGTTACCGACAACAACGGTTGTCCTGCCAACGCAGCAACAAATGTTGGAGGGCCATCTCAGGTGATTATAACAGCCATTAATACTACACCTGAACAATGTCCGGGCGATTGCCAGGGAAGCATTACCATAACCGCAAGTGGTGGAACAGGCGGGTATACGTACAGTACTGATGGAGGTACAGCATTTCAACCGGCAAATGCGTTTATAAACGTGTGTACCGGAGCATACAATGTTGTTGTGCAGGATAACACCGGTTGTACTGCAACAGGCATCACAAACATTACCGCACCTAATCCAATTGTTGTAACTGCATCGCCCGATGTAACAGTTTGCATTGGACAAAACGCAAGCATAAGCGCCAACAGCGTTGGTGGAACAGGAGGCATTAATTTTAGCTGGGATAATGGCTTGGGCGCAGGCGCATCACACCTGGTAGATCCACCGGGAACAACCACCTATGCAGTAACCGGAACGGATGCTAACGGCTGCACCGATACCGATAGCGTAACTGTTTTTGAAAATCCACCCCTGAATGTAATTGCTTACAGTGATACAAGCGTTTGTCCAGGTTTTAGCGCAACCCTAACCGCTTTTGCAAGTGGCGGAAACGGTGGGCCGTATACCTATACCTGGAGTAACAATGTTGATGCAAGTGTTTTGGCCGGCCAAACCATTAGTGTTACGCCCACCACACAAACCATATGGACAGTGGTTGCTGCAGACAATTGCGGCACACCTGTAGCAACTGATGACGTGACTGTAAGTTTATTTGCATTGCCGGCAGTAACCTATACCGTTGACAACACGCAAGGATGCACACCGGTTGTTGTAAACTTTAACAACACAACAAATCCAGCATTAACCGGATCGTGTTTTTGGGATTATGGAAACGGTGCAACAAGTACAAATTGTGCCGATGGATATACCTTTACAACACCGGGCTGTTACACCATCAGTTTGACTGTTACAACAGTTGATGGATGTATAGTTGATACCAGTATTGTGAACCAAATTTGCGTATGGCCTTACCCCGTAGCTGATTTTAGTTTTGGTCCAATTCCAGCTGATGTATTTAATACCGAAATTGATTTTACCAACCTTACCATAGGCGGGTCAACATACACCTGGGACTTTGCGGGCCTGGGCGCATCAACCGCAATTAATCCTTCGTTTACATTTCCGCCTGACAACGGTGGTGTTTACCCGGTTTGTTTAACTACCGTGAATGAATATGGTTGCATGGACACAGCCTGTCACGATGTTGTAATTGGAGGCGAGTTTTTGCTTTACGTGCCAAATGCGTTTACCAGTGATGGTGATGGAGTGAATGATGTTTTTCATCCTGTATTGCAGGGCGAAGTTGAAAACACGTATGAACTGTTTATTTTCAACCGCTGGGGCACGCTTATATTTTATTCAAACAACAAAGCAATTGGCTGGAACGGGTTACACAATGATATGATGAGCAAGGAAGATGTGTATGTGTGGAAAATACGTGTTAAAAGCTCGCTTGATGGTGAAAATAAGGTTTTTATGGGTCATGTTACCCTCTTGAAATAAGCCTGGGTATAGTTCACTCATAGCTGGTTTAGCCTTATTTGCCCAATGTGGCAACGTAAGGTTTTATTCCATAAACGGTAGTTTTTACCGACTGTATTTTCACTACTTTTGGGGCTTATGTTAAGGATTTTTGCGGTTATAGCTACGCTTCTTGTGTTTTCACGATGCTCAACCAAAGTTGAGTTGAACACCGATTGGGAGGACATTACAATTGTTTACGGTTTACTTGATCAAAATGATGAATATCATTGGGTAAAAATCAATAAAGCATTCTTGGGCGATGGAAGTTATTATGACTATGCCCTTATTCGTGACTCTTCAGAATACGATAATCTTACTGCCTATGTGCAGGAATTAAGCAACGGGGTTATTGTTAATACCTACCCGCTTCGCGATACTGAATTGGTAAACAGGCCAACAACAGGAGTGTTTTTTGCCCCTGAACAAACCGTTTATTATTTCAAAAGCACAACCCTGAATCCTGCCAACACCTATAAACTGGTTGCGCATATAAATGAAGGAACAGCACGTGAGAAGGAAGTGACAGCTGAAACGGGCCTTGAGCAGGACTTTAGCATTACCAATTTTACGGCCCTTGCTTTTGGTACGTATAATATAAGCGATCCTGAGCCAAATGTATACAACCAGCACCATTTAAAATTTGTACCCCCTACTACAAGTGATATGTATGAAATCATGCTGCGCATTAAGTGGGATGAGTATACCAGCACTGACACCACCCGTGTTTACCATGATTGGGTTGTTGGAAAGTCAACCAGCAATGACATTGTGGATGGAATTGTGAATTATGATATTTCAGGTGAGGCGTTTTACAGAACCGTACGACAGGCTGTACTGGCAAACAATAATCCTGCTGTTTACAAACGTGTTTTCAGGGCAATTGACGTGTCGGTTTATGCAGCCAGCGATGACCTTGCCACCTATATTAGCGTTAATTCTGCCCAAAACGGTTTGGTACAGGAGCGTCCTGAATTTACCAATGTGGCAAACGGCCTTGGAATATTTGCCAGCCGTGTGCATGAAACCCTTCAAAATAAAACACTGGGTCTGGGGCCAATGCGGCTTTTAGTACATGGAAGTCATACCTATGACCTGCTTTTTTGCACTGACACAACTTCTACTATTTATACCCTGGCAAGCCCTCCTACAGTGGTTTGCCCTTAGTTTTGTCATAAACACTTAACTTTTCTGCCATTTTTACTGGCTTTTTGCCATTTATGCCAATTGGCACATGTATTGACTTGTTGTCTTTAAAATTATAAGACAATGGGAAAAATAATTGGAATAGACTTAGGAACAACCAACTCTTGTGTTGCTGTAATGGAGGGTAACGAGCCGGTTGTGATCGCAAATAGTGAAGGAAAAAGAACAACTCCCTCAATAGTGGGTTTTATTGACGGTGGCGAACGTAAAATTGGTGATCCTGCAAAACGCCAGGCCATTACCAATCCTACCAATACCGTGTATTCAATAAAACGTTTCATGGGTAACACGTTTGACGAAGTAACAAAAGAAGTTTCACGCGTACCATACAAAGTGGTAAAAGGCGATAACAATACTCCACGCGTACAAATTTCAGACAGGAAATACACCCCACAGGAAATTTCAGCCATGGTACTTCAAAAAATGAAGAAAACCGCTGAGGATTTTCTTGGGCATGAAGTTCATGAAGCTGTAATTACTGTACCTGCGTATTTCAATGACTCGCAGCGCCAGGCAACCAAAGAAGCCGGTGAAATTGCGGGCTTGAAAGTAAGGCGTATTTTGAACGAACCAACAGCAGCTGCACTTGCTTATGGACTTGATAAGAAAAACAAGGACATGAAAATTGTAGTGTTTGACTGTGGTGGTGGAACACATGACGTAAGTGTACTTGAATTGGGCGATGGTGTATTTGAAGTAAAATCAACCGATGGTGACACACACCTTGGGGGTGATGACTTTGACCAGGTAATTATTGACTGGTTGGCTGACGAATTCAAGAACGAAGAAGGAATTGACCTGCGTAAGGATCCAATTGCTTTACAACGTTTGAAAGACGCAGCCGAAAAAGCAAAAATTGAATTGTCAAGCGGAAGCACAACAGAAATTAACCTGCCTTATATTACCATGTCAAACAACGTTCCCAAGTTTTTGGTGAAACAATTGACACGAGCAAAATTTGAGCAGTTGGCTGACAGCTTAATTCAACGCACCATTGAACCATGCCGCAAAGCATTGGACAATGCAAGCTTGAAAGTAAGCGATATTGATGAAGTTATTTTGGTGGGCGGGTCAACCCGTATTCCAGCCATTCAGGAAGCTGTAAAAAAATTCTTTGGAAAAGAACCATCAAAAGGCGTGAATCCTGACGAGGTTGTTGCCGTAGGAGCAGCTATACAGGGTGCGGTACTTACCGGTGAAGTAAAAGATGTGTTATTGCTGGATGTAACTCCACTTTCATTGGGAATTGAAACCATGGGCGGTGTTATGACTAAACTGATTGAATCGAATACGACTATTCCAACCAAAAAGTCGGAAACATTTTCAACAGCAAGCGACAATCAACCATCGGTAACCATTCACGTACTGCAGGGTGAACGACCAATGTCAAAAGACAACCGTTCACTTGGGCAATTCAACCTTGACAACATTCCGCCAGCACCACGTGGTGTACCTAAAATTGAAGTAACATTTGACATTGATGCCAATGGTATTTTAAGTGTAAGTGCAAAAGACGTAGCAACCGGAAAAGAGCAAAAAATACGCATTGAGGCAAGCTCAGGTTTAGCCAAAGAAGAAATTGAGCGCATGAAAAACGAAGCAGCAGCAAATGCTGACAACGACAAGCGTGTAAAAGAAGAAGTTGAAAAATTAAACCAGGCTGACACCTTAATTTTCCAAACTGAAAAGAACTTAAAAGAGTTTGGCGATAAAATACCAGCTGATAAACGAACACCAATTGATGCAGCCCTGAATGAACTGAAAGCAGCACATGCGTCAAAAAATATTGCTGCCATTGATGCAGGAATAAATAAACTGAACGAAGTGTTTACCGCGGCATCGCAGGAAATGTACAATGCAGGCCAGCAAGGTGCAGGAGCTGATGGAGCTAACCCTAATACCAACACAAACAACACGGGTACACAAGATGAAGAAGTAACCGATGTTGATTTTGAAGAGGTGAAAGACAAGAAGGAGTAAGTAGCGGCAGTCCTGAAGAAGCAAAGCTTATAAGGATGCTGACAGCGCTATATTGAATCCCGCTCGTCAGCATAGGCAGCAATCGTCAAAACGTTTCAATCAGGCCATTTTGAATACGCTGGAAAACCACTACTACAAACTAATAAAGTAAATTTAAGGCTTACTAATTATAAAAAAGAGAATCCTCAACCAGGAAATTGGTTGGGGATTTTTTATTTAACCTTAACGAGCTTAACTGTTTTGCTTTTTTCTCCTTTGCTTATTTCCAAATAATAAATTCCATTCGGGTTGGTGCTTAAATCAAACATTGTTTTTGTTGATGATGCCTGAAGGTTTTGCATTTGAATTTGACGGCCCAATACATCACGAATAATCAGCAACGTGTTTTCACCTGTGTTTTCAATGGCAACCGTAAACTCGCCCGTGTTTGGATTTGGAAACACATTGTAATTGCCAATAGATGAAATTTCTTCAACCGAATTTGCTTCCATGACTTTTACAGCATCAATAGCCAGGTCAGAGGAAGATGAAAAACCTGTGTAACCCCTAAAGCGTATTTTTACTCCCGAACCTGCAAATGCACTTAATGAAGCAACTGTTGTTCCCCACTGGTCACCCTGGTCACCCGTTATTACTTTTACATCTTCAACCCACCCGCCATTGTACACATCAACATGCAATGAAGCAATGCTGGCTCCATACATGTGGTAAGCAAATTCAAGTACCGGATTTAGCGCTGCAGAAAGGTCAATGCAGGGCGATGTCATGTGAGCCACTTTTAATGCGCAGGACGATGCCTCAATGTACACGTATTTACCTGTAGTATCGCCCGGTAAAAAATCCTGTGAAGGGCCTGTGTTGTTTGTTGGTGTTGAACCCGCATTTGGGCGCCAGTCGGTATCATCTTCATCGGTATTCAACATATTTTTCCATCCATTTGCCAGTGGGCATGAAACCGTACTGCAACCTGTTGTTGTTCCACACACCGTGAACGTTTCAAAATCTTCGCTATACGGGAAAGTAACCGGGTAATAGGAACTTGAGTCAATAAAAATTTGGGTTGTATCGTTATAAATATTTAAATCGCCACCGTAGTTAACCCATGTTTGAATGATGTAATTTCCCGGGGTTGAAAGGTTGGCCAGTGTTGTAAAATTGTACGTGACTGTATCGCCCGGATAAATCGTGTCGGCATATATTTCATTTACCACAGCACCTGAATTTACCTGGTAGTGAACCGGAACATTTAACAAATCAGTTGTTCCTCCATTCACAATTTCAATACTTACTGTTTCCATTCCGTATCCGTTACAATTAACCGGCAACGGGCTAACCACTGCGTTTAAACCTGCATCAAGCAATAAATCACATGCCACCAGTACCGGAAATTTTTCAATGGCAATGTTGCGTTTTCCAACTGCGTTCAATGGACCACGTGCACGTACCGCAAACCAGGTTGTGTTTATATACGGCATGGCAATTTCAATGGACGTTGTTGTGGTGTTTGCAATTGAGTCCATATACACATTGCCCAGCATAAATACATCATACGAAGTTGCACCAACAACAGGATTCCAGGTTAATTGCAACGTATCAGGACATGAATATGCCACGGTTAAACTTGTGGGAATATTGATAATTGAAAAAACCGCATCACTTTGATCGGAAATTGCGCCTCGGGTAACACGTACCAGGCATTTACCTGAAATTACTGCGGGAACACTCCAGTTAAAGGCGCGGCTTGTTGCCGCTACGGTTGCAATGCTCGTCCATGTTAAACCGCTGTCAATTGAATACTCCAATAAAAATGTGCCAGCGTTTCCATACGCATCCCATCGAATGATTTCAGGTTCGGCCGGGGCAAAATTTTCACCACCCATGGGGCTGGTAAGTGTAATTTCATCGGTCAAAAATTCATAGGCAATAAAATAATCCTGCGGCCCCTGTGGAATGCTGGTGCCATTGATTTCGATGGTATGCATTCCCGGCAAAGGATTTACCAAAACAATTTGTTCATGGTTATTCAACACATCAACTCCATTGGTTGCCGGTGCGTTAAGGTTAGCAACACTGGGCGTAGGATCCAACACATAAGGAAAGAAGTTTGCCATTGAAGGATCAATTACACGCATATCAATGTCATTTACCAGCACAGTTGCTGCTGCAGGGGTAGCCTCATAATCGTTCCAGTAAACCATGATGCGTGCTTCAAGTGTGCCCATGGGAATATTTAATGTATGCGTATTTGTTGTGCCTGTAGTTATACTGCTATTTATATACTGATTTGTTTCGATTAATTTGGCCGCACGAAGTGCATTGATGCGACCATAACCAAATTTATAATCGGGGCCGGTATTTCCCAAATCATCACATGTATTCATTAAAATACATTTTAAAAGACCTGATGGCGGATTTGATCCGTTAATTAAATTATATGCCTGGTACAATTGTGCCAGTGTGCCTGCAACACCCGGACACGCCATTGACGTTCCTGTTTTTGATGCGTAGTCATTGGCGTCAATGGTAGAATATACGCTGGTGCCTTTTGCACAAACCTCAGGTTTCAGGCGCCCATCTTCAACCGGACCACGGCTGCTTGAGCTGTTCAGGTTATCCATAAAATCAAGGTTGCCCACAGCAATTGAATTTTTGGATGCTTTATGTCCACCTGTAATATTTCCCCAACCTGCTCCTGCACCATAATCACAATCCTGTGCACCTTCATTACCGGCCGAAAAAACGTGCATGAGCAATGGCATGGTACGTATTTGTTCATCCAGTTCTTCAGATAAACTGGTGTAGCCCTCATTGCAACCGTCACTATACGAAGTTGATGTTATAACAATGCCGGGACTTATGTAATGGTTGTAAATACTGTCAAAACCCTGGTACTGGCTTGCTTTGTATACGTAAAGGTTAGCGCCCCAGGCCATGCCGCGCCCGTCAGGATCTTTGTTACCTGCTCCAAAAATGGTTCCTGCGCAATGGTCGCCATGGTCTCCTAAATTATAATCAAGGTATTGTTGTGGCAAACGTCCGGTATAATCAATGTGCGGACCAATAACCCCATCATCCTGCAAGGCAACGTTAATGCCGGCCCCATTGTAATGCCTGCCTGAAATAAAATCATTGGCAATGGCATTTGAGCGGTGCAATGTACGGCCGCTTTTGTTTTCAGGTTGCGGGGGTGCCGCTTTAAATTCAACGTATGAAATGAAAGGAATTTTGGCAATAACCTTTATGTCAAAATTTTTTGTGTAGGCGGTTTGAACCGTTATGCGTTTAGCGTGTTTATTGTGATACGTGATCCTGTAAATTGAATTTTTAAAAAAGCTGTTTACCACTTCTGCACTACACGATGAATAATACGTAAATGTGTACGCAATACTGTCATTTACAAAAGCATGTTCGGGAACCATGTTGTCCGCTATTTGTTTACTGATTTTATACAGGGGATTAATTTTACCAACGAAACGAACATTGAACGAAGTTAACGCAGAAAGATTAGCCATTGATGAAATACAGGCTGTATACGCTTTGTTGGGAATATAATCAAGCAGTTCAATTCCATGTTGTTTTAATGCAGCGCGTTGCTCAATTGTTGGGAGTGTATTGAATTGTATAAGGCGAAAATAAACACCACCAAAAAATTCGTCAGGTGATGTTAATGGGATTTCAAGTTGACCATTGGGCTCAAATTTTTCACCCGAAGCAAATGAAATTTCAAACGACTGTGATTTTGCGTACGTGGAGAAAACCAGTAAGAAAAAAAGAAGACCTGTTTTAAGCATAATGCGTGATTGGAAATAATGCCTTAAGTTAAGGATTTGCAGAACAGGTTGCATCCAACCCTGGTAAAACACTGATTTATACCCGTATTCATGTTCAATAACAAGTATTTAACACAGTTAAAAGCGCATTTAACATCCTTTGGAATAGTTTTTGAAATCGGGTATGGCAGTATTATATACTTTTGACATATGAAATTATTCTTAACCATTGCCGCTCTTGCCTTTACAGGCGTGACTATGGCGCAGGACCAGGATCCAAAGGCCAAAACAATTCTTGATGAATTAAGCAAGAAAACAAAGGCCTATTCAACCATACAGGTTGAGTTTACTATGAAAACCACCAATAAAACCAGTGGTACAAATGAAACTGTAAAAGGTACAGCTACCATGAAGGGTTCAAAATACATTATTGACCTTGGCAAGCAAAAAGTGTTGTGTGATGGTGTAAAAGTGTGGACCCTTTTGATGAAAGAAAAAGAGTGTACCGAAGAAACGGTTGAAGACAACAGCGATGCCACTACCAACCCAACCAAATTACTGACCATTTGGGAAAAAGGATTTAAGTACCGTTTTGTTAAGGAAGAAGGAGGAATGCAGGAAATTCACTTATTCCCTACCGATACCAAAAAATCAAAATACCATACAGTGATTTTAAAAATTGACAAAGCAAAAGAACAAGTGAAAACCGTTACCGTAAAAGGTAAAAACGGTGATGTGATTGAACTGGACGTAACAAAGTTTACACCCAATGTGCAGGTTGAAGATGCTAAGTTTAAGTTTAGCAAGAAAGATTACCCGGATTTTACAGTGATAGATTAATAGACGCTAGACTCAAGACGCTGGAAATACAAGGAAACCGGAATTTAATTGTTCCGGTTTTTTTATGTGGTTACTTTTTTGAAGCATGAAAATACTGCAAGCGATAGAGCCGATACCCCGGAACAAAAAGTGAAAGAAAAGCCGGATACTGCGCTACGCCTGGATCATAAGTAAAAAAATAGTTTATAGCTGCTCAATCAGGAACGAGGCTTTTCTTTCACTTTTTGTGAGGAGTAAAGGCGAAAGCGCGGCCCGCGAGGAATTTCGAGTGCTGAATTTCCAGTTTCGAACTTTGCCGAGGGGGTGCAGCATAATTGAACTCTTGAAAAAATCTGTGTAATATGTGCAATCCGTGGCTGGTAAAAGAATAATAACCTGTACATGACAAAACCATGACAATTTTAAGCCGCTGATTATCATTAAGTACAAGAAATTCAATCTTTTAACACAAAAATGGTGATGTTACTTTGAGCAATTGCCCTATATTTGCAGCCATAAACATTGAAAAATGCACCAGTTATTGTTTTTAGGAAAGTTAGGTACTACCGAGATCATTTTGATTCTTGCGATTGTGTTGTTGTTATTTGGAGGCAAAAAAATTCCTGAATTAATGCGCGGTTTGGGCCGTGGCGTGAAGGAATTTAAGGACGCTTCAAAAGGTGAAGGCGACAATACCCCAAAGAAATCCTAATTTTTTTTTTCAAAGTCACAGTTGACGAATGGAAGTTCGCCACTACAGCAAAATCCGTGAAGATTTATTTTCGGGAAAGCACTCATGTGTTGATTTGGTTCAACATTACTTGAAAGCTATTGCCGAAAAAAAAGAACTGAACGCGTACCTTGAAGTATTTACTGAAAGTGCGTTGGAACTTGCGCGCAAAACCGATGAAAAAATAAAAAACAAAACTGCCGGTAAACTTGCCGGTTGTGTTATTGCCCTAAAAGATAATATTGCTTACAAGGGACATAAAGTATCGGTATCATCCCATATTCTTGAAGGATTTGAAAGTATTTACACTGCAACGGCTGTTGAGCGTTTGCTTGCTGAAGATGCTATAATAATTGGACGTACCAATTGCGATGAGTTTGCGATGGGAAGCTCCAACGAAACCTCCTACTACGGCAATGTATTGAACCCACACAACACGAAATGTGTACCAGGTGGATCAAGCGGTGGAAGTTGTGCTGCAGTTGCTGCCGGATTGTGTACTGCTGCATTGGGAACCGACACAGGCGGATCAATACGCCAGCCCGCATCATTTACAGGTACGGTTGGCATGAAACCCACTTACGGAAGAATTTCACGTTATGGTTTGTTGGCCTACGCCTCATCATTTGATCAAATTGGCCCTGTTACAAACAATGTACATGATTGCGCCCTGTTAATTGAGGTGATGGCTGGCAAAGACCCAATGGACAGCACCAGCTCAAGCACAAAAACCGAAGCCTACAGTGCATTGCCTGCATCGGATACAAAATATAAAATTGCCTATTTAAGGGAGTGTATTGAAAACCCCGGTCTTGACCCTGAAATAAAAAATAATTTTTACGCAACAGTTGAAAAATTAAAAGCCCAGGGCCATAGTGTTGAAGCAGTAAATTTTCCGTACCTGGACCATTTGGTGCCTACGTATTATGTGTTAACAACAGCCGAAGCCTCAAGCAACCTGGCGCGTTATGATGGTGTGCATTACGGATACCGCAGCAAAAATGCAACTGACGTGGAAAGCACTTACGTTAAATCGCGTACCGAAGGTTTTGGGAAAGAAGTGAGGCGCAGAATTATGCTTGGCACATTTGTGTTGAGTGCCGGATATTATGACGCTTATTATACAAAAGGATTAAAAGTGCGCAGGCTGATTAAAAATCATACCGATGATATATTTACCGGCCACGATTTTATACTTACACCCACTACACCAGGAACAGCATTTGAATTTGGGGCCAACAGTGCTGACCCTGTAAAAATGTACCTTGAAGATATTTTCACAGTGCAGGCGCCTATTTGTGGAATTCCTGCAATTAGCATTCCTGCGGGTGTACATTCAAATGGCTTACCCTATGGTATTCAATTGATGTCACCAAAATTTACAGAGAGTAAATTGTTAGCATTTTCAAAAACCCTTGAAGGGATGCTTGCGTAAAATAGTTAAAATTGCCGTCCCGGCCATTGCACATTACTGTATTTTTTGTATTTTGATTGCCGCACCACGCAGGTGGTTAACCGAGTTGATTTTAGGAGAGAACATGAGAGTACTAGCATTCATATTATTAATTGGTATTGGAACAAATGCAATTGCAAGTGACGATACCCTACGTGTTAAAAAAATACGCAAAGATGATCCCGTACTTGTTGCCATGGACAGTTTGGAGGCCTTAAACTATTTAGCCAACGACAAATTTACCGTTGTACGCAACAAAGCAAAATACACCATGCCAAGTGATTCGGTTCCGAGACCTGATGCAGCAACCATAGCTGCGCGGTTGAAAAAACTGGATGCCCGTTCACCCATGAACCTTACATATAATGAAGACGTGCAGGCTTACATTGACTTGTATTTGATAAAGGCAAGGGGTGTTACTTCAAAACTAATTGGCCTTACCGAAATTTATTTCCCTTTGTTTGAGCAGATGCTTGACAAGTATGACATTCCTTTGGAATTAAAATATTTACCAATTATTGAGTCGGCATTAAACCCAAGTGTTAAATCATGGGCAGGTGCTGTGGGCTTGTGGCAATTCATGTACCCTACGGGAAAAATGTATGGCCTTGAAGTAAACTCATATATTGATGAGCGTTGCGATCCCATTAAAGAAACAGAAGCTGCCTGTAAATTTTTAAAGTATTTGTACAATTGGTATAAAGACTGGAACCTGGCTTTAGCTGCTTACAATGCAGGACCCGGCACCATCAACAATGCCATTCGCAAATCAGGTGGTAAAACCGATTATTGGGAAATTTTTCCTTACATACCCAAGGAAACACGTGGTTATGTACCGGCATTTATTGCTGCCAATTATTTCATGAACTATTATGTAGAACATAACCTTGTTCCTTATGACACCAAAAAGCAATACTTTACTTTTGATACGGTGCATATTGACAAACGCCTGGATTTAAAACACGTGAGCGCGGTATTGCAAATTAACCTGGAAGATTTACAGTACATGAATCCCCTGTTCAAAACCACCATTGTACCGGGTGATGACAAGAAGACCCACATTTTTCTTCCGAAAAACAAAGTAGGTGATTTTATTTTGTATGCTGACAGCATTTACAATTATAATGGTAAACCGCAACTGGCAAACGGAAATGCGGAACCGGTTAAACAGTATACAAAAGTTAAGTACAATGAAACGCTAAAGGCCATTTCATTGCGAACAGGTACCACCGTTGCCGATTTAAAGAAGTGGAACAATATTAAAGGGCAGTATGTAAAAAACGGCAGGTGGCTTGTTTATTATTCAGGTACGAAACCCGAGGAGAATACAGCTGGTTCAACCGAAAACACAACTACCACAACAAACAATGCCACTACAACCAATCAAACAACAACAACTGCAAATAACAAATCGCTGGCATCGGTAAGTTATTATACCGTTAAAAGTGGCGATACCTTGTACAAAATTGCTGAACGAAAAGGAGCTTCGGCAACAGGAATCAAGAAATTAAATCCGAATGTGAACTGGAACAGGTTGCAGGTTGGGCAAAAAATCAAGATACCTGCAAAAGGTTAGTTTAGTTTTGATTTTTGGTTAAATGATTTCAAAACAAACTGCCAGGTTTATATTTTATTAAGTTGCCCTAAACAGTTAAGCTTACTTATCATGCGCAATTATTTTTTATCTTTTATCATTTTATTTTTCTGTCAACGTTCATTTGCACAAATAAATGCCATTGACACCAAAAAAATTCCGGGTATTAAAACAGTGCAGGCCGATGTGGATTTTGTTTTGACAAATGTGCCGTATTACCAGAGTTGGGCCGGAAGTGAATGGAAGCATGAAGTAAGCAAAGAAGCTATTAGTTTACACTTAAAAGAATCGTACACAAAAATAAAAGCCCTGCCCAAACACAACATTGAAACCGAATTGTTACTTGGACAAATTTGCCATTATTTTCACAACCTGGATTATGAAAACCATGTTGAAGATGGAATAACACATTTTAAAAAGGCCATTGCTATGTCAAAAAAAGATTACCGTGGTTACTGGCTGTTAGGTGATTTATTGGCATCGGCTACTATGACGCGTGATGGGATGAACAACATGTTGACAGCGGAAAAATTATTACCTGCAAAACCGCATGCTGAATTTTGGAATTCGTACGCGTATTATGCTTACCTGGCCATGATGCCCCGACACTCGGCAAAAGGCTTTTCAGAATACAGGAAAATTACCGGGAAGGCTGCATCAAGCGAAGAATTTATGTTGCCGCTTATAAATTCACAATTGCCATTACCAAGTGCTGACAGTACATATGACGCAAGACGCACCTGGAGTTTTAGTTTGGACACCCTGGCTACATTTACCAATACCATGATGGGATTCAGTATAAAAGTGGATACTGCTTTTCAAATAAATCCAATGCCTGCGAAAGAAGGACGATGTGCTCTTACACTTGGGGAACCGCGAAAGAACAATGGAAAACCCGGCTACTCCATATTTTTCCTGGCCACAGCAGTGGATAAAGGTCCGATTGAAGAGTATTTAAAAAAATACATGCAGGGAAATGATGCTGCGAAGGATGTGCAATTTAAAACACTAAAAAGCAAGCATATTGCCAAAGAAGTAACCAATAAAGACTATTATCCCGACCAGGGTGGAGCGCATTTGTATTTTATTGCATTTGATCGCGATGAGCCAATGGAACCGGGAATGATATTTGAAAAACCATACGAAATGCCAAGGGGTGAAGGCATACGGTTTGTAAACCCGGTTACCGGTTTTAAGCGTTACCCGGGAAAAATCAGGTACATCATCATGCTTGATGCCTGTGAAACCATTCACAACGAATCGCTGGAAGGGTTGAATGAATTTATACGGAATTTGAAAGTGGAGTAACCTGCGTTTGACCGGTCAATTCGAATTTGTTTATCAAACGTTTTAACGGTTAAAATCTTCGGTTAAGCCGTACAACTTCTTGTTTGGCTCGTGAAACGACAGCGTGCTTCTTTGGATTTGCACTTTACCTGATTTTGCATTCCACAGATAAAACTTAATTCTAAGGTTTTCGATGTCATGCTTTTTTAGTTCATGCGACATATCGAAGCTTGTATAGGTGTAGTTAAATTCATTGGCTGATGGATTCGTAAAAAGTTCGCCACCATACCAAAATGTTCGTTGGTCATTTTCGTGAAACTCGAGCACAAGTACCAGTGGATTGTGATCGGTTGATTTGATTTCGGCCTCGAATTTCAGCTGGTAACTTCCGTATAAATTTAATTTCATAAACAAAGTATCGGCCAGGTTGCAGAATTGGTTAGCAGAATCCATTATGATCCTTTCGTTTTTGTGTAACCACACATTTGGTGCGTCAGGTATTTCCTGGTAACACATATTTTTTGTTGTTTTTGAAAATAAAAAAAAATTATTTAGAAACCCCTCCTTTTTTCGTTCATAGTAGCGGTATTGAGAACGAAGCAAGCCGTATGTATTAAAGTCACAGTTGCCTGAAATAATTTTGTCAGGGTTGTATGCCTGAACCTCATTCCACACCATTTCATACGGTTTTTCAATGTTGTATATGCTGAAAATTTTAAAATTCTTATTTCCTTTTAAATACCTTTCAATGAATTCAGGGCGGTCACTTGTAACCACCAGTATTTTTTTATCCGGGTTATCTCTTTTTATGGGTTCACAAAACTCAGCAAACGCCTTATACGGATAATCCATCATCATGTCGTGGTTGAGGCGTGTAAAAAACAAGCTATATAAACCAAACAGCAGGAATAAGGGTGTAAACCAGTTGAGCGGTTTTTTTGGAAGGGCATGAAAAATTGAAAAAACACTTAACAACAAAAATGGCAGTCCAAATTGCAAAATAGAAAACTGCATAATGGGTGTTTTATACTTTGAATAAAGAATGGCTGTGGCGTAAACAATAACAAATGAACACGTCAGTACAATGTGTAGCGATACCCGCGTTAATTCGCGTTTGCGGAACAATTGTATAAACGCAA
The DNA here is from genome assembly GCA_035299065.1 of Flavobacteriales bacterium. Taxonomy (GTDB): domain Bacteria; phylum Bacteroidota; class Bacteroidia; order Flavobacteriales_D; family UBA2798; genus DASPJQ01. The sequence goes on from DATGXI010000095.1 coordinate 29,396, forward strand.
GTACAAGCGCTGCAAGAAAAAAACCAAGAAAAAGCCGGTCGTAATGAAACAGGTAAAGAATGAATTTAAACGCATAACCTTTTTCGGGCGCACCCAACCAGCCGCCCAAACCGCCATGCGTTAACTGGTTTTGCATAATGAAGTAAAGTGGAATAAACAACACAACAATGATGGCATTTGTGCTGAAATACGAAACGATTTGATGGCGCTTTAGTAAAATAATGCCACAAATACCCAATACGCCAACCGTTAAACCAGCAAAATAATGCGTGGCACCTGCACAACATGCAAACAGGACGTATAAAATTTTTGTTTTTATTTTTTTGTCATCGTCAACAACCAGTTTCAAAAAACAATGCAGGAATAAAAGTGTGAATAAAAGTGCGGGTGCGTAAGGCCTTGCCACGTTACTGTGGTAAATATACAATTGTGTAACAGCCAGCACACCTGCTGTTAATACGCCTGCATATTCATTTATATATTTTTTGCCGGTTTTGTAAATAACCCACACACTGGCCAGGCCACATAAAGCAAATGGCATTTTTACAACCCACTCAGCCTGTCCAAAAATTTTTGTGTAATAGAACAGAAAAATTTGTACAAGTGGTGGATGATAATCAATTAAAACGCCTTTAGAAATTAATTCACCAATACTGTTAAAATCCAAACGAACAAGTGCGCTTAATTCATCGTGGGTGTATGAAGTAAAAAAAACATAGGGAATTCGCACCAAAAAAGCCACAACCAGCACCAAATGAATTGGTTTGAACCGGTTAATAATCCCATTTTTATTTTTTTGTATTTCCACGCTAATTATGGGCTAAAATAACTAAACAAAACCATTACATTTGCCTCCCAATTTTAAAATTATGGATATTGCTAAAGTCTTACGCGAACTTGGCTTAGAGAACGAGAACTCAGGCTCTTCAACCGGTACCTACTGGTTTCATACACGTGGCCCGTTAATTGAATCACATTCGCCAGCTGATGGAAAACTGATTGGGAAAGTATATTCGGCCACAGAAACCGAATACGAGGCCTGTATTTTAAAAGCAAAGGAAGCCTTTGAGGTTTGGCGCAATAAACCCGCTCCACAGCGTGGCGAAATTGTAAGGCAAATTGGCGAAGAGTTACGCATTCATAAAAATAATCTTGGTGCACTTGTTAGTTACGAAATGGGAAAATCACTGCAGGAAGGTTTGGGCGAAGTGCAGGAGATGATTGACATTTGCGATTTTGCTGTTGGATTAAGCAGGCAGTTACATGGGTTAACCATGCACAGTGAGCGCCCTAACCACCGCATGTATGAGCAGTACCACCCACTTGGAATTGTAGGCATTATTTCGGCCTTTAATTTCCCGGTTGCGGTTTGGGCCTGGAACAGTATGCTGGCCTGGGTTTGTGGCGATGTTTGTATTTGGAAACCGAGTGAAAAAACACCTTTGTGCGCCATAGCATGTCAACACATTATTTCAAAAGTATTCAAGCACAATAACGTTCCTGAGGGCGTTTCATGCCTTGCCATTGGCGATGGTAAATTGGGTGAATTAATGTCAAACGATGTGCGTGTTCCCTTGATATCAGCTACCGGTTCAACCCGTATGGGCAAAGCGGTTGGTGCTGCAGTTGGTGCACGTTTAGGAAAATCGTTGCTTGAGTTAGGCGGAAACAATGCCATTATCATAACTGAAAATGCCGATCTAAAAATTGCCGTTACAGCGGTTGTGTTTGGTGCAGTAGGAACAGCCGGTCAACGTTGTACCACAACACGCAGGTTGATTATTCACGAAAGCATTTACAATTCAGTAAAAGAAAAACTGGTGAATGCATATGCACAATTAAAAATTGGAAATCCATTGGACCAAAAAAACCATGTTGGTCCGTTAATTGATAAATTGGCCGTTGGCCAGTACCTTGAAGCCTTGAAGCAGGTTGATGTGGAAGGCGGGAAAGAAGTGGTGCCGGGCGGAGTGCTAAGCGGGGCTGGCTATGAGTCGGGATGCTATGTAAAACCGGCCATTTATGAAGCTGAAAACAACTTTAAAATTGTACAGCATGAAACCTTTGCCCCCATTTTGTACCTGATGAAATACAGGACCCTGGAGGAGGCCATTGCCCTTCAAAACGGGGTTCCTCAAGGACTTTCGAGCGCCATTATGACAACGCATATGCGTGAGGCTGAGAAGTTTTTGTCACAAAGCGGTAGCGATTGCGGCATTGCCAATGTGAATATAGGTACCTCTGGGGCCGAGATTGGCGGGGCCTTTGGCGGTGAAAAAGAGACCGGAGGAGGCAGGGAAAGCGGAAGCGATGCATGGAAAATTTACATGCGCAGGCAAACCAATACCATTAATTACGGAAATGAATTACCTTTGGCGCAAGGGATTAAATTCGACATTTAAAAAAGAGTTCCCGAACAGGATTTAAAATTTAAAATTTAAGAAATGACCCAGAATGAAGCACAACGCCTTTGCGACAAGATTGCAAAGAATTTTGCAAAAGACAATGCGGCAAAGGATCAAACTATTGCTGATTTAAAAACCTTGCGCAATTATTTTATTGATATTAAGGATCCAATGCTTACAAAAATTACGCGTTTGGCGTATGAATACATTGAGCAACATGGTACATTTGAAGTAGAAATTGAAGACTTTGAACCGGATGAAGAGCAAAGTACATTTGAATACTTCATGGAATTGGTTATGAATTACGATAACAATTATAACCGTGAAGAATTGCAGGAAATTAAAATGCGTTTGATTGAACAATAAACTGAGCCGTTTTTGTAATTCAGAAAAGAATTACACTGATTGATTAATCATATTATATTATTGAGCCACACCTTACACGTGTGGCTTTTTTTTGGACATAAGTAGGGTATTTCAGAATGCACGCGTTTTCTATACAAGTTGCATTTGAAAGACCCCGAATTAATACAGGCCCTCAGGAACAAAAACCAGGGAGCTTTCAGGCTTTTGGTTGATACCTGGAAAAACAAGGTATTCAATACCTGTATTGGCGTTTTACAACATGCCGAAGATGCCGAAGAAATTACCCAGGACGTTTTTATTGAGGTGTACCATTCAGTCAACAAATTTGATGGGCGATCAACCCTGGCAACCTGGATATACCGCATTGCTATCAATAAATCACTTGACAAATTACGACATAACAAAAGCAAAAAACGTTCAGGACTTGTGCAACGTTTTTTTAATGGCTCTAAAATGAATGATGCTCCCGACTTTGTTCACCCCGGAGTTGAAATGGAGCAAAAAGAACTTTCTGTTATTCTTTTTAAAGCCATTGATAACCTTTCGGAAAACCAAAAAACAGCTTATGTACTGCATTATGTTGAAGGCTTACCTCAACGGGAAATTGCAGAAATCATGAAAACCACTATTGGGTCAGTTGAGTCGCTGTTAATGAGGGCAAAAGGCAACCTTCGCAAACTCCTGGGCAATTATTACGCAAAAAATTTCAAGTAGCCCGCAGGAATATCAAATTAACAGCGTCAAAACTACCGGCATGCAAAAAACAAACAACAGCAGGATTGAAGAAACACTAACCAGTTTAAACGGCATTAAACGTGCTGAAGCAAATGCTTACACCTTTGATAAGGTTATGCTCAGGCTGGAAGAACAACCAGTACCGGCTTTTGCGCTAAAATGGAATTGGATTATAGGAATGCTTACGCTTATTATAATGAATGCCAGTGTGGCTGTTTATTCAACACAAACAAGCACATCAACCAGCGAACATTATTATGAAGATTTGGTTAGTGAAATAGGAGATAATATTGAATATAGTTATTAATGAAGGTTTATTTAAGCCATGATCTGTAATAAATAAAAATTTAAAAAAATATGAATAAAAATTTAGCCGTATGGAAATGGGCAACCATTGTTATGCTTTTGTGCAATATGGGTTTAATGGCATTTGTTTTATTGAGGCCCTGCCCGCCTCCACCCCCACATGGTGGACCGCACGGAGTTGACAAATTTATAATTAATGAACTGGAACTGGACGAGCAACAAATTGCAAAATTTGACTTACTCAAAAAAGAACACCGCAGTAAAATGGAGAAATTACGCAAGTCCGGCCGTAAATTGCGCAACGTTTATTTTGAACAATTAAAAAACACCAAAGAAAATGATTCGCTGGTGCGCGCCAGGGCTACTGCCATTGGCATAAATCAACAGGAAATTGAATTAGCAACCTATATTCACTTTAAGTCGCTGCGCAATATGCTTACTGAAACACAAAAAGAAATTTTTGATTCAATCATTCAGGAAGTATTACGCAGGATGGGGCCGCCACCTAAACATGCTGAAAAATAAACGTAACCAACATAAAATAAAATGAAAAAAAACAAATTGATACATGCGCCTGTGTTTTTGCTTGCGCTGTTTGCTCTTAATGCAAGTGCACAAACCAATCCTGCCATTACATCATGGTACATTAATACATCAGGATTAACAGGCCGTCATTACATAAGCGGTAGCGCAACACCTATAATTGACGCCACTTACCCCGCCAACGTACAATCGGTTGCGTACAACACAACGCATGCATATATAAGCTGTAGTGGTATACCGGCATACATTATTGGGCCTTACCTGGATGGAAATCCCAACCAGGGGGAAGACAATGATAATATTTACCGTATACCTTTAAGCCCTGTTCAAAATACAGGAACACCTACGGCAACAACCTCAGGAACCATTGGTGTGTTTTTAAATGGAGTTTCATTGTTTGATTACCGTGACGGTGTTTCATGGAAAAGTTCAACCAGTGCCGAAGCTGGGGGTCCTATTCCAGGTGGACCGGGTGACGGTGTATGGAACCGAGATGCAATAGTTGCCGAGAAATCGGGTTTTGATTGTGCCAAAGGTCATCCGGCAGGAACCAATTACCACCACCATCAAAATCCCAGTGCATTTAACCTTGACCTGAGCGTTATATCCAATATTTGCGATACGTATTTAGCAGATGGGTTATATGTTATTGATTCAACTGTTCATTCACCTCTTTTGGGTTTTGCTTATGATGGTTTTCCGATTTATGGTGCATATGGATACAAAAATCTGGATGGAACCGGAGGAATAGTTCGTATTAAATCAAGTTATGCATTGCGCAGCATGAGTGCACGCACCCATTATGCTGATGGAACAGATGTGACGGACGGACCACCCATCAATGCAACGTACCCCCTTGGACGTTACCGTGAAGATTACGAGTACATTCCAACATCGGCCTCAACGCCTGACTATTTGGATGAACACAATGGCCGTGTGTGTGTGACACCCGAATATCCGGCAGGTATTTATTGCTATTTTACTACGGTTGATGATAACTGGAATTCGGCATACCCGTATGCGGTGGGTCCTACATTTTACGGCACAAAAGTGGTGCAGCTGGTAACTTCATTACCTGGGGGCTTAACCACCTATACACCAAGTTCGGTTAGTGAGCAGGTTGTACTAGGTTTTGAAATGACTATTTTTCCAAACCCGGCCAACGCACAGGTGATTGTGCAATGTAAAAATGAGTTGCAGCATAACAGGCGTGTGGATTTGATAAGTGTTGAAGGAAAGGTTATTCAAACGCAAACCATATTCCAGGGAAGCACTTTGTGTTTTTTTGATACACATACAATTAATGCCGGTACATATATGGTTAAAATTACCAGTGGCAATGCCACAGAGACCGGACGCCTGGTAATTGTCCAATAGTTATAGTTCCCAGTTTATTTTAAGTTGCCGGTAATGACCGGCATACCATAACCCGGCAAACAAAGCCGGGTTTTTTTGTTTAAATTGGTTATGCCAAAAAAAAGCCCGTAAAACTCACTGTTTAACTTTAGTAATTGTTATTTTCGTACAAGCACATCCCATTTGACAACAACGTTTAAAAAAGAGATTGAGATACCTGAGGCTTACATACGTGAAAGGTATGACGGCATTATACAGGTAACCTTTAAAGAGGGAATTACCATGGATTTGGATGTGCAGGTACGCCTTCACGAAAAGTATGCTGAAATTTGTGAAGGCAAACGGTTGCCTTTTCTGTATGAGGCCATGGATCATGTTACCATTACCAAAGAGGCGAAAGAATACGTTGTAAAAATTGAAGACATTTCACCCGTAAAGGCAACTGCCGTATTAGTCAATAATCTTGCCTATAAACTTATTGCTGAATTTTATTACCGTGTAAATAAGCCAAAAAAGCCGTTCAGGATTTTTAGCAAGGAAGACAAAGCCGTTGAATGGCTCAGGCAGTTTTTGAACGATTCTCCCTTTGAGAGCACCAAAACAACCAGGAACGGTAAGTAGTAAATTAATTTGGCCTTTTTATGGCACTTTTTTTTCTAGCTTAGCGGCATATTCAATGGAAACGGAAAACCTTTACATACGCACAGTTGAACTGCCCGAGGCAACAATAAAATTACGTTCTGACAGCATAGTTTACGTACTTTTCAAGGAAGGAACTACACTGGATATTCCACTTCAAATGCGTTTGCTTGATGCGTACAATGATATTTGCGATGGACGCAAGCTACCGTTTTTGTTTGATGCCATGGAACACGTTAGCATTACAAAAGAAGCAAAAGTAAATGCCATTGAAATTGAAGCCGTGGCACCCGTTACCGCCTCGGCCATTGTGGCGCGCAACCTTGCATACAGGCTTATTGCCGAATTTTACCTCAAAATAAATAAACCAAAAACGCCATTTAAAATATTCAAAAACGAAGAAGACGCTGTTTCCTGGCTGCGCCTGTTTTTATATTAAATTGTATGAAGACAAAAAAAATAAAACAAACCGTAAAATTCAATGCAACACCCGCCCAATGTTACGAATTGATTATGGATGCAAAAAAACATGGGCAGTTTACTGGCGGTAAAACAACCATGAATAAAAAGCCTAAAGGAAAATTTCAGGTATTTGATGGTTATGTACATGGCTATAACATTGAACTGGTGGACGGAAAAAAAATTGTGCAGGCCTGGCATTTTGCTGAAGAGGGATGGCCCGAAGACCATTTTTCCATATGCACTTTTGAATTTAATAAGGACGGCAAAGGAACAAAACTCAACTTTACCCAGGAAGGTGTTCCCGAACATAAAGTAGAGGATTTAAAAAAAGGCTGGAAAACGTATTACTGGAAACCAATCAAGAATTTACTGGACGCGTAAAAGAGTTCAAACCACTGTTATTTACCCATAACTGCTCAACATCCAACGCTGTTTGGTGTTAAATATTTACTAATATATTGGTTATCATAATTAAATTGCCTAAATTTGTATATACAACAATTAGTCCTCAAGAATGGACAGGAAAGCATTTATACAAAAATCACTACTGACATTAACCGGCCTTATGGTAACCGATATTTCAAAAGCATTTAATGCATTAAGTTCGCTTCCTGCGAGTGAGCGCATGCCTGTTTTATTTGTAGGGCATGGAAATCCCATGAACGCAATTCTTGACAACGCTTACAGTAAAAGGTGGCGTGAACTAGGAACAAAACTAATTGCACCAAAAGCAATTTTATGCGTAAGTGCACATTGGATGACGCGTGGTAAAACAAAAGTAACCGCCATGCCCACACCAAAAACAATTCATGATTTTGGTGGTTTTCCGCAGGAATTATTTGATGCACAATACCCGGCACCGGGTTCACCTGAGTTTGCAAAACTCACCATACAAACAGTAAAAAAAGCGCATGTTGAAGAGGACCATGAATGGGGACTGGACCACGGCACGTGGAGTATATTAATGCAAATGTTCCCAAAGGCAAATATACCTGTTTACCAGCTGAGCCTGGATCTCTCACGCGATACGCAATACCATTTTGAACTGGCACAGGAATTAAAATCATTGCGCGAAAAAGGTGTAATGATTATTGGAAGCGGCAACATGGTACATAACCTTGGCGTAATAAGCTGGGAAAATAATAAGGTATTTGACTGGGCCAGTGAATTTGATTCGAAAATGAAAACCTTTATTGATGAACGAAACTTTAAAGGCGTTGTAAATTATGCTGAGCTTGGAGCGATTTCAAAAAAAGCCCATCCTACCAACGAACATTTTTTACCGTTACTCTACTCGTTGGGCGTTGCAGATGCAAAAGATGAATTGAGCTATTTTAACGAGGGCATTGATTTGGGATCCATTTCAATGCGCAGTGTATTGTTTGCTTAGTAACCCTGCCTGACTTATAAAGCAGCATTCAAAATTGTTTTTCCTTTTAGTGCTTTAAAGCGAAAATTCATATCCATTTTAAGCGTGCTTACAAAACAGTCAAGCAACTCCTTTTCAATTGGCTTTAATTCACACTGAATTTTGCTTTTTACGCGTTTTACCTTTTTGATCATACCATCATTGCCTATGGCAAGGTTAGCAAAGAATTCAAATTTATTGCATTTGGCTGAGTCAATCAGGTTTTCCATCATGGGCATACAGGTGCCGTTTCCGTTACCGCTCCATTCCTCTATAAACATATTCCACTCTTGCTTTTGCTCAGTGGTGAACTGCGATGGGTTAATTTTTTTTTGCCCCTGTGACAAAAAGGTTGCGCAGCAAAAAGAAAAAAAGAAGATGAACCTGGTCATTATTTTTTTCTGGCATAAATCATTACGCCTTCACCGTAATTTCCAATGTACGATATGCGGAATGGTAAACGACCATACTTTTTACTTGCTTCAAGGTCCTTTTTCAATTCCTTTTGCAGGCACCAGCTTAAGTCATCAATCACCATTGAATATTTGCCATACAGGGTCATGTCCATTTTTTCCTTGTCAAAATATTTGTATGGCACACCCGTGTCGTCCTGCAAAATTTTATTGCTGTTAAGCACAAGACCACGCATTACCGCAAAGTTGGTATTTTGCAATACGCATGATGCGCTTTTCATATAGGAAACACGTTTGCCAAAACCGTCAACAAAAGCACTAAACTCCTTGTGGTTGTTCAAATACTCGTCACTTGCGTTTAATTTAAAGTAATAAGCTGCTTTTTTTACGGTACGGTCAGGTGATAAAAATTCAATTTTAACTGCAGTAATTGCTGTATCGGAAACTTTTACACTGTCACTCATACGTACGGCTGTTCCATCAGTATCAATGTAGACATTATATACATCACAAATGGTGTGATTTGTGCGTGCCATCATGTACAGCATCATGTGCACCATGCCGTTCAGGTTAGCTTTACCAAAATCGCCACTCATGTGGGACGTCACAAAATATCCTGCTTTGTTCAGGTATTTCATGGATTGGCGAATGCCGTCAAAATAACGTTTAAGGGCATCGTCCTTTAACTCACGAAAATCACACATTTTGCCTTTTGGTTCCAGGCCAAGCATTACGTAATTGGTTGCGTTTGGAAAAAATGCGTTGCCAAATAAAAAATCGGGGCCCGATAGCGGGTAAAAACACAGGCTGTTGTCACTTGTATCGGTAATTTTTTCGGTCTTGATCCATTTTGAAATGGGCGCAAGCATACTGTCAGTTGTACGTTTCCAGCTGGTGTCGGCAAACTGCATGTGCGTTGCATAAAAATCTTTTGCCTGTATGTCTTTACAATATTTTAATGTTGGCTGGCCTGCAATGAGTTTTGAAAAGTCGGTCCAAAGGGTATCAAACGCCAGCTCTGGCTTTTTGATTTCAGCTTTAGCTGTTGTATCACCTGCCGGTTTTTCCTTTGTTCCCGTATCTTTTTTTTCATCACCTCCACAGGAAGTGATAAACAATGCTGACGCAAGTGCCAGCCCAATAAATTTGTTAAGCATATTCAAAACTATGGAATAATATTAAAAGCTAACCTACCGTATGATAGAATAGAATAAACGAATAATTGTTAGCTACGGGTTATGCCCGCGTGAGGGATGGAAGTGGAAAGCCCGCACCCTGAAGTGAGAGCGTCAATGAATTAGCTTAAATAGCAGTGATAAATTTAGGCGCTTTACTTCAGGGGAGGACTTGGAACGTACAGCCCGACCCCACGAGGGTAAGTGATTTCAAGTTTAAGATTTCAAATTTAAGATTGAGTGGGGGCACGCACTAAACTGAACTAAGGGTTATACCAACTCGGTAAATTTTTCGGGAATTGAAATAAGTGTTTCGCGAATCTCATCAATGTTATTAGAGGTAACCAATTTCATACGCGTGTCCTTAAAATGCGGTACGCCTTTAAAATAATTGGTGTAATGCCTGCGCATTTCCAAAATTCCAAGTGTTGTACCTTTCCATTTTACTGAAAACTCCAGGTGTTGGCTTGCGGCCTCAACCCTGTTGGCAATGGTGGGCGGTGGTAAATGCTGACCGGTTTTTGCAAAATGTTTTATTTCATTAAAAATCCACGGGTAACCAATGCTTGCGCGGCCAATCATAATACCGTCAACTCCGTATTGCTTTTTGTATTCAATTGCTTTTTCAGGACTATCAATATCGCCATTGCCAAAAATGGGAATTTTTATACGTGGGTTATTCTTTATTTCGGCAATCATTGTCCAGTCGGCACTGCCTTTATACATTTGTGCACGTGTGCGACCGTGAATGGTAAGGGCTGCAATGCCCACGTCCTGCAGGCGTTCGGCTACTTCGGTTACGTTTTTTGTTGTGTCATCCCAGCCAAGGCGGGTTTTTACGGTCACCGGCCGGGTTGCAATTTTTACAATTTCACCCGTCATCATGGCCATTTTTGGAATGTCCTGAAGCAAGGCTGCGCCTGCGCCTTTACAGGCAACATTTTTTACCGGGCATCCAAAATTTATGTCAATTAAATCGGGGCCGGCCTGGTCAGCAATCAACCCTGCCTCACGCATGCTATCAATGTTACTGCCATACAGCTGAATACCTATAGGGCGTTCATACTCAAAAATGTCGAGTTTTTTTTTGCTTTTAACCGCGTGCCTGATAAGCCCTTCTGAGGAAATAAATTCGGTATACATGAGGTCAGCCCCGTGCTTTTTACATACGGCCCTGAACGGTGGATCGCTAACGTCCTCCATAGGAGCCAGTAAAAGAGGGAATTCCCCGAGTTCTATATTTCCTATCTTTACCATTGTTCTGATACCTACCGGAACGCAAAAATAGCACATAATGTCACAGGAAAGCAAAATTCCTTTTTTACGCAATTTTAACCCGGGCATGAACCTGATGACGGTGTTTAGCCTGGTTTTTTTAGGTGTTATTGTTGGCGATCTGGTATTTTGGATGCTGGCAAAAGCATTTTGGGGTGTAAACACATTTGCTGAAAACAATGTGTTGTCAAATGAACTAACACCTTCAACTTTTGCATACATTCAAACCAATTACATTGTGCATGCTATTTGTGTGTTTTTGACACCTGCAACGGTATTCAGGCGGTTGATGGAATTTCCGCAACAGGATTATTTTTTAATTCGCAGGGTTGTAACATTGAGAATGGCTGGAATTATTTTATTGGTTTTTTTAGCGTGTTTTCCTGCAGCAAATTTTCTTGTTTATTTTAACCAGCAATTGGACTTTTCATTTATTTCACCCGAAATTGGTGAGCAAATTAAGGCGATGGAAAATTCAAATGATGAATTTAAAATTCAATTGCTTGGCCAGCCCGGGTATTCATCACTTTTCATTAACCTTGCCACCACGGCCGTGCTTGCGGCTATAGGCGAGGAACTGCTGTTCAGAGGTATTTTTCAACGCTTATTCATTAAACTATTCAGGAACGTTCATGTTGCTGTAATTGTAGGCGCTGCCCTTTTTAGTTTTGTACATTTTAGTTATTACGGGTTTATTCCACGTTTTTTCATGGGCATGGCGTTAGGCTACATATACCTGGCAACTGCCAATATATGGTACTGCATATTTTTCCATTTCCTGAACAATGCTTTGGGCGTAACAATGGGTTGGTTAATGGGACATGGATACGATGTAAGCTTTTTTGATTCGTTTGGTGGCGGAACAGATACTAAATGGATAGGTTTTGGGTTGCTGGTAATTGTGGTTGCGTGCCTAATTTTGATGATAAACAAGTTGATCAACAAAGAACTCATACACGAAATCAAGGAATATTAACCCGAAGGAACAAACAGTAACCTGGTAAGTACAAAACCAGTAGTTCACCGGCCCGGGGCTTGGTTTAAGCGATTGAACAAATAAATAGTAATTGCCCCACTTTTCATACGTAAAATCACTATTTTTAGGCATTCAAAAAAATCCATGAAAAAACTGCTATTCGTATTTGCTGCGTGTTTATTCGTATCAATTCCCGTTTTAAAATCTCAAACTGTTGACAAGCTACGCTTAACCTTTAATGAAAAAGAAATTGTTTCAAAACAGGTTGGCACAACTGTTTCGGGCGATGGGAAGCTTATTGCTTTTGCCTATGCCAACCAGGTTATAAAAATAGTAAACATGCGCAATGGAAAGACATTGCTGAAGTTTAACGGCAATTACAGCAGCCTTTTTGAGATCAGGTTCAATTACAACAGCACAAAACTTATTGCAATTAGTGACAAATACCTGGTAACCGTTTACGATGTTGAAACAGGTAAACAAATTCACGATTTAAAAGTATCGCACGAAATTACAAAAATAGCTATTGGAAAAATAAACGACTATATTGCTATTGGGCAGTTTAGCTCAGCTTTACTTGTTTACGATCTTCAAAATAAAAAAAATATTCTTGATATATCAGTTGGCCTGCACCACATAAGCGCCATTGATTTTCATCCGAAGAAAAATGAGATTGCCATTGGCAGAACCAACTTCAGCCGCACGTTTTATTTACCAGACAGGAAAAATGTAAAGATTTATAACCTTGAGACCGGTGAAAACACAAAAACGTTTGGCCTGGCAAAATATTCAAGTATGCAATACAGCCCTGATGGCAGCAAATTATACATGTGTGGGATCAGGCGAAATACCGTACTAACCGTAGCAAAAGCCGGAATGTGTATTGTGCCGGTTGTTGGGTGGATAGGCGCTTATTTTGTACCGGCATTTAATAACGTTGTACAGTATTATGATTTTGGTGATGATAAAATAAAATCACTCAGTTCAAAATCAAAGTTCAATTCCAATCTTGGATTTACCTCTATGTGCATACAGGACAATTATTTTTTATGCAGCCAGGACGGTACGTCATTTGACGTGATTGATATAAGTACCAAAAAGAAAATTTTTACCACGCAAAATGACAAGTACGGGCGTATAAAAATCAATTTCTCAAAACTTGGGGTTGGCGTTTCGCGCATATACCCTTTGGCCGACAAGAAACACTTTATCATTAATTCATTTGATAATAACATTGTACGTTTGTACAACATTGAGCAAAACAGCATAATAGGTTATATTTTTTCAGACGCAAATGATGATTTTGTAACTGTTGGCCGTGACGGAAGGATGGATGGATCAGAAGAAGCTATTGGAAAATTAGCCTGGCAGGAAAAAATAGTTGGGAAAAAACCCATACCACTTGAATCAACCTTTGACAAATTTTTTACCCCTAACCTGCTTGCTGCGTTGTTAAAAGGAGAAAAGCTGGAAGCCATTAAACTGGATATTTCAAACCTGAAACCGAGTCCAACGGTTGCGTTTATTACCCCTGCGGTTGATACCATTAGTTTTAGAGGGACACCCAAAATTTCACTTGAAACCAACCAGGCTGCTTTAAACCTGGAGTTTAACTCCATTGACATGGGTGGTGGAATTGTTGAAATAAAAGTGTTTCAGAATGGCAAACTTGTTTTTAGCGAGAATGAAAACATTCACGAGGTAAATAAAGCACTCAAATCAACCGTAAAACTTGATTTGGTTCCTGGCGATAACCTGATAAAAATTGTAGCGGTTAACGATGAAAAGACGGAAAGTTCAAAAAGCACGGTTGTAAAATACACAGGCAAGAGTGAGGAACCCACCCGATTGTTTGTACTTGCCATTGGCGTAAATAAATACGTAAAATCATCGTATGATTTAAAATACGCGGTTCCTGATGCAACAGGCTTTGTTGAATCACTTAAAATTGCCTCAAAGGATCTTTTTTCGGAAACAAAAGTATCGCTCATAACCGATGGGCAGGCCACCAAAAAAAATATACTGGCCGAGGTAGATAAAATAAAAGGCCAGGTAAAACAGGGCGATGTATTTATATTCTATTATGCCGGCCATGGCACAATGACCATTGCCAAAGAGGGCGAACAATCGGTTTTTCACCTTGTGCCTAATGATGTGACCAATTTTTACAGCAATGAGATGGTAAAAGACAAAGGTATTTCGGCCGATGAGCTCAGGACCATTTCAAAAAACATTGTAGCACAAAAACAATTGTTCATTTTTGATGCCTGTCAAAGCGGTGGAGCCGTTGAAGCCATTGCCTCAACACGCGGTGCCCTGAATGAAAAAGAAATGGCCAACCTTGCACGCAGCACCGGAACCTACTTTTTAACGGCAAGCGCATCAGACCAGTTGGCCGGAGAATTTGCTTCACTGGGGCATGGCGTGTTCACCTATGCCATTTTACAGGGCTTTACAGGTAAAGCTGATGGCTCGAATGGTGATGCTAAAATTTCGGTGAAAGAATTATCGTTGTATGTAGAAAATGCTGTTCCTGATCTTTCAGAAAAATTCAAGGGACAAAAACAATTCCCGGTGAGCTATGGTTATGGCCAGGATTTTCCCGTTGTACTTGGCAATGTTTATAAAATGAAAGATGTTGGCACAAACATAGGCAAGTACTCGGCCCTTTCACTGGAAGAACTTACACGACTCAAAAAAGAAGCAGTAGAAGCCGAGGATTATGACAGGGCCAAGGAGTTGAAAGAAGAGATTGAGCGAAGGAAATAAATAAGCCCGTGAGCTGAAAGGTTAATGCCTTAATTAAACGCGTGCATCAACTCATTTTAATGTCTTTAATGCTTAACTGCAATTTTATTTTTCCCTGCCATTCGTTTTCTTCAATGGAAAAAGCAATGTCAAACGGCCTGCCATCACGTACTTTTTCATAGAAGTGGCCAAGGCCAAAACCAATGGCATCAATACGCAATTGTGGATTTGATGCCTGGTACAGCCAGCATTTCAAATGCGAGTCGCCAAGTATTTTGGCATAACCTGCGTCCATTACACCTTTGGCCACAAAAACAGGATTAAAATTTTCAGGACCAAACGGGGCCATTTGTTTTAAGATGCGGTAGAATTTAGGAAGGCCTTCCACCATTTCTTCAAACAACACATCAAAATTAATTTCGCCATCAACTTCAATAGATGGTATGAGCATGTCTTCGGTAATGGATTCGCTTACAATTTTTTCAAAACGCTGTCTGAACGGTTCAATGTTTTCAGTTTTTATGGTAAGGCCTGCAGCGTATTTATGACCACCAAATTGCTCAAGCAAATCGGCACACTGTTCAATTGCGGCATGCACATCAAAATCTTTTACACTACGGGCCGAACCTGTTGCCTTGCCATTTGAATTGGTGAGCATAATGGTTGGGCGATAATAATGTTCGGTTACCCTTGAAGCAACAATGCCAATTACGCCTTTGTGCCATTCGGCATTGTATAAAACAGTTGTCTTGCTTTTTTCATAGCCAGGATTTTCTTTTATGAGCGCCAGTGCCTCCTGGGTAATTTTTTTGTCAAGAATTCTTCGTTCAATGTTGTTTTCATTTATAAGTGATGCAAACTCCATGGCCTTTTCTTCGTTGGCCGATATAAGCAATTCAACCGCAAACCGCCCGCTGGTGATGCGTCCTGCTGCGTTAATGCGCGGACCTATAACAAAAAGCAAGTCGGTTATGGTTATTTCTTTTTCCTTTTTACTTACCTGCAGAAGTGTTTTTAACCCGAGTGAAGGCGATTCATTTAATTTTTTAATGCCGTAGTAAGCCAGTATTCGGTTTTCACCCGTAAGCGGCACAATGTCGGCCGCAATGCTTACCGCACAAAAATCAATGAATTCCATTAACCTTGATTCATCCTTTTTGTTTGCGCTTGTCCATGCCTGCATAAATTTGAAACCAACACCACAACCTGATAATTCCTTGTAGGGATAGTTGCAATCGTTGCGTTTTGGGTCCAGTATAATACCATCAGGCAATGTTTCGCCAGGCAAATGGTGATCGCAAACAATAAAATCAACACCTTTTTGTTTTGCGTAGTCAATTTTATCATGCGCCTTTATGCCACAGTCAAGCGCAATAATAAGTGTCATGCCATTGTCGGCAGCATAGTCAATTCCTTTAAGGGAAATGCCGTACCCCTCGGTATACCGGTCGGGAATATAAAAATCAAGCTGGTTGTAATACTGCAGCAAATACGAGTATACAAGCGCTACTGATGTAGTTCCATCCACGTCATAATCGCCAAAAACAAGAACCTTCTCATTGTTAGCAATTGCTTTGTTAAGGCGTTCAACAGCCTGGTTCATTCCAGCCATTAAAAACGGATCGTGTAAATGAGCTAATTGCGGACGAAAAAAAAGTTGTGCATCGGCCTTGTTTAAAATACCCCGGGCTACCAGTACGGCAGCCAGATTTTTGTGTATATTTAAATCCTGTGCCAAGAGGTTAACGGTGTTTTCATCAGGATTACCTGCTTTTAGCCATCTTTTTTGCATAAATTAAATATGAAATTAAAAGTAAGAAAAATTTTTCTCATGATATTGGTCCAGTGGGTGGGGTTAATAACTTGTTTTGGCCAGGACCCCAGTGACTTTTATTTCAAAGAGGCGCAACCCCGTAAAGAAGATGAGATAACCCGTTTTCCTGGTAATATTCGTGGTTTATACAAGAGTGATAAGGATTCCACCAAACGTTTGCGCATTACTGGTGACACCATTTCAATTGAAGTGCCGTTTATGCAGTTTGCCACATTGTCAGAAATTGGTAAAAAAAATTATGCCTTCAGGGATTCCGTATTGGTAACTCCAAAAGGAAAAGAGCTCAGGTGCCTGTTAAAAAGCGATACAGTTTATTTCATTGACTATGCTACTTCGGTTTTGTTTGCCTGCAATGAAACCCAGGTTATAAAACGGGTGGATGACGTATATGTACTAAGCAAGCGAAAAGACGATGAGAAATGGGAATGCCTGCTTATTTACCAGGAAAACGCAAAACTATGTGTGGCCTATTTTGATTTTGATAAAAAACAGAAGGAGTTGATGGACAATAAACGAATTGAAAAAATTAAGAATGGTGAGGAAAATTATTTTCTGGCCAACCTGAAGAAAAAAGATTTTATTAAATTGGTAGATAACAATTATTTTCCAACCAAACTGTATTATACCAAGCGATTTGACTGGCAGTGATACGCATTCGGTTTACACGATATAATTTATTTTTCACAGCCCTTGTATTGATGGTTGTACCTGAAATTTTTTTCAGGGCTGGACTCCTCAAAACTTCTGATAAGGAAATTGAAGCCGAAATAACCCGTTACATGGATGCGAAACTGGCCGTTGCGCGGGTATCGCTAACCACTATACTTGATGCGCCTGAAAAGCCGGCAAGCGTCAGTAACGTAAATCCATTTTATCTTTTATACGAAAAGTCACGCCTCAAATGGTGGAGCGGCAATCATACACCTTATGTGCGCCTTAGCGAATTGAACCAACACCCCGGCACACTTGAATTCAAAGACCTTGGGAATGGCTATTACGTTACCTTGTCAAAGATAAAAGACAACTATACAGCCGTAGCGCTGGTACGGCTTTTCAGGAAATACAAATTCTCCAATTCATACCTTGAACATAAATTCTCCAATTCGCTTAATATTCCCGAAGGAATTAGCATAAAGGCCCTTGGCGAAAAAAAAGAAAAAGGAGACAGGATATTTTCATATCATGGAAAAAAATTGTTTTACATCACAGCGCAGGAGTCGGCCGAAACTGTTGAAATAAGCGGAATTATTTTTGCTATACAAATCCTGGGCATTTTTCTTTTGTTCCTTTCGTGTGTGAATTTCGGTTTTTTACTGGCACACCGCTCGCCTTATATTGCCACTGGACTTATATTACTCCTGTTATTTACACTTAAGTTCCTGCTTTCGGTGTTTAGCCCATTGAGTTTAATTAAACAGTCAGACAGTTTTAATCCCGAGATTTTCGCGAGCAATGCCATGGACCCTTCCTTAGGCGACCTGCTCCTGTCATTTCTTGCTGTATTTTGTTGCGGACTTTTCTTTTACCGGGTGTATTTCCTGTTTTTGCAAGGTAATAAAAGGCGATTTTTCTTTTATGTGACGGTTTCGTGCCTGCTTATGATAGGTTGTGAGTATTATTTACTGGCAGGTTTAAAAAACCTTGTCTTGAATTCCAAAATTGATTTCTTTTTCAAAAACATCAACTCACTTAACACCTATACCATAATTGGGGTGTGTGCATTGGGCTTTGGATTATTTACACAATTGTTTTTATTAAGCAGGCTGCGCAATTTCTATCACCAGTACCCGCCCATGATACGCCTACAAGCCTTGCTTCACATTGCTTTTATTCTTGTCATGTACAAATACTGGGGCGGCCAGTACGTTTGGCATTTTTCTCTTTTTTCACTTCTGCTGTTGCTTTACATTGCCTGGCCTAACCGAATAGCGTTAAGCCCGTTTAATTCAACCTCAATTGTTCTGATTGTATTTTCAATTATTGCTGCCACTATATTTTATGAATCCACCAAGGGCGAGGAACATGAAGAACGACAGGTTTTGGCGGGGCATTTGGCCGACACCAGCGATCCTGACCTTGTAATTGAGTTTAATTCATTTGTAGATAAAATAAGTGCTGACCGGTTTTTTTACGCTTCAACGCAATTGGGATTGCAAAATACCTTTGAAAATGTAAACAGTTATCTTGACAAAAAATATTTTGACAAGGTTCTTAAAGACTGGGACGTAAATTACAAACTATTTTTAGACGATTCAACCTCTGTTTACCCCGAGCATTACCGCGCCAGGGATTATGCACGCCATGCGCGAACCATGGCCTTAAGTGGCAAAAACACCGAGTCAAAACATCTTTATTTTATTTTCAATAAACACGATAAACTGGATTACCTTGCTTTTATTCCGCTCACGCAAATTAGCAATGAAGCAAAGCTTATTGTGGAATTCAGGTCAAAAAATGTTCCTGACAGAACCGGGTTCCAGGAGTTAATGACCAACAACAACCAGTTTTATTCCAAGCTGCTATCGGAATATTCCTACATACGGTTTGTGAACAATAACGTGGTTGACCAGCGGGGCGATTTTTTGTACAAAATAGCTGCAAGCGAGTATGATCAGTATAAGAAAAAAGTTCAGTTTTATTCAGACAGGGAGTACGAGCATTTGCTTTACAGGCCAACAGCCGATTCGTTTGTGATCATTTCACGCCCGCTTACAGGATGGTTGACACACGTTACGTCTTTCTCTTATATTTTGATCCTGTTTGCATTTGAATTCGCCTTAATCTCATTGTTTCTGTATAACAAAAAAATCAAGAACAGCTTTTTTAACCTGAGTGCTAAAATTCAGCTTGCGTTTATTGCACTTACCATTTTGGCCATGACGCTTTTTGGATTAACCACCCAATACGCCATCAGCAGTGAATATTCAGTTAAGAATTTTAATTTACTGGCCGAGAAGCTCCAGTCAGTCAAAACTGAGATTGACCAACGCCTGGCAACCGCATCGAGCATAACACCGGCCGATAAAAAACACCTGGAAGTGCAACTTGAAAGGTTATCGCGCGTGTTTTTTACCGACATTAATTTTTACAATGAAAAAGGAATGCTGGTTGAAAGTTCGGCCAATAAGTTATACCGCTACAAAATTCTGACGCCCCTCATGAACAACAAAGCCTACAATGAGTTAATTGTAAAAGGCAATCCCCGCTTTGTGCAGGAAGAGTCCATTGGCAACCTTGATTACTTAGCGGGTTACTTACCGTATTACAACGATTCAAAAAAACTATTGGGTTACATACATATTCCTTTATTTGAACAGCGAAACACGGCCAACAATGAATTTTCATCGCTCCTTATGGCCATCATCAATATTTTTGTTGTATTGTTTGCCTTTACCATTTTACTCTCCGTAATTGTTACGCAAATTATTATTTCACCCTTGCGAAATATACGTGAAAACATTGCAAAAATGCAATTGAACAAAGTAAACAAACCCATTTTGTATAAAGGCAAGGACGAGTTGGCTGATTTGGTAAAAGAATACAACAACAAGGTTGCCGAATTAGAAAAATTTGCCTTTTACCTGGCACAAAGTGAACGGGAAAGTGCCTGGCGGGAAATGGCCAAGCAAGTGGCGCATGAAATTAAAAACCCGTTAACCCCCATGAAGCTGAACATTCAGCACATGCAGCGTTCACTTAAAAAAGATGATCCTGACTTTGAAACCAAACTGGCAAAAATATCGCAATCACTTATTGAACAAATTGACACCCTTACCAATATTGCAAGTGAATTTTCAAACCTTGCCAAAATGCCCGGCAGTAAATTTGAACGCATTGATTACAGGCATTTGGTTGAAGGCGTTATTGAATTGTATGCCGATGATGACTCTACCCTTGTACAACTTGAGAACAAAGCCGGAGATGTATTTGTGAATGCCGATAAGGAACAACTATTGCGTGTACTGAATAACCTTGTAAAAAATGCACAGCAGGCCATTCCTGAAAACACAAAAGGAAAAATTACGATTCGCCTTGAAAAACAGGAAAACAAAATTTACACCTATGTAATTGATAATGGTGCCGGAATAAGTGATGAGCAAAAAGAAAAAATATTCCAGCCAAACTTTACTACCAAGTCAACCGGTTCGGGTCTTGGGTTAACAATGGTGAAAAACATTATTGAGCAACACGGGGGTACCATTTATTTTGAAACAAATGCAGGGTTGGGCACTACCTTTATTTTTGTATTGCCAGCTCTTTAAGAATTAGAATGCAATTCAGATCACTGATCATGTTGATTTGACATGATTTTTATGCCTTCCAGGCATTCTATCGCAAACAAAAGTGAAGTGTTCCTGATCTAATAACTAACCGGTATTTTGTACAAACTTCTGCCTTTTCCCTGGTTCAGGAACATGGTGTCGTTTTCAATGTATTTTGTTTCGTTTGTACCAAATTTAATCCATGTTATGCTGTCCTGTTTACGCCAGCTGCCCTGGTTCATGGTGCATAATAAATACGAAAAATAAGTCCTTGCTTTTCCGCCCTGCAGCAATACATAATGATCTTTTAACGGTTGTCCATCGTCAACACATTCCCAAACAATTTTTTCGGCATACCATTTTTGCATATTTTGTTCAACATTGCGAACGGCAACCTGCATTTTTTCATCAACATTGAATCTTTTGTTTTTATGTGCTTCGGTTAAATAAAAATAAGCCGAAACCTGGGTAAGCACAAAATAAATATCGGCTGAAACGAATTTTTGCTTTCGAGCATTTAAATAGCCAATCATTTTACCCGGATTGAATTCCTTTCTGGTAAGCTCGGCCCATATTTCTTCATACTCCTGCAGGGTAAAATCCAGGCCATCCTTTTCCATCCATTTATCCAGCAATGAATCTTTGATTTGTTTACTTTCTTTGATACTCCAACCGGTATCAGCCAATGTAGCCGTATCTTTTGCCTGAACAACACCAGTGTGTGACGGTTTATTGCTGTTTCCACATGCATAAAGCAATACCACCACCAGTACCCAGTTGAAACCACGTTTACTCATTTACATAACTTTAGGTAAGAAACGAAAAAAGAACCGAATTCTTGTCCGCCATGGCATAAAAATAATATTTTTGACTAACTAAATTACTGACCATGTCAACATACACCAATTTACTTGTAAGAACGGAAAATAAAATCTGTTACATCACCATTAATCGCCCTGATAAGCTAAATGCGCTTAACAAAATAACCATTGATGAATTAAATAAAGCATTTACCAATGCTAACAATGATGCGGCAGTACGTGTTATTATTTTGACTGGATCAGGTGAAAAAGCATTTGTTGCCGGGGCTGACATAAGTGAATTTGCTTCGTTTAGTGTTGAGCAAGGCAAATTGCTGGCAGCTGAAGGCCAGAAAAAATTATTTGATCATGTAGAAAATTCAAATAAACCGGTAATTGCAGCCGTAAACGGCTTTGCGCTTGGTGGTGGACTTGAACTTGCCATGAGCGCGCATATACGCGTGGCCAGCGACAATTCAAAAATGGGATTGCCCGAAGTGTCGCTGGGTGTAATTCCCGGGTATGGAGGCACCCAACGTTTGGCCCAGCTGGTTGGAAAAGGAAAAGCATTTGAAATGATATTTACAGCAGGTATGATTGATGCCAACGAAGCCAAACAATACGGTTTAGTGAATCATGTTACCACCCCGGTTGATTTAATGGCAAAATGCGAAGAAATAGCTGCTAAAATCATTAAAAACTCCGGAATGGCCATTGGATCAGCCATACGCAGTGTAAATGCAGGGTTTAAAAACGGCATGAATGGGTTTGAAGAAGAGATTATTGAATTTGGTAAATGCTTTGGAACCCCTGAGTTTGTTGAAGGAACAACAGCTTTTTTGGAAAAGCGCAAGCCTGCGTTTAATTAGCATGCAAAAAAGGAACGCCTATGACACGGCTGGTCATGATGACTACTGAGCTGATCAACAAGCGGCATTGGTGTTAACTGATTTTAAATCGCTTCGTAGTTTGTTTGAAACACCCGGGTGTTATCCCCGCACAAACCTTTGCAATAGCTCATTTAATTAAACTTAACTAAAAAATGTTTAAATATACCGAGGCCCGTCAGTAATGCCGGGCTTTTTTTATCTTCTTTTACAGTATGTCAACATTGAAGAAGCTGGCCGGTCAAACTGCAATCTACGGATTGAGCAGCATACTCGGTCGCTTTTTAAATTACATTCTTACCCCTGTTTTTGTTGCTGCATTCACCACGGCACAGTACGGCATCATAAGCGAAATGTATTCGTATGTTGCTTTTTTGGTTGTATTGCTTACTTACGGAATGGAAACTGGTTATTTCCGGTTTTATACCCGAAGCGATTATAATCCAAAAACTGTTTACTACACCATCATCATTACACTTTTATTTACTACCGGTATGTACATTGGGCTGGCCTTTGCATTTGCCCAACCCATTGCTGAATGGCTGCACTACCCTCAGCACAGCGAATATGTTACCTGGTTTGCCATTATAGTTGGACTTGACGCCATTGCCCAAATTCCGCTCGCAAAATTACGCGCACACAACAAAGCTTTCAGGTTTGCTTTTATCAGCCTGTCAAATGTATTTGTAAACATCGGCTTGAACCTTTTCTTTTTATGGTATTGTAAACCCATGTATGAAAGCGGGCAGCACAACTGGATAATTGACAATTTATACAATCCTGAAATTGGTGTAGGGTATGTATTTATTTCAAACCTTATTGCCAGCATTATCAAATTTTTACTCCTGGTACCCGAAATGGTTAAGCCTGATAAAAAACATGTGGTGGATGAAACAAAACTTATAAAAACATCAAATACCATATTCAGCAAACGCGTGCTGAAAGAACTTCTTTTTTACAGCATGCCCCTTTTGATTGCCGGCCTTGCAGGTATTGTTAACGAAACCATTGACCGCATTATGCTAAAACGCATGATGATTGGAGAATTGGGTGAAGAGGCCACACAGGGCATGGTGGGTATATACGGTGGCGTTTACAAATTATCCATAATCATTACGCTCTTTATACAGGCATTTCGTTACGCTGCCGAACCATTTTTTTTCAAAGAAGGCACAAAAGAAAATGCGCCTCAGACCTATGCAAAGGTCATGAACTACTTTGTGGTTGTTTGCGCGGTGATTTATATTTTTGTGATGTTATTCCTGCATTACCTCAAACATTTTTTACCAAAAGAGGCATACTGGGAAGCGCTGGACATTGTGCCCATACTTTTATTTGCCAATATATTCCTGGGAATGTATTACAACCAATCCATTTGGTATAAGCTTACCAACCGCACAGCATCGGGTGCGATCATTGCCGTTTTTGGTGCTGTGCTCACCATTTGTATAAATTATATTTTTATACCGTATTACACTTTTTATGCGGCAGCATGGGCCACATTTGCCTGTTACGGCAGCATGATGTTGATTTCTTACATAGCTGGCCAAAAATATTATCCCGTTCCGTATAGCATAATCAAAATACTCTTCTACCTGGGATCGGCCTTTGGCATTACTTACCTGGTGCTTTCCCTCGAACTGGAAGGCCCCGCGCGTGATTTTGTTCATTGTTTCACCCTGTTTGCGTTTTGTTGCATGACTTATTTTATCGAATTTCGCAAAACCAAAAAAATTTCGTCATGAATATAAAAATCGTGAATAAATCAAAGTTTCCGCTTCCTGCTTACCAAACTACCCAATCGGCAGGTATGGATTTACAAGCCAACCTGGAAACATCGTATGTACTTAAACCGTTAGAACGTAAATTGGTTCCGACAGGCTTATTCATTGAATTGCCCGTGGGTTTTGAAGCGCAGGTACGTCCACGCAGCGGGCTGGCTTTTAAAAAAGGCATTACTGTATTGAATAGCCCGGGTACCATTGATGCCGATTACCGCGGTGATATTGGCGTTATTTTAGTGAACCTGTCAAACGAAGATTTTGAAATTGTTCCGGGTGAACGCATTGCCCAATTGGTTATTGCCAAACACGAACGCGCTGAATGGACGCTGGTGGAATCACTTGAAACAACTGAACGGGGAGCCGGTGGATTTGGGTCTACGGGAAAGTAAGCCAACGCGGCTCATTGTTTTTTGGCTAATTACTTGTCAAATTGAATGGAGGATGAAACCAGCTTAACCATATCCCAACCCGCATTTTTTTCACCTGTTTCACACCTATTTTGAATAAAATACTCACGGTTATTTTTTTGCAAATAAACAAGTGTCTGACACATTTTTTTATTCGCTTTTTTGTCCTCGTAAAATCCGTTACCCATCCAGGCGTCAACTCCATCAATTTTAAGGCCTTCTTGTTTTTCAGGCGCACATCCACTCATAGCGAACCATTTTCCCCAGGTTTGCTTCAGCGGTTCATCTGAATTTTCCTGATCAATATCCATGGCATGACCAAATATTTCAACAGAAAGTTTTTCGTCTCTTATTGTGTAATTATTATTGAAACCTGAATGATCGGTTTTCCAATTGGATTTTAAACAAAGTTCGATTTCAAGTCTATTTTCATGTTCGGTTTTTTCACAGGTTTTTTCTTCAGAACACGAAAAAAAAAGAACCGAAATAGTTGCTATAATTAATAATAATTTCACCTGCGTATGATTTTTAGCGTTTAATTCTCAATCATCATCTTTTTCATTACCTGCTGCGATTCGCCCTTCAGGCGGTAAAAATACGTTCCGTTTGGTAAACCTGCTGAGTCAAAACGGTATGTGTGTGCACCTTCTGCCAATTCTCCCTGAAAAATAATTTTAACAGTCTCAAATCCCTCGTTGCATATTTCCAATGTTACTGACTGTGCTTCCACCAGTTCAAAATGGAATAACAACTCGCCACGGTTTACATTGTTTTCAAGGCTGTGCAATACCACCCGTGGAATATATACCTGCGTTTTGCG
The DNA here is from genome assembly GCA_035299065.1 of Flavobacteriales bacterium. Classification (GTDB taxonomy): domain Bacteria; phylum Bacteroidota; class Bacteroidia; order Flavobacteriales_D; family UBA2798; genus DASPJQ01. The sequence continues at coordinate 54,997 of DATGXI010000095.1, forward strand.
AACCGAGCTCACGAAATATTTGTAGGATTGATAGGCAAGAAATAATCCCACGGTAATTCCAAGGGATATGAATAATACGGTATAAAAAGGCCACGTCATTTGAGGCCGCTAATGTATGGTAAAAAACAACGGTACCAAGGTGAATACCCGGGAGTATACTGAATATACAGATGAAATATATTGGTTATTAGCGATTTATCTTGCTGAAAATTCATGAAATTCGTGAAATCCGTGGCCGAAAAAAAACGTAATTTTAGTGTTCAAATTTACGCGTATGTCAGAAGAAGGCCGCCAGATAATATTTTCAATGACCCATGTGAGCAAGGTTACTCCCACGGGCAAACAAATCATTAAAGACATTTACCTCTCGTTTTTCTATGGTGCCAAAATTGGTATCATAGGTATGAACGGTTCGGGTAAATCAACCTTGCTAAAAATTATTGCTGGTGAAGACAAGTCTTACCAGGGCGATGTAGTGTGGTCACCCGGGTATACTGTTGGGTGGTTGCCACAGGAGCCGGTGCTTGACGCAACAAAAACCGTTATGGAAATTGTGCGTGAGGGCGCTGCTGAAACCGTAAAACTATTGAACGAATACGAAGAGATCAACAATAAATTTGGCGAGTCAGAATATTTGGACAATCCTGATAAAATGGAAAAACTAATGGCACGTCAGGCCGAAGTTCAGGATAAACTGGATGCGTGTGATGCATGGAATTTAGATAACCGTTTGGAGCGCGCCATGGATGCACTGCGTTGCCCTGATGGCGATGCGGTAATTGAACATTTGTCGGGTGGTGAACGCAGGCGTGTTGCATTGTGCCGCCTGTTGCTTCAGGAACCTGATGTATTGTTGCTGGATGAGCCAACGAATCACTTAGATGCTGAAAGCGTTGACTGGTTGGAGCAACATTTACAAAATTATAAAGGCACTGTTATTGGCATTACGCATGACCGTTATTTCTTAGACAATGTTGCAGGATGGATTTTGGAATTGGATGGTGGAAAAGGTATTCCGTGGAAAGGGAATTACAGTGAGTGGCTGGACCAAAAAGCCAAGAAAATGGCCATTGCTGAAAAAACGGAAAGCAAGCGCAAAAAAATTATGGAGCGCGAGTTGGAGTGGACACGCATGGGCGTTAAAGGTCGCGGTGTAAAATCAAAAGCACGTTTGGCCAATTATGAAAAAATGCTCAGCGAAGACAGGAACGAAAAAGAAGAAAAACTGGAAATGTATATTCCGCCAGGACCACGTTTGGGTAATGAAGTTATTGAAGCCATTGGTGTATCAAAAGCATTTGGCGATAAATTGTTGTACGATGATTTGAACTTTAAATTACCTCCTGCAGGTATAGTAGGTATTATTGGTCCCAACGGTGCCGGTAAAACAACCATATTTAAAATGATCATGGGCGAAATTCAACCTGATGCCGGCACATTTAAAGTTGGTGAAACCGTAAAGTTGGGTTACGTTGACCAAAATCACAAAGAACTGGATCCAAATAAAACCGTTTACGATGTTATTTCTGGCGGAAATGAGGTGATGGAGTTTGCCGGTAAAACCATGGTGAGCCGCGCATATGTTTCACGCTTTAATTTTAGCGGTAACGACCAGAGCAAAAAAGTAGGTGTATTGTCAGGTGGTGAACGTAACCGTTTGCATTTGGCCATGGCCTTGAAAAGTGAAGCAAACGTGTTGTTGCTGGATGAGCCTACCAATGATTTGGATGTGAATACCATTCGTGCCCTCGAAGAAGGTTTGGAAAACTTTGCAGGCTGTGCAGTAATTATTTCCCATGACAGGTGGTTTTTAGACCGTGTGTGTACGCACATTTTAGCGTTTGAAGGTGACAGTGTTGTTTACCCGTTTGAAGGAAGTTATAGCGAGTACGAAGAGAATAAGAAAAAACGTTTGGGCGATGTTGAGCCGAAGAGGATTCGTTATAAGAAATTAGTTAAGTAGTTTACAGTTTGGAAGTTTACAGTTCGTTAGTTTAAAGTTTAGGGATTTTTTAGTTTATAAAAAATATATAGACGGTTCGCAAAAAAATGTGAACCGTTTTTTTTTACATCACAACCGTTGTCATCAATTTTCATCGCGCTTATTGCCGCCTAATTCCTTTACCTGAACAATTTGTTGTGCTATTAAAAAATCAAGCACGTGTTTATTAAATTCGTGCGGCTGCTCCAGGTTCGAAACGTGACCTGCATGGTCAATCACACGCAACGTTGACGCTGCAATATTTTTATGTATAAATTCTGATTGGGCAAGTGGCGTTACTTCATCTTCTTTACCACAAATAACCAAGGTTGGAATACGTACTTCGCCCAGGCTGGAACATGTTTCAGCACGCTCGGCCAATGCTGCAAGGCCCTGTATAATTATGTCTTGTGTATTTTGAAACACAATGCTTCGCAATTGCTCAACCACTTCTTTTTTGTTTTGAAATGAGTCTTTGCTAAAAACCCGTTTGATAAAACCTTCATTGAATTCAGTTAATCCACCCGCTTTTATTTCCCCAATTGCTTTAAACCGTTTTTCCTTAGCTTCAGCTGTGTCGGCAATGCAATTGGTATCACATAGAATCAGCGCAGCAAACCTGTCTTTAAATTTTTTATGTGCGTTGAGTGCAATAAAGCCACCCATTGAAAGGCCACATACAATTGCCTTATCAATGCCCAGCTTATCCATGAAAAGTATTATGTCATTGCCGGAAGTATCAATGCTCATGCCATGTTCATGGCGTGTTGATTTTCCAAATCCACTTAAGTCAACCGCAATTGCCCGGCACAATGACTTTAAATGCTCCAGTTGCAGGTCCCACATGCTTTTGTCAAAGGGGAAACCGTGCAAAAACAGTATTGGCACCTTGCCTTCACCCACATCGTTATACGAGAGGGTAACATCATTTACAGCAATGGTTAAGTTGTGTCCTTTGGGTTGTTTTTCCATAATAGGTGTGTGTGATTTTGATTATTTTATTCTACTTTTTTACAGTTGTAAGCTTAACCATAATATAGTCAGGGCACCTTATACAAATGCTGTAAAGAGTTATACAATTCGCATTTAGTTCTTCCAACCACCAGTTGCCTGCATTTTTATGTAGTTGATTTACAGTAGTCGAAATCAAATTTGAAAAATAATTCGCCAAAATAATGCGTAGTTAAATGACTTCACATATATTTGTAGCCAAATAGCTACGCAATGAACCTTAGACGAGACGTATTCCAGGCCATAGCCGATCCTTCACGAAGGGCCATATTGGTTTTAGTGGCCACACAATCCATGACAGCGGGTGCCATAGCCGCAAATTTTGACTCGGCCCGGCCCACCATTTCAAAACACCTGCAAATACTAACCGAGTGTGAACTGCTTGGCCAGGAATTTAACGGCAGGGAAATCTATTATCATTTAAACCCGCATAAAATGAAAGAAATAGCCGACTTTATTGAACCCTTCCGCAACCTGTGGGACGATCGATTCAATAAACTGGAATCAATTATGCAGAAATACAAAAAAAAGTGATTATAACGGCAACTTGAACGTGACAATGGAAATCTGTAAACTAACAAACTCGCAACTAACTATCCCAACAATAAACTAAACATACGATGGAAAGAAAAACAAAAGTACACGCTGAAGAAGGGAAACAGGAAATAATTATAACCCGGGAATTTGATTTGCCTCTTGAATTGCTGTTTAAAGCATACGAAGAGGCGGAAATTGTGGAGCAATGGATGGGGACAAAAATAATTAAGCTGGAAAATAAAAAACATGGGTGCTATGAATTTGAAACAACAGCACCCCAGGGAAATTTTGTAGTGAAAATGAATGGATCAATACATGAATTTGTACCCAACCAAAAAATAACCCGAACATTTGAAATGGAAAATGCACCTATGGGTGTACAACTTGAATTTCTTGAATTTGAAAAACTCACTGACCAAACAAGCCGGCTCACTATACATTCCGTATTTAAGTCGGTAACACAACGGGACCAATTACTTAAAATGCCATTCGAATATGGCTTAAACATGGCGCATGACCGTTTGCAGGACATTCTATCAAAACTAAAATAATACACATGGAAAAAAGAAATAAAATCATATACTGGGTTTTTACCTTGTGGCTGTCATTGGGAATGGCCTCAAGTGCCATTGTACAACTACTAAAAATGGATGAAGAAGTAGTAAAGATCAAGCAACTTGGTTATCCTGAATATTTTTTACCGTTTTTAGGCATATGCAAATTACTTGGCGTAGCTGTTATACTCATTCCAAAATTTCCCTTAATAAAAGAATGGGCCTATGCAGGATTCTTTTTTACCATGGCAGGCGCATTCATTTCACACCTTGCATCGGGGCACGCGTTTAGCGATATTTTTCCTTCACTGCTCTTACTTATACTTACAGGAATTTCCTGGTATTTCAGGCCATCCGACAGAAAAATTAGTAAATTTGAACTTGCTCATAAATAAATTATGAAACCAAACCCAAAAGCCGATTTCTTTTTCAATAAAGCCAAACAATGGCAGGAAGAATACGAGGAATTAAGAACCATCATTCTTTCGTGCGGATTACCTGAAGAAGTAAAATGGGGCGTGCCCTGTTATACACATGAACAAAAAAACGTTGTATTGATACATGGGTTCAAAGAATACTGTGCGCTTTTGTTCCATAAAGGTGTTTTATTAAAGGACCCGAAAAAACTTCTGATCCAGCAAACAGAAAATGTTCAGTCGGCCAGGCAAATGCGTTTTACCAGCCTTAAAGAAATTACTAAATTAAAACCTGCAATTAAAGCGTATGTGAAAGAAGCTGTTGCAATTGAAGAATCAGGCGAAAAAGTGCCCATGAAAAAAACAGCTGAATTTGCCATGCCTGTTGAATTTAAAAAAGCGCTTTCGCAGGATAAGGCATTGAAAAAAGCATTTGAGGCGTTGACCCCCGGCAGACAACGAGGGTATCTTTTGTACTTTTCCTCGGCAAAGCAGGCCAAAACGCGCCAGGAACGCATAGAAAAATATTACGATAAAATCCTTAAAGGAAAAGGAATGGACGATGATTTAAAAAAATAGTGTATGGCAAAAGCAAAAAAAGAAATTTCGGTAAAAGAAAAAGGTGCGTTGCTCGACACCTTAAAAAAACGCTTTGAAAAAAACATGAATCGCCATAAAGGCCTAGATTGGGAAAAAGTGCAGGCTAAGCTTGAAAAAAATCCGGCAAAGATTTGGTCGCTTTTTCAAATGGAAGAAACCGGTGGCGAACCCGATGTAATTGGTTTTGATAAAAAAACAAATGAATTCGTATTTTGCGATTGTTCACCTGAAAGCCCTTCCGGGCGCAGGAGTGTATGTTATGACCACGAGGCACTGGAATCACGAAAGGAACATAAACCAAAAAACAGTGCATTGGGAATGGCGGCTGACATGGGCATTGAAATTCTATCGGAAGATGAATACAGGGATTTTCAAAAACTTGGAAAATTTGACGCAAAAACATCCAGCTGGGTAAAAACACCTAAAAACATAAGGGAGTTGGGCGGTGCCATATTTTGTGATTTACGCTATAATACTGTATTCATGTACCACAACGGTGCCGAATCCTACTATGCTGCAAGGGGATTCAGGGGGTTACTGCGTGTTTAAATTTTTGCTTAATTTAATGTGTTCATGAAGATTTACCTGGTTAACCAAAAACACAAATTCAAAAAACACCTTGACTTTTTGAAGACACAAAAGGTAATGCCTTATGAAAAGCAAAAACTCAGGCAAAAAACAACTACCATTCAAATTGATACCACTAAATCATTTGACTCCTTAAACCTTGACTTTCTTTTCAACTACCAGATTTTTCCTGAAAACATTATGGCGTTTAAGACGCAATGGGAGGATGAAAATAGAAAAATGAAAGTTGGCGACACCATTTTGCAACAAGTTTTTATTCCTCCAACAAAAACCGTGTCTCAAAAATTGATTTTTGGTGTACGTATAAGTGAAATAATTGACGAACCTTTTCGTAAAGGCTTTAGCTACGAAACACTGGAAGGACATGTGGAAAAAGGAGTTTCGACATTTACCCTTGAAAAATTGAGCGAGCAGATTATTTTCAGAATAAATACCTTTTCTACAGGCGGAAATTTCTTTACCCGTTTATTGGGCCCGGTATTTTCAGTACCCTACCAGGCCTTTTGCACAAAAAGGGCTTTAACAAATGTTAAACGGCAAATAGAAATTTTATAAGGCGGTCATACACAAAAGGCCATTGAAAAACTACTTAATTCTTCTTTCTTAAATATTTTTCAACCTGTTTTACCGAAGGAAGTAATGCCTGTTGGATGCGTTTAGCATAATGTATAGAATCCAAAATTTCTTTTTGCTTTTCTTCCACCAGATGTTTTTGCCTTTCAATTTCCTTTTTTTGCCGCGATGTGGTTTTAAACCGGTTGAACATAACGATACCGAAAATAAGCGCAAGGCCCAGCCCTCCAAACAACATGTATTGCTGAATTCGGGTCGCACGTAAATCGGACTTTTGTCTTGCAATTTCGGCATTTTTAATCTGATCCTTTTTAGCGTTTTCAATACTGTCGGCAAGGGTCCTTTTTTCAAATGCGTGCTGGTATTGCTGTTGAATAACCTGGCGTTGATTTTGCAGGCTTGAGATGCTGTCACGATAAGCAACAAAATCTGTATAGGCGGATAAAGCCTGCTCAAAATCTCCTTTTTTTTGGTATGACTTGTACAAAACAAAACTGGCATCCTTCAGGTAAATAATCTCATTGTGTTTCATGGCAAGTGCAATTGTTTTACGGGCATGAACAATGGCCTCATCGTATTTTTTTTGACGCATGAGTATATTGCCAATATTCACATGGGCCGATGCAACAGCCGCTTCTTCACCCTGCGTTTCCATGATGCGCAACACTTCATATAATAATTCGAGGGCCTTTTCAAAATTACCCTGGTCGCTATATGCACCCGCCAAAAAACTGGTCGCATAACCAAGTTGAAGTGGATTACCCAACCGTTTACGAAGCGCATAGGATTTTGTATAATAAATTAATGCGGTATCAAATTTTTTAGTTAACCGGTAATTACTACCAATGTTGGCGTACGAATTGGCTATGCCTGCGGAGTCAGCGGTTTCAATACGCATGGCCAATCCTTTTTTCAAAAACTCACTTGCTTTCACAAAATCCTTTTGGTCTTGTAAAATAATACCAATGTTGTTGTAGCATTTGCCAATGTTTGCTTTATCGTTAAGTTTTTCATAAAGATTAAGAGCTTTGTAATAGTATTTAATTCCTTTGCCATAATCACTTTTGTCAACATAAACCACTCCCTGGTTATTGCAGGATGACGCCAATGCCTTGCGAAAAAAAAGCAACTCTTTTTTTGCTAATTTTTGCTTTAGATTGGCACTACTAATGCGTTCTATTTTATTGTTTAGTTGCAAATCCATATCGGCATCGCTCAAGTAAATCATATCATCCCACTTAACCAGGGCATTAATGCGAATACTGTCATGTACCTTTGATTCAGTAATTTTTTTGAGTGAATCAATTACACGGTTATTGCTTTGTTGTGAAAAGGCCGAAAAAGAAGTGAGATACAAAGCAAACAGGAGGCAAAATGCGGCACAATTTTTATATTCCTTCATGTTCAAATATAGGAAAATTCATGCCGGACCTAACATAACCGACCCTACCTGCCCGAAACATTGGCTAAAGTAATCCCAACATAACCGGGCCCCTTTAAAACCGGTCAAGGTTACTGTGCTAATAAGGCTAGTCAATGGTTTAGCTTGTTACCCCCCGCATAATATAAGTCAATAAAAAAGTTAATTTTTAAAAAACATACATTTAATTTAATACTTTTGGTGCTTATGCAAACCAGGCGCAGTTTACCGGGCAAAATCTCCAAAAAGGTCTCAACAAGATCTTTTATACCCCTGTTCCTTGTTTTTCTTTTTGCCTTTTCCATTTTTTTTCAGCCATCTGGTTCGTATTCAACTTTAGGTGCCGTTCAAAAAAAAATGGCCAAAAATCTTATTGTTATTTCAGGCACTAACCAAGGTAAAACTGAAAAAAACACTCAACAAATCCCTTTTGAACCGGTAGAAAACGAAAACGATGATGAAAACGAGAAGGAAGATGATACTGATGATACTGATGAGGAAAATCCATTTTGTAAATCTGTTTTAACGTATACATATGATGGGCTTTCATTTGTACAAAAATCTACTTCATTTGTAGCATCTTTTCAAAACCGTTCAACCGTTTCACTTTTTATTCTTTACCACTCCTGGAAGAGTTTTCTTTCTTAATGCCAAAATAGTCATTCCTATTTACTAAACAATTTTCGCTTTGAAAAAGGCGCGCCTGCGTATTGCGCATTTGTACCGATTCATTTTCCAGGTTGTTGTTGTTTGGCATTAATTCATTAAAATCAATTTTATGAAACGTATTTCGTGCCTAATGTGCACTATGGCCGTGCTATTTATTAACGGCTGCAAAAATAAAAATACCGAGGCATTAATAAGCTCCCGGTTTAACGTAACAAGCCCGGTTAAAAAAGATACCATCATTTTTAAGGATTACGTATGCCAGGTACGTTCCATACAACATATTGAATTAAGGGCCCTTGAAAAAGGATACCTTCAGGCCATTTTTGTAGACGAGGGACAATTTGTAAAAAAAGGGCAACTCATGTTCCAGATTATGCCACTTGTTTACCAGGCTGAAATGGAGAAAGCCGAAGCTGAGGCGGAGTTTGCCGAGATCGAATACCAGAACACAAAAAATTTAGCCGATAGTAACATTGTTTCAAAAAATGAATTAGCGCTTTCCAAAGCACGTTTCAATAAAGCCAAAGCCGAGTTATCACTGGCAAAAGCTCATTTAGGATTTACCGAAATTCATGCACCTTTTGACGGCATAATGGATAGGTTCAATGTAAGACTAGGGAGTCTTGTTGATGAAGGTGAACTTTTATCCACCTTATCTGACAACAGTAAGATGTGGGTTTATTTTAATGTACCTGAAGTTGAATACCTGAATTACGCCATTCATTCAAAACATGACAGCCTTTCGCAGGTTAAATTAAAAATGGCAAACGATGAGATGTTTGAATACACTGGTATTGTCGAAACAATTGAAGCTGACTTCAACAATGAAACCGGAAACATTTCGTTCCGTGCAACATTTCCTAACCCGGATAAACTTTTACGCCATGGCGAAACTGGCAACATTCTTATGCCCGTTGTACTTAAAAACGCTTTACTTGTTCCTGAAAAAGCCGTATTCGAGATTCTTGACAAGAAATACGTTTTTGTGGTTGACGAAAAAAACGTGATTCACTCTAAAGAAATAACCGTAGGCACCGAATTACCCCATTTATCTGTTGTCACATCAGGGCTAACCGATAAAGATAAAATCCTTATTGAAGGACTTCGAAAGGTCAGGAACAACCAAACGGTCCGAACCCGCTTCATTTCCCAGGAAAAAGTTCTGTCTGAAATGAAAAACCTTCACGCTGAATGACCCCAATTCATTAAAAAAAAAGAAAATGTTCAGTAAATTCATTCAACGACCGGTTCTTGCTATTGCAATTTCCCTGTCAATTATTTTTCTTGGCTTTCTTGCCATGAACACCCGGCCTGTATCACAGTTCCCTGATATTGCTCCGCCACGCGTAAACATATTTATTGCCTTTCCCGGTGCCAGTGCCGATGTGCTGGTGAAATCAACGCTTATTCCAATGGAGCGCGCCATTAATGGTGTGCAGGGCATGCAGTACATTATTTCAGATGCAACCAGTGCAGGTGAAGCAACCATTCAAATTGTATTTGAACCCGGTACCGACCCCAACGCAGCTGTTGTGAATGTTAAAACCAGGGTTGACCAAATCATGAACAATCTTCCTCCATTGGTGCAACGTGAAGGAATTATTATTACACCCATTCAACCCAGTATGTTGATGTATGTAAATCTCTACAGTACTGATAAAAATGCCGATGAAAAGTTTTTGTATAATTATGCAAGCGTTAAAATATTACCGGAGCTGCAACGCATTAGCGGCATGGGTAGGGCCCAAATTTTAGGAAGCCGGCAATTTGCCATGCGGCTTTGGCTTAAACCTGACAGAATGCGCGCTTACAATATTTCTACCCAGGAAATAATGGATGCCGTAAGTGAGCAAAGCATTATTGGACGACCCGGGCGTTTAGGGCAGGCTTCAGGCAAAACTGCTCAATCGAAAGAATATGTTTTGATATACAAGGGACGTTTTAATAAACCTGAAGAATATGAAAATATTATTATTCGGGCAAATCCAAAAGGGGAAATACTAAGAATAAAGGATGTGGCCGAAGTTGAATTGGGAAGCGAGTTTTTTGATATTTACTCCAATAAAGATGGTTACCCTGCCGCTTCAATTGTACTCAAACAAAATTTTGGGAGCAATGCCAGTAAAGTAATTGACCAGGTCAAACAAAAGCTGGAAGAACTAAAAAACTATTTTCCGCCTGGCATGTCATACCAGATTAATTACGATGTATCAAAATTTGTAAACGCTTCCGTTGAAAAAGTCATGCACACACTTATAGAAGCATTTATACTTGTTGCCCTTGTAGTGTTTCTTTTTCTGGGTGATTTGCGTTCAACACTTATTCCAACACTTGCTGTTCCGGTATCACTAATTGGTACGTTTATATGCATGCAATTATTTGGCTTAACAATTAACCTGATTACGTTATTTGCATTGGTGCTGGCCATTGGTATAGTTGTTGACGATGCCATTGTTGTTGTAGAGGCCGTACACGCAAAAATGGCCAGTGAACGTTTATCTCCTTATAATGCGGTAAAAAAAGTATTGGGAGAAATTAGCGGTGCCATTATTGCCATTACGCTTATCATGACAGCTGTTTTTGTACCCGTAGCTTTCATGAGTGGCCCGGTGGGAATTTTTTACAGACAATTTTCCATCACCATGGCCAGTGCTATTATCTTATCGGGCATTGTTGCACTTACACTTACACCCGTATTATGTGCCATGATACTTAAAAATACGCATGATTCTCCTGCAAAAAAGTCGCCCATAAACCGATTTATTAATTGGTTTAATAGAGGCTTTGAAAAAGTAACAGGTCGCTATTCAAGACTTATTCAACTTATAGCAAACCGCAGATTAATCACATTTGGCATGCTTGCCTTATTTTCAATTGGCATTTTTTCGGTCAATCAGCATTTACCGGCAGGTTTTATTCCCAACGAAGATCAGGGAATGATTTATGCCATTATTCAAACGCCTCCAGGTGCTACCTTGGAACGAACAAACGAGGTAAGCAGGGAATTGCAAAAAATAGCATTGGAAATTGACGGAATTGAGTCCGTTTCATCGCTTGCGGGTTATGAAATTCTTACTGAAGGACGCGGATCAAATGCAGGAACTTGTTTAATTAATTTAAAAGACTGGTCTGAACGACATCAGTCCATGCATGAAATAATTGAGGAATTGGAGGAAAAATCAAAAAACATTGGAGCAACTATTGAATATTTTGAACCACCAGCCGTGCCGGGATACGGTTCTTCCGATGGTTTTTCATTGCGTATGTTGGATAAAAATGGCGAGGTAGATTACCAGGAATTTGATAAAGTGAATACTGAATTCATGGAGGCTTTGCGCAAGCGAAAAGAATTAAGCGGACTCTTCACTTTTTTTGCAGCCAATTACCCGCAATATGAGCTAATAATTGACAATGAACTGGCTATGCAAAAAGGTGTTTCTATTGGAAAAGCCATGGAAAACCTGGATATTTTAATTGGCAGCACCTATGAACAGGGTTTTGTACGATTCAATACGTTTTTCAAAGTGTATACACAAGCATCGCCAGAATACCGCAAATTACCCACTGATGTATTGAACCTTTTCATTAAAAACGAAATGGGCGAAATGGTCCCCTACTCTTCGTTCATGAAAATGAAAAAAACACAGGGACCAAATGAAATTACCCGCTTCAACTTGTATACATCATCTTCCATCAGGGGTGTTCCGGCAAAAGGATACACAACCGGTGATGCAATTAAAGCCATACAGGAAGTGGCTGAACAAACATTGCCACAAGGTTATGACATAGCGTGGGAGGGTCTTTCATACGATGAGGCCAACCGCGGCAATGAAGCGCTTTATATTTTTATTGTGGTTCTATTATTTGTTTACCTGGTTTTAGCAGCACAATATGAAAGTTTTATTATTCCATTGGCTGTAGTATTGTCACTGCCAGCAGGAGTTTTTGGATCTTTCATGCTGTTGGATATAATGGGACTTGCAAATGACATATACGCTCAAATTGGCTTGATCATGCTTGTTGGTTTGTTGGGAAAAAATGCGGTATTGATTGTGGAATTTGCTGTTCAAAAGCACAATCAGGGAGCAAGCATTCTTGAAGCAGCGGTAGAGGGTGCAAAAGTGCGTTTCAGGCCCATACTCATGACATCGTTTGCGTTTATAGCCGGTCTGTTGCCACTGGTTGTTGCAACAGGACCAGGTGCTATTGGAAACCGTACAATAGGATCATCGGCATTAGGAGGTATGTTATTCGGAACATTGTTTGGAGTCATCATTGTTCCAGGCTTGTATTTTATTTTCGGAAAATTAGCTGAGGGAAGAAAACTGATAAGAGACCAGGATGAAAATCCACTGAGTGAGGATTTTGTTGAAAGCATGACTTCTCATTTACAAGAAGAAATTGATAACAATAACAATTCAGAAATAGCGAATCATGAAAAAGAATCATAATTATAAACTGGCAGTAATGCTTTTATTGCTGGTATTTGTTTGGGGTTGTCACATTCCAAAAAACGCCATGCGGGTTGAAAACAAAAAAATGCCGGGTGGCTATTTCAGATCAACAAATGACACGGTGACATCACCCGTTAAATGGCGGGAATATTTCACAGACCCCGATTTAGTGATATTAATTGATACAGCATTGAAAAATAACCAGGAAATAAACATTGTTTTACAGGAAATCGAAATTCAAAAAAATGAAATCTTGGCCCGGAAAGGAGAATATTTACCCTCAGTAAGTTTAAAAGCTGCAGCTGGAGCCGAAAAAACGGCACGGTATACACGCAACGGTGCAGTGGAAGACAATTTAACCATTGCCGAAGACAAAAAATTCCCTGAACCACTCCCCGATTTTGTGGTGGGAACTTATGCCTCGTGGGAATTGGATGTATGGAAAAAAATGCGTAATTCAAAAAAAGCAGCCACAGCCCGGTATTTAGCCAGTGTTGAAGGTCGAAACTTTTCAATTACTTACATTGTTGGTGAAATTGCGAGCGCCTATTATGAATTAATGGGCCTGGACAATCATTTAGATATCGTCAAAAAAAATATTGAATTGCAAAAAAGCATATTGGAAACAATTCAAATGGAAAAGGATAATGCTCGTTTAACACAACTTGCCGTTAACAGGTTCCAGGCTCAATTGCTTAATACACAAAACCTGCAATACGAAATAAACCAGCAAATAGTACAGGTTGAAAACCGCATCAACTTTTTAGCAGGAAGGTTTCCACAACCTGTAAAAAGAAATTCTGCTAATTTTTATTCTTTAAACCTTGATTCGGTTAAAACAGGTACGCCATCCCAGCTGCTTGCCAACCGGCCTGATATACGCCAGGCTGAACTGGAATTGCAAGCGGCCAAATTAGATGTAAAGTCGGCCAGGGCAAATTTTTACCCATCTTTGAGCTTACAGGCCGGAACTGGCCTACAGTCATTCAAGCCAACGCTTTTACTTAACCCAAAATCCATATTATATAATTTAGCTGGCGATTTAGTAGCTCCTTTATTAAACAGGAATGCCATTAAAGCCCTGTATAAAAATGCCAGCGCAACACAAATTCAAGCAGTATACAAATATGAACAAACACTTTTAAATGCTTACATTGATGTCATGAACAATGTTGCTAAAATCAACAATCTGAAACTGAGTTTTGAAACCAAGTCAAAAGAAGCAGACATACTTACACAATCAATTACCATTTCTACCAATTTATTTAAATCGGCAAGAGCTGATTATGCCGAGGTTTTACTTACACAGCGCGAAGCCCTGGAATCTAAAATTGAATTAGTAGAAATAAAAATGAAACTATTGAATGCGAAAGTAAATGTTTACAGGGCCTTAGGCGGAGGATGGCATTAAAGTCCATTGATTATTTCCCGATTTTAGCTAAAAATTCCTTTTTATAGGTTTCTGAAACCGGAATTATTTTGTCTCCAATTTTAATTTCGTCTCTTGCTATACTTTCAATTTTTTTAATGGCTACCATGTATGATTTATGTACACGGCAAATGCGGTTTGAGGGGAGCATGGATTCCAATTCTCCAAATGTTTGAAGTGTCATTATTTTTTTTGAAACCGTATGCAACCTGCGGTAATCACGCATGCCTTCAATGTAAAGAAGGTCTTCTAAAAACACCTTTTCAAGGCGATATTCGGTTTTTACGAAAATAAAATTAATGTCATTGTTATTTCCTCTTTCTTTGTTTTTTACGGCCTTTTGAACGGCTTGTTCAAAACGCGCAAACGTAAATGGCTTCAATAAATAATCGGTAACGTTCAGGTCAAATCCTTTTAACGCGTATTCATGGTAAGCCGTTGTAAGAATAACTTCAGCCTGTATGTTTGACCTTTCCAATAATTCAATTCCCGACATTTCATCCATGTGAATGTCCAGAAAAATAATGTCAACCTTATTGTTTTGCAGAAATGTTTGCGCCTCTTTTGCATTTTCAAAACAACCCAGTAATTCAAGGCCCGGATGCTTTTTAACATAGTCCCTGGTTTTTTCAAGGGCCAGGGGTTCGTCTTCAACTATAATGCAGGTGTGTTTCACGCCAGCGAAATTACCAATTTTACACCATATGTGCCGCCACTTTTACTCACATCAAGGGTATGTTTGCCCGGATACAGTAGTTCAAGGCGCTTTTTGGCCAGGTCGTTACCAAGACCACCCTTTAGTTCCTGCGCAGTATGGCCATCCGAATACGTGTTACTGCACTCAAACAGTATCCACTCAGAATCTACTTTGAATTTTACCCGGATGGCCTTTTCTGCTTTTTTATTTTCAGTGTGTTTTACCGCGTTTTCAATATAAGGCATAAACAGCATGGGAGCAACCAGTGGATTGAAATCGCCTTTTGTTTCATAGTGTATATATTCAGGATTACTACTCCGAATTTTTTGAAGTTCCAGGTATTTTTCAATGTTCTCAACCTCTTTTGAAAACGGTACTTTTTCGGTTTGTGTCTCATACAACATATACCGCAAGATATCAGAAAGCTTATTTAAATAGGTTGAAGCCTGTTCAGGATCTTTACGGATCAATACATCAATATTGTTGATGGTGTTGAATAAAAAATGCGGATTGATTTGGGCTTTGATCAATTCAAGCTCCATTTGCAGGTTCTTATTTTTGAGTTCTTGCTTGACCTTAATATCTTTATAAGAAGTAATAAATCCACGAATCACAATTCCCAATACGGCATGTACTCCTGTAATTACACCCATAATAAAGATTATTCCAGGAGAAACTGTTCCTACCATATAGAAGCCCGTAATTAAATAAACAACAAGAAATACCGTATAATTGGCAACAAAAACAGAAAGAACCCCTAAGGCTATAAGTTGCCAGATTTTTTTCCGTTGAAAGAATCGAGGATAAAGAAAAAGATAACTGGTATAAAATGCAATGGCCGAGTTTAGGAAGAAGCAAATAAGTAAAAACCCAATATTACCTGCAGTGAATACCGTATTGGCGTAAGGTAAACCATTTTCATCCTTCACATCAATGGTATAGGCAAAAACCGCAAAGGCAAATAAAAACGTATAGGCCATCCAATACGCTATGTGAATTAACACAACTACAAATTTGTTCATGAGTATTTATTTTATTTGTTCAAAATTACCCTATTTGGGCAGGTTAAAAAAACAAACTTCGCCATATTGGTGCATTTGTCTGCAAAACCTGTATTTTTGCCTTTGAAATATGTTATACCCAACACATGAAATCAGTTTTTGAGCCATCAACCCGCCAGGAATTAATCACCCGCATTAATTCATTAAGTGCGCAACATACTGCACAATGGGGAAAAATGGATGTTTTTCAAATGGCCAGGCATTGCACGCATGCCGAAGAAATGTACCACGGCACTTTAAAAATAAAACGTGTTTTCATTGGTCGCCTTATTGGAAAAATGGTGTTAAAGAAATTTATTAAAGATGAAAAGCAGTTGAGCAAAAATTCACCAACAGCAGCTGTTTTAAATACAAAGGATACAAGTGGCGATTTAGAGATTCAAAAAAAAGAATGGATAAGGCGCGTAGAGCAATTTGGCGAGTTTAACAATCCACATTTTGTTCACCCGTTTTTTGGCCCCATGACAAAAGAAGAAATTGGTGTTTTTGCCTACAAACACGATGACCATCACCTTCGGCAATTTGGGGCCTGAACCTTAAAAAATCAGGATATTCAAAACAACCTCAGCGAATTAAAAATTTCGCGTTTCATTTTTTCCCATTCAAAAAAAATGTATCTTGACACATAAATCAATGATACCTTAAACTCTAAAAACATACCCATGACTGAAAAAACCGACTTTGTAGTTTATTATGGAAGCGTACTTATGAACTCAAGTGCACCTATGAAACATTGCGATGCCTGCGTAATAGGAACCAAAAACTATATTTTTTTCGTGCCAAAACAAACAGTTGGCATATATGCCATTTTAACCACCTGGAAAAACCATAAGTTTTTTGAAGGTGTTAGTGTTGAAGAAGGTGTAAAGAATTTTATTGCATCCTGCTCGTCAATTGACCAACTTGAAAAAGGGCTTATTGCGCTTTTGGAAGATGACCCTAAATATGTACATAAGTTAAGCGATTTAAAATCATTTAAGTTTCGCGGATTTTTAGGCAAACACACTGTACGCATGAGTACAGGAGGAATGAACTGGACCTCGGTATCGCCAAAAGGAAAAGGAACAAGCAAGGAAATGAGATCGTTTTACGGGCAATAAAAGAAAAGTGAATGAATACATATGTAGACCTTGTTGGAACAACCGAATCGCTTACTGCAGAGCCCTGTAAAGTATGCTCTGAGAAAGTAAAATGCACGTACCAGGTTGAGCAAAGTTATATAGCATTGTTGTTTCTTCCCTTGTTTCCGACAAAGCGAACCATTTACCGCGTTTGCTCAAATTGCAGTGCCCGGTTAAAGGTAAAGCCAACCGACCAGGATTATGCCTGGGTGAACGAAACCATTCCAAAACGATTTAATTTTAAATACTACTGGGGCATTGTTGCATTAGCAGGTCTTGCTTTTTTGCTTTGGAGATGGTATAACAGCGTAATGCAGTCGTAGCATATTTAAACAATTATTTTATCCCTGATTTACAAAGTTCCTGTTACGGAAGGATTAATCTTTTTCTTCTGTTTCAGGTTTTGGTTCACTATCCTTTTTCTTTTTTATTTCAAATTCCTTTCGGTATTTTTTGGATGCAACTGTGAACTCCACGGCATATTTTCCCTCATTGAAATAATATTTGCCATTTTCGCCTTTAACCAGCTTTTCTTCTTCCTTCTTTTGTTTTTTATTGAACGCATTTGCCATTTCATCACTCACAACTATTTCAACGGGCAAATCCTGCAACCCTGCCTTTAATGACACTTCTTTTGCAACAAATGTTTCGTTCCCTTTTAAAATTTTAATTGTTGCTTTTTGAAAAACTGCACTGTAATACGTAATGGTTACTGCCGGGTCTTGTTGTTCACGCCTGGCAAACCATTTTTGTTTGTTGCCCCAATTTTTGGATAAGCGCATGTCTTCCACCGGCAATAAACTAAAAGCCTCCTTTGTTCCATTTTTCATCATGGTTTGTAAGCCCTCAAGGTCAATTTTATACAATGAACGTCCATGTGTGCCAATTACAAGGTCGGACTCACGTTCCTGTATAGCCAAATCGTGAACCGGTACTACAGGGAAACCATTTTTAACCGGATAAAATGTTTCGCCACGGTTCATGCTTATGTAAACACCATCATCGGTTCCAACATACAGTAAATTTTCATGCGAGGGATCCTCGCGAATGACGTTAACCGGGTATTGGGGTAAATTGGCTGATATTTTTTTCCAGTTCATCCCAAAATCCTCTGAAACAAAAAGCATGGGACGAAAATCATCGAGGGTATGCCCGCTCAAACAAACATACACGCGTGATTCTTTGTGTGCAGAAGCAATAATCCTGCGCACCCAAAAATTTTCAGGAAGCCCAGCCGAAATGTTTGTCCAGTTACTGCCTCCGTCTTTTGATACATGTACAAGTCCATCATCAGAGCCGGTATAAAGCAAGCCAAATTTTATGGGCGACTCGTGCACGGCCGTTAGGGTTGCATAGGCCACATCGCCTTGTTTGGGACCTTTGGTCAAATCACCCGAGATCGGTTTAAAATCATTGCCCTTATTAAATGACCTGAATAATTTATTGGAGCCAAAATACAAAACATCTTTTTGATGAACCGACAAATGAATTGGTGCCTGCCAGTTATAGCGCATGGGCCTTTCACCCAATTCATGTTTTGGTGATATGTACGTGTTCTCACCCGTACTTTTATTGATGCGAAAATAATTTCCATACTGGTAACCTGTATACACAATGTTGTTGTCACGTGTATCAACCTGCACCTGCATACCATCACCACCCAAAATGGTTTGATAAGGATATTTTCCTTCCATTTGCCAGCCGGCATTGTTGGTATAACTGTGGCTGCCGCTCCACACACCATTATCCTGCAAGCCTCCATACACATTGTAATTTTCAGCGTTGTCAACGGCTACGGTATAAAATTGCCCAACTGGTGGATCAATGCATTTTATCCAGCTTTTTCCATCGTCATAGGTAATGTTTAAGCCTCCATCATTTCCATTTACCAAATGGCCGGGCCTGTCAGGATTGATCCAAAGCGCGTGGTGATCAACGTGAACATTTTCACCGTTGATGTTGCGTATGGTTTTTCCTCCATCATCACTGGTGGCAACGTAAAATGCAACCAGGTAAATTTTTTCATGATTTTTTGGATGCACGCGTACATTTCCAAAATAATACCCGTAGGTATATACCATGTTGTCCAAATAACCTTCATGTGTTTTTTTCCAGGTTAAACCACCGTCATTGCTTCGGTACAGTTCAGCCCCTTTAACAGGCGTGTCAAACAAAAGTGCATTGGCATCTTCTAAAAACTCAACCAGTGCAAGTGGATTAATTTTGTCGTTCTTTACCATTTCTTTTACGCCCGCTGCTTTGTACTTTTCCGGAAATTCATTGTCACGCAAATATTTTTCCAACTCCTCGTCCGTAAGTTTTAGAAACCCTTCTTTATCCAGTTTGCGAAGTTTATCTTTTGTCAACCCCTCTTCTTTTTCTTCGCCTGTTTTTTCACGATGGTCCTGGTTGTCTAAAAAAGCATACATGATCTTACTGTCCTGGTAGCTCATGGCAAGTCCAATGCGTCCCACTCCTTTTCCTTGCGGAAAACCACTTTGAGCCGTGGTGATTTTTGCCCAGTTTTCGCCCCCATCTTTACTTTCATAAATACCCGATGATTCACCACTCTCTTCAAAATTCCATCCTGTACGTTCACGTTGCCACGCAGCTGCCAGCAAATGTTTTGGGTTTTGAGGGTCCATGAGCAAATCAATGACTCCTGTTTTTTCATTTACAAACAACACCTGTTTCCAGGTTTTTCCACCATCACTTGTTTTATATACACCACGTTCTTTATTGTAGGTAAATAAGTGACCAATTACACCAACAAAAATTTCATCGGGATTTGCCGGATTCAACACGATACGTCCAATGTGATGCGATTCTTCCAAGCCCAGATGGTTCCATGATTTTCCATTGTTATCGGTTACAAATATTCCTTTACCAGCGTACGATGACCGTGACGAATTGTTTTCACCAGTACCTGCATAAATTTTATTGCGTTTCCAATCAACGGCAATGTCGCCCAAACCAAATGTTATACCAGCATTAAATATTTGCTCAAACGTTGTACCATTGTTTTTTGTTTCCCATAGTCCGCCTGTAGCAAATGCCGTGTAAAAATGCGTAGGATCGGCCGGGTCAACTTCCAAATCAACAACACGGCCTGACATAATTGTAGGGCCAATGCTGGTTGCTTTAATGCCGTTTAAGTAAGTATACCAGGTTGAATCTACCTGGGCATGGGCCGTTGTAACAAAAACGCAAAACAATGCAATCAATTTTTTCATCGTGTGTAATTTCAAGCTACCAATTTATTAATTTAAGGGAATAAATGGCATTGGTTTTAAAAATAAAGAACAAGGTGCAGGAGATTTCCCTGAAACAGGTATTGTTGCTGGCCTTTTCCATTCGTATTGCGTGGTATTTATTCATTCTGTTCACTAATCCTGAAGGATTCTGGCTTTATGATTCAAACGGATACTGGAACATTGCTTACAATTTGAAAGAATACGGGGTGTTTAGCCAGGGTTCTGACAGCTACGTGAATGAGCCCCTTTTACCCGATTATTTTCGCACACCCTTATTTCCTTTGCTCATTTATCCCACGGTATTTTTTGATTCGAGCGGGTGTTCGGTTCCGGTCATCAACATTTTGTTTGATTGCTTAACCTGCTTTTTGATTTACAAAACCATTCTACGCATTACTAAAAATGAAAACTATGCAAAAGGTGGAAGTTTGATTTATGCCATTCACATTCCTGCTGTTTTGTTCAGTAATTTTGTGCTTAGCGAAACTGTTTTTGCCTGCCTTATACTTTTATTTGTTTACCTGTTTTTTAAATTGGTTGCTATTCCGGGTTGGAAAAATGCCTTGTTGTGCGGACTTGCTGGTGGGCTTTGTGTTATGTGTAAACCATTGGGATTTATTTTGATTTTTCCTGCCGCCTTGTTTTTACTGGTTAAACAATTTAACGCAAAAGGAGCAATTGCGATTTTGCTTATGACATTAACGTTTTATGCAGTGCAGTTCCCATGGATGCAACGCAATAAAAACACTTTTGGAAGATATTTTAACTCTGTACTTGGTGAACACTTATTGCTGGGTTACCATACAGCCCATGTGTATGGCAAAGTCAACCATATAAATTATTTTGAAGCGAAGGAAATGCTGATTGATAAATGCTTTGAAGGGCTTAACTACGATCCGTATAAACACCCGTACGAATATGCAAAGAAAATTGAACAAGTGGCTTATGGCGTTTTATGGGAAAACAAGTTTATTTTTTTGAAAGAACACGGTAAGGAGTGTATGAAGTTTTTTGTTCAACCGTCAAAAGCTTATACCAATTACCAGTTGGGAAAACACATGTACACACCGGTTTTTACCTGGACATTTATTGCTATACAGCTGTTGATTTCAGGTATCATTTTTCTTGTGATTGCCTTTGCGTTTTACAAACACCTGCAAAAGCGAATTAAACCCGGTTGGTTTATTTATTTTTTAAGTGTGGTTATATTTTTATTTGCGCAATTCACCACCATGCCCTACACCGATTCGCGTATGCGGCTGCCGGTTGACCCCTTGCTAATTATTTTACTGGTGGTGTTACTTCATAAACTGGCCCCGGTAAAAAGCTCTTATAATCAACGACTTAAATCGTTGTTTTTGGGTCGCAAATCGTAAAAATCACCGTTTTCGGGTATCTCAGGAATAAACTCCTTACCTATTTTTACCCTATGCAACGTATTTTATTGATCGTACTAAGTGCAGCCCTTATTGTAAGCTGCAAAAAAACGAAAGAGCCGGAACAACCTGATCCCTCTGCCTCGTATGACCAGGCAGCTATGTTCCACAATTATTCTTCCAATTTAATTGTTCCTGCCTATACAAGCTTGAAAACAAAAACCGATAGCCTGGAATTGCAAGCCCAGGTATTTATTACAAGCCCCTCGGTTTCAAATTTAGCATTGGTGCGCAGTGCATTTCTAAGCGCTTACAAACAATACATGTACGTAGGCATGTTTGAATTTGGACCTGCAGCCAACCATTCATTTCGCTCATCAACCAACATTTTTCCATGTGATACCACCCAGGTAAATTCCAATATTAGCAGCGGCACATATGATTTAACTTCGGCAGCGCAGGCCGATGCAATTGGATTTCCTGCACTTGATTTTATTCTTTACGGCAGGAATAAGACCGATGTGGCCATTGCTGCGCTTTTTACCACAACCGCTAATCGCAGGCAATACCTTAGCGATTTATGCACCGACCTTAAAAGCCGTGTAAATATCCTTGTTTCGGAATGGAATTCGTCCTATACGGCCACCTTTAACGCGGCAACTGGTAACGCTGCAGGAAATTCATTGAGCAATATGGTGAATGAATTGAATTTTGATTTTGAAGTAATGAAAAACGCACGCGTGGGAATTCCGTTGGGAAAACAAACCCTTGGTGTTCCTATGCCCGAAAAATGTGAAGCACTTTACAGTGCTAACAGCTTATTGTTGCTTACTGAAAAAGTGAAAGCCCTGGAAAATGCCTTTTTAGGAAGATCACAAAGTGGTACCAACGGACAGGGATTTGATGATTACCTGGACTTTATTGGGGCAACCAATGGGGGAACATCACTCAGCAGCTTAATTCAAACACGTTTTACTGAATTAAAAAACCTGATTGCGTTAATACCAGGGCCGTTAGAATCCGATGTAGTGTCAAATCCAACAGTTGTTGATAATGCTTATTTGAAAATTCAGCAATTGCTGGTATTGCTTAAAACCGACATGCCCTCGGCACTTAGCGTGTACATTACCTATACAGATGGGGATGGGGATTAATAACATTTAAATCTAATTCCGGTTCATATCTGAAATCTGAAATAGCAAATCAGAAATCGTTGGGTTGTTTGCTAGATCTAATTCTTCAACATTGACTCTTATAGTTAAGGCAGGTACGGTTTAGCATTTTTTTAACCATTTCTCATCCTTGATCTTTGATTTCCTATTTGAATTTTACCTATTTTTAGCGTTATGAATTACTCAGCCCACCCTACTGCTGTTATTGACGAAGGTTGTGCCATTGGCGATGGAACAAAAATCTGGCATTTTTCACACATTATGCCAAAATGCACCATTGGTAAAAACTGCAACATTGGCCAAAATGTGGTGATAAGCCCTGATGTTGTTTTAGGTAACAATGTAAAAATCCAAAACAATGTGAGTATTTATACCGGTGTTACCTGTGACGATGATGTTTTCCTGGGTCCTTCAATGGTATTTACCAATGTAATCAATCCGCGAAGTGCCGTTAACCGTAAAAACGCCTACGCCAAAACGCACGTTGGAAAAGGCGCTTCCATTGGCGCTAACGCCACCATTGTTTGTGGCCACGATATTGGGCCCTTTGCTTTTATAGGTGCAGGTGCGGTGGTAACAAAAAATGTTCCAGCATATGCCCTGGTTATAGGAAACCCCGCAAAACAAACCGGGTGGATGAGTGAATACGGCCATAAATTAAAATTTGACGAAAAAGGAATGGCCAACTGTCCTGAAAGCGGTGAAGTATACGAACTAAAAAACGGTGCAGTTACTAAAAAATAATTACTATGAATAAACTTGCTCTTATCCCCGCGTTATTTGCCTTTTTGGCCTTTCAACAGGACCCACAAAAAGACAGCCCTGATCAAAACACCTCAACAAGCGGGCCACGTACCTATGGCGCTGTAGGTAACCCTTTATCGTCACGCTGGGTTGCTGCAACCGTAAACGCAAAAATAATTGAGTATGTTGATGCCAATAAAGGAAAACTGGTTGGAAGTGGCGAGTGCTGGGATCTGGCAAAAGCTGCTCTTGACCATGCAGGTGCCAAATGGAAAGCACCGTTTGACTTTGGTAAAAAAATAAACTACACAAGCGAAAAAGTAATGCCTGGTGATATCATTCATTTTAAAAATGTGGCTTTTTCATTTGAAAATGGCAAAGGAACTTATCCTGAGCACACAGCCATTATTTATAAAGTGACTAAACAAGGTGAATGGCAACTGGCACAACAAAACTATAATGAGCAACGCTTTATTACCATTGATGATTTTAATTTAGCCTGGAAAAAAAGCGGAACCATTGACATTTTCAGGCCGCAATAACCGATCGTCTTAAATAACATGCTATCCAACCAATGACCAGGAGCAGTTTAAAAAGACCTGACACCTGTACCGGATATTGAAACACCAAAGGTAATTGCGGCTACTTCTTCTGTACGAGCCTGGTTAAATTTCAAATCCGTGACGTTTCCGGAAAACTTATAATTTCTCAAGCTTTTCCTTATAATCATCAAAAAAAAATTCCGATTTAAGGGCTTCTTTATAGGCTTTCTTGCTACCTATACCCGCCAATAGAAATTCTACAGCCTGCCATTTATAATTGTCAAATTTAAATAATTTGACAATTTCAACTACTTGAGGAACGGATAATTGATAGTTGATTTTACAACCGGTTAATGCCTCAGCCAACTTATTTTCCATGGCAGCGTTTTTTTTCAGATATTTCATTAGCTTTTCATGACTATCATAGGACAGATTATCCGATTCGCTTTTATTCGAAGACTCATTTAATTTATTCGCTTCCCTTTTAAGATCCCAAACATCCTTCATTTGAGTTTCACTATTTCCATTCAACATGTTGTTCTTTTGAGCCTTATTATCAAAATTCGAAATCTCGTTTTTTTGAGTTTCATTATCAAAATTCCAACTATCTTTCTGTTGAGATTCATTACCCATGTTTGAACATTGTGAAAAATTTAAGGGAAATGATTCCTGGTTTGCAGACAATGTACTTAACAAATTTTTTCCTGTTCCATCTCTTATTACTTCATTAATCAATTTAGCCATATCAGCCGATATTGTAATGTTTGTGGAATTGCCTGCCGATCGGTCCTTGAAAGGAACCAAAATTTTTAATTCTCCATTTTTATCAGTATTATACTGTCCGGCAATCGTAGATTTGTTGTTGGTAGTTACTATAACCGGAAAATTACTTAAAGGGTATTTTTTAAAACTAAACTTTAACTTTAAATAATCACCAAATGGCTCATTTGTAGAGTTGGTTTTGGGTAATAAATACTGTATTTCATATTCTTTATAGAAAGAAAAAATTTTCGCGTATACCTCTTTACCCAAAAAAAGTGGTTTTTCATTTGAGCCACTAACCGTGAGTGATTCATTCAAAAAAGGAGAAATAATTTCGAAAGATTGGAGGAACTTCATTAATGAATTAATGTGGTCTTTGTCGGCCTCAAATTTCAAGCCTTCTTTATACAATAAATACGATTGATTAAGTGCCTCCGTTATCTTTGCTTTCCTTATTTTTTCATATTCCGTTTTATTTATTTTATAAAATACCCAATATTCCTTTTTATTTTCCCAGGCATCAAATTTTTCGATTTCGTACAAAAAATTATTTGAATTTAATTTTGTTGTTGAAGAAAAACTTTCATTAAAAGCTTTATTGGTTTCAGCTTGGTTTAAAACCGATTCAGTTGAAACATTCACCTGAATAGAGTTCGTTAACTCAGCCAACGCAATTTCTTTTGACTTACTTATATAGTCTGAATTTCCTGCCTTTAAAGCCATTCCAATTCCCAAATAGGAAGTACTATCAGACGGCACATTGTTTACCCAATTAGGAGCGTGTCGTTTAGAGGAAATGCATGAAACTAAAAAAAGAAGAAAAAATGAGAATACATAAAACGGGTATCGGGTAAAATTCATTTTTCTTTAATTTACTTTTTTTGCTTATTCATTTCTTCTTCAAAAGTCTTTTTAAATGTTTCGTAATTATAATCAGCCTTAATTTTATCATCAGAAGATAAAGACTCGTTGTACTTTTTTAAGAGATTTGCAGCTGATAACTCCAATGCCAAATAACATTTATAATTTCCTTCTTTCGTTTTAGTGAATTTCTCACAAATCTTTACAGCACCATTCAATTCCTGATCAACAATAGTCCTGGTCATTTCATTAAAAGTTTCCGTTACCTCCTCTTTATTATTTACTTCAGTAGAATTTACATAATTATCGCCAACAACTTTCATAGTCGATTTGATTGATTTAGCCATCTCATTTTGAGCATTTGACCTTGCCTTTTGACGTGCTGTCATTTGGTCCATGCTTTCACCAATTCCATTCGACCTGAAATAGTCTTTATTGGATAACTGTTCATCACCTGAACAATATGTTTCAATAAGCGTCTCATCTTTAACTACATTTTTTGCTCCAGTACAACTAATTAATGTTACAGATACTACAAATCCGACTGCAATTACTAATTTCTTTTTCATGTTTTTGTTTTTAATTCGTATGATTTATTTTTGATTTATTATTTCTTAATAAGGGGCAACACCATTTGTTTAACACAATTAATTAAAAGAGCGTCATGTATTGCATTTCATAAACTTTAAGTAAGATTGCTATTAACAAACATCGGTAAATTTAGTAAATAAACCGAAATGTTATACTTCGCGTGAAAGGGCGAGAAGGCCAATGTTAAACCTTCCGTTTATGTTGTTTAGCGGGTCGCATTATCGTCACATTTTCAGTATTTTGACCTTAAACTTTCCCGGCTTTCGGGTTCTATTTGAGTAACCGATTAAGCCCGCTGGATAATAACTGTTTAGAATTTTCATAATAGAACGCATTACAAGAACTCAACTGGAAATTTTTCCGTTCACGTGACTACAACTGATTTTCGCTGCTCCTTAAATTAAAAAACGTATGAAAAAAAGCAATAAACGTTACCCCGCTTTGT
Organism: Flavobacteriales bacterium; assembly: GCA_035299065.1. Classification (GTDB taxonomy): domain Bacteria; phylum Bacteroidota; class Bacteroidia; order Flavobacteriales_D; family UBA2798; genus DASPJQ01. The sequence continues at coordinate 81,855 of DATGXI010000095.1, forward strand.
GTTTCCAGCGTGTCTTCTGACAAAAATGAAAACAACATGATGATGAAAAATGAAAGTGCCACATACCTGTATTTTTTATAACCTTTTACCCATAACATTGAAAACGCATACACCATAAATACAATGAACCCAATTATGCCAAATGTAATGGCCATGGTGAGGTATTGATTGTGGGCGCGTAATTTGTGACGATGTTCAATTTCAAATTTATAGTGCTTATACACCTCGTCATACGCATCGTCCACATCACCTGTTCCCAACCCAATTAGCGGGCTTTGCTTAAATAAATTCCAACCAATACGCCAGTATTCAAACCGCTGGGTAACGCTGTTGCCAAAGGGGTTACTCCTGTCAGCCCCATACGAAACAAATTCATATACAATTTGCAGTAAGCGCCTTTGCCAGCCATACATTTCAAGGTAACTTGCATTGGCTATTCCGTTTTCAATATTACGTATATCCTGTTCCGTTAGCTTGTCAAGTGCTTCTTTATCCTTTACGCCTCCCTTTGAATTGAGATAGCGTAAAATAGTGGCATAAATACTCTGATGCAATTTGTCGCGCCCTTTAAACGGAATTTTTGACCGCTGCTGCCAGGCAAGCTCCAGTTCAACCCAGGCAATGTATTTTCCAACTACATACCCGTTTTCAATGTAATTTAGGCTCTTGTCAAAATAATAAATCTCACCGTACTTTGAGTGAGTTGATTTAACGGGCGCCTCCTTAAGCACAAACAAGCCGGAGACGGTATTGTACACAACATATGCGCCTGCAAAAAATCCAATAACAATTGCTGAAATAAAAATAATACGCCATTTGAGGCCGAATTTTTTCCAAATAACGTAAACGAGTGAAAAAAGAAAAAGCACCAATAGAAAAACAATGGCTGTGCCGGATTCAATAAAATTGAGGAAAAAAAGGAACCAACCAGCAATGATTATATAAACTAACCGCCATGTATTGCTTGTTGTTTTATACATTCCGTAAAACAAAAAACAAATAGCAAGGCAAATAAACAAGGCGAGCCTTACACCTGAAACACCAAATATCATGGTGCGCATATCAGCCTCGGTAAATTGCGCTGGTTTTATCCAATGAAAATAAATACCAAAACTTAAAAATGTACAGGCAATAAGTGATCCAATGAAAACAAAATAAATATACTTCCATTCATTTCTTAAGTCAACTGCTTTTGACGTGCTAAAAATAAACGGCAGCACGATTAAAGGCAACTTTGTTTTGATGTCCTTTACTGCATACTGCATATTTTCTGACCAAAAAAGCCCAACTACATGCAATAAAATAAGCGCAAGGGAAATCCAGAAAAACGGTTGATTTTTTAAGCGTTTAAGGCGGTTGGCAAAGTCCAGTTCACTAACCCATAAAACACCACACATGATAATACCGGTTGAAACGGCTGGTTTTGACAGGGACATGCCTGCAATAATGCCCAGTAAACCAGTATAATAAAACCAACGTGTGTATTTGAGAGGGAATATCACCTTAAAATGTAACGCTAAAATAAGCGTCTTATTTCATTGTGATACCCTTGCAGGAACTATTTTTTTACAGTGCCGTCAAGAATGCCTTTGTACCTGGCTTCGTCTTTTAACACCTTAATTGCCTCTACCAGGTATTCGTCATAATTAAATGAATTTTCGGTGCGGCCATTTTGGTAATAGTAACGCGACACAATTTCATTTTCAATTATCTCTTTGATCTCAGGTTTGAAACGCTCAAAATCGGCCATTTTATCAGCTTTTATTTTTGCGTAAACTTTATCAAATTCGCCTTCAGCACCAGCATAATAATTTTCTTTTTGTGCCGACTTTTTAAATTCTTCAAAACGGGCTTCGGTAGTTGTTTTGTATTTAAAATCTTTGTCTTTTACCATAGCCAAAAATTCACCGTATTCGGCATCGGTTAATTTAAACTCGCGTGCACCGGGTAAGCTTGGGTGTTTTCGTTCGTACGCAGTTGCATAATTAAAGGCCAGGTCTTCGGCAACAACAATAGCCGCCAGTTTACTGAATTCTTTTTCTTCAACTAAAATTTCAGGATCAATGCCGCGCGCATCTATCACTTCGCGGCCGTTTTTTGTTTTGTACTTATGAATGGCCGAGTCGGCAATGGCGCTGGCCCTGTCACCTGCACGTTTGGTTGTATAATCCAGTTTTTGAATGCAACGCCCGCTTGGTGTATAGTATTTAGCTACGGTTAATTTTACCATGGTATTGTATGGCATTTTGCGTGTTTGCTGCACAAGCCCTTTTCCATAAGAACGTATGCCAACAATTACAGCGCGGTCCAAATCCTGCAATGAACCTGAAACAATTTCACTGGCCGATGCCGACCCATCATCAACCAAAACCACCAATGGAATATTGGCATCTGTTGCTTCCTCACGTGCCTGGTAATTAATATTCATTTCAGGAACGCGGCCTTTTTGTTTTACAATCATGGTACCCTGGGGTACAAACATGTTTACAATGCGTACAGCCTCATTTAACAAGCCACCACCATTGCCACGTAAATCAAAAATAAGTTTTTTCATTCCTTTTCCCTTCAGCTTGGTAAACGCTTCCTTTACTTCTGAACTTGCTGACTGGGTGAATGAATTTAATTTGATATAACCTATTTCGTTATCAATCATACCGCTATAAGGCACATCGGGAATTTTAATTTCTTCGCGCGAAATTGTTTTTTCAATTGTTTGCCCGGCACGGTCTACTTTTAATTTTAGGGATGTTCCTGCAGCACCTTTCAACATGGTACTCACCTCATCGGTACTTTTATTTTTAAGTGCGTTGCCATCAATTTCCAATATTTTATCGCCTGCCTTAAAGCCCGCCTTTTGTATAGGTGAATTTTCATACGGCTCCATGATGTAATTAAAGTCATCATCCATTTTACGGATAAGAGCTCCTACTCCACCGTACTGGCCGGTTGTCATAATGCGGTAATCTTCAATATCGCTTTCAGGAATATAATTTGTATACGGGTCAAGTGACTCAAGCATCCCATCAATGCTGCGTTTCATCAAATCACCAGGTGCATGCTCATCAACATACCCGCTATATATTTCTGTATAAATTTCACGAAAAATTTCGAAGTTTTTGGTGACTTCAAATTCATTGGTTGAAGGTGCACGCAAAGCAATAGCTGTAACCGCTATGGTTGGTATGGCTAAGAGGTATAAAATATATTTCTTCATATTTTCATTCTATTTCGCCACCAAAAAACCAAATCCCACCAAAAAAGTTTTCATTTGTGTAATCCGTGGCCAATTATTTCAAAAAATCAATGTTGTTATAACGGGTTATTTCTCAAATTGTTTAACCAATCCCGCTAAAACCGTCCACATAATTTGTTTAATTTCCTTAAAATCGGGCAGTTTTGTGAATGTAAATACAAAAACAACAGCCACCTGCTTATTATGTGTTTTTAACACATTTTCAAGGTTGGTACGCTGGGTGCGGTACGCCTCACGCATAAGCCGCTTTATTTTGTTGCGGTCAACCGCCCTTTTAAATTTCTTTTTTGATACGCTAAAACCTGCCTGTAAATGAACACCACCCAGGTCGGCCTCGGTATAAAAAGCCGATATTTTTGGCGTACGCACCGCGGTTGGCACTGCAAAAATCTGGTCAAAAAGTTTTTTACGCTTTAACCGTTGATCGGCATTCAGGGAATTGGCTTTAGTGGTCAATTGGTTTTTAATTGGTTCTAAATTAAGGGAAAAAGATTAAGGGGTGAATGGGTATGGGCTATTAGTTATTAGGGGTGTGGGTGTGGAAGAGTGGTTCACGCAGATATACGCAGAGGTTTGGGTGGGTGTGGGGAAAAGTCTCGCGCAGATCACGCAGAAACTCGCGGAAAAGGGAGTGTGGGTGGGTGTAGAGAAAGGTTTCGCGCAGATCAAGCAGAAATACGCAGATGTTTGGGAGGTGTGGGGAAAAATTTCGCGCAGATCACGCAGAAATACGCTGATGTTTTGGAGGGTGTGGGGAAAAGTCTCGCGCAGATCACGCAGAAACTCGCGGAAAAGGGAGTGTGGGTGTGTGTAGAGAAAGGTTTCGCGCAGATATATGGACTACATAATTCGTTTTTGGTGTCCATGAACTTCGTTTCGCAGAAATACGCTGATGTTTGGGAGGGTGTGGGGAAAAGTCTCGCGCGGATCACGCAGAAACTCACGAAAAGGGAGTGAGTGTGGGTGCTATTTTAAGCTTGTAAATTAGATTAACCCGGGTTTTACTGAATAACCACGCCCCGGGTAGAGCCAAATAGCCCGCAGCTACGTTAAGCTTTATTTTACGATGATTTTTGCGAGGACTATAGGCGATAACCGGATAAGGCGCATAAAAACCACACGCTTATGACAAATTACACATCCTGTGAATTATACTCACACGCACGAAGAACGGAGAATCGAAAGAAAAAATTATTTATTTGCCTTTAGATACTGCTCCAAAGCCATGGTCATGCTTGGTGCATTGGGCATGGGTGCCTGAACGTCCAGGCGCAGCCCTGCCTTTTTAATGGCTTGTGCAGTGGTTGTACCAAATGCCGCAATACGGGTGCCGTTTTGCTTGAACTTAGGAAAATTTTTCATAAGTGACTCAACCCCTGAAGGACTAAAGAAAACCAACATGTCGTAATTTACATTGGTCAAATCACTCAGGTCACTTGCAACTGTTTTATAAAAAACCGATTTGGTGTAATTGATCTTATGTTCGTCAAGGAGTTTCGAAATTTCTTTGTTTACAATGTCAGAGCAGGGTAAAAGATAATTTTCTTCCTTGTGTTTTTTGATCACGTCCATTAACTCAACAAACTTTTGTTTGCCGTGAAAAATTTTACGTTTACGAAACTGCACATATTTTTGAAGGTAATAGGCTGTTGATTCTGAAATACAGAAATACTTCAGGGTATCAGGTACCTGGTAACGCATTTCCTTACACACCCTGAAAAAATGGTCAACCGCATTACGGCTGGTTAAAATGATGGCTGTGTAATCAGGTAAATTAAGGCGTTCCTTACGAAGCTCCTTTATGTCTATTCCTTCAACATGAATAAACTCGCGGAAGTCAATTTTCACCTTGAATTTGGTGATAATATCAAAATACGGTGACTTTTCGGCCTCCGGTTTTGGTTGTGTTACAAGTATTGTCTTAACTGCCAAGGTTGCTACTATTTTTCGGTTCTAAATTTATGGCCTGGTTTATTTTATAGGTCGCCCATGAATTTCGTTTCCGTTATTTTAATAGTCCCGTTTCCTTCAAAACCATTGAACCAATGATGAGTAGCGGAACAAATTCAAGCGTGCAAAGATATAAAAATAAATACAACAAATTGGCCGAGTAATTGAAAGCAGTTATTAACGATTGGGCTAAACGATACAGGTAATTCAACAATAAAAGGCCCAGGCAGGCCAGTATTAACCACTTATCAAGCGGTTCTCTTATAAAATAAGCTATTGATACAAGGGGAATAAGGGCATAACCACAAACCTGATTAAAAATTATAAGGCGGTACCTGTTTTCAGTTTGCCCGTAATCATTTCCTATAAGGAACTCAACCAATTTAAATGCAAAAGCCCTGCCCACTATCCATATAAGCACTACCCCCGTACCCATAAGAAACCATTGGAAATCATTAAACCGGTATGCAATACCAGTAGCTGCCTGGGTAAGTACCTGCGGACTAAACAGGTGAAATGCTTTTAATAAAACAAGGCTGGTTGCCATTGAGAACAACAAAAGCGTAATGAGTGAGTAAGGATGATACAGAACTAATTCCTTGCGAATGAGCTGTTTTAAATACCTTGAAGCCGTATACGCCCCAAGCCTGTCACTAATTAAATGGCCATAAAATACGCGGCTGAATGCCAATACGCTTAACAGGAAAATAATTATGCCGAATATCCAGTAATGCGCACTTACTTGCGAAAGCTCGGGTTTTTCAATGCTGAGTAAGGTCATTAAAGATAATTATGAGACAAATGTACAGCCTATTGGGTATTAATACTTACCCGGGCTAAAATTTAAATTTTTACACCTGTTTTATACCAATTGTCAGTCAGCACAATACCCAATTACCTGCAACTAAAAAGATTTATACGGGTATTAAAAACCCATTTTCACAAAAAACAATTAGTTTTGAAAAAAATTTAACTATGGCACGTACTGATAATTTCCAGGCACCCGATTATTACCTGTTGGATGAATTGTTAACTGATGAACAAAAAATGGTGCGTGACGCAACGCGTGCATGGATTAAAAAAGAAGTAAGTCCTATTATTGAGGATCACTACGAGCGTGGTGTATTTCCGAAACAAATTGTAAAAGGCCTGGCCGAGGTGGGTGCCTTTGGTCCCTATATACCAACCGAATATGGCGGAGCGGGACTTGACCAGATATCTTATGGCTTAATTATGCAGGAGCTTGAGCGCAGCGACAGTGGAATTCGTTCTACGGCTTCGGTTCAAAGTTCATTGGTAATGTATCCTATTTATAAGTACGGTAACGAGGAGCAGCGCAAAAAATATTTACCAAAACTGGCCAGTGGCGAATTTATTGGAAGTTTTGGATTGACCGAACCCGATTTTGGGTCGAACCCGGGCGGAATGATCACCAATTTTAAAGACATGGGTGATTATTATTTGTTGAACGGAGCAAAAATGTGGATTTCCAATTCGCCAATTTGCGATGTTGCTGTTGTTTGGGCAAAGGATGAAAGCGGGCGTATTCATGGTTTGGTTGTTGAACGTGGTATGGAAGGATTTACCACACCCGAAACACATGGTAAATTAAGTTTGCGTGCATCATCAACAGGTGAACTGGTTTTTGATAATGTAAAAGTACCTAAAGCAAATTTATTGCCAAACAAATCAGGATTGGGTGCGCCACTTGGTTGTTTGGACAGCGCGCGTTATGGAATTGCATGGGGTGCTATTGGTGCTGCTATGGATTGTTATGACAGTGCCTTAAAATATTCATTGGAACGTATACAATTTGATGTTCCAATTGGTGCATTCCAGTTAACACAAAAGAAACTGGCAGAAATGCTTACTGAAATTACCAAAGCGCAATTGTTAACATGGCGTTTGGGCGTATTGCGTAATGAAGGCCGTGCAACAACACAACAAATATCAATGGCAAAACGCAACAATGTGCATATGGCTATAAACATTGCACGCGAAGCACGCCAGATTCACGGTGGCATGGGTATTACCAACGAGTACCCAATTATGCGCCACATGTGCAATCTTGAAAGTGTAATTACCTATGAAGGCACGCACGATATTCACCTACTTATAACAGGTGCTGACATAACAGGAATTCCGGCATTTAAAACTGCTCCGTTACAAAAAAAGTAATTGTTATACCATAATTTTATTGAACCCGCTTGCCTGCAAAAGGCATTGCGGGTTTTTTATTGCTTAACTTTTTATAACCACCCATTGAAAAAGCATAAACAAAAAAAATCCAGGCACAGCCTTGCCTCGTAAGTAAACCAACCAATAATTTTAGTTATGAAAGTGCGTTACTTTAAATTTATTGATTTAATTCAGAAAGCTGAATTTTTACCCCTTTTAGCCATTCGTTTATTGCTGGCTTACGAGTTTTATGAACCAGCTATGCAAAAATTGCAGGATTTTGGTGGAACAGTAGCCTGGTTTGATGATATGGGAATGCCTTTACCGGCAGTGAATGCTTTTTTGGCAACAGCCACCGAAACACTGGCTTTTATACTTTTACCCATTGGCCTTGGAACACGCCTTATTTCAATACCGCTAATAATTACCATGCTTGTTGCCATTGCAACCGTTCATGGGTCAAACGGATTTAATGTTTGCGATGGAGGTTACAAATTTCCCGTTTATTACATTATTATGCTGGGTGTTTTGTTGACCCGCGGTGCGGGCATGGCCAGTATTGATTATTGGCTGGGCAAACGTATGCGCGGCACTAATTAATTACTCGCCAATTCTCAAAACAGGAATAAACTTACAGTATTAAGAAGGTTTAAAAGCAAAAAGGGAGAGTTTTTCTCCCTTTTTGTTTGTGCATACTTGTGTAAATTTTACAGAAGAATTAATAAAAGCAGAATAACAAGCAGTACACCACCTCCCAGGTAAATGTAAACTCCTTCCATTTTTTTTGCTTCTTTTTTAATTCCATCCATTTCAGCTTTTACTTGCAATTTTTCGGCTTTTGTCAATGAATTAAAGTCCAAAGCCTCAATACTGTCAATTTTCTTTTGTAACACCATTGCTCTTGCAGCATCTTCCTTAGATGCTTTGCTGGTAATTATTATTCGTGTGCCTTTTTCGGCTGGTTTGGCGTTTGCTGTTGCAAAACTGAATACACTCATCAGTGCAACCAAGAAAAATTTTCCTTTCATAGACCCATGTTTTATATTTATACTATATTCCTTTATACCGGAAAACAAAGTATGTGCCATGGTGTTTATTTTTCCCGTATTTCGGTAATGCTTATGATTTGGCAACCGGGATATTTTATTTCAATGTTAATGTAAGCATCGGGATAATTTGCGGCCTCCAGTGTTACTTCAAGGCGCTTTCCTTCGTGATCTATTATAACTTTCCAGTTTTTCATGATGGGTATTAATAATAACAGAAACATCCTTAAGGGACATTTCAAATAAATAAAATAGTTGCGATTATTACACCATAGCTGGCGGACCCCGGTTTTCATCAACAAATAAATTGCTGCTGAAAAAAAACTCTGAAAAACCTGATTGTAAATACTGAAAACCCGAATGGGAAAATGTGGAATATAAAACCGAAATACCTGTATAACTCCTGTCCAACCCTTTTAATTTCCTGACCGCCTTAAATCTGAATGTTAAGTTCGATTGGTCTTTAACAGGCGCATTTAACAGGTACAACCCAGGCTGGTAACGGTCAAACTCTTTGGCTTGCTTAACGGGTGTTAAACAGCTTGAAATCAGCTTATTTTTAAGCATATTGCCTGAGCAAAAGAAAACAACTATAGCCGGTAATATGAAAATTAAACGTTTCAAGCTCCTCAAATTTACGCATTACTTCTTGAAACAGGCTTACATTAAAACATCATAAATGCATTTAGCGTTGCATTTGCATTGTTAAATAATTGAAAATAAGGATCAACGATAAACTTAGGAAAATTCGTTCTACAATTGTATTTTTATCGTAATATTGCGATACGATTATTAATCGCTTTAATATATAAATGGGATCATCAAAAACCGAAGAATTTACAGTTAAGGATAATAAGATTTCGAGGTATGCAAAAGCACTTGCTCACCCTGCGCGTGTTGCCATTTTACGCGTACTCATTCAAAAAACATCGTGCATGTGTGGTGACATTGTAGATGAATTGCCATTATCGCAAAGCACCGTATCACAACACCTGAAAGAATTAAAAGAAGCGGGTTTGATCAAGGGTGACATTGAAGGCGCTAAAGTGTGTTATTGCATTGATGAAAAAGAATGGGAACTTGCCAAAAAATACCTGAATGAATTATTTGTGGTATACGCAAAATCCGACAAAAAATGTTGTTAAAAAACAGAATTATGAAATTATCAGAAGTTAAAAAAGCACTTGAAACAGCAACCGAAGTGAATTTTAAATTACCTGGTGGTGCTATGGTACCCGAACATTTTCATGTTACCGAAGTGGGCATTGTAACAAAACATTTTATTGACTGCGGTGGAACCGTTCGAAATGAAAAAGTTGCCAATTTTCAATTATGGAATGCTAATGATACTGATCATCGCTTAAAACCCCAAAAGCTCATTAACATAATTGCACTTTCTGAAAAAATACTGGGTATGGAAGACCTGGAGGTAGAAGTGGAATACCAGTCAGACACCATTGGTAAATATGATTTATCGTATAATGGCGATGGTTTTGAGCTACTGGCTAAACAAACCAATTGCCTGGCAGCCGATGCATGTGGAATACCCAAAGAAAAGCAACGCGTTAGTTTAGCTTCTTTACAAACTAAAAACACCTGTGATCCTAAATCGGGTTGCTGTTAAGTATGGACTACCGTAAGTACCTGGCTGAAGTTGTTGGCACATTTACATTGGTGTTTTGCGGTACGGGCGCAATCATTATTAACCAGGAATCACAAGGGGCAATTACGCATTTGGGAATTGCATTAACCTTTGGCATGGTTGTAACCGTTATGATATTTGCCCTGGGCGATGTGTCAGGCGCTCACCTGAATCCTGTAGTTACGCTTTCTTTTGCTGCCGTAAAACGGTTTCCTGCCCGGCACATTTTACCTTATTTAATTGCGCAGACGGCCGGAGCATTTGCTGCAAGCGGAACATTAAAAATATTGTTTCCTTTTAATGAATATTTAGGCGCAACCCTGCCAGCCGATACCGAAGCACAAGCCTTTATACTTGAAGTCATACTTACCGCTATTTTGGTCATGGTTATTTTTAATGTGTCAACCGGTTCAAAAGAAAAGGGTATAACAGCCGCCATTGCTATAGGAAGCACTGTTGGTCTGGAAGCTTTGTTTGCCGGCCCCGTGTCTGGCGCAAGCATGAATCCTGTAAGATCACTTAGCCCTGCGTTGGTGTCGGGACACACCGAGCATTTGCTCATTTACATTTTTGCTCCGTGTATTGGCGCTGTACTGGGTATGTGCATTTCGCAAATACTTTATTATAAAAACGGCCATGATAGCGCAAATTGAAAATTACTGCAATGAATTGCAATCCGAATTTGATATGATTCCAACGGAGCGCAAGAACCTGCTCGTAAAAATTTCCACTTATATTTCAGCAAAACAAAAAGAAGGTAAACCAACAAACCTGGTTTACATATGTACCCACAATTCACGCAGGAGCCATTTTGGACAGGTGTGGGCGCATGTAGCTGCCTCGTATTTTGGCATACACAACGTCAACACCTTTTCGGGCGGCACCGAGGCCACCGCATTTAACGCAAACGCTGTAAACGCATTAAAACGCGTGGGTTTTGAAATCAAACAGGTAACCAGTACTGCAAATCCTGTTTACCATGTGTTTCACGATTTGTTGCAAAAACCCAGTGTTTGTTTTTCAAAAGTGTATGATCATGCTGAAAACCCTCAAAACGAATTTGCGGCAATTATGACCTGTGGCGATGCCGATGAGAATTGTCCCTTCATACCTGGAGTAGAATTACGCATAGGAACTACCTATAATGATCCAAAGGCGTTTGACAATACGCCACAACAGGATGCCGCATACGAT
>DATGXI010000096.1:0-20678 GCA_035299065.1 Flavobacteriales bacterium
ATAAGGGTGTCGTTTTTAACTGTATACTTACCGGTGGTTTTCCAGGTTCCTTTAAAATTTTTCATAAACCTGTAAATGAAAAGGTTTAGAATTCGGGCCCAATGGGTTTGCCTCTTTTTTTCCAGGCTTTTGGCGTGAAATACGAGGGCGTTTTTTGTCCCGGATAAACAAGTCCCTGGCTGGTTATAATGTATTTTTTCACTTCATTTACAGCAGTCATTTCCCTGCTGGAATGTCCTGATTTGGTATGCGAACTACGCGAAGTCATGTGTACAATAAGGGTGTCGTTTTTAACTGTATACTTACCGGTGGTTTTCCAGGTTCCTTTAAAATTTTTCATAATAAGAACGAAACGTTTATTGGACCTGAAAATAAATGTTTCTTTTTGTGGATGCCGGAAAGCGGTGGATACTTTGTATTTATGTCGCAATTGACCCGGTAAAGAATATCCGGCTTTTAAGAACAGGATGCAACAGGTAAGTAAAAATGCCTTGTAGTACATGATCACGGTGAGTTAGTGTAAAACAAAGATAAAAATAGTTTGAAGCAATTGCTGAAACGTCATTTCCTGTTTTATACGTCAAGCACGTTTGAATTGTTGCATGTTTCATCTTCCTTCCGCATGCCTGAACGAATGATGATATGATTTAGCAACACCTGTATAAAAAATACCACGGGCCCCAAAATAAATACATGCAGAAAAACCATGGGCAATACATACATGCCGCAAACGTGTTGGTTTTCATTGGTGGCAGGTGATGGATAAAGATCAATAAAATAGCCCGGAAGAAATATAAAGCCAAGCGCAAATACTGTAGGGGAAAGAAAAACAAAAAACCACTTGAACTCATTTTGAAAATAGCCGTGTACAAGTATGTTTAGGCTTATCATGATACATAGGCAAACAATAAAGCTAAGTAAGATGGCCGTAAACATATCCGTTTTTGTATTTATACCGGGGTTTATAAAAGGTAACCCTGATTTAGCTGGATTTGTGCGGAGGGGGCTAGCCTTGTGAAAACCAAAGGCTGAAATTGAAGCTAATCCTGAAATCCCATGTTGCTGTTGTTGAATTTACAACGATTGTTCCGGGTGGCAATGTATACGTGTCGTATATTGTTTTCATGTTGTAATAACCGCCAATATTTAAATCAATTCCAAAATTAGTGGTATTCTTAAACCCAAAAAACATACCGAAAATCAACCCTGGAGCATTGTAATTTTTTATGCGGAGCGTATGATGGTTTTCGGCCAAGGCATCGCTCCATTCTTGTTTAAAGCGACCATATCTGTAAGCTATGCCATTATAAAAACAGACGGCTCGTTTCTGGCTCATGTTTCCGTAATAAAACCTGTAATTTGCCACAAGCGCACGATCCCGGTGATATGCATCGTCAGAATACCCGCTGTCATTGTCATAATGTTCGGCCCAGCGGTTAAAACAAAATTCGAGGCCAGCTGAGTTGCGTTTGAAGAAACTTTGTTCAACTCCAATTCCTCCATTCAGTCCACCGTTGTTTCCCATAACCCAGGGCAATAATTTGAATTTAAGGGCCAGGGTATTATAATTGCCTCCAGGATTAAACGGGGCCGGATAATTATGTGTTTTCTCATTGTCACGTTTGAGCGAATCCTGGCACAACACGTTGCTGGTTGTAAAAATCAACAGAAGAAAAATCAGAAAACGAACCATCATTGTTTTTCTGGCACGTAATTAATGTCAATGTCGCCCATTATATCATAAGGTTCTTCTTCAAGGAAGAAATCTTTTTTGAAAGGGAGTTGGTTGCGTTTTATGGTTAACTCCAGGTGCTTGTACCCACCATAAATAATGGAAAGTGTGAATTCATTTTTGGCAGCAAGAGAATCGGGTACCTGTATCGTAAATCTGCCGTCAAAGTCAGCGCGAACAGCAATCTTTGTATCATGTATGGTTACGGTTACCAAACTAATGGGTTGTTTGGTTTTCTTGTCCAGCACACGTCCCCGAATGGTGTTTTTTGGATTATCACCTGTGTTTGCTTCTTTTACTGATTCAGCTGTTTGTTCAATGGGTGTGTTAACTTTTACGGGGTTGTTAGTTGTCATTGCCTGCGTGGCCGATGTGGTGGCAACCAGGGCAATTCCTGCTGCTGCCTTTAAAAGCAGTGATGTTTTTTTATTTTCCTGGTGTACTTCAATAACCCGGTTTAATTGGTGTTTGTTGAATCGCCCGCAAATCTTGCCTTCCTGTTTGGTTAAAATGTCCAGTATTTGTTCATCGCCAAGCCCTCGAAAGTCAGTCACCGCTTTTTGGCATGAAGCACAAAATTTTGCGCCTTGTTCCTGCTTCATTTCCTCCCAGTTTTCGGTGCAGGGCTTGTGAATGGATAAACTAATTTTTTGTGCCATGGTTTGTTTTGGTAAATATAGATAAAAACCACTATTTTTTTAAAATCCGGTCAATGTTTTTAAGTAAAATCTCACGGTTTCCGGCCTTTTTGATAAACGAAGGAAGTTTCTCAACCATGGTTGTATAATACGTAGTGCGTCTTTCACGCAGCGTTGAAATAACGTAATCCCTGATGTCAACAAGGTGTTTGCGGTTCCATGCCCAAAACAAGTTGCCTTTTACAGTTGATTGGTACCAAAGTGGCAGGTTAAAACAGGGGTCGCCAACCGATTTGTTTTTGTACGTAAGGCTGTAAGCTTCGTTTCGGGGCCTGTAGGACCGTTCGGTACCGCAATGCGGGCAAGGAATAGCAATGCTTGTTGTTTTTTCTTTTTTTCCGGGTATGCACACCTCAATGCGTTTTCCGCATTCATCGCACCAGCGTTTTACATGCAGGTTGTAACGCGTGCGTTCGCTTAATTTTTCGCTGAAACCGCAATGCGGGCATAATAAATTGGTGTTTTCCCATTTGCCGCTTACGGTAGCCTGTTCATGGCATTTTGGACAAACCACATCAAAATGGTTGTATGAATAACGCGTTGTGGGTTTTCCTGCATAACGTATATGTTTAGATGTGGCCATTTAAATAAATGTATAAAAATAAGTAAACGGTAATGCCGGTCATTTACAATTAGGTTCACACCTGTAAATTGAATTTACTCTTCTGCAAAGTAAACATTCAGCTGGCCAGCTATTTCGGGTGCAGTTGTTTTCGAATTACCTTTTATGCGCACATGCCGTGGATTAACCGGTAAGCCGCTTGCCCGGGCAATTTTTACTTCTATAGACCCATTGCGGGTGGCTGTTTTTCCTGTATAGAGTTCGGCTCTTTGCCCGGTTGATAATTTCCTGAACACGCAATCCAGTTCCATGGTATGGTTATTTGATTCACTGCATTGCACGGTAATGCGCAATTTAAGCGGAGGCAGGTTATTTGCGTTTAAAGGTTTTGTTGTATCGTAGCTCATAAATATTGCTGAAGCCATTCACGTGCTTCTTTTTCATTGGTAAACATTTTGGTGGGATAAGGTGGTTTTTGTACGCGAAGAAAAGCATTGGCCACAAGTTTTGATATTTCTGAGTTCACAATAATGGCAAGTGCCTGCACAAGTTTAGGTGTTTCTTCGCCAGCATATTCGCGTGCTTCTTTTGTAGGAAATGCCGCGTGGGTAACATCGCCTATCCAACATATTTTTTTTTCGCCAACATGTTTGCGTATAAAATTAAAACTATCCTCAAGTGCTTCTTTGGTAATGGATGCATTTTTTTTAGCAATGGAACAAAAAATACCCTGCTCGTCAAACCACATGGTTGACAAGGGAATGTCATACGGTGTTACATTGCCGGGTGGGCGCATTGCGTGGTGGTAATCTTTCTTTCATATACGTGCGTTCCAGTTGTTTGGTTGTGTTTAAATCGCTTTAGTTTGGTCGAATTTAACAGTGTTGCGTTAGGGGAGCCCACGACTAAACTTGTAATACTAAAGTTTTTCAGCGGGTGAAGAGACGTTGCTAATTGCAGCAAGCAGAAAAAGAAATATAAACGTTAATGTTGGCATAGTTATTCGTAGTGTATCACCAGAAATAAACCTGAAAGTACAATTTTTTTTCCAATTTCTTCGTGGGTATACGTATTGCCATTCCAGTTAAACAGGATATGAGCCAATTCAATCACAGCTTTGCAATGGTTTTCAATTGTATTGGTTTGCTTATGGGTTATTTTCCCTTTGGCATCGGCTTTTGCATAAATAACAATGGGTTTGCCATTTTCGTTAAGCCTGAACCTGACCCGGCAGCTAAACGGGCTCAGGTTTTCTATTGAATCGGCTTCTGAAAAATTCAGGCCTTCGGTTCTCCCCGTTTTTATATGTACGTTAACATATTTTCCCTCACTGTTTATTTGGCTGGAATCAACTTCAATGGTATAAATAATTTTTACCTGGGCGTATGAAAAAAAGTTGATGCAAGAGAACAGGATAATAAAATAAAAACACTTCATGAATACCTGTACATGAACAAACGGAACAGGTTCAATTAAAAACGTTTTTTTTACCGTTCCTTTATCCTGGTAATTTCAAACTCAACCCGCCTGTCGTATTTATCTTCACGCCCGGTCTTAAAATTTGACATCATGCCTTTATGGCCCATGCGGCTTGCCGCAACACCTTTTGAAACCAGGTAATCGTAAATGGCTTTTGCGCGCGCTTCTGACAGGTTAAACAAACCTGTTTCAAAATCCTCTCCATCAATTCCGGGTGGTTCACAGCAAATATGGCCCAGTATCATAAAATCAAACCAGGTGTTTTTTAAAAGGTAATCGGTTAAACTGTCCATGGTGCTGTATGATTCTTCCAGTAGCTGGTGCCTTCCGCCCACAAACAACAACCGGCTAAGCACCAATTTATCGCCAACCTTGAATTTACCACTCAGCAATTGTTCAACCCCTGATTTTTCTTTCACCAGGTAGGTAATGGTTATTTCGGCCCTGCGGTTAAATGTGCGTTGTTGTGCAGCTGTTTTTCTGCTCTTTTCATCCAAAGGTAATTCGCTTTCACCGGCAACTTTGGTAAATGTTGTAGCCGCAATGTTCAAACCGCTTAAAAAATCTTTTACAGCATTGGCGCGGTTTATGGAAAGTGTATCATTGTAGCCTTTATTGCCGCGGTCATCGCAAAAAGCGGTAATGGTAACCCCGGTTATTTTTACCGTGTCCATTTTTTTAACCAGGTTCTTTAAATTGGTTTGTTCCTGGGCTGAAAGCGTAAAGCTGGCAGTTGCAAAAAACACATTCAGGCTTTTGGATTCCTGCGCGCTGGCGTTTAACGATAAAAGTGCAGCGCTATATAGAATAAAAAAGTGTTTTAACATGCTTCGTGGTTTTGAACTATAACGGTGTATGGCGTAAAAGTAACAGAAGTCCATCAAAAAATTAAGGTGGCTGAATGTTCAGGTCAAATGGAAGTCATAAATCAGCTCAATAATTTTTTTAAATATTGCGTATTATTAGTGGCTGTTTCTACATGAACCTTAATGGCATAAGCCTGTCATACGCTGTACTTCGCTTGTTTGCAGCTTTGTTTTGTAACAATGCGCGGGCTTCTTCCAGTCGCCTGCTCTTTAACAAAACAAACCGGCAACCTGCGCTTTGTGCCGCTTCTGCCAGGAGCCTGGTAAAAGTTATTTTAAAGTTTTTTTGTACCTGACCTTTATTTCAGTGTTAAGCACTCCGTCATTGTAATGCCGGTAATGGAGTTTAACGGGAATACTGTTTTTGTCATAGGTGTAAACAACTATTTCGCCATTCATTTTAGGAGAACCACCGTAAATGGTGATTTTTGTACGCGCTTTGTCATCGTAAATGTTTTTAACGCCAACAAGGGTATCGTCAGGCGATCGCATCATTGAATTCCACAATACTGAACGGTGCTTTTCATCAAAAACCTCATACCCATATGAACGGGTTTGGTCTGGCCAACGTGTTTCCATGCGGGTTTTGCCTGGTTCGTAAAAATAAAAATTTGTGTACTCACCGCCTTTTATGCATTTTTCAGACGCAATTTTTTTATTCTCATAGGTGAGCTCATACACAAACTGCGTGTCGTTGTTGTAAATAATGTACCGCCTTAGGTTCAAACTATCGGTTATGTAAGTATATATAGCCGTGTCATTGTTTTTTACAAAACCTGTTTGGTAATGACCTTTTTTTACGGTTCTTTCAAACTGTGACTTGTCTTTTTCCCACAGGTTTGGCCGGTGATAATAAATGCGCTCACCTTGCTTGTCATAGGTTTCAACCGAATATGTTTCAGGTGTGAACTTCACCGGATCGGTGTGAAAAAAGTGTTCAATATAACCCGTTACGGTTGTTGTTTTTTGTCCAACTGACATGAAAACCATTAAAACAAACAATATGCTTGCATGTATTTTCATTTACCTTCAGCCAATACAATTTTCTTAATAATGGCCGCTTGCCCCAAATGGTAATGTGTATGTTCAATCAACCCGTGCAGGTTGCGGTAATAGGTGCCGTATTTTTCCTGTACAAACACTTCGTTCAATTTACTATCGGGTAATTTTTCAATCAATGCGGTTAGCTTTTCGGCATTGTTTAAACTTTTTTGCACCATGGCGTCCCAATCCTGCTGGCTGGTGATGGGCGGGTGGGCAAAGCTCAGTTCGTCTTTGCTGTCAAGCGCATTGCCCTCAAGTACGTTTATAATGGCTTCCACAAAATAATTCATGTGAAAGGTCAATGTGGCTATGGTGTTGCACCCGTGTACTTGTTTTACGGATTGCTCCCAGGTAATACCACTCAAAACGTCTTTTACATTGGACCAGGTCCAGTTGCCGCCAAAGTTTACCTCTTTAAAATGTTTGGCTATGTGTTGTGCTGTTGTCATGTTAGTTATCAATGTTCAATTATCAATGTTCAATTGTCAATGTTCAATTGTCAATGTTCAATTAATTAATCGGCAAAGGCTTGCCCGTATACAATTACGCATTCATCTTTTGCAGGGTTATACTGCAGGCATTCCCAGTTGTTATAGGTCATGCTGGTGGATATGCAAATGGCGTTTTGTTCTTTTTTGAAAGCATGTGAAAAACATCCCTTGTCTGTTATGAAGGTTTCATCTTTTTCAACATCGGTAATTTTAATGGCTGTAAATTCAAGGTAGGCAAGTGGTTTGTTGATTAACGGATCGGTTTGCATAATAATTTCTTCGGCCAGCTGGTAGTCCAGTGTGCCAAAAGCAAAATAATTGCAATCACTTTCCTTTAATCCGTTTATAACCGGTAAGCCGCGGTACAACTCAACATAACTGTCAGTTTCTCCAGCCCATTTATGAACTATAAAAGTGAGCCGTTCAAATGCAATGTCATACACTGCAAACACAGCATCAACACGGCCTTTACCCAATACAAGCCCTTTTGCATATGCCAGTATTTCAAATTGTTTGTTTTCATTAAAAAAATCAACATGCTTTTTTTCCAGTTTTGATAACTGGGCATCGTGAATTTGTTTAAATACGTTTTGGGTGTGAAGATTTTTTAATTTTCCCCTGTGTTCGGCAACCTGATTGGTAAATGCAGTGTCGTCATAGGTTGATATTACCTTTCCTGGTTCCTGCTCAGCAGTGTGAGCTGTTTCAGGCAATGTGTCTTTGTGAACGGTTACCGGTTTTTCTTTTGTTTCTTGGTTTGTGGACGATGAACATCCAAAAAGAATGCAGGCGAACAGTAAACCGAATGTATATTTCATGGCATATGATTGAACGTGTGAAGTTAGGATTTTTTTTAATCAGTTTCACAGGAAAACAACATGGCCAAAAACCACTAACACCATTAATTTCCTACGTGTCTCACATCTCACATCTCAATACTTCGCCACTTTCAGTTTCTTTCCAAACAACAAATCCTTGTACTTTTTATCCAGTTCATTGTCCCAGCCAATTAAATATTTTGTAAGCGGACTTACGTTGAGCGAATCAATGCTCCGGTAAGCAAAGGCCATGATTTCATCGGGAAACATTTTCATGGCCATTTCTTTCCTGCGTTTGTTTTTACGGTCGCTGTCAAATGGGCTTATGTACAAATCAAGGGCGCCAAATATGTGCAGGAATTCATGCGCGATTACCGATGGGTTTTTAAAACTAACCACGGCATACTCCACATCGGTACGGCTTGAGCAGTCAATGGACACCGATAATTCCTCCTTGTAATAATTGTTGATGAAATACATGAGTACAACATTGTCAGTTGAATTGATGTCGCGTACGCGGGCAATAAGCCTTTCCCTGTCACGCAGGGTGTTTTTTGTCTTGATTATTTCTGAGGTTTCTTTTTTCAGCGATTGCGCTGCTAATTTGGCAACCTTGTCGGCCCATTTGTTTACACGCGTAATGCCTATTTGCAGGGTTGGACTCAGCAAGGTTCCGCTTAATGTTTTGCCTGGTAAATCCATGGAAATTGGTACCATTTTTTTGTTCACGTGGCTTTGTACGTCAACGCTTAGCCCAATGCCGTTTTCTTTGGCGCGTTTTTCAATCCAGCATTTGGCTTTGTCAATGGAGTCAAGCGTTGATTTAATGTCGTACTCCGACCAGGGTTGCGTGTGTTTGGTGTCAACAAACACAGCATAAATAACAACTTTTCCATTCAGTTTCTTGCAAACATTGTTGTCAACCGAAGGCAGCATCATGGCTTGCTCAGGTGAATGACAGGCGGTAAGAAAAATAACAAATGCTGCAACAAGGGTAGTCACGTATTTCATAAATGAGCGAGGTTTTGTTTTTTACGAATAAAGAGGTGAGAGGTGCGGTTATTTTGGAGTTCAAGCGTGTCGGTACCTTTAAGGCGCACAAAACATACGCCATTGTAGTCCTGTTCGTCATAAAGTATTTCATGGCGTTTGAATTCCATTTCAAAATTCCAGCCAAAGGGTGCATCAATAAAACGCAGGCTCCCTGTTTCATGCGCATTGCCGTTGATGGTAATTTTGTATTGCCCTTTGGATAGGAATTCGACTGTTTTGTAGTGACTGGCCCAAACCACCTGGTTTTTTTTAGCTGTGGTATGTGACCATTGCCAGGTACCCTCAAGCCCGGGATTTTTATGGTGTACGCTGGCTTTTTTGCAGGATGTAAGTTGTGTGATGAGTGCAATTGCCAGTAGCAAAAGGCAAAGCACGTAGGTGGAGTTGGTACGTGTCATAAAGGGTTGTTTACTGGTTAATGGAAAAAGTGTGAAAAGGTAACCCCGGCAATTGAAAATTTAAGGGTTAAGATTTAAGATTGAGGGAGTTCCACGGGGAGTCAGCAGTGTTCAATTATCAATGTTCAATTGTCAATGTTCAATTGTCAATGTTCAATTATCAATGTTCAATTGTCACCTGAGCATTTCATACATCCTGAATTTGGTGTTTTCACAATTCCAGAAACCGTCACCCGCATCGTGGTGCCAGTATTTTGCATTTGCGTCACGTGACCACCGTTGGTCACTAACCGAATAGTCAATTTTTGACACGATCTTATTTCGGAATTTAAAGATTACGCTTTCCATGTACGGAAAATTGTTTATGTGAACCGGGTCTTTTTGCACGGGTTTATAAAAATTTTCCAGGAAGGTTATGCCGTTGTGGTTGAAAATCATTTCCCAAAATTCACCGGCATAGGCAAATGTGTTGTCAAATATATTTTCAATTGGTTCAACAAGTATGTTGCCAGGCGATTTGTACAAAAAATTGCAACAGGTATAAAGGCCGCTTAACGGAATGGTAATGGAGTTGGTGGTTTTAGTGTGGTTTATAGAGCGAATTCCATATCCAAAAAGAACGTCAAGCTTTTCAGAAATCATGCTGGTATTTCCAAGTAATTCAATTTCATCAAACCCATACAAGGTTTTTTCGTGAAATGAATCAAAAAACGAGGCATTGCCCGTAGTAAATTCAATTGAGTCAGGGGAACCGCCTTCATCAGCATGAATTAGCCAATGGTCGTATTCCTTTAAGTCAAAAATTTCATCAAGGTGCATGGGAAACCTTTTCAGGGTAAAATGAATTTCACCAAATTTAAGGTTAGCCGGATAATAAATGTTGATTGTTTCGTAAATGCCTTCAGCCTCCTTAAGCTGTGCCACCTTGCCTGTAAAATCATCAGGATTTATGGTTCCTGCTAAGGGATAGATGCGTATTTTGCTCCTGCTATAATTGGCCACGTTTATTTTATAATTTCTACGTTTTTGGCCAGTGTTTTAAATCGCACACCGCTTTTTTGTACAACGGTTATGGTCATGTGGCCGGTTTTACTGATGTTTATGTCAGTAACCTTGCCTGATTTGCCTGCATGGGTGCCGCCAATAACCTTGCACTGGTCACCGTCTTTTAATTTGCCTGCCATACTTTTATTTTACATTAAGTTTAAATGAGTCCATGATTTGCTCGGCTGTGATGTGGTATTTTTTAAATTTTTTTTCCTCGGCACTAAACGTTAAAACATAGGCCTTGTTTTTTATGACCCAATAGTACTGTTCAAACTCAAGCGGCATTTTGTTTTGCGTAGCGGTGTAAATTAATTTTTGGCATTCAGGATTTCGTTTCAGGCGTTTATTCTCAATAAGCTTTGCGTTAATGGCCATGTCATTGATTTGTTTGAGCGATAGCTTTGTATATTCATCAAGACTCAAACCCGTGCCTTTTAAATCCTGTATAATAAGATTGATGTTTTCATTGAACTTGTCCTTATCATTTTCAGCCTTTGCCATGATGATAAAACTTGTGCCCATTTGTCCGCCCTGGGTTAATTCCCATGATGTTGGATATTGAATGGAAAAATCGGTTTCGGTCAATGTTTTCCATTTATCAGCAAGGGTAAATGCAAAGATTATGGAAAGCAATGCGAAAAAGGTAAACGTTTTTTGCATGGTATTTATTGGTAATATGGTTCTTCAAATATACTGTTTTTTACGAAATAACCTTTAGCACCTGGTTGCAGCGGCACGCAGCGCAGTATTTTACGTTAAGCCGTTAGGCGAGGAGGCGACTGGCAGGAGCCACCGCAGCCGCTACGGATTAACGTAAAATGCAAGCGAAGTAAAGCGGAAGACAGGATGGGGAGATGGTTGTTTTTACATAAAACTGCCAAAAAAAAGAAAGGAGAAAGATGGATAATTGTTAAGTCACACATCTCAAATCTTAAATCACTCAATTCCCCGGATCCTGGAAATTTGGATTGTTCACAAAATCCATGTCGGTCAACGTTTTTAAGAAGGCCACAATACACGATTTTTCATAAGGGGGGAGAAGGAGGCCACCGTTATCCACTTCTTTCATCAAAGGACTAATGGTTGGTGAGTTTTGCAAACCGCTGCTGTAATGTTCAACAACCTGCTCAAGCGTGGCAAAGCGCCCGTCATGCATGTATGGATAGCTTAACTCAATGTTGCGCAGGGTTGGAATTTTGAATTTACCATTGTCATTGACATTACCGGTGAATTGACCACGGCCCAAATCACTAAAACTTGCATCAAGGCCATTGTTCAAATAATCAGTATTCAACTGGAAATAAATAGGAGCGGGATGACAGTGAAAACAGTCGCCACCAATAATGCCTGCGCCTTCATCTTTATCACGCATGAACAAATCATAGCCAATGGATTCTTCAACAGTAAAACTTTCTTCAAGGTGAAGTACTTTGTCAAATTTTGAATTGCCCGAGATCATGGTGCGTAAAAACTGGGCCACTGCTTTTGCAACCAACTCTTTACTTATTTCATAGGTATTGAAAGCTTTTTTAAATAAATAAGGATAAGATGAGTGGTTTTGCAGACGTGTTACGGCCTCGGTCCATTCCAAATGCATTTCAACAGGATTTGGAACAGGTGCAAGAATTTGTTCTTCAAGTGTGCCTGCGCGCCCGTCCCAAAAGAAACCATAACTATATCCTAAATTGATTAATGGCATTGCCTGGCGGTTTCCTAACGTACCGTTTACACCTTTGCTGTATTGGGCGGTGTCACTAAACGATGAGTTTGGCGCATGGCAACTGCCACATGAAATGCTGTAATCAAGTGAAAGTATTTCATCGTAAAACAATTTGCGTCCCAACTCAACGCCCTCAACGGTCATGGGATTGTTTTCAGGAATTTCCATTTGCGGGAATCCCTGTGGAATATCCAGGGTATAAGGCGTAGCGGCATAATCGTCCAGATACGGATCGTGTTTTTTACAACCGTTCATAAAAACAGCTGCGCAAACAAGGGTTGAAATGAATAACGTGTATTTGCTTTTCACTGGTATAAATATAGGCTTTTTTATAGTTAACTGCCGTTAAAAATTGATCAATTATTATATTCTTAGTGAAAGAGTTAAGTGAATGTTTAACGTCCGTTACGGGGTCGGTATGCTTTTTGACCTGTCAAGCCAAACGGTATCGGTAAGTGTTTTTAAAAAAAGGACCAATGCTTTTTTTTCTGTTTTATTTAATCCCAATGGTTTTATCCATTTGCTTTTGTTGCGTTTTGTGGTGCCGCCTTTGTTGTAAAAGTCAATTACTGCCTCAAGGGTTTTAATGCTGCCGTCATGCATATACGGTGCAGTTGCGGCAACATTGCGCAGCGATGGGGTTTTGAATTTACCCACGTCAAGCGGATTCAACGTAACGCGTGCGCGGCCGGTATCACGGCTTGTGTTGGGCACACCAATGTTCTCAAACGCAAAATTAGTAAGCAGGGGTCCGCTATGGCATTTGGTGCAATTTGTTTTTTGCGAATTAAACAAATCAAGCCCGGCCTTTTCTTCGGCTGTAAATCCTTTTCCGGTTTTTTTATACAGGTCATAACGCGATGCGGCTTGTACCAGTGAACGCTGGTAGGAACTTAATGCACGAACAATAACAAACGGATCGGGTTTGCGGTTATAGGCCAGTTTTGCCAGCTTAACATACGCCTTGTCTTTCAGCATAAGTTCGGCCGCTGTGAGTAAATTGCTGTGCATTTCGGTTTCACCGTCAAAGGGTACGAGCACCTGTAATTCAAGTGTGGGGACTCCGCCATCGTAATCAAAATAAGGGTGAAAACCTATGTTTATTAACGATGGTGTATTGCGGGTGTTGGTGCTGTCATGTGCGCCCTTGTGCGTGGCAACCGTGTCGGCAAAGAAAAACTCAGGTTTGTGACAGGTGCCGCATGAAATTTTTTTGTCGGGCGAAAACTGCGTATCAAAAAAAATCTTTCGCCCCAAGTCAACACGTGCCTGTGTCAACCGGTTGTCGGCCGGAAAACGAATGCTGTCAAACCCATTGGGATAATGAAGTGCATACGATTGATCCGGTTTGCGAATTTCCTGTTTTGCACCTGTTTTATTTTCGCTGCAGGAAAAAACAAGCAGTACAAGTGCGGTTATAAAAAAGAAAAGATATTTATTCAAACGCAAATGACTTTGCTATATTTTTTGAAATGATCTTGGCCAAACCGGGATTGTCGGTAAAGTGGGTAAAGTTATCATACCTTAAATCCAGCGTATCGGTTGTTGTTGTAAAAAATTTGGCAACATCCATTTCAAGGTTCAACACGGTAGTTTGTCCAATGGTAACGTTGAAATTTTTTGGCAGGAAAGGGGATTCTTCGTAACAGGCATCGTTACCCGGGTGGTAAGCTAAAAACACGTCTAAAGGACCGGTTCCTGTACCACTTGTATCAGCACGGCCTTCAAACTTCATAAATATGTATCCGCCTGCCCATCCCCAGTGCATGGAATTTGCCTGGTTATAACTCAATGGATGTTTTGGATCGTAGGTAGTAGGGTCAAGGTGGTTTCGGCCTGAATCAACACCAAAGCCTAATTTCATTCCTGTAAAATCGCCCGGCAACATGGGAACACTAAAATACGTGGCACCTGTTTCGAAATCGTATTTAAATGCATCTTTCACCAAAACCGAATCGCCTGCGGCATTGTACGCGTAAAAATTGGTGCAAAAGAATTTGAAAATTTCAAACTGTGCGCGTTGGTTTAAGGGGTTGGTATAGTCAGTATAAAACGCAAAGGGAGCACCGTTAAACGTGGTTTTGAAATTTACGCGTAAGGTTCCCATGGTGGTTGGAGCAGGATCAGTTGGCTCGGGTTCCTGTTTGTTTTTATTACAGGCAGCCAAAATTACTGCGCAAATGGAAAATAGTAGTATGCTGCGTTTCATATGAGTGGTAAATGTACGTTTTTTTGGGTAAAAGGGTTATCGAATTGTGATGGAATGTTGGATTTTCGATGACTGTTTTCCGTTGTTCATTGCAGGTCATTGGTTTTTAATTTTTCATGGTTATGGTAACCATGGTGGTTAAATGGGTGTGGCACCAAGTGTTAAAAAAACTTTCGGGTGTAATTTTTTTCAATTGTGTGCGTTAGTGTTGAAATCCTACACGAACCATCACACCTCAATTTTTCAGGCAAAGTTTTTTTATTGGTATCTTTCACACAACACACGCAATATATTTTTGGGGTAAAGGCTGGGACAGACGCTTCTTTCTGATAATCAGCAGACCTGTGCGTTATTGGTTGATGTTCCTGCCCTCACGCAACGAATAAGTAAGAGTGTATTTTGGTTAACTAACACCACAGCGTTGATACTAACTCGGTTCCTTCACCCACAGCGTTAAAAAAATGAGCAAGTTCGCAGTTAAAACAAATAAATATGTCATTATTACTCCAGGTAAACGAAGGTGCAAATGCAGGTAAGGCAACCATTGAACAGGATATTTCGGTTCTTGAGCTTGTCATGAAAGGTGGAATCATTATGATTCCCATTGCCATTTTATCAGTGCTGGCCATATACATCATCATTGAACGTTTGTTGTACATAAACAAAGCCGGTAAAATAAACCCGCAAAACATGATGATGTTAAAGGATAAGCTACGCAGTGGCAATGTGAAGGAAGCGGCTACGTTTTGCCGTTCAACCGGTACAGCCTGGGGCCGTATTTTTGCCAGTGGAACAAGCCTGGTTGGTCAACCCATGAAAGACATACAGGATCGTGTTGAAGACAGTGCCACCATTGAAATGTCAAAAATGGAACGCAACATGACGTATTTGAATTTGATTGCCGGTGTTGCCCCGCTTTTAGGATTTATTGGTACCATTTCAGGGGTAATTAAAATTTTCCATAAAATATCTATCACAGCCGACATAAGCATTGGAAACATATCAGAAGGTTTGTATGAAAAAATGATCACATCGGCCGCAGGACTTGTGGTGGGTATAATAGCCTTTGCCGGTTACCATATGTTGAACTCACGCATTGACCGTTTTGCTTCCAAAATACAGGAAAACGCGTTAAGCTTCAAGTCAACCTTACAAGGCGTTGAAGAATAGTTTTTAGTACAGGATGAAGATCAAACGTAAAAAACGTGCCGGGGCCGAAGTGCCAACCCATTCGTTGAACGACATTATGTTCTTCCTGTTATTGTTTTTCCTTATTATTTCGGCATTGGGCAATCCTGATACGCGCCCGGTTGAAAATCCTGAATCGGTTTCAACTGTTCAGATATCCGAAAAAATGCCCAACCTGACCATAACCGAGAACAAGGAATATTATTTGGACAACAATCCCATTAAGGAAGAAGAGCTGGACGAGCAAATGAAAAAAGTGTCGGAAGCAAAAGAGGATGCAGGCATGAGTTTGTCCATGGACCGTAAATTAAAAGTATCGGATATTGTGACTGTAATAAACATTGCCAAAAAATACAAGTTGAAATTGTTTTTGAAGACAAGTAAAAAAATGGGCTGATGAAGAATTTGAGAAAAGCAAGACGTCATGGGGCCGAAGTGCCTACCCATTCGTTGAACGACATCATGTTCTTCCTGTTATTGTTTTTCCTTATTATTTCAACGTTTATCAATCCACGCGTTGTAAAAATCATTACTGCCAAATCAGGTAAAACACCGCCCGCTACCGAGGTAAAGAAGAACTGGGACATTAATGTTACCGTTGACAAGGAAATTTTTTACAACGGCACCAAAGTTTCGGATGAGGAATTGGAAAAAATGCTGATTGCTGATTTTGCTGCAGCTCCTAAAGACATGTTGGTTGCCATTGATTTTGATCCCGACCTGGACATTCAAAAAATGGTGGATGTACTTTCATTGTGTAAAAAAGCCAATGTGAAGTATTATATGAAGGATCCGAGAGTTAAAGAGGAGTCTAATTCATAATTCCTGGTTCCTAGTTCATAATTCATAGTTGGAGAAGCGGCTCAATCATGCAGTTTCAAAATTAAGCAGGAACGTTTTTATTCGGAAATGTCAGCCGGAATTTTCAGCCCGCCCTGGGTCAACTGTGCAATAGCTAAGTTCCACCTGATGGTATTGTAGCCCCATGAATCTGGCTGCATATTTTTTTATTTTCAAACATCATTATTTCAATCTTATTGCAGCCTTTAAATTCGTTTATTCCTTTCCTCAGGCCAGGGAGCTTTTTTATCGGTATTTCTATGAATCTAGGTTCTATGTGGTTCAAAAAAAGAAGTTGTATGCGTGTGCATTTCGTCTATATTTATCTCAATGTCCAACTTCACCGTATACCGCTCCTCGGCTGGCTCTGGTAAAACCCATACCCTGGTTAAGGAATATATACGCCTGGCCATTAGTGGGAATGATTATGCCAAGCGTTTTGCGCGCATACTGGCCATAACCTTTACCAATAAAGCATCGGCCGAAATGAAGGAAAGGGTGATCAAAAACCTGTATACCTTAAAACTGGACCCATCGCATGCTGAATACAACCAAAAATACCTGGATGAAATAGCGGCATTTTGCAGCATGAACCCCGATGAGGTGCGCAAACGCGCAGCCCTTGTTTTTACAACCATGTTGCACAATTATCACCTCTTAAAAATCACCACCATTGATAAATTTACTGTGCAGCTGGTATATTCATTTGCCCGCGATTTGCAATTGGATGCTGACCATGAAATTGTAACCGATGTAAACGAAGTGATTGATGCCGGTGTGCAATTGCTGCTTGAACAATCGGGCCGTGACCAGGTGCTCACCAATATGTTTGTTGATTTTCTTGGTTTTGAAATGGAAGAAGGTGAACGCTTTAACGCCAAACGTGAATTGCGTAAGTTTTGCGAAAAAGTACTGGACGAAAAAGGGTATGAGGCATTGGAATTATCGTCACAGCACAGCGAGCAGGAGTTTATTGATGCCGGAAAACTGGCTGCCTCAAAAATAAATGAGATTGATAAAAAAATAGCGGCAATAATTGATGACATTTTTGTGAAATTAAAATCGGCTGAACTTGGGGCTGAAGATTTTTATTTCAGGGGTAGTGGAAATTACACCTGGCTGAAAAATGTAAAAAAAGAAGGGTTTTACGCCATAAAAGAAGGTTCGCGCTTAAGCGAGTTTATTGAAGGTAAGCCAGGCAAACGCTGGCACAAGGAAATAGATGCCAAAAAAGAAGCCATTGCCGAACAGCTTGGACATGAAATTGCAAAAGGTATTGTACAGTTATTTGAGGTTCGAAAAAAAGAAGCACGCAATTACATTGTGCATTCAACCGTTCGCAAAAACGCGTTTTCAATGGCTTTATTCAAGCGCCTGCACAACACCATTACTGAGTATAAAACAGCCAATTCAATTATTTTGCTTTCTGAGTTCACCCAAAAAGTATCAGACATAGTTGCCAGTGAACCGGCCCCGTTTATTTATGAGCGCCTGGGCGAGCGCGTAAAAAATATTTTTGTAGATGAGTTCCAGGATACATCGGGTTTACAGTTCTCCAACCTGGTGCCGCTCATGGACGAATCGCTGGCCAAAAATGAATTTGTCATGCTTGTTGGTGATGCCAAACAAAGTATTTACAGGTGGCGTAACGGCAACGTTGAACAGTTTATTGATTTACCCGCATTGCCTCCCAAAACATTAGAAAACACCCCTGAACGGCAATATATTTTCAAAGGACAATATGTTCCAAAAAACCTGGATACCAATTACCGCTCACGGCAAAACGTGGTGGAGTTCAATAACGCTTTTTTTGAAAAGTTAGCGGCACATGCGGGTTTTGGCTCGGAAAAACTGAAACTGGCGTATGCTGATGTGAAGCAAAAGCACCTTGAAACAAAGCCCGGTGGTTATGTTGAAATGGAATTGGTGCCAAAGGCGAAAAAAAACAATGCGACCGAAAGTGATGAAGAGGAATTGGAGGGTGCCGTAAACTTTACGTTAAAACGTATTGAAATGTGCATTGCCAACGGTTATACATACAGCGATATTGCTATTTTGGTGCGCGTACACTACGATGGTGAAAAAATATTTACCGCGCTGCGTAAAAAAGGAATTCCTGTTGTTTCCAACCAGGCATTGGGCCTTGCCAATTCACCTGAAATAAAAAGCATAACCAGTCTGTATGCAGGGTTACACAGCAAAAATCCAGGCATGCTGTTAAAGCAATTTGCATTTGACTATGCCGGTTTTTTAAAAAAGCATAATGCGTACGAAAAAGCCATTGCATCGTTAAACTTCAAATCAAAACCGGTCGATGCGTTAGGCCTTTTTGGAATAAGTTTTAATAAAATCACCTTTGATTCACTGAATTTATTTGAGCAAATACATTACCTGGCGAATTGTTTGAAAATGCCGGCAGGGAATTCTTTTTTGGCATCGTTTTACGAGTTGGTTTTTGATTTTTTTCGGAAAAACGGAAGCAATGCGGGTGCATTTATTGAATGGTGGAGCCAAAATTTGGGTGCGTTTAAGCTGCAAACCGGGCAAGGTACCGACCGCGTTAAAATAATTACCATACATAAGTCCAAGGGTTTGCAATACCCTGTCGTGATCATGCCCTTTATAAAAACCGATGTGCGTAATTCTGAATCGTTTTTCTGGCTTAAAAACGTGCCTGGTTATGATATCAAACCCTTACCGGTTCAGTATGGGCTTTCGTTGGGCGATACCGAGTGGAACGAAGATTATGAAACAGAAAAAAAACGATCGGCTTTTGATGTGCTGAATGTTCTTTACGTAGCCTTTACCAGGGCCGAGGAGCAATTTTTTGGTTATTTTGAATACAGTCCTGCTAAAATTGAAGAAAACCCCGTAACAGCTACCTTAAAGCAACTGGGCTGGCAGGAACAACAGGTGAGTTATACCAAAGGAAGCCCTGTTGTACATGTTCCGAATCGCAGGAAGGTTTCTGAAAAAGTAGAGATCCCTTTGCAAATTCAAACTGAGTTTACATCATGGTACAATAAAATTGAGGTGAGCACGCATTTGGTAAGCGAAAAACACCGCGCCAATAAATTACGCGAGAAAGGTATTGCCATGCATGAACTGGCCTCGGTTATCCAGCATAAAGGTCAAGTAGACTCCCGTATTGAGAAATTTATGAATGCCGGCAAAATAGCTATTGATGAGGTTGACGCCATGAAACAAGCCATGCATGGATTTTTTGCAAGCCGGCAATTTGAAACCATGCGTGAACGAAGCCTTAGCCAGTTATCAGAAATTGAAATTACTGATGGAAAAGGGCATATAAGCAGGCCCGATCGCGTTTTCATTTTTAAGGACAAAACGGCCGCTGTAATTGATGTAAAGACCGGAGAAGAGGATGAAGAACATCACGAGCAGGTGCGTCAATATGCTGTGCTTGTGCAGCAATGCGGGTATACTGTGAATGAAAAATGGCTGTATTATTTTAAGAGCGGCCAGTGGATAACTGTGGCCTGATAATTGTCTCGGATGCCAATTAATGCTTATTTTGCCTGAAGTTAAAAACCTATGTTTGACGATATAAAAACAACCTGGCGTCCATTGCCCATCGTCTCAATTATTTTCACGGTGACATTTACCGCGGTAACATTGGCTACTGTATTTTTTACAAACCTCCAAAATAGCATGGGTTGCTACACACACGATTGTAGTTTCATTCAGCGTTTAACAGTAACCTACCAGCACGGGTTCAATGAAATTTCGGCCATGGTACATCTTATTGTTGATATTGTGTTGGTCATTATGCTGGGAACGTTTGTTGAAAAAGTAATTGGTAATTTCAGGTTTTTTATTCTTGTGGTGTGTACCATGTTTGTTTATACGGTTATTCATAACCTTTTTAATATGATCGGGCACGGAGCTTCGCCAATTGTGTATGCGTTTGTTCCTATTACATTTTACTGTTTAACCGAAGGACGTTTGATAAAAACACGCAGTGCCTATGATGATCACTTCAGGGAATTGCGTAACGCCTTAATTGTGGTTGTGTTTTTTTTACCGGTATTGTTTTCATTTGTGCCCATAAATTTTAGTGCCGACATTAGTTGGTATGATTGTGTTATTTATGGAAATTTATTCAATGTAATTGGGCTGGCTTGTGGAATTGTGTTTTTACGTGTGTTCAAAAACCATATTCGGTCTCGTTTAAAAGTAGTGGCGCGTAAAAAGAAATTTGATCCTGATATTTTTGAAACCGAAACAAGGTACCTGGCTATTGCAACTTTTCCACTCATAGCCATGGTAGCCTTTTTACTTCGTTAAATCATGCAGTTTATTCTCAAGTCGTTTACCGAACTTACCGGCCAGGAAATGTATAAAATGCTGCAATTGCGGCACGATGTTTTTGTCATTGAGCAAAACTGCATTTACCGCGATATGGATGATAAGGATTACCGTTGCTACCATTTACTGGCCATGCAGGAAGGTGAAGTGGTTGGTTGTTGCAGGTTAGTGGAGCCAGGGGTTTCCTATGACGAACCATCCATTGGG
>DATGXI010000097.1:0-15215 GCA_035299065.1 Flavobacteriales bacterium
AACCACCATAGTAAAAACAGAAGAAGTGAAGTCTGAAGAAACCGGAACGGACGAAATAAAAACTGAAGAAACCGCCACAGAGCCTACCGATGAAGAAGATGCCGGAACCGGGCCAGAAGAAAAAACCGGTGATGTTAAACTGCAGTTGGTACAGGGTCCATCGGGAATGATATTGAATGTTTCCAAATCAACCATAGGAAAAGAAAAAAACGCAAATGAATTGAAGGTTGAAGTAAAAGATGCTGAAGGTGGAACTGTTTTTGAATATGAAGATGTGTTGACGAATGGATCGGCACGGGTTAGCCTTAAACTGGGGAATGGTACAAAAGGCGTTTTAAGTTTAACGGTTAGCGCAGGTGGTGAGAGCGCGGATATGCAGATTGTGAAGCTTTAATTTTTCACGCAGAGGCGTAAAGGCGCTGAGATTTTTTTTGTGGGATTTGGTGTTTTATTGCTTTGGTGGCAAAATTTCATGCAAACATACTGTGTTTTTTCTCTCGCAAAGGCGCAACGACAGCAACGTTTTTTTTACGCAGAGCAGCAGATTCGGGCAAATGGTCAGGTGACTTCGTGAGAAAATAACACGCTGATTTGCACAGAAAAAATCCCCACACGAATGACCGCATGGGGATTGAAATTTAAGTTATAAAATTGGTTAGGTTAGAGAAAAAAGGATTGCTGTCGTTACTTCTTTGCTCTATTTCTGCGCATCACTGCGCCTCTGCGAGCCCTACTCCTCCTTTAAAAACGGGTAGCGGTAATCTGTAGGACTTACAAAAACCTCTTTAATTGTACGCGGGCTTGTCCAACGCAATAAATTGATCATTGATCCGGCTTTGTCATTGGTACCTGATGCGCGCGCACCACCAAATGGCTGCTGCCCTACAACTGCACCTGTTGGTTTGTCATTGATATAAAAATTACCAGCTGCCTGGCTTAATTTTTTAGTAGCCAAATCAATTGCATACCTGTCATTTGAAATAAAGGCGCCTGTTAACGCGTACGGGCTTGTTGTATTCACAATATCCAGTGTTTTTTCAAATTCGTTTTCAGGATAAACGTAAATGGTTAATACGGGGCCAAACAACTCCTCGCACATGGTCACATATTTTGGATCTTTTACAACAATAACTGTTGGCTCAATAAACCAGCCTTTTGATTTATCGTAATTACCACCGGCTATTACTTCAACCGATTTATCTTTTTTAGCATTATCAATGTACGAAGCCAGTTTATCAAATGATTTTTCGTCAATCACAGCATTCACAAAATTGCTGAAATCCTCGGTAGGCCCCATTTTAATACCTTTCAGTTCTTTTTGTATGGCTTCTTTAACACCAGCCCATAAGTTTGACGGAATGTATGCGCGTGAAGCAGCCGAACATTTTTGCCCCTGGTATTCAAAAGCGCCACGGGTTAACGCAGCAGTAACAATATCCACGTCAGCATTCGGATGTACCATTACAAAGTCTTTACCACCGGTTTCGCCCACAATGCGCGGGTAACCTTTGTATTTGTGTATGTTGTTTCCAATGGATTTCCAAATATCCTGGAACACGCCTGTTGAACCGGTAAAATGTATTCCCGCAAAATCAGCATGATTAAAAATCACATCGCCCGCATCAGGCCCGCTTGGGTAAATTAAATTAATTACACCGGCAGGCAATCCTGCTTTCATAAAAATTTCCATTAACACGTTTGCCGAATATACTTGTGTATTTGAGGGTTTCCATACCACCACATTGCCCATCATGGCGCATGAGGTTGGTAAGTTTCCTGCAATGGCTGTAAAATTAAACGGTGTTAATGCGTAAATAAATCCTTCAAGCGGCCTCCACTCTGACCTGTTCCACATACCGGGGCCCGACACCGGTTGCTGCGCATAAATTTCAGTCATAAACTGAACGTTGAAACGCAAAAAATCAATCATTTCACAAGCCGCATCAATCTCGGCCTGGTAAGCGTTTTTACTTTGCCCCAACATGGTTGCCGCATTCAATTTGGCGCGGTAAGGACCCGCAATTAAATCAGCTGCTTTTAAAAATATAGTTGCACGGTGTTCCCATGTTAAATTTTCCCAGTTTGTTTTTGCTGCAAGCGCAGCTTTTATGGCATCCTCAACATGGCTTTTTTCACTCTTGTGAAAATGGCCCAATGTATGTTTGTGGTCGTGCGGACATGACAGGCGCACCTTATTATTGCTGCGCACTTCCTTGCCACCAATGTACATGGGAATGTCCATTTCAACTGAACGCAATTGTTTAAGCATTGCTTTTAGTTCAGCTTTTTCAGGCGAACCCGGTGCATATTGTTTTACCGGTTCGTTAATGGGGGCAGGCACTTTGTAATTTCCGTTCATAGTGAGCTGTTTTTTGAAAAATTATTTATTTGATTTTACCTCTCTTTATTTGAAATCTGCTTGTCTAAAATTTTCTACTAAATCCTGTTCCAAACAATGATTTTACCATCATCACCCGCTGAAATTAAATAATTATTCCATGCTGAAACCAACAAGTCATTAACCGATCGCGTGTGTCCATTAAACAATTTAAAATCAACACGTAGCGGCTCAGCCAGGTTGTCAAAATCCCATACTTTGATGGTCTTGTCACGGCTACAGCTGGCAAACTGGTTATTGCCCCATTGCATTATTTTATAAATGCCAAAATTGTGCGCAGGTATACTTTTTAATTCGCCAAGGGTAAACCTGTCGTAAATTTTTATGTGCGCGTCTTTTGTTGCAATAAAAATTTCATTGCCGGTGAGCATAACAGCGTTCACGCTTTCAGCACCTGTATTTATTTTACCCACCTGGTTGTAAAATTCAGTTTCAAGTATACGTAAGGTGCCATCCATGCAGCAAACCATTACTTCATTTTTTGTACGCCCTTGTTCAAGCTTGCGTATTTTTCCCTCACAAATGGGCAATGACAACAGGTGCTCCCATGTTTGCGCATCCCACACGTTGAACACCCCATCGGCCCCGCCACTGTATAGGCGTTTCATGTGTGCATCATAATACAAAGCAAAAATACCTTTGGCAGGCAATTGAAAGTGTTTGATTTCTTTTTTTTCAACCAGGTCAATCAAATGAATGTGGCCATTAAAAAGTCCGGCTGCCAGTATATTCAATTCAACCATGTTCAGGAGTGAAAAAACCGGTGACTCCAGTTTGACCGAAAACCCTGATGGTTGTAAGGATTTTAAATCCCACTCACCAATCATACAGTCAGCCGCGCCTGAAAAAAAGCTGTGTTCAAACCGCCCACGCGCCAGGCAATACACACCACCAACATGGCCGGTAAACTCCTTTAATTTTTCAACAGTTTTCATTTGCTCAGGAAACAAAATTATCTTTATTTGGATATGAGAGAGGCGGTTTTGCATTATTTGTGGAAGTTCAGGAAACTCAAAAGCCAGCATTTTGCAAGTGTTGACGGGCAACACATTGAAATCATACATCCCGGCACCCACAATCACCATTCAGGCCCCGATTTTTTAAACGCCAAAATCAATGTAAACGGCATTGAGTGGAACGGGCATGTTGAGATACATGTAAACTCCAGTGAATGGGTAAAACACAAGCACCAATTTGATGCGGCTTATAACAATGTAATACTGCACATTGTTTACACGTGTGACCAGCCCGTTTTTACCCACAGTGGCATTGAGCTGGTGCAGGTTGAAATTAAAGACCTGGTAAATGAGAACGATCTTAAAAACGCCCTTAGCTTTATACAAAACGCTAACGAAATACCTTGTTTAAGTCAGTTAAGTCATGTTGACCCCATAACCATACGTTCACAAAAAGAAAGGGCCCTGTTCAACCGGCTTGAGGCGCGCCATAAAGCAATTGAAATGGACCTGTCCAATACCAGGAACAACTGGGAGCAGGTAACCTTTAAAATGCTTGCAAAAGCGTTTGGCACCAATTTAAATAAACACCCCTTTGAACGCTTAACCGAGGTTTTACCCCTTAACATAATTCAAAAAGAAGGTTATTCACCTGAACGTACCGAGGCTATTTTGTTTCATTACAGCGGGCTGTTGCAAGGGCATAAAACAGCCTATGCGCAAGAGCTGACTGAAATGAGCAGGCAATTTGTGCTAAAATACCCATATGAGAGTTTAAACAAAGCCGAGTGGAAATTTGCAGCTATGCGGCCGTACAACTTCCCTACCGTGCGTTTGGCGCAGTTGGCCAATTTGATTTACCATGAACGAAATTTATTTTCAAACATGATTGAGGCCCGCAGCATACCTGAACTGGTTGCGCTGCTTACCTGCAAAGCCAGTGAGTACTGGGACAATCATTTTAATTTCAATCAACCATCGCCTGTAACCGGCATAAAACAAACCAGTATTGATTTTGTACACAGCGTAATTATAAATGCCGTTATACCCATATTGTTTGCGTACAGCAGGTATACCCAAAATATGGACATGACAGAGCGGTGTGTTGATTTGCTGGAAGCCTTGCCCTGCGAAAAAAACAAACTGGTTGGCAATTACAAAAAAGGAGGGGTTGAATGCAAAAGTGCTTTTGATTCACAGGCCCTTATTGAACTTAAAAATAATTTTTGTTCACACAAAAAATGCTTAACTTGCAGCATAGGCATTAATCTTTTAAAAAAAGAAAAATCAACCACAGGGGTCAAAAGCGTTTAATCAAAATAAGCACTAAGAATACCGCTGTTTAACATTGACATTTTGCAGGCATGCAAGTGTGCTAAAAAAATTAAGTTGTATGGCAAATAAAGTAGTTTGGGCATTTAGGCGGTTAACCGAGGAGGGTGCATTTGGTGTTTGTACCTGGCTGGGCAAAAAAATGGGCATTTACAATGGCAATATTCGCCTGGCGTTTATTTACCTTTCATTTATTACGTTTGGGTCACCCTTAATTATTTACATTGTAATGGCATTTATTTTAAAGCACAAACGATTTTTTAAACCCGGCCCCAAGAGGCGAAGCAGTGTGTGGGAGATTTGATGTTTTTTAATTAGCAATTGTCTTTTTTTTTCAATTCACGTCCTATTTTTTTTTCAGGAGAAGTGCGCCAGGGATGGAAGCGATACGAAACGCAGCAACTTATTTGCCAGTGTTAGTGAGGAGGCGACTGCAAGAAGCCACCGCAGCGTTACACTGGCAAATAAGTTGCAAGTGGCGTAAAGCGTACAGCCCGTTAAGGCGGCCAAAAAATTAATTGATTTTTTACTTTGTATAGGGAATTACATTGAACTCCACATCAACAATTGAAGCATAATGGTAACCTGACTCCTCGTTATCCACGTCCTCCTCATCATAATACCAATTTACCACCACGTTTTTGCCTTTTGATTTAAGGGTGTGCAGGGTTTTAAATATATCACGCAGTACGGCCGATGCCGAAGTGTTGTAATAGTCAAGGCGCACATCAACGGTTGTTTGATCAGCCGGCATTTCAATATACGCGTCAACCCATTTTACGAGGCCGCCCAGGTCTTCAAAAACGTTTTCGGAAATACAAATGCCCTCAATGCATATAGCGCCTGTTTTTTCAGCTTTTATAAGCGGGGTTTTTACCGTTTTTTCCTGGATATAATTTTCCATGCCTTGTAAAGATAAAAAAAAACGGGTACCAGCGTTAAAGGGAGGGTGGTTTTTTAGCCCTGATAATGAAGGCGTGGCATTTTTTTGTACCGGCACCGTTTACTGCGTGTAGACTTAAACCGTTACAGTAGTTTTGTAAAAACGAAATGGTGTGGCCGATTATTTAACGTATGAAAGCACGTTGAACTCGGTATCAATAAGGCCTGCATAGTCGTGACCCGAATCTTCAATTTCCAAATCACCTTCCTCAAAATACCAGTTAATCACAGCTTCATTACCCATTAGTTTTAGTTTTGCCAATATGCGAAATACGGCCAGCAATACGGCTGCGGTAGAGGTATTGAAGTATGCGAGTTTAACGGTTAACACGGTTTTATTTGCAGGTGATTTACAATACTCATTAAGCCAGGTGATAAAGGGTTCAAACAGTTTTTGAACGTCTTCAGGAATACAAATTCCGTCAATAAGAATTTCACCCGTTGGACGCGCGTCAATAAGCGGACTTTTTGGGCTGCTTTCCAACAAATAATTTTGCATGCGCTAAAGATATTAAAAATTAAGTTCTGGCTTTAGGGATTTAGCTGTTTTTTAACGCTGATTATCAGCGCCTGACCTAATTGAAAGGTTTTATAAAGCCTTGGGAATAGCACATTTTATTTAAAAGTTAAGATTTAAAATTTAAGGTACAAGAGTTGAAGCAAACGGCAATTGGTTTGGAAACGCGTGGTACGCGCAACGTAAAGATAAATACGCTGTCAAAAAAAACTGGCTACAATTTGTAGTTTCCTGGTAAATAAATTTTGCGGGCTTTATGCCTGTGAATTTTGGTGGTATTTTAGTGTCGGACAATTGCGAATTTCGAATTTCGAG
The DNA here is from genome assembly GCA_035299065.1 of Flavobacteriales bacterium. Lineage (GTDB taxonomy): Bacteria > Bacteroidota > Bacteroidia > Flavobacteriales_D > UBA2798 > DASPJQ01. The sequence continues at coordinate 6,461 of DATGXI010000097.1, forward strand.
TTTCGAGATTCGCAATTCGAAATTCGAAATTCGAAATTAAACAGCGTATAAAATGATAATAAGTGCAAAGTCAATAATTAAACCCATTACCGAATCATGCCTTGCTGTTTATCACAAAAAGGGAGTTGATGCATTGGTAAAAACCATTTATACCGAATTACTCACCCCAAAAATACGTTTTCCCCTTCTTGAATACGCCACGCACTTGTTGTGTGACGAAATTCCGCAAAAGCAACAGCTTATTGCCTGCCAACAATTAATTCAATACCGCACCATTGGCGGCAATGTAATGGCAGGTATTGTGCTCCAAAAATATGCTGAAAAGAACCTGCGCCATGCGTTTTCACTGGCCATTGAATATATTTTAGTTGGAAACGAATGGTATTGCTGCGATATTATTGCTGAACGCGTAATGGGCGCAGCGCTTCTTAAGGAACCTGAAAACACAATTGCACTCTTAAAAAAATTGGCTAAACACAAAGCTGATTTTGCCGTGCGCAGCATTGGCGTGGCCACGCATTATGCCGTTAAAAAGGGGCTTAAAAAAATTCATGTTGAAGAAATGTTTAACCTGCTTTTGTTATTGGCAAATGCATCAGAATTTCATACCAAAACCGGTATTGGCTGGGGAGCAAAAACCTGCGCCAAATTTCACCCCGATATTATAAAAAAATACCGCGATGAGATAAATGACGAGGAAAAAACCAAACAATGGTTTCGTACAAAAGTGAATATTGGCCTTGGACGAACGTACAAATACGCTGCCAGGTATACCGGTTAATAGTTGAAGCCCCCGAATTAAGAATCAGGAATTATGAATAAGGAATAATGAATTTAATAACCGCTAAGAGCATACTGAACAAAAAAAAGAAAACCGATTCCTGGTTTCTTGACGACTATACCATCAATGGTTACAGCGGCTGTTCCTTCAATTGCCTGTACTGTTACATTCGCGGCAGTAAATACGGCATAAACATGGCCCAAAAAGTTTCTGTCAAAGAAAACGCATTGGTCCTGCTTGAAAAACAACTGCATAATCGCGCAAAAAAAAGAGAGCACGGGGTCATTGTGCTTTCAAGCGCCACCGACCCTTATTTACAATTTGAAAAACAAGAACAGCTTACACGCGGTATGCTTGAACTTATTCTTAAGTACAAATTCCCGGTGCACATGATCACGAAAAGCGATTTGATTTTGCGCGACATGGACCTGCTCGAAAAAATACAACACGAAGCCATTATTCCCCCGCACCTGCCGAAACTAAAAACAGGCACCATCATTTCATTTTCGTTCACCTCGTGTGACGATGCTGTTTGCAAAATTTTTGAACCCGGTGCAACGCCTCCGTCAGTACGGCTAAACACAGCACAAACACTGGTGCAAAACAATTTCCTGGTTGGCGTAAGCATGATGCCTTTGTTGCCCTACATAAGTGACACCACGGTTAGTTTAAACCAAATGTTTGATGAGTTTAAACGCGTTGGTGTAAAATATATTTTACCTGCCACCCTTACGCTGTTTGGCCAAACCAATGCTGAAAGCCGCCCACTTGTGTTCAGGGCAATTAAAAAACATTATGCCGGTTTATTTCCAAAATATGAAAAGTTATTGGGCCATAACGACTATTTACCCCCGTACTACCACAACGCTTTCATGGCCAAAATGAAGGAAATGAGCCATCAGTATGCAATACCCCTGCAAATTCTACCCTAAAACGTTTTTTTCATATATTTGAGCTTATTCAAGTTGGTATGAAAATTATTTTTGCCTGTATTGCCTTTGTCCTGTCGTATACACATGTTTGCTCACAGGATATTTCCCTTAAAGAATCACGTGAACTTTACGAACTGGGCAAAAAATCAGTTGAGTCGGGTGACTATATAAATGCCTACCGGTACGCCATCAACGCAGTGAAAGGAAAATATCCGGATGCATACTATTTACTTGGCTATTGTTACGAATATGGTTTGGGTACTGAAAAAAACGAAAAAGAATCGTTTAACTGTTACCTGGCAAGTGCCAATTCAAAAGAAGGAAAATTTGCCGGTGCACAATACATGATTGCGAAATATTATTTCCTGGGATTTGGATGCGAAAAAAATGAAAATCTTTCGTGGGAATGGATACTTAAGTCATCTGAAAATGGTGAGGGTGCCGCTGATTTTTTTATGGCACAGGCTTATTTTTCAGGAACAAGCTATGCTCAAAAAAATCTTGACCTAGCAATCAAATGCTGCTTAAGAGGTGCTGAACGCGGTCACGATGAATCACAGCACAACATGGGTGTATTGTACCAGGATGGTGTTTACATGCGCAGGAACATGGATGAATCCATTAAATGGTTTACCAAAGCTGCTGAACAAAATTATGTTTTATCACAATATGCGTTGGGACTTATTTTTGCTGACGGTGTTTATGTTGACCAGGATTTACCAATGGCATTTACCTGGTTTGAACGTGCAGCCGAAAGAGGCCATGCCGACTCACAATATAAACTAGGCATTATTTACATGATGGGCTACAGCACAACGCCTGACAATGAAAAGGCGCAGGCCTGGCTTACCAAAGCTGCCCAACAGGGCCACGAAAAAGCTGCTGACGTACTGAATTCACTGGAAAAAGAACGCGTTACCAAACTTGATACCGCCCAATTTCACGGGTTAAAAAAGAAACTTGAAAAAAAAGACATTGAACACATTAAAAAAAACCTCAGGTTCCAGTTTGATCTGAGCGTTGATGTGATGGCTACATTGGGATATGAAGACCTGATGGATCCAACCAAACTAACACCGGAAGTAATCCCCTCAAAAACCACACTTGAAAAATACAAAAAAGAAGCGGCTAAAAACCCAGGAGACTATGTGGCCTGGATTAACCTGGGAAGTGAGTACATAAGCCTGCATGACCGCAATGAAGGTTTTAAAGCGCTTGACAATTGCATTACCATTCTTCAAAAAAAAATACTTGAAAATGATGTTGATTCATTGAGGCAGTACCTGGGAATTGCTTTAACAAAACGTGAAAAATTTCTTGAGGCACTTGAACAATTCAATGTGTGCCTTGACCACCAACCCAACAACCAGGAACTATTATTTCTTAAGCTTATTGTATACATGTCAATGGGTGACATTGAAAAAATGACCGAAATGGCCAACGAACTTATGTTTGATGATCCAAATGATGCCAATGGATATATCATTGAAGGCATGGTAAAAATGTTTAAAACCTTTGGTGGAGGCGCCTCAAAAGAAGAGGTGTTGAATAAACCTGTTGATGAACTTATGCAACAACAAAAAATACTTGCAGCCATAGAGCGAAATCCTGACAACATTGACCTTAAAATAGTTTACCATGCCCTTAACCACATTGGCGTTTTATACAGCCTTATTTTGCAGGATTTTTATATTGATAGCGTAAAAATAAGACCCCAGGATATTGAAAACGTAACCAAACTTGAAAATTTTTACCTTGAGGCATTAACCAATCCGAAGGTAAAAAGTTATTTTGTCATTCATAAATTAATGACTACACTATATTTCATGAAACGTGATTATTTAAAAGCGATTGAGCACGGTTACAAAGCCATTGAAATTAAAAACAAAGAAATAATGAGCGATAATTCAAACGCTGATATTATTTATGAAAATATAGCAGGCATTTATTTACTCCTGAAAGACACATTGAAGTCAGAGCAGATTATTGTTGATAAAATTGCCCAAATCAACAACCCGCTAAGAGCAGCCAAAGATTATGTTTCGGTTGCCCGCTTCCAGGTTCACCGTGGTGACCTTAAAGGGGCCGAAAAAAACCTGAAAAAAGCAATTGAAATTAATCCTGCCGAACCCAGTGCGTGGATGGGCTTTACCGTGGTTGCTATTTTAAACAACAACCTTGCAAAAGCTACAGCCGAACTGGCAAAAGCCCCTACGCCTAATGACAACGAAGCAAAACGCAAATTCCTTGAAGGGGTAATTGCCATGCTTGGCAACGACTATAAATCTGCCTACAAATCTTTTAAAAACGCGTTGATCATTGATAGGGAATTTAGTGATGCACAGCTTTACCTTGACACCTATTTTAATTAGTTATTAAAATACGGTTAGTATTTATTTTTTATTTAAAAATCATATCTTTACCTGCCTGTAAAAAACCCATTTCATTATGAAGGACAATGTAAAATTGCTGCACGATAGTAAAACAAATAAATCCACAGCCTTTACACGTGAGGAGCGAGATACTTTAGGTCTAAGGGGATTGCTCCCCTACGCTGTGTCTAACCAGCAGGTGCAAATTGGCCGTATCATGGAAAACATGGGCCGCAAAAACAACGACATTGAACGGTATGTTTTTCTTTCAGCCTTGCAGGAACGCAATGAGCGTCTTTTTTACAAAACCACGATGACCTATGTTGAGGAAATTCTGCCCATTATTTACACGCCCACAGTTGGCCAGGCCTGTAAAGAGTTTTCTCATATTTTCAGGCAAACAAAAGGATTTTACATTACCCCTGAAGACAAAGGCCAAATAAAAAAATTATTGGGCAATTGGCCCGAAGATGACGTGCGCGTTATTGTTGTAACCGATGGGCAGCGCATTTTAGGTTTAGGTGATTTGGGCGCCAATGGCATGGGTATTCCCATTGGCAAATTATCACTTTATTCAGCATGTGGCGGCATTCATCCATCACAGTGTTTACCCGTGATGTTTGATTGTGGTACCAATAACCAGGAATTGCTTGACGACCCGTTGTATTTGGGTTACCCGCACAAACGCCTTGAGGGCAATGCCTATTTTGACCTGTTTGATGAGTTTGTACAGGCCGTACAGGAAAAATACCCAAAAGCCCTGATACAATTTGAAGATTTTCTAACGCCTAACGCCTACACGTTGCTCAACAAATACCGCAACCAGGTTTTATGTTTTAATGACGATATTCAGGGAACAGCAGCCGTTGCCCTTGCCGGTGTATACGCATCGTCACGTATCACGCACCAAAAATTTAAGGACCTTAAAATTATGTTCCTTGGCGCAGGATCGGCCGCAACAGGTATAGCTGACTTAATGGTAAACGCATTTATGGCAGAGGGCCTAACCGAAAAAGAAGCATACCAACGCTTATGGTTTGTTGACGTAAATGGGCTTATTGTCAAATCGCGCACCGACTTAATGGACCATAATCGCCCATACGCGCACGATTACGCACAAGTTAATTTTATGCAGGCCGTTACTGAAATAATGCCAAACGTATTGATTGGTGCATCTGGTGCACCTGGTACTTTTACCCGTGAAATTATTGAGTACATGAGCGCCATCAATTCAAATCCCGTAATTTTTGCCTTATCAAATCCAACTTCAAAAGCTGAATGTACAGCTGAGCAGGCCTATACCTGGAGCCGTGGCACAGCCGTTTTTGCAAGTGGCAGCCCCTTTGACAACGTAAATTACAAAGGCAAAATTTTTGATCCCGGCCAGGGCAACAACGCTTATATTTTTCCCGGCTTAGGTTTAGGCGCCTCCATTGCACAAGCCAAATCAATTCCCGAGGAATTCTTTTTTACCGCAGCAAAAGCGCTTGCCGAGCAGGTAAGCGAAGCTGATATAGCCTCAGGTGCCGTTTATCCTCCACTTAAAAACATTCGCAACGTGTCTATTCAAATTGCAGTAGCCGTTGCCAACAAAGCCTGGGAAATGGGCCTTGCGCGTGTTGAAAAACCGGTTGACGTAAAAGCCGCAATTGAGGCATATGTGTATGATCCTACCTATTAATGGCAGTAAGCGGTTACAGTAAACATCATCACTCGTGTAACCGGCTTTTCCAAATTCGCTTAAAAAAGTTTAACCGGCTATTTTGGCTGCCCCTGCTTTTCTCAAAATCACGTTAGTTCCACACAGGTTAGTCCATGCAAAAGCAGGCCGGGTTTTCGGCTGTAGTCCTCCCCTGAAGTTGAGCGCGCATAACATCACTATTTGAAACAAAAATCACCTAACGCTCATACTTCAGTGTGCGGGCTACCTGCCTCAACCCCTGGCAGGCTTTCTAAAATAAAAACACGTAACCCCCTGTTCCATCAAAATCAAACAATCTTAACTGTTTTTATTTTTTTTATGATTTGCATATATGCATAAAATAAACCTGCACGCACACTTAATAGTGTTCTGAAACAAAACACACCTCATTGGGGTATCTTCTCCTACCTAAATAACATAACCATGCTTAAGTACATTAACCGCGCAGCGGTACTGGCAATACTTTGCCTTATTGCAAGCAACTGCGTACAACCCGGCCGCAGTGAAAAAGAAACATCAGGACGCATTGATCCGCCCTGCGTATTCTCCATCCCTCAAAAAGAAATATTGACGTACAAAGGAATTGATTCCGTGCTCAACCTGTTTGAAAAAGTAACCTTTAAAAACCTAGACACATCCTATAAAAACTACAGTGATCCTGATCAAAAATTTGTGAAAAAACTAGCCACATCAACCTATTACGTTGTACAGGGCGAACAGGTTTTTTTACCTCTTGTTGGCAAGTACCGGGTAAAGGATTTTATTGTGCCTGACAAATACTATCAAAAAAACATGAAAAACCTGTGCAGCAATAATAAACAATACTTTTTGACTGATAAAAAAATACTGTACATGATGCTTGATTTAATTAAATTGCTGGATAAAAAAGGTTATAACAAATATGGGTTTGACATTCGCGTTGGCCACCGGCACCCTTACTGGAACAAAAAAGTATGGAGCGGTGCACGGTTTAGCCAGCACATTTACGGTAAGGCGGTTGATATAAAAATACGAGATATTAATAAGGACAGGCGTGAAACACAAAAGGACAAAAAAATTGTGCTGGACCTGCTGGAGAAAATAGTGAACAATAAAGGCGGCATTGGCAAGTACCCAAAAACCATGAATGTACATTTTGATTCAAGAGGATTTAAAGCCAGGTGGGACCATCAATAACTCAAGCTGGTTCAGTCCTTGTTTTTTATTGTTTTCATTTGAATTACATCTACCAAAAAAGCAAACGCCATTGAGAAGTAAATATATCCTTTTGGTATTTCAAACTGGAACCCTTCAGCCAGTAGTGACACCCCAATCATCATTAAAAAGCACAATGCCAAAATTTTAAATGAGGGGTGTTTACCAATAAACCGGCTAATTGGTTTTGATGCAAACAACATAATAATTACCGCCACAATTACTGACGTGTACATAACCCAAAGTTCCTGCACCATACCAACAGCCGTAATAATTGAATCAATTGAGAACACTAAGTCTAAAATAATAACCTCTGAAAGCAAGCGTTTAAAACTTCTTTTTTTGGGAACTGGCGGCTCAGCACTTTTACTGACTTCCGTTTTATGATAAATTTCTTTTGTGCTTTTATATATCAGGAATAAACCTCCAAAAATCAAAATAAGTCCCTTGCCCGAAAAGTCAATTTCGAAAACACTGAACAGTTTTTGGTCTAATTTCAGTATCCAGGAAATAAATGCCAATAAGCCAAGTCGCATGATCATGGCCAAAACAATGCCCCAAACCCTGAGTTTGTTTTGCTGTTCCTCGGGCAACTTATCAGCTAAAATGGAAATAAAAATAATGTTGTCAATGCCAAGAATTACTTCAAGCGCAATAAGGGATATTAAAGGTATTATGGCTTCGCTCATCGTTCAATTGAAAATTATCACAGGCTGCGTCCCAAAAACTTAGCCAGTCATGTTAGCCCACAAATTAAGCAAAACCTACCAATTTCCTTAATAAAATACTCAATTTTTGCTTTTTTTAAATCATGACGAAATTTTAAAAGAAAAAATCAACAACAACCATGCAACTACCTCCATTTTTGGGTATTACGCATAACGAAAAATTTATCATAAATTAATTTTAAGCCCCGTGTGCCAATTAAACCATAATCATAAATGGTTTTTACTTTATCATCGTCATAAATAATTTTCAATGTACAAGACTGGTCATCGGTCCAGCTAACCTCATAACTATCTTTAAGGTGTACAAAATCAATGTAATTCAGTAAATGGGTAAACGTTGCTAAACTTAACGTATCAATTTTACCATAATATAATCCGCTTTGCTCATTGTAATTTATTGCGTTGTAGGTTGCGGCCCTATCTGCATTAAATGCCATTTCAAAAACCGGACAAATGCCAAAACAACCCGAGGTACTAAATTCAACTCTTTTTATTTTATGTTTTTCAGGTTTTCGGTTAAGCTCAATAAAGTTTCCAAATTTATATATAAGCGTATCATGCCGCATACGCGCAGGTTCATCCACCGTAAATGTGTAGTATGGCTGAACAACAACCAACAAGTCACACTTACCATATTTGGTATTTGAAATTGAAGTGAACGTTACATCACCAAACAAAGCTATACGAAGTGAATAAAGTAAAAAACGCTGGTCTTTTGCAACAAATACCAATAAATGATTCTGTCCTGCATACATACCATTCACAAATAAATCTGTTAATCCATTGCCATCAAAATCGGCTTTTTGCCATGCTTTAGCCCCAAGCGAATCGGTAACTTGTTTTGATTTGGGCGATGAGTAAAGTTCATCCAAACCAACTACCCTAAATTCTTTATAGTCGCGATCAATCTTATGCACAAAACGCTCAACATCACCATCGGTTTTTAAATCATCAATTTTGTTGCTGAAACAAAAGCCTGAACAAAAAACCAAGACTAAAACAAGATTAATATGCAAAAGATTTTTCCTCATTAAAAAAAAGATGTC
>DATGXI010000098.1:0-28629 GCA_035299065.1 Flavobacteriales bacterium
TGAATTGAACCGATTTTTGAATAAGGAACTGGACAACGAAACCAACGAATTTGAATTAACCGTTTCGTCACCAGGCCTTGAAAAACCGTTTAAAGTATACAAGCAATATCAAAAAAACCTCGATCGCCAGGTAAAAGTGCGTACGGTTGAAGGAAAAGAGTACACGGCAAAATTAAAAGGCGTAACCGAACAGGGAATATCGTTGTTTACAAAAGTGAAAGAAGTTCCCGAAGGAAAAACACGAAAGGAATGGGTGGACAAAAACATTGATTTGCCCTTTGAACAAATAAAAGAAACAAAAGTTATAATAACCTTTAAGTAATAATAAACAAAAAAAAGAGGCCATGAGCACACTTAAACTGATTGAGTCGTTTGCGGAATTCAAAGAATTCAAGAACATTGATCGCGTAACCATGATGAGCATCATTGAAGATGTTTTCAGGAGTTTGTTGCGTAAAAAATACGGAACTGACGAGCACGTTGATATTATTTTGAATCCTGAAAAAGGGGATTTGGAGATATGGATCAACCGCGAAATTGTGCGTGATGAAGAGGTGGAAAACGAAGCAACAGAAATTGGTATAACAGCAGCAAAAAAAATTGAGCCTGACTTTGAGATTGGCGAAGAGGTGTCAGAGCAATTGTATATTGAGGATTTTGGTCGCAGGAATATTCTTGCCTTGCGTCAAAACCTTGTATCACGTGTACTTGATCTTGAAAAGGACAGTGTTTACAAAAAATATAAAGAGCGTATTGGCGAAATCATTACCGGTGAAGTTTACCAGGTTTGGAAAAAAGAAATTCTTGTACTGGATGATGAAGGCAATGAATTGATCATGCCAAAATCAGAACAAATTCCAAGTGATTATTTCAAAAAAGGAGATTCATTGCGTGCAGCCGTAATCAAGGTTGAAATGCGTAACGGTAGCCCGGTAGTTATTTTATCACGTACATCATCTGTATTCCTTGAGCGCTTATTTGAATTGGAAGTTCCTGAGGTATTTGACGGTTTAATTACCATTAAAAAAATTGTGCGTGAACCAGGTGAGCGTGCTAAAGTTGCAGTTGAATCGTATGATGACCGCATTGACCCTGTAGGTGCCTGTGTAGGTATGAAAGGTTCACGTATTCACGGTATTGTACGCGAATTGCGCAATGAAAACATTGACGTAATCAACTTTACAAGCAATCCTACATTGTTTATTCAGCGTGCCTTAAGCCCTGCAAAAATCACCTCTATTAACCTTGACGATGAAACCAAGCGTGCTGAAGTGTATTTGAAGGCCGACCAGGTTTCACTGGCCATTGGTAAAGGTGGGTTTAACATCAAACTTGCCGGCCGCTTAACCGGTTATGAACTGGACGTGTACCGTGAAGAAGACAACAACATGGACGATGTTGACCTGGAAGAATTTGGCGATGAAATTGAAAGCTGGATAATTGATGAGTTAAAGGCAATTGGTTGTGATACTGCCCGCAGTGTTATTGACTTAAGTGTTGGCGAACTTGTAAAACGCACCAAGCTGGAAGAAGACACAGTGAAGGAAGTAATGAGCATTTTGAGGTCTGAATTTGAATAAGATTTGAGCCCTGGTTATGGCTGGGGAATGTTGATATGTTTGGTGGCAAAAAGGCATTTGCTACCGCATTATAAATGAATTTTTTATATAATTATACATAGTTTTTTAGGAGACAATACATGGCAGAAGCTAAGGCCACACGATTAAACAAGGTTGCACGTGAATTGAACGTGGGTATAAATACTATTGTTGATTTTTTGCACTCAAAAGGTGTGAAAATTGATGCTAGTCCCAATTCAAAAGTGGATGATGAGGTTTACCAAATCCTCCTTTCCGAATTTCAAACAGAAAAATCGGATAAGGAGAAGTCGCGTTCGGCAATTAGTGCCCGCGAAAAACGCGAAACGGTTACGCTTGACCAGGCAAAAGTAAAGCAGGTTGAGAAAGAAGAGGAGGAGGAAGAAATTGTAATCAAAGGTCATCAGCCTGTAAAACCACCTGAAACAATTAAAACCAAAGTTGAAGCCGATGTGAAGCTGTCAGTTATTGGTAAAATTGATTTAAGTACAACTACCGGTAAAAAAACCAAGAAAACCGTAGAAAAACCGGTTGAGAAAAAAGCACCGGTAAAAGTTAAGAAAGAAGAAGAGAAAGTTGAAAAGCCTGTTGAACCGGTTAAGGAGGAAGTAACACCTGTTGAGGAAGTAAATCCTGATGAACCGGTAGAAACCATAAAAGCTGACGTAGAAAAACTTTCAGGTCCTAAAGTAATGGGTAAAATTGATTTACCTGTTTCAAAGGATCGAAAGTCATTGCAACGCGAGTTGCGTGAATACGGTGAAGACCTTAAGAAAAAACGCAAGCGTAAGCGCATCAATAAAGTTGATGTTGAAAAAACCGCTGCAAATTTCCAGGATAAACCTAAAACATTTACAAAACCAGGTACCAGCACAGGTACTGGTGGCGGTGGTCACAGTCGCCCGGGTGGTGGCGGAGGCGGATTTAAAAATAAATTCCAAAAAGGTGGTCAAAAACCACGTGAAGCAAAACCTGAACTTTCGGAAGAAGATATTAAGAAGGAAATTAAAGAAACACTTGCACGCTTAAGTGAGCAGGGTAAAAAATCAGTTTCCTCTAAATTCAGGCGTGAAAAACGTCAAAACATCAGCGAAAAACGCGCTGAAGAATTGGCTCGCGAAGAAGAAGAAAAGAAAATATTAAAACTTACTGAATTTGTAACAGTAAGCGATTTGGCAAAAATGATGGACTTAGGCGTGAACCAGGTTATTGGTGCATGTATGAGCCTTGGAATTTTTGCATCCATCAACCAACGCATCGATGCCGAAACAATTGCACTTATTGCCGAAGAGTTCGGTTATACAGTTGAGTTTGTTACAGCCGATATACAGGAAACCATCAATGAAGACGATATTGATGATCCTGCTGATTTAATTACACGTCCGCCAATTGTTACCGTAATGGGTCACGTTGACCACGGTAAAACATCATTGCTTGACTACATTCGTAAAGCAAATGTAATTGCTGGTGAGGCGGGTGGAATTACCCAGCACATTGGTGCATATTCAGTAAAGCTGGATAATGGAAGAAAAATTACTTTCCTTGATACGCCAGGTCACGAGGCGTTTACCGCCATGCGTGCACGTGGTGCCAAGGTAACCGACATTGCAATTATTGTAATTGCTGCTGATGATAGCGTGAAACCGCAAACGGTTGAAGCCATCAATCACGCACGTGCTGCAAACGTTCCAATGATTTTTGCTTTCAACAAAATTGATAAACCCGATGCCAAACCTGAGAAAATCCGCCAGGATTTATCAAACATGGATATATTGGTTGAAGAGTGGGGTGGTAAATTCCAAACCCAGGAAATTTCAGCTAAAAAAGGGTTGAATATTAAAGAACTATTAGAAAAAGTTTGTTTAGAGGCCGATGTAATGGACCTTAAAGCAAACCCAAATAAAAATGCTGTGGGTACAGTGGTTGAAGCCATGCTTGATAAGGGCCGCGGCTACGTTGCCACCATACTTGTTTCGGCTGGTACATTGCGCAAAGGTGATGTATTACTTTCAGGATGCCATTACGGTAAAATCAAAGCCATGTTTAATGAGCGTGGACAGGAAATTACCGAAGCAGGCCCGTCATCACCGGTTTCAATTCTTGGTTTACAAGGTGCGCCTAACGCAGGTGACCAGTTCAACGTGATGAGCGATGAGCGCGAAGCAAAAGAAATTGCTACCAAACGTATGCAGTTATTGCGTGAGCAAGGTATGCGTACACATAAACACATTACACTTGATGAAATTGGAAGGCGTTTGGCTATTGGTGACTTTAAAGAACTTAATTTGATTGTGAAAGGTGACGTGGATGGTTCAGTTGAGGCATTAAGTGATTCATTGCAAAAATTGTCAACCGATAAAGTGGCCATTAAAATTGTTCACAAAGGTGTAGGTGCTATTACCGAGGGTGACGTGTTATTGGCTTCGGCTTCCAACGCCATCATTGTAGGTTTCCAGGTACGTCCATCGGTTAATGCGCGTAAATTGGCCGAGACAGAAGAAATTGATATTCGTTCATACTCGATTATTTACAAAGCCATTGAGGAAATCAAAGATGCCATGGCCGGTATGTTGTCCTTTGAAACACAGGAAAAAATATTGGGTGTTGCCGAAATTCGTGCGGTATTCAAGATTTCAAAAACAGGAAACATTGCAGGTTGTTATGTGCAGGATGGTAAAATTGCCCGTAATGCTTTTGTGCGCCTGATACGCGATGGAATTGTATTACACAGCGGTAAATTGGCTACGTTAAAAGTAGTAAAAGACGATGTGAAAGAAGTGCTTGCAGGACATGAATGTGGTATGAACATTGACAAGTTTAACGATATTAAAGAAGGTGACTTGATTGAATGTTATGACGAAGTGCAGGTTAAACAAACACTTTAAGCAATTTCAAACAGAGAAATTTCAAATAAAGAAATATAAAGACCGGTACTTGTGCCGGTCTTTTTTTTGAAATAATAAATTTATGATACGATTGATTGAGCCGCGCGATGCCGAAGCCTGTTTTGAAATTTATCGCCCATACGTTGAAAAAACCCTTATTTCATTTGAATACGAGGCGCCTTCCGTTGAGGAATGGATGAAACGTGTTGAAACCAATTCAAAAGAATATCCGTGGCTGGTGTGTGAATACAAAGGTGAAGTCATTGGTTATGCCTATGGCAGCAAACACCGTTATCGCACAGCTTATTCCTGGTCGGCCGAATCAACAATTTATTTAAAGGAGAATTTCCATACGAAAGGAATTGGTAAAATACTTTACACAACATTATTTGAGTTAATGAAATTGCAGGGCTATGTAAATGTTTTTGCGGGAGTGGCAATGCCCAATGAAAAAAGCGAAAATTTTCATAAGGATTGCGGATTTTATGAAATAGGCATTTTCAAAAAAATAGGATATAAATTTGGTGCCTGGCACGATACCAAATGGTTTGAATTGAATATAAACGAGCATGCAACTGTTCCTGCGGTAATTAAACAAACAAAAGAAATGAAAGATTCACCTTCGTTTAAGCTGGTATTGGAAATAGCAAATACAAACGCCAACAAAACCTTGCTGGCCATGCAGCTATAGGGAAAAATAAAATTCCTTCGTTCCCTTCTTGTTAACAGGTGGCTTTATATGCCAGAACACAACCTTGTTTCGCAAACATCGTCTGTATACCATGCAAGGTGTTGCAGCAACCACATTACTCCTTACAATTGTCTTTAGCGGTTTTTCTGCACAGGGGCAATCTGATCCATGTCCTCCTGTTATTGCATACGGTGACACCGCCTTATGTGTACCAGGGCCAGTGCAACTTAACGCCAGCCCGGGTTTTACCAATTATCATTGGTCTCCCGCAATCGGACTAAGTGATACAACCATACAAAATCCTGTGGCCACTTTTTCAGGTGTAATTACCTATGTTGTTACAGCTACTGGTTTTGGTCCAAACCTGATGGCAAATCCTGATTTTTCATTGGGAAATGTGGGGTTTACCAGTGGACTTACGTATTCAACCGTTTATACACCGGGTAATTATTATGTAGCACCACTTTTTTTCACGTACTCGTGGCCTGAAATGATTGATCACACCCCCACAAGTGACGGCTTTATGATGGCTGTTGACGGGTCGCTATCTGAAAAAATGTTGTACCAGCAAACAATTGCTGTAGATCCCGGAACCGATTACAATTTTGAATTTTGGTGCACGCGTGCCGATGTTCACCAGCCTATTTTTGAAATTCATTTCGTTGGTGATGTTACTGGCGATGTTATTATGGCCACTACGCCAGGCATACCCTATGCACCGGCACCCTTATGGGAATGGGATGCTTATGGAGTTCCTTCATGGAATTCCGGACCAAATTCCAGTGTAACAATACATATTAGAAACCTTGAATTGGATTATGTAGGCAATGATTTTGCCCTTGATGATTTTTCGTTCCGCACTACGTGTACTGTTTCCGATTCGGTTACAATTTTAGTGGGCAACATTGCAGCTAACATAACAGGCCCACTTAATATTTGCGAAGGACAAGCGGCTACTCTAACAGCAAATGGTGGGCAGTTGGTTAACTGGTCAACCGGTGAAACAACACCATCACTTTTAATTTCACCGGTAACAGTCACAACGTATACCGCCATTGTGAGTGACACAACCGGTTGTGCCGATACGGTTTCGCACACGGTAGCTGTTTTTCCGTTTTTGAACGCTGGCGTAACAAGTGATTCAGTAATATGCCTTGGTGAACCGGGCACACTTACTGCACAAGGCGGCACAATGTTTAGCTGGAGCACAGGTGAAACAGGTGAAACGGTTAGTGTTACGCCAACTACACCCACCACATACACAGTCATTGTTAGCGATGCAGGCAAATGTGCCGATACGGCAGCCTATGAGGTAATTCCTGTTGACTGCAGTATTATTCTTGAGATGCCTAATATTTTTACTCCAAATGCTGATGGTTTGAATGATAACTTTGTTCCAATTAAAATGAATAATATAGTTCGCGCAACCCTTTTTATTTTTAACCGCTGGGGCCAATTGATGCATGAAACAACAGATTTGTTAAAGGGTTGGAATGGAAAATTTAAAGAAGATAATTGCTCAGATGGTGTTTATTACTGGGTTGTTGAATATACCGACATACAAGAGACTCAAAAAGAAATAAAAGGATTTTTGAGCCTTGTTAGAAATTAACAGCGGCATTTTAAGTTCAACAAAAAACCCTGACCTTTTTCAAGACCAGGGTTTTTTCTTCCTCCCCACTTCACTTATCGAACAATGAGTTTATTTGTTTTTATGTGTCCTTTTGTTTTTACCTGTACAAAATAAATTCCTTTATGCAGTTCCTCTAAGTTTATTGTTTTGCGTTGTGTTGAACAATTTTCGCTCATGATAACTTTTCCAATGGCATCAATTAAAGTTAATTGGTAGGCGCCATTAAAATTTGTTTCAATCGTAACCGTTGTTTGAGCGGGGTTTGGAAAAAGATTAAATGCAGGGGCGGCTACATCATGTATTCCAACTCCTGTAAGGGTAATTGCGTTTGAGGTGTCACTTGCGCACCCGTTGCCATCGGTAACAATTACATAATAGGTCCCATCTGCGGTTGGTGTAAATGTTGTGCCGGTTGCCCCGCTTACAGGTGATCCGTTCATGAACCATTGGTTTCCACTTGAAGCAGTTGATACAAGATCGGCACCGCTTTGTGAAATTGCAGGTGTTGTAGGCAGGGGAAATACAGTCATTGAAACAGATGCCGAAGTGTCATCACCATCTGAGCTGCATGTATCGCTTGAAATAAGAATGCAAGTAACGGTATCGCCATTAGCAAGGCTGCTTGTTGTAAATGTAGGTGAGTTGGTTCCGCCATTTACCCCGGTTACCTGCCATTGGTAGGTAGGTGTTGATCCGCCATTAACCGGTGTAGCGGTAAACGTTACGCTTGTGCCTTCGCAAATACTGTTGTCACTAACCATAATGCTTACACTTGCGGCAGCTGATGAACCTGTTACCACGGCACTAACCGGTGTGCGTGCACTTGAGCAATTGCTGTTGATTTCCCAGTCATAGAAATAGTAATAATACCCGCTTAATCCCGCACTATTGCCGGTTATTGATACTGTTCCTGCAATGGTGTAGGGATAAACAGCGCTTGCATTGTTGCGCCATAAATTACAGGTTGCACCACCAGCAGTTCCCAGTTGCAAGTTGGTTCCCACCGGCACATTAAAATTTAAAGTCACCGTATTTAGTCCTATTACAAGGCTGGGTGTTGTTACCGATTGTAAAACGGTTCCTGCACTGTTGCGCAATTGAATGGTGCGTGCACCAGTGGTGTTTGCATATACTTTTACTGAAACCAGTGTGAACGGTTGTGTGGCAGTAAATTCAAGGTAATGGTAAGTAGCACCTGTAAAATATCCACCACCACCGGCATTGGTTGTTTTACCAACGTATTGCGGCCCCGTTGTGCTTGTGCTTTCCACGTAATATGTAGTGGTTGATGAAATAACCGGTGTGGTATAGGTTGTGCCTGTATTTACCAGTGTTCCTCCAGTGGGTGCATCATACCAGTTAAGTGTTCCGCTTCCACTGGCGCTTAAGTTTAAGCTTGCCGGTGTACATCCGGTAGCGGTATCGTTCACGGTTGTTGGAGCAGGTGAAACCGTTACCGTCACATAGTTTAATTTTATTTCTGAGTCGGTGCCCATACAATTGGTTGAAGTAAGAGTAACTGTATACGTCCCGCTTGTTACGTAGGTATGACTTGGGTTTTGCAAGGTTGAATTTCCACCGTCACCAAAATCCCACGACCATGCCGTTGCACTACCGGTTAAATCGCTAAAATCAATAGTGCCTGTACAACCAACCGGTGTTGATGCGTTAAAATTAGCTGTGGGCAATGCAGGTGCAAGCGCAATATTTTGTGTCACAGTTGATGTATACGATGAAACATTTACTCCCGTAATTGTTTGCGATACGTAACCTGGAGCACTGTATGTTACATTATATGTTCCGGGTTCAATTACGCGGTGGTAATTTCCAACGGGAAGAGAACTGTACACGTGGGATGAATCATAATCATGTCCTGTAATAAATACTTTTGCCTGTATGGGTTGTCCTGTACAATTGTCGGTCACAATTCCGCGGATGCCATATAAACTTGCTTCCATGTAATTAATCAGGCTTCGTAAATTGTAGTTGTAATGGTTGATTAATTGTGCATCAGGAATTAGTTTGGTTGTTGAAAGTTCTACAGTTACTTCTTTACACTTGTGCCACCATTGCATGTAGTCTTGTCTTCCACCGTCTACCTCATACCAGTCAAATCCATTGGTAACACCGGGTATTGAACCGCTGTATAAATCTTCCATATAAGGGCCAGGACTGTCAAATTGTGCGGTGTCGGCCCATTTTTGGCATTGATAAACCCACCAGGTTTCATCAGGATGTGTATTGTTCCAGGTGTCCCATGGAAAATTAACCACTTCGGCACCACCATGAAAATTTGCTGACATCACAAAATCGTGTGCATCGGCAAAATCCATAAAAATTTGTGTTTCGGGTTGATATGCTTCTCCATCGGGATGCAGGCCATCCTCCGGATCGGGAAAATTCCTGTTTAAATCAATACCATTGGCATTGTAACGTATAGCACCGGCAGTTGTCATGTCGCCACCGTCATATGTTCCATCAGGATTTGCCAAAGGGTTGATCCATATTTCCATGTTATTTACGAGGTTGGTAACGCGCGTATCGGTACCGTAATTGGTAAGTAAATGATCAATTAAACTAAGCATCATGGGGTAACCGGCAGCTTCGTCACCATGCATGGTTGACGTATATAAAAATTCAGGTTCGTTTTCATCAACGCCAGGATTATCACTAATGCGTATGGCAAGTATTTTGTGTCCGCTTGGCAAGGTTCCCAGGTCATGGTAAGTACATAAAGTTGGATAATCAATAGCAAATTGTTGCATCATGGCAACATAGGCAGGATAGGTTGGGTAAGCACCTACGGCAGCGCGCAAGGTTTTAATATTGGGTTCCTTTACCATAATAACATTTGCATTTTCGTTAGGCCTTGGTAAAATGGTATATGGATAATTGAATTTGGTTAGAAAATTCAGGAACTCTTTTTTATTGGCGTAGGCTTCAACCGTGGTTCCTCCTTTATAGGAGTGGTCAATCGAAATTATTTTGGTGAGTTCGTGTATCTCAGCCTTATTGGCAATGGTAAACCTGAAATAAATTTCTTTGGTGTTTTTAAACAGGTTATTTGCTGTATTTAGTTGTTGTTTGGTTTGAGCCTGGGTAAAACAGGAAAAGGCAACCAGGCCTAAAAGTGCAAGTAAATGTTTGTTCATGTTACCTCGGGTTTTGAGGTGTAAAATTTACGGTAAAAAAAGGTAGTGAGGGGGATTTTTCGGCTTAGAGCGCAAAAAATGCGATAAAAGCATGGGTAATTACGCGTAAAATACTGGAATTGCGGTGGTAATAAAGTCATGAGGAGAAACTGCTGTTGGCAGAAATTTGTAACCCAGTATTTTGTGAAGGGTTTTTTAGGAAAAATTAAGCCTTTTTCGGGCTAAAACCCTTGTCGTTATTGGGTTTACTGCGTTTAACAGATCTATAAAATAAGATTAAAATGATACGTTTGACGGTCTTTGACAAAATTATTTATGAGCTTTTTAATTGTTGATTTAATCAACTTAACTTAATTGAAAAAGGCGTTTTTTTTTCGTTTCTTGAACAGCTGTTTTGAGTGTAGAAATGCACCCAAACAGCACAAAAAAAACTCGTTGTTAATAAAAGGGTGATGAATTTTTGACTTTGTTGATGCTACGTGAAACCCCTTGGTAAATAAGGCTTTTTGGTTATTCACAAAGTGAATTAATTGAAAATGAAGAGCGCTAAAAACATGTTGAAAACATGAATCCTTTGTGAATTAAAACAAGAACCTAAGTGGAAGTTTTTTTCAATTTTTGTGTTCCCTCAAAACGTAAACGGTGTGATACCTGTTTGCGGGGAAAGCAAAAATTTTGTGAGGCTGACATAAATTAAGGAAAGAAAAAGAGCTTTCAAGGGATAATACGCTTTAAACGATTTTATATAAATGGAAAACAACGAACCAATACTAACAGAGAACAAAGACAGATTTGTTTTATTCCCTATTCAGCACAACGACATTTGGTCGTTCTATAAAAAAGCGGAAGCCAGTTTCTGGACAGCCGAGGAAATTGATCTTGGGGCCGATTTATGGGACTGGGAAAACAAGTTGAATGATGATGAAAGACATTTCATTAAACATGTACTTGCGTTTTTTGCAGCCAGTGACGGGATCGTTAATGAGAACCTTGCCGAGAACTTTGTTCGCCAGGTACAATATACTGAAGCAAAATTCTTTTACGGTTTTCAAATTACCATTGAGAACATTCACAGCGAAACATATTCGTTGTTGATTGATACGTATATTAAAGATCCTGTTGAGAAGGATAAATTATTCCATGCCATTGATACCCTTGATTGCGTTAAGAAGAAAGCAAACTGGGCATTGAACTGGATTGGTAAAGGATCATTTGCCGAAACCCTTGTTGCTTTTGCGGCAGTTGAAGGTATTTTCTTCAGCGGAAGTTTCTGTTCAATTTTTTGGTTGAAGAAACGTGGATTAATGCCAGGTCTTACTTTCTCAAATGAATTGATCTCGCGTGATGAGGGCTTGCATTGTGATTTTGCGTGCTTATTGTATTCACAACACTTAAAGCACAGGCTACCTGTTGAAACTGTAACCAAAATCATTACCGAGGCTGTAGCCATTGAAAAGGAATTTGTGACGGACGCTTTGCCGGTTAAGCTGATTGGCATGAATGCTGACCTTATGAGCCAGTACATTGAGTTTGTGGCCGACCGTTTGTTGGTTGAGCTAAGCTGCCCTAAAGTATATAATGTATCAAACCCGTTTGACTTCATGGACATGATCAACCTGCAGGGTAAAACCAACTTTTTTGAGAAAAGAGTGGGTGAGTACCAGAAAGCTGGAGTTATGGGCAAGAAGGAAGAGCAGGAGTTTAAACTGGATGCGGACTTTTAACAACGACTTTGTTAATTGTTTTTGCCGGCTGACTTTATTTTTCAAAAACCGTTATTTAAATTGAAACACGAAATTTTACTGAAAAAACCCAGTAAAATCAAGGAAAACGCAGCCCAAAACGCACCAAAATCCCGCCCCTGAACGTAAAAGTAAGAACCACACACCCACCCACTGCTCTTCATAAGTCTTGCGACTTGAAGCCTGCAGCCGAAAACAAGAAGAAAAGAAACCTAAACAAACCTAAATAATAACTAAAGTATGTACGTAGTAAAAAGAGATGGAAGAAAAGAGTCGGTGAAGTTTGATAAGATAACCGCGCGCATCAAAAAGCTGTGCTATGGCCTTAATCCTATAGTTGAACCAACAACTGTAGCTATAAAGGTAATTGATGGCTTATATGATGGGGTTACCACATCAGAGCTTGACAACCTGGCGGCCGAGGTAGCGGCTACCAATACTACACGTCACCCTGACTATGCGTTACTGGCATCTCGTATAGCGGTGAGTAATCTTCACAAAAACACCAAAAAATCGTTTTCAGCTACCATTGAAGACCTTTTTAAATATGTAGACCCTAAAACAGGTCAGCGTGCCTCATTGGTTGCTGATGATGTTTATGAGGTTGTGATGAACAATGCCGAGGTGTTGGACTCATCAATTATATATGACCGCGATTTTCGTTTTGACTATTTTGGATTCAAAACGCTTGAGCGTTCCTATTTACTTCGCCTGGATGGCAAAAATGTAGAGCGTCCGCAACATTTATTTATGCGTGTAGCCATTGGTATTCATAAACACGATATTGATTCGGCTATTGAAACGTATAATTTAATGAGTGAGGGATGGTTTACGCATGCAACACCAACCTTGTTTAATGCAGGTACGCCTAAACCACAAATGTCATCGTGTTTCCTGTTAACCATGAAGAGCGACAGCATTTCGGGTATTTATGAAACATTGACACAATGCGCTAAAATTTCGCAATCAGCAGGAGGAATAGGTCTTGCTATGCATGATATACGTGCAACCGGTTCATACATTAAAGGCACAAACGGAACATCAAATGGTATTGTACCAATGTTGCGTGTGTTTAATGATACCGCACGTTACGTTGATCAGGGTGGTGGAAAGCGCAAAGGTTCATTTGCTATTTACCTTGAGCCTTGGCATGCTGATGTGTTTGATTTCCTTGATTTGAAAAAGAATCACGGTAAAGAAGAGCAACGCGCACGTGATTTATTCTATGCACTATGGATGCCTGATTTGTTCATGAAACGCGTTGAAGAAAACGGTGAGTGGACATTGATGTGTCCAAACGAATGCCCGGGATTAAGCGATACCTACGGTAAAAAATTCGAAGATTTATATACAAAATACGAGCGTGAAGGAAAAGGCCGTAAAACCATTAAGGCGCAAGACCTTTGGTTTAAGATCATGGAATCACAAATTGAAACAGGCACCCCTTATATTCTTTACAAGGACGCATGTAACGAGAAGTCGAACCAGAAAAACCTTGGAACAATACGTTCATCAAACTTGTGTACCGAAATTGTGGAGTATACAGCGCCTGATGAAGTAGCCGTGTGTAACCTGGCATCCATTGCGCTTCCAAAATTTGTTACCGATGCAAAATTTGATCACAATAAGTTATTCGAAGTAACCTACGTTGTTACCAAGAACCTGAACAAGATCATTGACTATAACTACTACCCGGTTCCTGAAGCACGTAAAAGCAACATGCGCCACCGTCCAATTGGCATTGGTGTGCAAGGTTTGGCCGATGCATTTATTTTAATGCGCCAGGCTTTTGACAGTGAAGAGGCACGTACATTAAACAAAGAGATTTTTGAAACCATTTACTATGCGGCACTAACGGCATCTAAAGATCTTGCCATTGAGCAAGGGCCTTATGAAACGTTTGCCGGCTCACCAGTGTCACAGGGTATTTTCCAGTTTGACATGTGGGGAGTAACACCATCAAAACGTTGGGAGTGGGATGTATTGCGTGAAGAAGTGAAAAAGCACGGTGTACGCAACTCATTGTTGCTTGCTCCAATGCCAACTGCATCAACCGCACAAATATTAGGAAACAACGAATGTTTTGAGCCGTATACAAGTAATATTTACACCAGGCGTGTATTGAGTGGCGAGTTCATTATTGTGAACAAGCATTTAATGCAGGACCTTGTGAAGTTGGGTATGTGGAATGAAAACATGAAAAATAAAATTGTTGCTGCAAACGGATCGGTTCAAAGCATAAATGAAATTCCACAGAACTTAAAAGACATTTATAAAACCGCTTGGGAAATAAGCCAAAAAGGTATTATTGAAATGGCTGCTGACCGTGGTGCTTACATTGATCAGAGCCAGTCATTGAATATTTTCATGGAAAACGCAAACTTTGCGAAACTTACTTCAATGCATTTCTACGGTTGGAAAAAAGGATTGAAAACCGGAATGTATTATTTAAGGACCAAAGCAGCAACGGATGCTATCAAGTTTACCCTTGAAAAATCAACCGAGAATACACCAACACCTTTAATGGAAAAAACGGAAGAAGTTAAAACAGCTGATTACGATCAACGCATGGCTGAAATAAGCTGCTCGCTTGATAATCCTGAAGGATGTGAAATGTGCAGCGGTTGATACAATTACGAATATCGAATTTCGAAATTCGGAATTCGAGCTTGAACAGGCTACAACCAACCAAATAATAACCCAAGAAAAACCCCGGACATTACCCACGTTTGGGGTTTTTTATTTTTGGTAATCATAGCGGGCTTTTGCTTGAAAAACAGGTGTTTAATCAGGCTCTTTCGATAAAACACAGATCCTTTGTTTTTTGTTAGAATAGTTTTATACCTTTAGAAAAACAAAAAATTAACCCATGAAAAAATCAATTCTATTATTGGCGTTCCCCCTGGCACTTATGGCTTGCGGTGGTGGAAGCGGTCCTGAGGCTGATGCCGACAAAATGTGTAAGCTTATGAAAGACTGGAAAGCTGCAAAAGATGCAGGTAAAGCTGATGAGGCCGAAAAAATTGAAGAAGAAGGCGAAAAGCTGGAAGATGAATTGGAAGAACGCTACAAGAATGATGAAGAAGGTAAGAAAAAAGTGAAAGAGAAAATTGAAGCGTGTGAAGACGAATTGAAATAAGTAAACCAATTAAAACTAAAACAGATAACATGAAAAAATCAATTTTAATTTTAGCATTTCCATTGGCGCTGGTAGCGTGTGGTGGAGGTGGGCCAGAAGGCGATGCACAGGTAATTTGTGACATGATGAAGGATTGGAAAGCAGCAAAAGATGCTGGCAACAACGAAGAAATGGAGCGTATTGAAAAAGAAGGAAAAGCCAAAGGCGAAGAATTTGAGAAAAAATACGAAGGTGAAGAGAAAGAAAAATTCAAGAATAAAGTTGATGGCTGCGAAGATGAGTACATCAAATAAAAAATAAACATACTGAAGAGAAGCCCTGGTTAATAGCCGGGGTTTTTTTATTCAGTGAAGTAAATAGATTCGCCTGTATTAAATTTAACTGAAACTTCTGCAGGAAATGCAAAACCTTCTTCTTCACGGTATGCTGTTATTTCCAATATGCCTTTTTCCTCGCCAAGATTATCCCTTAAAAGAAATGTGTATTCATTGATTGTTTGTTCTGGTATAAGTTGCATTTCGGTTCCCTCAACTGGTTTGTAAAACCAAAGTTCTTCATGTTTGTTGCCATGTAGTTCGTAGGTAAGGCTTGCGCCCGATTGTCGCGCCCCGGAATTCCTTGTTTTCTCCAGTAATTTAATTGAAGCATTTGCCCCATAGTGAACATCACCACCAGCCAATTTTTTTGGGGTATGTACACCTCTGTCGTTAGGGGTAACAGCAACGGTTTTTTTTGTGCTGTCGGTTATGGTAACCAGTTTTTCTTTTTGAGTTTCGCCACAGGCAAAAAGTGAAAATAGAAAAAGAAATAATAAAATACGATTCATGGGGATAAAAAAAAGAGGCTTCTCAGCCTCTTTGAATTTTATTTGCCGGTGATTTTGTTTTTGACACCTTTAAGCGAGGTTGATAAATTGTTCAGCACCTTTTCGTCAATCACATCAATGTTTTGAATTGGCTCATATACTTTTTGAATTTCTTCCAATTCCTTTTTGTATAAGGCACAATCTTTATTGGATTTTTGTTCGCCCAATAAATCAATAAGGCTTTTCAAATGTGCGCGTTGTTGAGGTATTTTTTCATACAGCTTAACAAGATCACCTTTTCCATTTGCTTCAATTAAACCACGAACAAGCAGGAATTGACTTTCAACCCACGATCCTGTTAGCATCAATGTTGCTGTTTCAAGGCGTTGGTTGTTTTTTAAATAGTTTTCTGTTTCACCAAAAGCCTTGTCCATGATCACCAGCAACGAATCGCGGTTACCCATGTTAGCCTGGAAACGATCGCTTAAAACTTTGTTGAACTGGTCAGCTGCGCCCAATTCTTCGGCTAATGATTTAAGTGTAGCAAAATAATCGGCCACCTCTTCGTTTTGCTCGTAAGCAGTTAAATAACCAAGATCAACACCGTAAACACCATAATTTAAAGCTTTCTTATTGCTTGAGGTATATTTATCGGCATTTTCAACCGGGTTTAATTGTGTTTTATCAATAACAATACCCGCGTCAGGAATAAGAACCATTGACTCAAGGGGCGATGGGATATTGGCAATGAAAACATGGAATTTAAAGTCCACTACTTCATTTAGTTCACCTTTTGCTGTATCAACCGGCTCAGCCGCAGTCGTATCAACTTCCTGGGTCGTTTCTTCAGCTTTTTTATCGCCACAAGCAGCGAGAAAAACAAGAGACAAGCATAAGGCGCTTAATTTCAGGTTAATAGTTTTCATAGGTTGATTATTTGGGTTCACAAATATACGAGTAAAATGTGCAGACAGCTTTAAGAGCCATTAATTAATTTAAAAGGTGATGTTAACAGCCACAGCCTCTCCATGAAGGGTTCCTGTTGCCACAGCATCACACCCTCCAGTGCCAAAATCAAGCGTACGCTGGGCCAGGCCGTTTGGCACTATTTTCATTTGACCGCTTACAACCTGCCCGCAAATAGCTTTAAAAACAAGGGGCATTGAAGCGGTAATGGTGCAATTACCAGTTCCTCCATTGCGTCCAGCTGCTGTCATTGTTCCCGTAATGCTGAATTCATCGTCATCAGCGGCCACAGTAGCGGTTCCGGCAGTGCTGGTAAGTGCGTAATTTCCCGATAGCGTATACGAGTAACTTGAATCAGGAGCGGTAATTTTTAAGTTATTGGGCTTTAAATAATACCCGGTTGAGGTGGTAACAATGGTGAATGTATTGCTATAGTTAAATCCGTTTACGTACAACGAGTCAAAATAAACAGTGGAGGTGCTTCCTGGTGTGGTGTAGTAGCCGCTTTGATAAATAATGATTTTGCCGCAACGGTTACGTCCGTTTGGTGATGCGCACCAGGTAGGACCAAAGTCAACAATTAGGGAACGTGGACTTCCAAGCGTATCGGCTGTTAAAGTTGCACCTGATAAAAAAGTGCGTATGCCCGGGGTAGTTAGGTTAGCTTCATGGGCGGCAATAAAAACTTCCAGTAAAGCGTTTTGTGCATTTGCCACATCTTCAATAAGCGTAATATCGGTATCGTTATTCCTTTCCGATTTACGGCATCCAGCGAGTGTGGCAAAAACAAGGAGAGTGATGGTTAAAAAACGCATTGTACAAATATAGGACTTAGACTCCTTGTTTTGCAGTAAAAAATCAAAAAATCAACCCTTACACAATGATATTTTGACCGGCTGTGCATTTTCAAGGGTGGATGATGATGATTGGCTGTGCTTTTTATGCAGGTACTCCTGTTCTGACTGGCCGGGCGTGGGTATAAGTATACATGGTTTTTCAAGAAAATAGAGGTCCATGATGCTTGAATACCCGCTGCGGCAAATAATAGCCTCACTTTCATTCATAACATTGGCCAATGGCAAACCGTGCAGAAAATCATATACGCGAATTTGGGCATTTATCGTACGGGTATTTTTAGGAGAAAAAACGCCACGTACCAGTACCGATGGCTGATTTTCTTTATTCAAGAAATCAATGACCATGTTCTCGAAAACGGTGCGTTGTTTTTCAGGGCCACTTATTACTGCGCAGTATTTGTAGTTTAAGGGCATGTTCTTTTTTGAAAGTGCTGACAGGGGCCCAATGTATGTACAAGGCTTTGAGGGGTGTGCGGGGTGTGCCAGGGAGCCAGCTAAATTCAAGGCTGTTTCTACATCGGGAATCCAAATTTCGTTAAATGGCTCAATAAGCGATTGAATTTTGCGGTTTAATTTCTTTTCAAAAAAGGGTGCCTTAAGGTTTAGTTGATGGGTAAGAAAAACACTGTGAACATTTGGGCTGTAAAAGCCGTAACAATTATCGCTTACAATAAGGTCAGCAGGGTTTGATTCCAGGTATTTTTTGACCCAGGCATTTTCCTGTTTAACGGCCCCCAGTATTTTTTTTTGTTGCATGAGCAAGCTCATCCAAAGTTGGCTGTGCGAAGGGTAAATTAATTCGGGGAAATTAAGATTGTAGATGTTTAAAGAAGGGAATTGGAGTTTAAGGTAATTGTAAGCAATTCCTGAACTCACAATTTCAACCGTATTGTGCTGTTTAATTAATTCGCCAATCAAAACACCGGTGCGGCTGGCATGTCCCATTCCCCAGTTGAGCACGCTTACCAAAATTCTTTTATGGCTGATGGAAGGAACAGGCATGAATGTATTTACTTTGCAGCGTTAAGATATGGGAAAAAACAAACTGGCCCACTTTGCCGAGCTCAAAACGTTTCACAATGTGGTGGAGGCCCCGGGGCATGAATGGTATACCCGGGAGCATGCCATAAAAGGTACATGGAATACAACCATTTTTGGGAATAAAAACCCCCTTGTGCTTGAATTGGGTTGCGGTAAGGGTGAATACACCGTTGGCATGGCACGCAAGTTCAGCGAAAAAAATTTTATTGGGGTTGATATTAAAGGTGCCCGTATGTGGCGTGGAGCAAAAACAACGGCCCTGGAAAATATTTCCAACGCGGCTTTTTTACGAACGCGAATTGATTTCATCAACTCGTTTTTTAATGAAAACGAAGTGAGCGAAATATGGCTGACCTTTAGTGATCCACAGCCCATTGAAGCCAAAGCACGCAAACGCCTTACATCACCTTTGTTTATGGAGCGGTACAAAAAAATTCTGAGGCCCGGTGGTATAATTCATGTGAAAACTGACAGCGACATACTTTACAAGTATACACTCGAAGAAATTGCCCGAAACGGGTACAAATTAATTTTTGAGAGCGGTGACTTGTACCATGCGGCAATTTCAACGTTTGATACTGATACGAAGGAAATTCTTGAAATAAAAACCCATTACGAACAAATTTTCCTGAACCTGGGTAAAACTATCAAGTATATAAAATTCAGTATTTAGGCAACTGTAAAGCACATAGTAAGTGGTATGTGCTATATATTCTTAACACGGGAAAGAAAATACGTTATACTAAGTTTTTAGCATTCTGACCATCAATGACCTAAATTAGTGAAGTGTTGTTTTATACTTCAAACTTGGGTTTCATGGTATTAAAACGGTAACTTTACTATGCACAATTTTAATTTATGAAAAAAGCACTTTTTTTTCTTTCCGCATTAAGCTGCATAATTGTTTTTTCATGCAGGAAAATAAAGCCACATGATTTGCCCAACAACGGAAGCGTAACGAAACTCCATTGTGTAAATGGAATAAAGGATGCAGATGAAGAATCAATTGATTGTGGTGGCTCCTGCGCAGCATGTACCTTTGTAACGGCTCCATGCACCAATACAGTAAACAATGTTTCGTTTGGATCAGGTTTCCCAAGCCTTTCAGGTCTTGCGTTTACCAGCGCTCAAATAACCAATGGAGCATCTGGAAGTTATTACGAGATTGAAGCCGATAATGGTGCAACTACCTTGCGGTTTACATTTTCGTCAACAACCATTGTACCCAACCAGGTATTTCACATTGTTAACGGCACGCCATTTAGTTCTGATGAGGTGGCCATTTACTTATACCATAGCGGTTACACGTTTAATGGTTCATCAGGCGATATTTACCTAAATGATATTGGCGGAAAATACGTACTTGATTTTTGTGCGGTTAATTTATGGACCTGGACGGGTAGTGGTTACAGCAAAACAATGACAGGAAACATAACAACTAATTAATTATGAAAAAGTATTTTTATTCAGTTATTACGTTGTTTAGTGTATGCGCTGCTACGGCCCAGGACAAAAATGTTGTTCATGTGGACATTGTAAGTGACCAGCCCGAAAACCTGAAAATATTCAAAGTGCATTTGCCATTATGGGAACTACAGGCAAGCAAACACAATTTGTCAATTTACGATTTGAATGCGGGCGGGTTAATGTTGATGAATGATTTTGCACTACACGCTGAATACTCTTTTTCGCTTGGCGATCGCTTATGGCCTGATTCGTATGAGGGAAATATAACGGGTAATGATTTAACACAAATGATCATGTTCCCGGTTAATGCTTCCACCCGCGCCAACTCATTTCTTTTTGAAGGCACGTACTTCTTTAAAAAGAAAACAGTAACCAAAGATATTCGCATTACACTTTCAAGAAGAAGCAATGGAAATGTAACATATGAAAAATACACCATGGTTCCGGGTACCGAATTACAGCGTTTTGGTTTGCGCCTGGGTTATAAAAAGGGTGTTAGCTGGTACGCCATGAATGGCAATAATGTTAAGTGTACAGCTGGATCTGTAACTACTGAATACAATTATGGCATACAGTCAACAAATATGGTTTATTCGCATGTACATGCCGGTATTTCTTTTTCAAGAACCAGGAACCTTAAAGTTATGACTACCGAATTTGGTCCAAAATCAAATTCAGGAGCTGAGTTTTTTTATGCTGATCTTATTTTTGCGCCCACGCTGGAGTTTGATGATGTTTACTCGGCAGTTTATTATGATGGTTCAAGTGGCCCTAATGGCAATACCATGTATTATGAGCAATTTAAGATAACCAGCGAAAAGTCAAAAATTGGATTCAGGTTAGGTTATGAATCAATACCTTTTAGAGGATTATTGGGTTTACGTGCAGAAATAGGAATTAACCCTGGTTTAAAAGGAATGTCAAATATTTTTGTCCAATTTGGAGCACGTTTTTATTTTGGTACGAAGGGATAAGCGAAATGTAATTTGTATAAATAAAAAATCCCCGCTGTACAGCGGGGATTTTTGTTATTGTTAAGTTGTTAAACTTATTTTTTCTTCTCAGGAGCTTTTGCAGCAGGAGCAGCGGCAGCAGCAGCAGGAGTAGCACCCGCAGCAGGCGTTGCAGCGGCAGCAGCCGGCTCTTCAACGTTACGTGTTACCTGAACTGATACAACGTATGATGAAGGGTTGTCAAGGAAAGTTAATCCTTCGGCCTTTAACTCACGCACACGTACACCGTCACCAATGTTTAAGTCATCAATAGCAATGTTAATGGTGTCAGGTAAGTGCTTAGGTAATCCTGAAACAGCCAGTTTACGGAAGTTCTGGATAAGCTTACCACCTTTTTTCACACCTTCAGCAGCACCTGTCAATTTCACAGGAATGTTGAATTTTACTTTTTTGTCATCTGAAATTTCCAGGAAGTCAACATGCACAAGGCGATCGTTAACCGGGTGGAACTGGATGTCCTGCACAATAGCGCGGTGATCTTTCCCATCAACACTTAATTTTACTTCGTAAGCATCAGCCGACCAGATAACTTTTGACAAGTCAAGTTCTTTTGCTGTGAAGTGAATTTGTTCTTTGCCGCCATAAATTACGCACGGTATGTTACCGTTTTTGCGAAGGGCCGCAGCATCTTTTTTCCCTACGTTCGTTCTTGCCGAACCGCTCAATGATACTGATTTCATCTTGTTTTATTTTTAGTTATTAATTAATTTACTTTTTTAGTATTGAGATAGTTT
This sequence comes from Flavobacteriales bacterium, assembly GCA_035299065.1. Classification (GTDB taxonomy): domain Bacteria; phylum Bacteroidota; class Bacteroidia; order Flavobacteriales_D; family UBA2798; genus DASPJQ01. The sequence goes on from DATGXI010000098.1 coordinate 21,724, forward strand.
GAAACTTTCTAAATACGTACATCTGCTAAGCCACAATAAAATGTGAGCTGATTGACTGCAAATTTTGCAAACGTGAAATTACATCGGCAAATAAACCTGCAGTGGTCAATACTTTTATTTTATCGCTTTTCCGTTTTAAAGGAATGGTGTCTGTTACAATTAATTCGGTTAGACTTGATGCTTCAATGCGTTCAATGGCATTTCCTGAAAGTACAGGATGAGTGCACATGGCGCGTACTGACAAGGCTCCATTTTCAAGCATTAAATCAGCCGCTTTACACAATGTTCCACCAGTATCGCACATGTCATCAACAATAATTACGTTTCTTCCTTTTACATCACCTATTACAGTCATGTGCTCAATTTCATTTGCCTTTTTACGTTGTTTGTAACAAATAGCCAGTTCGGCATTTAAATATTTGGCATATGAATTGGCGCGTTTTGTTCCTCCTGTATCAGGCGCAGCCATAACAAGGTTTTGCAAATTCAATGTTTGAATGTGTGGTAGAAAAATGGAAGAGGCGTATAAGTGATCAACCGGTACTTCAAAAAAGCCCTGTATTTGATCAGCATGTAAATCCATGGTAATAACACGGTCAACACCTGCAGCAGTCAGTAAGTTTGCTACCAGTTTAGCGCCAATGGCAACACGTGGTTTGTCCTTACGGTCCTGGCGCGCCCAACCAAAGTACGGAATAACTGCAATGATCTTATTGGCGCTTGCACGTTTGGCAGCATCAATCATCAATAGCAATTCCATTAAATTTTCGGTAGGAGGCATGGTTGACTGAACAAGAAAAATGTCTTGTCCACGAACGGTTTCTTCAAACGATGGACAAAATTCACCATCGCTAAAACTTGAAACAACTACGTTACCTAAAGACTGACCATAATTTTTGGCTATTCTTGTAGCTAAATCGGTTGTAGCTCTGCCTGAAAAAAACTTAACACTGTTTGCCATAATTTCCCCCAATGGGGCGGCAAAGGTAAAAAAATTCCGCTATTTCTGGTTTGGATTACCCGAAATCATGGTATTAATACCTTCATTTTTATTGAGTGACATCATTTCCAGCAGTGTTTTCTTTAATCCATCCGTTGAGCCATCCAGTGAAATCACATTTCCACGGCCGTTTTCGGCAAAGTGTTTAATGGCTTCTGTCCACATACTGAATAAGATAAAGCTGGTGTCAAGGTTACTGTGTTGCATTTCCTTGGCAGCAAGGCTCATACCTTTGGCCACCTCCTCGCGGAAACGGGCAACAGCCTGACCTCGTAAAATAGCGGCTTCTTTTTCAGCTTCAGCGGCAATTTTAATGGCATTACCTTCGGCTTCAGCAGCTTTGGTTTTGGTAATCAACAAGGCCTGTCCTTCGTTTTCAGCTGCAGCTTTCAAGTTGTTAGAAGCCACCACTTTTGCCATTGAGCGCATAATTTCTTCGTCAAAAGCCACATCGTTTATTTGAAGGTCAATTAAGTGATAACCCCATTCTTCAAGGGTTTTATCAAGATTTTCTTTCACCACTTCAACAATTTCCCTGCGAAGACTAAGAATTTCAGACTGCTTTTTTGTAGCAACAAATGAGCGCATGTGACCTTCAATTGTGCGCACCAATGCCTGCATAAAGCTGCGGTCGTCCATAAATTTAAACGCCACGTTTTTTATTGTTTCCTCATCATGGTTTATAACTGAGTAAAGGAGCATGGATGTAAAATTCACATTGGCCTGGTCAATGGTTACTGCCTGAAAACCGAGTTCAACAGAACGATTTTGAATGGATATTTTTTTGTTGATTTTTTCAATGAAAGGAACGCGCACGTTAAGGCCTGGACGCATTACCCTGCGGTACTTGCCAAAAACGGTTATAACACCAACCATTCCTTGCTGTATAGTTACAAAGGTGGCAGCCAGTAAAACCAGGGCAATAAAGCCCAGTATCAGCATTGTTTTGTTTTCTTCCCAAAATAGTTCCATAAGTTTTTTATTTCCGATAAATGTATGCAGAAACACGCAACTATATTGAAATCATACTACGAAATATTAAAAAAAAGCCGTTTATGGGTTGCCGGTAACAGCGTGAAAGGCATATGGACTATAAATATACCTTTGCAGGGCATATGTTGTATAAATTGATAAAGTACAGTTTAGTGATGCTGAGCCTTTATGCAGGTAATGTAACCGCGCAGAACCCGCATCCGGCTTTTAAGCAATATACGGTGGAGCAGGGCTTACCCAGTACCGAAATTTACCAGGTTAAACAGGACTCAAAAGGGTATATATGGTTTGCTACCAATAATGGAGTTAGTCGTTTTAACGGGTACGAATTCGAAAATTTCTCCATGAGCAACGGTTTGCCTGATAATACCGTATTCGAAATTTTTGAAGATGCTAAAGGGCGCATTTGGTTTTATTCCTTTTCCACTAAGCTTAGTTATTATGAAAATGGAAAAATACACTTGTATAAATACAATGATGTTATACAAAAACATATCAAGAACCCGTTCAAACTTTCATTTTGCGTGGATGACAAAGACAACGTTTACCTTGGTTTTGCCGAACTGGGAATTTATCGCATTGACGTAAACGGAAAAATAGGTGTGCCTGCTGGTATAAAACAGGAGCCAAATACACTTAATATAATTGAACCTGTTGCCAATAACCTGATTTTTGCCGACAAATGCACTGACAGGCACACGTATTATATCAGTTTTAATACATCCTCAACCAATAAGCGGCTCAGGTTAAACTACCTCATTCATCCCAGGCGTATATATGCCCGGGCTATTGCACTAAAAAATGGAAGTTATTTATTTACGGTCGATAACCGCCTGGTATATATTGACCCGGTAAAAGGCGATCATCAAATCAAATTTGATTATGACATTAATTGGCTGTACGAAGACCGTGATGGGGATTTATGGGTAGGAACCTATTTGGGAGGTGTTTTTCATATACAAGACCTGGATTTTGAACATAAAAAACAGTATTTACCCAATACAACGGTTGATGGAGTTTTGCAGGATAATGAAGGTGGATTTTGGTTTGCTACTGAAGACAACGGTGTTTATTATACGGCTTCCAAGCAAATTCTTACATACGATAAAACCACCGGCCTTTCGCACGATAACCCAACATGCCTGGGTACTGATGGCAACAACCTGTTTGTGGGTATGAAAAACGGGTATATGCACATACTGCAGCAAAATGGTGAACTAAAAACCTATGACCTGAACCAGAATCAAAAAAAACCTGCAGAAATAAATGCCTTTTTTTATGACAGACACAAGAAAAGGTTATGGGCAAGTGGCGGCAACAATATTTTTTCATTGTCCAGTACAAAACAACCTGGCAAAAACGGTAAGCCCATTGCTTTTTATGGGATGCTAAGGGACCAAAAAGGCAATTATTGGGCATGTTTTGTACGGGGTGTTTCCCTTATAGATACTGTAAAAAATAAACTCCTTTTAAATGGTTCAAAACAAATACGAACCTATACAATGCTTGAACAAGCCAATGGCCGTTTATGGTGTGGCACCATTAATGGTTTATGGGAATTCAACACGAACGATTCATCGTTTAAAGAACGTAGTGATGGCTACCCACAACTTCGTAAGCGCATTTCGCACATGGCGTATTTGAGCGATAGCGCACTGGTAATTGCCACACGTGGTGCGGGTGTAGTAATTTACCATCATAAAAAAGTATACCAGTTTAATGCAAAAAACGGTTTGGGTGATGATAATGTAAACCGGCTATGCATTAGCGGAAATACAGTTTGGGCAGCAACCAATTCAGGTTTAAGCCGCATCGATTTTAAAAAAGAAGGTGAATACAATACATATGATATAAAAACATTTACCACGTTTGATGGCCTTGCCTCAAATGAAATACTTGATGTAGTAAAAGTAAATGAACATGTTTGGGCCGCAACGCGTAAAGGTTTGTCACGTTTACCGGCCAATGGATTTGATCCACGTTATCCTGTTTATCCTGTACGTGTAGCAGGTGTTGAGGTGGATGATGAGCCAATTGCCCTGAATAAAGTGTATGAAATTCCATACAACCACCACAACATTAAGATACGTTTTATTGCCTTGGGTTATCGCAACACAGGTAAAATGCAATACCGTTACAGGATGAGTGGTATAAATGAAAAATGGGTTTATACACAAAACCGCGAAATTCAATTTACAACGCTTCCCCCGCATAATTATGTATTTGAGCTTTCGGTACGCAATGCAGATGGAAGCTGGAGCAAAAGCCCGGTAAAAATAAATTTTACCATTCAAACTCCTTTCTGGCAAACATGGTGGTTTCGTATAAGTGCAGCAGGTGTTTTTATTTATCTTGTTTTTGTTTTATTGCGTTATCGTTTTAAACGCATTCAGCAACAAAAAGAAAAAAATGCCAGCCTTGAACGTAGTTTGTTAAGCCTGCGTTTAAAAGCCCTGCAAGCGCAAATGAATCCGCATTTCATTTTTAATGTAATGAACTCCATACAACATTTTATTGCCTACAAAAATGATGAAGCAGCCGCCCGTTATCTTTCAAAATTTTCACGCCTGGTAAGAACAATCCTGCAGAATTCCGAAGAAACAACAGTTACCGTAAGTGAAGAAATAAAAGCGCTGGAACTTTATCTTGAATTAGAGGCTATGCGTTTTGAGGAGGCGTTCACGTATACAGTTTGGGTTGACCCCGGCATCAATTCTGAAACAACTAAAATACCTTCAATGCTTATTCAACCCTATGTTGAAAATGCAATCCTGCACGGAATTCTTCCGCTCAAGTCAGGAGGAGAACTAAAAATTGAATAAAAAAAATCAATAACCTGTTGTGTTGTGTAATAATTGACAATGGCGTTGGCCGCACAAAAAGCCCTGAAGGAAAAAAAACGGGTGAACATCGCTCATTTGGTACATTAATTACCCGTGAACGTTTGGCTATCATCAATCAACTGTATGAAAGCGGCCTGTCAGAAAACATTGTAGATTTGTATGATGCAGACAACAAAGGCTGCGGTACGCGTGTTGAAATTTTTATTCCGTTTAATGTATGAAGGCTGTAATAGTTGACGATGAAAAAAAGGGCAGGGAAATATTGGAGAAATTCATTTCCACCTATTGTCCGGCAATACAAATTGAAGGGCTTGCTGCCAGTGCCGAAGAGGCCTTTGCATTAATTACTGCCTGTAAACCCGATCTTGTTTTCCTGGATATACAAATGCCCAATGGCAACGGTTTTGATTTGCTTGAACGATTTGATAACATTGATTTTCAAATCATATTTGTTACTGCACATGATCATTACGCAATTAAAGCAATTAAGCATCATGCACTTGACTATTTATTGAAGCCAATTGACATTGATGAACTTCGTGCAGCTGTTGAAAAGGCCGAAAAACAGGCATTACAAACAAAATCAACAAACAGGTACGAAGGTTTTATTGCTTCACGAAAGCTTGAATACACAGGGCGTATAACGGTTGCTGTAAAAGAAGGTATTGTATACATTCCGGTTTCGGAAGTTGTACGCGTTGAGTCAGACCTGGGTTGTTCGGTTTTTTATACCATTGACGGGAAAAAGTATGTTGCCACCAAAAACCTCAAGGATTATGAAGAAATTCTTCCCGGCCAGCACTTTTTTCGCATCCATAAGTCGCATCTTATAAATGTGCACCGGGTAAAAAAATACCTTCGTGCCGATGGTTTTTTTGTAGAAATGAGTGATGGTTCACAGGTAGAAATTGCCAGGCGTAAAAAAGATGAGTTCCTTCGGATTATGGAGGAACTTGCCTGATTGGGCTCATTTTAATATTTCCGATAAAATTTTTTTTCGTACCGTTCATGCCTTAAATCATACCAATAATGGGTTGGTTTGGTATATCAACTGCAATTGAAGCAGTTTTGCAACATAAAAAGTATAAAATTATGAAGTGTAAAATGATTGCCGGGATTTTCCTGGCCTGTTTCATGTTGTTGGGTGTGAACGGGTTTTCCCAAGGGGGTTTAAATAAGCTAAAAGAGAAAGCCAAAGAAAAGACTGAAAAAGAAGCCAGGGAGAAAGCTGAAAAAACCAAAGACAAAACAACAGATGTTAAAGTAGATGCCGGAAAAACCGATGGCGGAAAGTCAGATGAAAAAAAAGAAGAAGGAACTGCGGTAAAAACGAAAGCTCCGGATCCTGAATCAAGTCCTGCGGTAATAAACATCCGAAAGTTTCGCAATAGTAGAAGCTTTATGGAAGCAGCGATTAAAAAAAATTATGATACCGAACGTAATTTGACCGATATGAGGAAAACCCTGGATCAACTAAAACAGGAAGATCCAAATTGGGTTGAGATCCCCCAATTCGAAACCGAGTATGCAGAATATAAAAGACAGGTTGATGAATTAAAGGCGCTTGATGCTACCAAAAGAGGAATTGAAGATGTGGCCATGGCATTGCGTTCGGTTAACAATGACATTTGGAAATTCATTGACTATGGTGATGATTGGTTGTCAAAAGCCAAGGTTGAAAAACTTAAGAAAGATGCGGAAGGAAAAGAAATGGGCGATTACCAGAAAGGCGTGCTGGCTGATGCCGATAAATTTTTTGCTGAGAAATCAGCACAAGTAAAAACAAAAGCACTTGAAAGCGTAAAGAAAGATGGCAACTCATCGTTCCTGAAGGTAAACCGGGAAAAACCTGAATTTCTTGAACGTTTCACCACCAGCCCCGGACCATCGTATTCTGCTGAGCAATTAAATCCGGCCATAAAAATCATGAAAGCCGCACTTGGTATTGTTCCCGGTGACGCTGATTTGCAGGCCAGGTTATCAGAACTGGAAGGACAAAAAGCAGAACTTTTGGATTATGAAAAAAATGGAGAATTTTCCAAAGACATAGCCAGAAAAGCAGCGTACGAT
>DATGXI010000099.1:0-39253 GCA_035299065.1 Flavobacteriales bacterium
AACAACGGGAAACACCTGATTTTACTGGTAATCCAGGGGCTTTCCTGCAACCAAGCATTAAATCGCGTATCGTAAAAAAACGTATCATTGAATTCTGAATTTCGAATTCCGAACTTCGAAATTCGAAATTGAAAAATTGATTATGGCCAAACAGGTACACGACCCGGGAACAGGATCATTTGGTTCAAACGAACGAATGATGAACAGGGACGGCTCATTCAACGTAAAACGCATTGGCGCACTTGGGCCGTTTCAGGATATGTACCATTACCTGGTAAATATTCCATGGCCAAAATTCCTGATTATTGTATTTATTACATATACATTGCTTAACACATTATTTGCCACCATTTACCTGGCATGCGGGGTTGAGAATTTTAACGGCATAAAGCCAAACGGTACCTTCAGCGACTTCCTCAACTGCTTTTTCTTTAGTGCACAATCACTTACCACTGTGGGTTATGGTAACATTAGTCCAAACTCGCATTTAACCCAACTGGTGGCCTCATTTGAAGCCCTTATGGGGGTAATGAGCTTTGCGTTGATCACCGGTTTGTTTTACGGGCGCTTCTCAAAACCAAAGGCACGTATTGCCTACAGTAACGTTGCACTCATTTCTCCGTTTAAGGATGGCAAAGCAATTATGGTGCGCCTGGCCAATAAACGAAATAGTGTGGTAGTGAACGCTGAAGTAAATGTGTTATTTTCAAAAATGATTACACGAAACGGCAATGAACGCGTTCGGAATTACTATGAAATGCCCTTGCAGTTTAACGATATTGAGGTCTTACCACTTAGCTGGACACTGGTACACCCTATTGATGATAAAAGTCCTTTTAAAGACGTAACACTTGATCAAATAAAGAACGATGGCGGTGAAATTTTTGTACAGTTAAAGGCCTTTGACGAAACATTTAACTCAACCGTTATCTCGCATTATAGTTATACGGCCGATGAGATCGTAGAAAATGCCTCGTTTGAAAAAACATTTTATCCTGAACACGGACAATATGTTTTAGACCTGAACGCACTTAGTAATTACAGGAAAATTACACCATGAAAACCGTTTTTGAGCCTATACCATTTAATGCTGCCACCGAAATTCCGGTAATGGAGGAATTTTACACGTTACAGGGCGAAGGTAAACATACCGGTACGGCTGCTTACTTTATTCGCCTGGCAGGTTGTGACGTGGGCTGCACCTGGTGCGATGTAAAAGAAAGTTGGCCGGTTCAAAAAAACCAGTTGGTTGAATTGAATACGCTTGTTAAAAATGCACAAAAAAATGCAGGCCGCTTTGTTGTTGTAACAGGTGGCGAACCTACTTTATACGATTTAAATGCGCTCACAAAAGCATTTCACGATGCTGGATTTTTACTTGCCATTGAAACTTCAGGAACAAATAAACTAACCGGCAATTTTGATTGGGTGTGTTTATCGCCAAAAAAATTCAAACCTGCAACGGATGAGAATTTTAAACTGGCCAATGAACTGAAAATAATAGCGTATAACAGGCACGATTTTGAGTGGGCACTTGAACAGGCGGCCAAAACCAGCCCTTCCTGCACCCTTTACATACAACCTGAGTGGGATAAAGCCGCAGAAATGACCCCGCTTGTTGTTGATTTTGTAAAAAACAACCCCAAATGGAAAATATCTCTGCAAACCCACAAATATTTAAACATACCTTAATGGTACGAAATTTGACATTAAACCATACACATACAGTTTATACACAACGCATATTACCCATTACTAAATAGTATAATTATGAAATTGCAAATCCTTATTCCTGTTTTATTGTTAGCCTCTTGCGCGGTTGCTCAGCCTACAGGTCAATATTCTTCTAAAAATAAAAAGGCTATTAAAGCTTATGAAGCTGCTGAAACCTGTTACGGCACAATGGATAAAACCGGTAAAAAGGATGGCGATTGTATTATAAAAAATTTCACAAAAGCATTTGAGGCCGATCCTAATTTTATGGAAGCATATTTGCTTTTGGCACAATATTACATTGACGTTAAAAAAAACAAAGAAGCCATTGAGGTCTTAAAAAAATCACACAAAGTTAACCCTACTTTTTTTGTGAATAGCTGGTTTTTATTGGGCGAACTCGAGTTTAAAACTGGTAATTATGCTGGTGCGCTTGCTGCTTTGAAAGAATACGAAACCCTGGTAAGGGGAAATATTCCAAATGACATGGCTGCCGACCTTGACAAAATGCGGGCATCGTGCGATTTTGCTGTTGAAGCCATGAAAAAACCTGTAACATTTGAACCGGTTAACCTGGGGCCGGGAGTAAACACCCGTTTTCCCGAATATTTTCCGACAATAACCGGTGATGACGAAATGCTGTTGTTCACGCGAAGAATTCCTGACCAGGCAGCACCCATGGGTGAGCAGGAAGATTTCTTTTACAGCATTAAAATTGAAAATAAATGGAACAAGGCGCAATCCATAAGCAACAAAATAAACACTTACCTGAACGAAGGTGCTCCTACTCTATCGGCCGATGGATCGGTGCTGATATTTACTGCCTGCGATTTAATGGGCATGGGTGACTATGGTGAACACCGTGAGGGATTGGGAAGTTGCGATTTATTTTATTCGACTAAATATAATGGTGTATGGGAACCGGCTCAAAATTTAGGCAGCAACATTAATTCAAGCCAATGGGAAGGACAACCTTCATATTCGGCTGATGGTAAAGATTTGTATTACATAAAACGCGGTAAAGGAAATGCAACGCGTCAAAACGGAGAGATTGTGGTTTCACATTTAATTGATGGTGTTTGGAGTGCACCTGAACGTTTACCCGATTACATAAACACACCTGACCACGAATGTTCTGTATTGATTCATCCTGACGGGCAAACACTGTATTTTTCATCCAATGGCCATGTAGGATTTGGTGGATTTGATTTATACATGTGCCGCAAACAACCCAATGGGAAATGGGGAAAACCGGTTAATTTAGGTTACCCCATCAACACATCAGGTGAAGAAAATTCGCTCCTGGTTTCATCCAGTGGCGAGGTTGCGTTTTTTGCATCTGACCGTCCTGGTGGATATGGCGAGCTGGATTTGTACAGTTTTAAACTGGATGAAAGCATTCGTCCTGTTTACACTACCTACATGAAAGGTGTTGTGTACGATTCCATTTCAAAAGCAAAACTTGAGGCTCGTTTTATTTTGACCGATCTTGAAACCGGCAAACCCGTTCAAGTGGCTGCCAGCGATGAAAAAGGAGAGTTTTTTCAGAATATTGCTACCAACAAAGAATACGCATTGTCGGTTGAGAAAAAAGGCTACCATAGTTACTCTGAACATTTCAAATTTGGCGATGACGGGGTGCCAAAGGACAAGGTTTTTCTGTTGAATATTCCGATGATACCAGTGGGAACAGCTGATGCACCCATTGTGTTGAAAAACGTTTTCTTTGACGTTGACAAATTCGACTTGTTGCCAAAATCATTTGTGGAACTTGACAGGCTGGTTGATTTTCTTACGAAAAACCCGGATATTAAAATTGAGTTAGGCGGGCATACCGACAGTGATGGTGACGATGCGCACAACATGACGTTATCTGACAATCGTGCAAAAGCTGTAATGAACTATGTGGTTTCAAAAGGCATTTCAAAAGACCGTTTAAAGGCGAAGGGTTATGGCGAAACCAAACCAGTTAAGCCAAATGACACCAAGGAAAACAAGGCGCAAAACCGTAGGACGGAGTATAAAATAATTAAATAAATAATTAATTTTGGGTAAAGAGATGCAGGGCAGGTAAAACCCGAACATCTCTTTATCCAAAATTTCTCTATCCAAAATCACTATTTGTCATTTCTTTTCTTTCCCTTTTTTTATCTTTCCCCTTAGGAAAATACTTTTACTGGCTGCATCCATGTTACGTTTGAATCCTCCCGCACCAGCTTTAATATTCCATAAAGCGTCTCTTAACGTCTGGGCAAAAACCGTGTCCATAAAAAGCATACCAATTGTACCTTCACCTTCTCGAATGGTGCCGGTTATGGCCGCAAGATCACTTGTGATTTTTGCTGAATTTTCGCTGGTGAGTTTCAATTTTTCCAACACATCGTCATAGGAAACAGGAATAACTGTTTTCAAATAGTCATTATCGGCAACAACCGCTGCCCCACCTGTACCGGGTGAAATGGTGATGATTTTATTTCCCATCAACCCATCCGATCCAATTCGGGCATGTGCATCTTTTTTAATAAATTTCCGGGTATCTTCCTCAATAAGCATGTCTATTTTGACTGTTGAGTCTGTGATCTGCTCAATATTGTCAACAACACCAACGTTTATTCCAGAAAAGCGCACATTGTTTCCTTCCTGCAATCCACCAATATCTTTAAATACTGCACTTAGCTTAAACGTTTTGCTAAACATATGCTGGCGTTGACCAATAAAATAAATACCCACCATTAATAAAACCAAGGTTATGACCACAAATAAACCCAGCCGGATATTATTACCTGTATTCTTCTTCATACTACTATAATTTATTCAAAAAACGATCGAACGGTTTCATTTTTTGATTTTGTTAGTTTATCAAATGTCCCTTCTTCAATCACCTTGCCTTCGTCAATAACCACAATCCTGTCATGTGTTAAACGTGCGCATTCTATGTCATGTGTTATAATAATTGAGGACGTCTGGTGTTCTTTTTGCACTTTACGAATAAGTTTACTTATTTCCTTACTGGTTATAGGATCAAGCCCTGTAGTTGGTTCATCGTACAACATGATTTCAGGATGCTGAATAAGTGTGCGTGCCAGTCCAAGCCGTTTACGCATTCCTCCTGAGAGTTCCGATGGCATTTTATCAATTGCTTCCAGCAAGCCCACTCCTTCAAGTGTCTCCTCAACCAGCTTATCTTTTTCAGCCTGGTCCTGGTCTTTTTTATCCCTTAAATGGAACTCCAGGTTTTCTCGCACACTCATGGAATCATACAAGGCACCGCTTTGAAAAAGAAAACCAATTTTTTTTCTCATCTCATTTAATTCATCAAGGCTAATTTCATTTACTTTTTTATCAAAAACCATCATATCGCCCTGGTCAACGTCAATTAATCCAACAAGGCATTTAATCAGCACCGATTTTCCACTTCCTGATTTACCCAAAATAACCAGGTTTTCTCCCTTGTTTAATTGGAGGTTCATTTTTTGGAGCACATGGTTGTTTCCGAATGACTTTACAACATTTTTCAATTCAACCAATATTTGAGTTTTGTTTTCCATTTATGTTAATAAACTTGTGATTTGAACAGCTATCATATCCATAACAAAAACAATCAGGGATGCATAAACAACTGCTGTGTTGGCAGAGCGGCCAACGCCCTCGGTACCTTTGTTGGAGAAATATCCATTATAACATCCTATTATACCTATTGCATAACCAAAGAAAAACGTTTTGATTAATGCAGGAAAAACATCGCTGAAATCAAGCGAATCAAATGCCTGGCTGAAAAAAAGCGTAAAGCTCACATCGCCCTCAAGGTTAACGCCAATATAGGAACCATACATAGCTACCGCATCGGCAGCAGTAGCCAGTACCGGAAGCATAAGTGTGGTAGCAAGCACACGTGTAACCACAATGTATTTAAACGGATTTATGCCTGAAACCTCCATGGCATCAATTTGCTCGGTTACTTTCATGGAAGCAAGTTCAGCGCCTATTCCTGACCCTACTTTACCTGCACAAATAAGAGCGGTAATTACCGGACCAATTTCTCTTACAATTGAAACAGCTACCATAGCCGGAAGCCATGACTCGGCACCAAACTCGCGCAAGGTTGGGCGCGACTGGATTGTAAGTACAAGGCCCATGATAAAACCGGTTACAGCTACAAGCGCCAGCGACCTATAGCCTACCAGGTAACATTGCTTGACAAATTCCCTGAACTCGAAAGGCAAGCGGCATACTTCCTTAAAAAAACGCCCGTTAAAACGTGTTACATCAGAAACCTTTTCAAGGAATTCAATCACATACGTTTTTACACCGGGCTTAACTTCATCAATTGGTTCCATCATTTGCAATGTGGCAGAATTGTGGGAGTTTTACATTACATATACCCCGCATAGAGTTGTAAAATTTACATGTTCCTTTTATCACGCCTGTTTTGCCTTCGAAATTTCCTATACGCGTTTCGTGGCGATTTATTATCAAGGTCTTCCATTTTTTCATAGGCCTTTTCCAGGTATTCGGGTAAACTTCCTTTATAATTTATTTCATATACTGAAAACCCATTGTAAGGAACCGTATTTTTTGACTTTAAGAAATGAACGCGCTTTTGAACCGCTGGATCAAATAAGGAAAGAAAAGTCCGGACACGTTTTTCCTGTAATTTTTGCAGGCCTACCTGAACAGTAGCGCCCCATATACACATTGCTTTTGACTGAACGGTAAATAAAAGTTTATCCTTACACCCATTAGTAAGAAATTGTTTAAAAAGGGAATCTTTGATTGACATGTTCAAAATAGCAAAACTGTCCTTTGAAGAAATTCGGGCTAATTTATGACTACGCATATAAAAGCGTTTTTTCGCTTCAAATAACAGCAAATGCTCACTTTCTTTTTGTTTGTAAACAAAAGGCTGAACTGCTATAACTGCTGACGGGTTTTCATTCAAATATCTATTCATTTTGTCAAGAAATTTTTCCTGTGAACGCGCTAGTTCAAACGAATTCATTCCCCAATAAATTTCTTTTGATTTTTCGATTTTTCCTTCAACTTTTTTTATATGTTCGCGTTTAAAGGTTGTTGGTGGTTTTACCACAATGTTCCAAATAATATCATCAATAATATCTTTCCAGTGAAATTTCGGATCGCGCAAGTTACCGGAAACCGGAATTTGGTAACTAATCACATTATGGTTATCCCTTACCAGGAACATGGCTAACCACACCGGAAAACGTTTATTGTCCTTGTTTTTTATGCGCCTGGCTAGCCTCGCATCAATTATTTGTATGCTGTTATTAGCGCGAATATTTCCGTCAAGTACGTTCCATATTCCTGTTAGTTCAACCGTGCCTTTATTGAGCGGGTACGAAGTATACGAGACAAGATATGGATTAAAGAGTGATGCAGGCATGTTGCGTAAGCTGAACATGAACTCAAAATCGGAACTATCCCTGGGATTTATACTCGCGTCAATTTTGAGGTTACCATAAGGTTTGATGGCTGAGGATAAATGTACCTTGACGCGTTTATGATCTTTGTCAGCCGAATCACATGTTAGCGTTAGCGGCCAGGTATGAATATTAAAGTGTTCACTTATTGAATAATCATCAAAGCTGAAATTTGCATTTGTAACAGCAAAACGATTAACACGGTAATTACTTTTTAAGAAATTTCGTGCAAGTTCTTCAATGTATTTTGCCAATTGAATAATAAGGTTGTGGCTGCCGCGTGACGAACTAACAGCGCCAACATTTTGTCCTTTTTTACCAAACATCATCTCAACATTGTCCAGGTAATCATATTTCTCATATTTGACGTAAGGATTTTCGAGCAAAACGGAATCAAAATCATACAAATGATAGCGAGGGCTTAATTTGGTGACTTTGAATTTTAACCTTGAAAATGAAGCATAGTCTTCATGTTTATTTTTTCCAATGTGAAAGTTGTTGAGTGAAAGCATACCTGATGCAACAAGGTCTTGTGCTTCTTTAAAGTTACCCGTAGCATCAATGTTTGCGTCAAAGCTTCCTGTAAAATCGCCATAGTTAATGAATTCCTGCAAGTATTGCTCAATGAAATTCAGCTCGTATTCCTTAACCTTAACCTTCATGCTATAATCGGCATTGGAAGTATTCACTGTAAATTTACCCTTTGCCACTCCTTTTCCGAGGCCGGCTTCAAATGAAAATTTTGTTGCAACGGTGTCGGTATACCACCTGAAACCTGAGCTTTGCAGGTTAACGTGCTTTATGTTATAATTAACCGGAATACTTTTTTCGATATAATAAAATTGCCCATCGTTTACTTCAATGTCAATGATGTTGAAATGAACAGGCTCTTTTTTTACTTTGCGTACTTTAGGTTTCCAACGTATTATCCAGTCGCGAAAATTTAAATGCCTTAAGCTGTCCTGGATAATATATCCTTTTGGTTTATCTAGTTGAATTTTTTCTATTTCATAGGTGCCTACCAGCATTTTTAGCATAGTGAAATTGGCGCTTATTTGTTCGGATGAAAAAAAAACACTGTCGCTGTTTGCTTCATAAATTTTAAGACCGCCAAAAGAAACATAACCTGTGAACGGATTCATGTAGGCGCTTTCAACCGTTATTTCACGACCCGTATAATATTTATCATACTTTTGAATAAAATACCTGGCAAATGGGGAGCTAACAAGCAGAACGGTTATAAATAAAACTATAAGAACAATTCCTGTTACAAGCAGCCTCCTTTTCCATGACTTTTTCTTTTTAGGTGGCATTTCTGTGGTATAATTTAAAATAGCCAACTGAGGCCGGCATAAATTGAATACATGTGTACGTTAACCCTATTGGACCGACCATAACGAACAGCCGTTGAGGAGCTATTGTCAACCACATTTAAAAAGCCTGACATCCCCCTGAATCCTGTTGTAAGCCTGAAACTACGTGAAGAGTTTAAAGCAATTTCCAGCCCTGCACCATATGCAACGCCCATTTCACCCTGTTTGACCTGCCAAACATTTTGCAGGCTATCAGGGTCATTACCATTAGCTGACTCAACGGCTGAACCAGCATTGATGCCAAATTGCGGCCCAATAACAAGATTTACATTTACTTTACTCATTTTACTGGTATTGATAGTTGCCATTAAAGGAACACTCACATAATTAACATTTAATCGTTTTGGGACGCCATGATGCGTAAACTCTTTCTTAAATGTGGTATAAACAATTTCAGTTGTAATTGCCAAAGTGGGATTAAGCGTTATTGCAACAACTGCTGAGCGACTGAAACCAATAATAGCATCTCCTTCTACACTTGATCCATCCCAGCTATTCATACTAAATGTTGTATAGGTAGGCATGACTTGCAAGCCCAATTCCCAAACATATACCGGTTGATTGGGCTCATTATACATATAAGGTTGTGTTTCCTGGCCACGCAGTTTTGTATAAGCAACCAGTGCGCACAGGAAAGTAATAAGCACCCGGGCATAATTTCGTTTATAAAAATCGTCCATACATTTTTCAAATCAAATATCCTGAAAAAAGCCTGTTTTATTTTACAGGCGATTTATAATAAATTACAAGATTTACATATATTTAAAACAAAAAGGCCCGTGAAAAATTTTCACGGACCTTTTTTCATCAAACAAACATTAATTGTATTAACCCTTAATGAAACGTTTTGTAATAATTTGTTTTGTATCAAGATTTGTTGAGCGGATAAAGTAGTAACCGCTGATCAATTTAGTAACATCAAACACCTGGCGATCGCCTTTGTTGGCAATTCCAATTGTATACAATACTTTACCAGTCAAGTCAACCAGTTCATATTTAAAATCATCCACATAATTAGCATTTTCTATGAATACGTAATCACGTGAGGGATTTGGATATAGTGTAATACCCTCAGGCTGGTTTTCAATCTCGTTAGTTGCAAGTACTGCGTTATCATCAGCTACTACAAAAGGACTCAATGTGCTTAAGCTTGTACGCGTCATTTCATATGTACTGAATGCACCTGTAGAAGCAGCAGCCGGAGTTTGTGTGTCCCATGAACCACCGTTATAATGACTGATGTAAGACTGGGTACGATCAAAACCATTTACTTCAGCAGATGCTTTCCATCCTAATTTAATATTTGCATTAACCGTTACGCCTGCCTCCTCATCAATAATCCAGGTACGATTAACAAGACTTTCTGTTGTTGCCGAATTAAAACCAACAATACCATCGGTATATACGCCATTCATTGAACGAACCATAAATTTACCTGTGGTTCCTGAAGCTGCTTGTTGAACGTAAGCAGGTGAATAACTTGTTACTGTTCCAACAGGAAAAGTTACATATGGTCCAGAAGCATTAACATTCATAATTAATGTACCATTACCTGATGTAACAATGTACCTTGAATCATTATAGCCTGAAATCATACCGGTAGATGAAACCGTAAGGTTTGAATTATCCAATACAAGTCGGCCATTTACAAGGCTTATCTCATCCTTTACAACAACGCCACCACTTATAACAACATCACCACCCGAACCAATGTTTACGGTTAATTTATCCAAATCAGGAAAAGCAGTTGCAAATATCAATGTATCACCTAGTGATGATGTCATGTTCAATTCAAGCTCTGATCCAACACCACCATACAAATATGTCCATGATGACTGTGAGAAACCTCCATTTAAAACGAGCTTATCACCACTTAAATAAAACCTACCATTGCTTATAACCAAGTCCCCTGGAATTGTAAGATCGCCTGACATTTCAATTACATCTGAAGAGCCGGCTGTATTCACTGTTATATTTGTTAATCCTGAGCCAGTTATTTCAGTACCCATAAAATAAGAACCACCATAATATTCAACATCATATGTTGCTGTTCCTGTAAACGTACCACCGTTCAGAATTAAATATCCGTTCCCAACATGAATTGTATTCCCTCCATTAAAATCAAGAATAGAACCGGTTTCCAGGTTTAGGTCGCCATCTTTTAACCAAAGGTCTCCAAACATGCCAATTCCTGTAGTTAATTTAACTGCTCCAGTACCAGAATAATCAATAGTAAGGCTATTTAAATCAGAGCCAGCCGAAAATACAAGCGCACTTGAAGGCGGTGTTGTACCTTGCAAAATAAGACTAGAGGAAGTGTTACTTGTCAGCATTAAACCAGAACCTGCTGTAAAGTTACCTTTAAGCGTAAGGCTTTGACCGCTGAAATTAATATGCCCCATATTCTGATGCAAGTCAGCATTTACAATAAGATCACTTCCCAATGTCAAGGTTTGACTTGAATTGGAAAGATTAACATAAAGATGTTGAATTGTAGTTGAATTTAATTCAATGCCTGTGGTTTTACTTGTTCCAATGTATTTTACGTTATAATCATTGGTTGAATTGAAAACACCACCACCAATTGACATTGTGCCATTGTCAACAACAATTGTTGAATTGGTTTGCATGGTTAAATTTGATCCTGAATTTAAAAGAATAGTACCTGCATCAAGATGCATGGTATCACTAATTACTACTGTTGATGCAAGTAGCAATGTTGCTCCGTTGTTTTGCAACCTTGCTACACCCAAATTACCTGTAAATGTCATGCTTGCAAATGGTCCTGTAAAACTCAACATATATATATCAATGGTACCTGTTCCTGATACCGCACCTTGATTTACTGTAAGTGTATTAAATGTAAAGCTTGTAAGCGTGCCATGCACATTAAAGCTATTTAGCAAACCGGTAAAGGTAACATCCATATCAAGGTTAACAACAATTCCGGCAGGTATGTCTATATCCTGTCCTGAAACAGAACCTCCGGGAGCAACACCTCCCCAAGTTGCTGCATTACTCCAGTTACCTGAGGTAACAGCAGTAAACGCGCTTGCGTTAAACGTTATTGCCAACATAAGCGCAAATGTTGAAATAACTGATTTTAGTATTAGTTTTGTTTTCATACTCGTTGTTTTAAATTAGTAATTAAGCTTTATAAATATTTAAAACAAAGATGAGCATGGTTGGAAAAAAAACGTTTATACAACTATTCAAATAAATTGCAGGATTTCCACAAACACAAAATATGTGTAATTTTTTATTGTAAATATGTAATCCCTGTAAAAATTACACCGGGAAATAACATTTAAATATAGAACCAACACCTGCAACGCTTTCAGCCTTGATAAAACCTTCGTGGTTATGCATTATTTTTTTACAGATGGCAAGACCAATACCCGTGCCACTGTACTTTTCTTTTGTATGCAGACGCTGAAATAAACCAAATATTTTTTCGGCATTCTCCTGATCAAAACCAATGCCGTTATCCTGTACACATAACTCAATGTAATTTTCATTGGGCGAAAACAAAACCCCAACATCCTGTCCCTTCACCTGCTTAACTGAAATCTTAATGGTTGGCTTAGCGTCTTCCTTTGCGTATTTAAGGGCATTTCCTATAAGATTCAGGAATAACTGCGTAAGTTGAAACTGCAAGCCTCTTACTTCAGGTAGTTTTTCAGTAATTATTTTGGCCGACTTTTCTTTTATTGCTTCAGCCAGGCTTGCAAGAGCCTCCTCAAGTGCTACGCTAAGATCACAATTCTTGAAATGTTCTTTATCAGCCGTAGTTTGAGAAAATGTAAGTAAATCTTCTATTAGTTTTTGCATGCGCGAAGCTGAAACAAGTATGCGGTTAAAATAATCTACCGTTTCACCTTCAAGTGTATTACTCCCTTTTTCTAAAATACGGTGTGTAAATAATTGAATTTTTCGCAACGGTTCCTGCAGATCATGGCTGGCAACGTAATTAAACGACTGAAGTTCCTTATTTATGCGTTGCAACTCCCGGTTTTTTAACTCCATACTTTGTAACATACTATATTTATGAGTCACATCCATTAAAGTGCCTTTCATGTTTACCGGCTTTTTGTCAACATAACTCACAACACCCCGTGACCATATTCTTTTCTCCTTATTATTGGCAAAATACCTGTATTCACATTCATAAATACCATCGTTGTTAAGCGCACGACTTATGGCGTCATTTAATTTATTGCGATCATCAGGATGAACATTTTTCAAAAAGTCAGAAAGATTGGTTGTTTGTTCTATTTCAAACACTTTTAAAACTCCAGTACTATACACCGAATGCTTGCCTGAAAAGTCCCAAAAAAAACTACCCATGTTTGATAGTTCCTGGGCCTCAACCAAATCAGCGTTTCTGCTCTCAAGTTCGAGGTTTATTCGCTGTATTTTTTCTTGTTGAATTTGAATAAAGGCGTTAAAGGATACCGACTCGCTTTCTGCAAGAAAATAATCGAGCTCCTCCATTATCTTAATCATTAAATTCATGTCATTTGTATAGACTGGCAAAAAGGCACGCATTGACCTGCGCCTCAAAACTGAAACACTTGTTATGTCTTTGGCCACTATTTGTTCCCGTTCAATAGCAGGCAACCTGTTTGCTACATAATCGGCTGCAGACTTTTCAATAAAGACACGGGCACGGTTTTCGATAAAAACCTTAAGAAAGTCAATGCTACCTTTTTTCGCAAGCTCAAAGAGCTCTTTTTCAGGTAAATTTTTAAAGAGTTTAAAGAGTGGAAGATCCTCCTCGCGAACATACTCGAGCTGTATTTTTACGTATTCTGCAAGTTTGTTTTCCAACAAAAAACTGGCAAAATCGGGAAGGTACTTAAATTTGAGTTTATCTGACTTTGGCGCACTCATTGCATTTCTTAGGTATCATTTTGAGCCAAAGATAATATAATAAATAGTAAAATTAACTACTTTTCAATGACTTACACCTATACTATCCTTGTAAAAAATGCATAAAACTACCTGCCAGTCTCTCTTAAAAAAGAAAAATGAATGATATTTTTCTCAAAAAGAGAACAAAAAGACACAAGAAACCATAAATAATTTACTTACCTTTTTATAACCTACCTTAACCCGAAAAAAGAACCAACCCGTATGAAAATTTACCTCAAATACGATATTAATGTTGTGTGCCGTAAAGTACTGGAAGAACAACTTGAAAAGCTGAATCTCCAGTATAATATACTTGGTATTTCAGAGCTTGAGCTAAAGACCAATCTTTATAACGGTCAACAGGAACACTTAAATAAAGTGCTGAAAGAGTACGGGATTGAAATTGTGGAAAATCAAAAAAGTGCCCTTGTACAAAAAATCAAAGACACTATTTCCGAAATTGTACACCTTGAGGACAAATTACCCAATGCAAAAATTTCATCATACCTGGCAGAAAGACTTCATCACAGTTACGGATACCTTGCCAATCTTTTTTCTGAAATCACGTTTTCGTCAATAGAAAATTACGTAATAATGCAGAAAATTGAACGTGCCAAACAATTATTGACCATTGATCAACTTACGCTTACCGAAATCGCTTATAAATTAAATTATAGCAGTGTTGCCCATCTTTCTAATCAATTTAAAAAAACAACAGGATTAACCCCTTCTGCTTTTCAACGTATTATTAATAAAAGAAGAAATGCAACCATTTCTTAAACATTCCCGCTTATGATGACTGTACAACAAACCCCGCTTAATATTTTGCTTGCTGATGACGATGAAGACGATCGCTTGCTTTTTAAAGATGCATTTGGAGAAATAAAAATAAAGACAAATGTACAAATGGTAAATGACGGAGTGCAGCTTATGCACTACCTGAATAACCCGGAGCTTAATTTGCCCGATATTGTTTTTCTTGACCTTAACATGCCACTCAAAAGCGGTTTTGAATGTCTTGCCGAAATACGTTCTGCAAAAAGGCTAAAAGACCTTTCAGTTGCCATTTATTCAACTTCCGGCTCAGATGAGGATATTGAAGAAACTTTTGTAAAGGGCGCTAATGTCTATATAAAAAAACCCAATGACTTTTCGGTGTTAAAGAAAATACTGGGTGAAGTTATTACCATAAACTGGCAATACCATACATCAGGATTAAACAGGGATACATTTTTATTAAGCCTCTAGAGCCAAAATAATTTATAACGTTTTCTCTAAATCCTGTAATGATTTCTTACTTGCGTTTTTTCAATTTTGTTGATACTAAAATGCAACAACATGAAAAACGCCAACCATTCAGCTATTATTAACTTTAGTTCAGCTCTATTTGGGCTGGTATTCGCATGTGCTTTATGTTTAAACATTGCTTCGTGCAGTACTGATCCTGATACAGGCGAAATTATAAAACCTGTGAACAAAGACAGGAAAGACCTAAGCGATGTGGACCGAAGTTTCCTGGAATTTGCCACTGAAACAAGCATTTTTGAAGTTGCTATTGGGAAACTTGCTCAAAAAAATACCACCTCTAAAGAAGCCAAAGAATTGGGTGAGATGTTGGAAGCAGATCACAAGAAGCTATTGGTTAAGGCCGTTGATTTTGGAATGGCATATCACCTTGTGTTGCCTGAAGACCTGAACGAAACGAAACAAGATGAATATAATAAGCTTGAGGCAAAAAAAGGACAGGAATTTGATCACATGTTTTGCGAAATTATGGCAGAGGGCCACCAGAACGCAATAAAAGAGTTTGAAAATTACTTAACCAATGGAAACGAGGCCGCGCTTAAAGGCTGGGCTGAAGAAACACTACCAACACTTAAAGAACACCTGGAACATGCTGAAGCATTTTTAGAAAAAACAGGTACTGTACAATAAATGCGTTTACGCTTTAACATGCTTATAACAATCTATTGTGAAATTATAAATCCGTACTACCTAAAACATGGAACGAAAAGAAAAAAAGGCTGGTTTTTCTGAAAAAGCAGCAAACGCAGTAAGTAAAGCTGCAGGAAGCACAGCCGCGTTTGTGGTCGCATTTCTTATTGTTATTGCCTGGCTATGCAGTGGCCCTGCTTTTAACTATTCACAAACCTGGCAACTTATAATTAATACCGGCACAACCATTATAACTTTTTTAATGGTTTTTCTTATTCAAAAATCACAAAATAAAGATTCTCTTGCCATACAATTAAAGCTAAATGAACTTGTAGCTTCCCAAAAATTTGCAAGCAACAGGCTGGTTGATGTTGAGAGTTTAACAGAAGAAGAACTACAAACTATACGCGCCTACTACAGCAAACTGCACGAACTATCAAAAAAAGAAGGCTCATTACTTGCGTCACATTCAATTGACGAAGCACAAAAAAGCCATGAAAATAAAAAAACAGGAAGGTCAGTACCAAAAAAACCTTTCAAAAAAACAAAACAACCAATTAAATTAAATAAAGTAAATAATTAAATCTTATACATATGTTACGCTGGACCGCCATATTTTTTATTATTGCAATAGTTGCCGGTATATTTGGTTTCACCAATATTGCCGAAGGAGCTGCGTCTGTTGCTAAAGTGATTTTCTTCGTATTTGTATCGTTATTCCTTGTGGCGATTATTGCAGGGGCTATTGCTACACGAAAGTAATCAGACTTTTCGGGTTTCTGAATCGTTGTCATGACGTATACCGGCTGTGTTACGTCCTTCTACCTCTATGTCTTCCTTCAAAATACGTACCGAGTATTTATTTGGAATAATTTTATGACCGTGTTTTTCGGCATATACTTTTGTGAATTCGGCTCCAAAATAAAGAATGATTGCTGAATAGTATACCCAAACCATGACAAGAATAATAGACCCTGCCGTACCGTATGCCGAACCAACCTTTGAATGTCCAAGGTAATACCCAATTAAAAATTTACCAATCATAAAAAGTGCTGCCGTAAATGAAGCTCCAATTATGCAATCACTTAATTTTATACGGGCATCAGGCAATGCTTTAAAAATAATGACAAAAAGAGTAGTTGTAATGGCAAACACACATACCAGGTTAAGTATGTAAACAATAAACACAAGGTCTGCATCAAAGTGCTGCTCCAGTCTTGCGCCCAATAAATCCATAAGTGAATTGGCAACAAGGCTCACAAGCAATAAAAAACCCACGGAACCGATCATGGAGAACGATATTAACCTGTTAATTATATACCTGACAAAACCTCTCTTAGGTTTTGCTCTAAGCCCCCAAATAAAATTTATTGAGTCCTGTATTTCCGCAAAAACGCCCGATGCACCAATCAGTAATAATATAACACCTATAACCGCAGCAAAGGTTCCGTTTTCTGACAGGTGAACATTTCGTATGGCCTTTTGAATCTCAAGCGCGGCTGCATTTCCAACCACACCATTAATCTGGTCAAATATTTCACCCCTAACTGCTTCCCGGCCAAAAAAAATGCCGCATAACGAAACCACGATAATGAGTAGCGGAGGAAGAGCAAAAACTGTATAATAAGAAAGTGATGCACTAAGCTTTATGGCTTTGTCATCAATGAATTCCCTATATGTTGCAGCCAGCAGTTTCCAGAAGGTTATTGCCTTTTTTTTCATATGCAATTACGCAAACGTTTCATATTGGCATTCAACTCACCTACCTTAGAAAGGTGAGAAAAAGCACAACTACTACCAGCATTGTAAAAAAAGTTAGCAGGAATATGGCCACGTATTTTGTCACCTTAAATTCCCTTACCACAAAATGAATAGGGGCTGTGAATATTCTGTTTACCAAATGAATAATTTTTTCCCAGGCCCCAATATCTTTCACAACAAAATCTTTTGCACCTAACCTGAATGATTCAATAATTACCCCAACCTCTTCATTTGAAGACAACATAATTACTTCAGTGCCTGGGTTCATCTTTTTAATAGACTTCAAAACTTCATTACCATTTTGGTCTTCCAGAAAATAATCCAATATAACTACATTGGTATCTTCATCCAGGTTATTCAAACATTCTTCACCCGTAGCAAAAGTTGAAATGTTCAATCCTTTACCAAATTTATCCTTGAGGTAATTCTTTAACCCCGTAACCACCATTTTATTGTCATCTACAATAAAAAGGTTTAATGCCTGCGTTCCCATTTGGTTCGATTTTATTTTATTGCATTAAAGTTAATTTATAAAAAATACTATTGCATTACAGGTATAATGAATTGTGTTGCGCTATTCACATGCGTTTAAGATGAAATGCCCTCAGCTTCAGCCTCTGCAAGATTCATTTCCAGATCACCTTTTTTAGCCTTGATTAACTCAATTTCGCATGTGATTTTAACTTCATCACCCAACATGACTCCACCCGAGTCAAGGTTCGTATTCCAGGTTAATCCCCAATCTTTTCGGTTAATAGCGCCAGTTACTGTAAACCCGGCTTTCTGATTGCCCCATGGATCCTTGGTGAGCCCACCATATTCAACATCCAGTTCAATTTTTTTTGAAATACCCTTTATGGTCAAATTACCCCACAGCCTCCATGTATTGCTTTCAGGAGTTGGTTCAATTCCTGCTGAAACAAAAGTGATTTGTTTATGGTTAAATACGTCAAAAAACTCCTCGCTTTTCAAGTGTTCATCACGTTTGGCATCACCCGTTGTAATTGAAGAAACATCAATCCACAGATCAATTTCAGCAGTAGAAAAATCTTCTTCACTCGTATAAATGCTTGCATCAAAAATCTTAAATGATCCTTTCACATTTGCAATCATCAAATGACGAATTTTAAAGGTGATGTCGCTATGCGCAGTATCAACCAACCATTTTGTTTGCTTTTCCATAAATAAAATTTTATTGCTCAAGTAATTTGAACATTTCTTTTAGGTCAGGGGTCACAATAATTTCTGTTCTACGGTTGCTGGCTTTTCCTGCATCTGTTTCATTTGAACGAACAGGGTAATACTCACCACGACCTGAAGCAATCACGCGTTTCGGATCAACTTTATAATCTTTAGTGAGTATACGCACTATTTCAGTTGCACGCGCCACACTCAACGCCCAGTTATCTTGATATTTAGCTTGTTTAATTGGAACATTATCTGTATGTCCTTCAACCATTACATGAATATCGGGTGTTGTTTTTAGTACTTCTACCAGTTTTGATAAGGCCTGTTTTCCTTTTGGGTCAACATCTGCTTTTCCCGACTTAAACAATAATTTTTCTTCCAGCGATATATAAACATTACCGTCTTTAATGGTTACACTTATTTCGTCAGCTTTAAAATTAATTAGCGCGTCTGTTAACGACTTTTTAAGGTTATTAAGCACATTGTGCTGAGCCTGGATCATGTCCTGGAGTGTTTTTAACCGCCTTGCCTGGTCAGCAATTGTTAGTGTAGATGTTGCCGATAGGTTTTTTAATTCTTTCATGACTGCAGCATTTTCGTCTTGCAAATTACTTTTATCCCTTTCAAGCGATGCTGTGTTAATATTACACTGATCTAATTTCTTATGCGTAGCTGCACTGTCTGTTTGTAAGCGTTCACTACGAATACTTAAACGCTCGTATTTCTTTTTTGATACGCATGACGACAGGAGGCCAAAGGCTAGCAAACTAAAAACTGAATATTTAAAAAAAGTCTTTTTCATATGTGTTAATTTTTTTCCAAAGATGAAAAACATTAAACACATACGTATTACAGGAATACGTGAATGAATTACAGGATTTCCATTCAAAACCCTAGAACACAGCAGGTCCATTTTGCTGGCCATTCATTTTTTGTGAGGCCGGCAAATGTGTTTCAACCGCCAACCGCGCCATTAAATAACTAATAGTTGATTCAGCTCCCTGGTTTAGATTAACATGATTTTCTTCAAGGCCGTCATAGCAACCACCTGTACAAGGATTGTAAATTACCTGGTGCAAATGATTGTTGCCATGAAACCAGCTAAAAGCAATTTCCATCTTTTCGATGTACGAGGGGTCTTTAAATGCCTTGTAAAACCGTCCTAAAGCCAGAATGGTATAAGCAACATCAATTGGTTGTTCACCAAAATGTGCCGACTCATGCCCCTTATGCATCCAGCTCTTATTCGAAATTACTTTTATATGTTCACTTGAGAACGTAGTTGAAATTAAAAAATCAAATGATTTTTTGGCAATATCGCTAAACTCTTTTTCACCCGTTTCAAGCCAGGCACATAACATGGCTTCCGGAAGCACACTGTTTGCATAAGTCAGGTAACTTTCATACCATTCCCAGCCATTTGTTGACTCATGCCTGTACATTTGTTTAATACGGTCGGCAAGAAGCTTAATAACGGTTGTGTTTCTTGGCGACTTTTTCACCTGGTTATAATAGTAAAGTCCTTTTATAACAAAGGCCATTGCCCTTGTTGAATAAACTGAATTCACTTTTTGAATAACCTGTTCAAGAATAGATTCAGCCTCGGTAATCATTTCAGGCGGCAAAATTGCTTTTCGGGAAACAATATAACCCAATGCCCAAACTGCCCGCCCGTTAGCGTCTGCAAGATTGGTATTGTTATTCTGATCCGAAAACAACCCTTTATCATCAATGTAATTCATGAAGTATCCTTCAGGCTGCAGGCAATGCTTTATGAAATTAAAGTAAACCTGCATATATCGAATATTTTCAACGTTGCCTGATATTTCATGATACCTGCAAAATGCAACAAGTGCTCGCGCATTGTCATCAAGGGTATAACCTGATAATGGATCAGGTTGATTTATTTTAGAAAACTGAATAATGCCGAAATCGGTAGTGAGCCGTTTTATGTGCGTAAGATCAATTGGCGGCACCTTGTAATGAACTGGTGTTTTATGGCCTGTTACTTTACCAAATAACATTCCATATAAAACGGCCGTATTTTCCCATGCTGTTGCTGCCATGCGATGCAAACCATTCATACTTATTTCGCGCCTGCGTTTTTCATCAAAAAGCAGGTGCTTTATTTCTTCACCAAGTTTAACAGAATCATCGAAATCAAATATGATACCGTTTTCATTTACACCCAACACTTCTTTTGCATGGGGAATGGGCGTTGAAATAATAGGACAACCGCAACTCATGGCGTATGAAAAAGTACCACTTACCGCCTGATACGGATCCCTTGATGTAAATAAATAAATATCCGTTAGCTGCAGGTACTCCAAAAGTTCTGTCAATGGTAGATACCTGTTTATAAAAACAACATGATTTTCCAAACCGAGTTTTTTAACCGTTTCCTGAAGCATGTCCCTGTATTGCTCCCCTTGATTTTTCACAATACCCGGATGCGTTTTTCCAATTACAAGAAATAGCACATCAGGTTTTGTTTTAACCACTGTGGGCAACGCTTTTAGTGTGGTTTCTATTCCTTTACCCGGACTTAATAAACCAAACGTGCTGAGTATTTTTCTACCCGCAAATCCATGTTTGCGCTTTAAACCAGCCTTATCAATGTGTGACACCAGGTGAGTACCATGTGGGATTACTGTTATTTTTTTTGACGCAACTTCATATTGTGAAACCAGTAATTCTGCCGAATGGTTGGTCATGACAATTACTGATTTTGCGTATTCGCTTATTGCCTTCACATGTTTTAATATAGCTGCAGAAGGAGAAGGCAAAACAGTGTGAAACACTACAATAACCTGCTTTTGAATTTTTGACAGGAAAGAAAGGAAATCATTTTCGTGTCCCCCGAATAGCCCAAATTCATGTTGTATGAGAACAATTTTTATTTCTTCTCTTGAATTAATTTCCTCCACAAGCATTTTCCACTTATCTTTTTTTGAAATATCAAGAGTGAATTTAACTTCACTTGGGTAATTGTGCTTTTCTTTATGCGCATCAAGCGCACAAACACTTATAGCAAACGATTTTACAAATTGCTTCTCCAGTGCCTGTAATAGATCCTGCGAAAACGTAGCTATACCACACTCTTTAGGTGGATATGTTGTTATTACTAAAATACCCGGAAGCATAACTTCTTTTTCCTGCGGATTAAACGATCTGTTTTGGTTTAACAACAATTTTGGTGGCATGTCTCCATTTAAGAGCAAGTGACTTTGTTGTGAAAAAGCAGTAGTTCTCATATTTTGTGGGTTTTCATTAATTCATCTAAAAGTTCATTCATGCGTATTGAGGCACATGCAATCTTATCATCTGCTGCGCCATAATAAACATACAGTTCATCATTAAAAATTGCCGTGCCTGTTGGGAAACAAACATTGTTTACTTCGCCCTCCAGTTCATAATCAAATTCAGGTTTGAATAACGGATAGGGCAAACGTCCTATAATTTTACGCGGATCCTCAAGATCAAGTAACGCAGCACATGCATTGTATACATATCCTTTTGGTGAGTCAAAAACACCATGGTAAATTACAAGCCACCCTTGCTCTGTTTCAATTGGAGGAGCCCCTGCTCCTATGTGACTGGATTCATGTTCAAAAAAAGGATCCATGAGAATGTGCTGGGACAAGTTCATGTAATAATCATCCCAAAAATTCATATCCAACAAATCTGTATCGTCAACAAATGCAATTTGTATTCCGGGCCAAACACGATTCAAAAAAACAAACTGGTTATTAATTTTTCTTGGAAAAAAAACCATGTTTTTATTCCAGACAAATCGTTTATCATGAAGTTCATTCCTGAGTTTATGAAATTCGTAATGCCTGAAATACTTAGGATTTAAGCCTGGCGCACATTCAAGCAGATGCCGGAATATTTCAAATTTTATTTGAGGTGCCATAAGCCCCTTTTTTTCAAAATGAATAAGATCATTTGATACAGCAAGAGCAGCCAGCGCATTAATTCCATCATACGCGGTATAAGTCATATAATACGTTTGATCAAATTTTACAATACGGGGATCCTCCATTCCCTGTGCCTCATAATCGTGCTGAGGGTGAAGCAAAGGTTTTTCATGCCTTAACGTAAGGTTTAAGGGACCGTTGAATTGTGCATAACCTATACTTGAAAAATTTCCTTTTCTTACAGCACGGTAAAACATGTGCACGGTATTTCCATCCTGGTATACGGCTGGATTTAAAACGCCTTCGTTTTCGAAACCGAAATGCGTTTTTTCAAGCAATACCCCTTCCTTTTTTACCATAATCATACCTTAATAAATTCACATTAAATGACTTTACTGTTTAACATTGGAAATTAACAAACAGTTGTCTGGCGAAATAAAGATGGATTATTTGAGCTAAAATTGCTTTACACGAATGTGTCTAATGGTTACAAAATTCACATTTTGCAACTAAAGTGTATTTAATTTTTCCGCAGAAAGCGGTTTTGTTATAAAGTCGGCAACAAACTTGTATGGTTTTGTTTTTTCAACGTCAGAAGGGCTTATGGATGCTGACAACATAAAAACCCTGCATTTATACAATACCTCTATAGGAAATTTTTTTAATTCATCAAGAAAAGCCCATCCATCCATACCAGGCATATTTACATCAACAAAAATGCAATCAGGAAATTCCTGTTTTTCATTATATGTTTTTTTCAGGTCTTCAATAGCTTTACCAGCATCTTCAAATTTGTCAACGTGTGTACAAAATTGAGCCTTTTGAATTATCTTTTCATTGATAAGATTCATGAATGGCTCATCGTCAATAATCAAAACCCTCTTCACATACTCCATATCAATCTGCTTTTGGAATATAAATAGTAAACACTGTTCCAAGGTTCACTTTGCTCTTCACCTCTACCCTACCTCCAATTGCTTCAGCTTGCGCTTTAACAAGATTAAGTCCTATTCCCTTTCCATCAATTTCTTTACCATGGAAACGTTTATATAAACCAAATATCTTATCCCCAAATCGCTTTAAGTCAATACCGCTACCGTTGTCCTTTACTGAAAGAATAATAAATTTATCGTTTTGCCTGGCCTGTACTTTAATACGAAGTGGACGTTCATGACTCCTGTATTTAATAGCATTTGACATGAGGTTATACATGATGCTATACAAATGTCCCTTTACGGTTTTTACACCTTCAGGTTTAAAGCTTGTAACAATCTCGGCATTGGCTTCTTTTATTTGGTCTTCAAGCATTTGGTATATCAATTTTACCTGGTCGGAAAACACCACGTAGTCGTTGCACTGCTCTCTTGAATCACGGGCCGACATGATTTCATTCACATCTTTTACCACATTGTCAAGGTTGGTAACCTCGTTACCTATGTATTGCATAAGCGGAACATCGTTTATTTTAACATCCACTTCCTTTTCATAAAGTGAAACAAGTCCAATAATTTTAGCAATAGGCGATCGTAAATTATGCGACAGAACATAACCAAACTGGGTAAGGTCTTTGTTGCGTTGTGTTAACCTGTCAATGTCTTCGCGGGCTTCTTCCTCCAATTTTTTTTGATCAGTTATATCTGACATAAGAACCGATATGCCATTGGCAGTTTTAAAAATGTTTATCATATACCACACAGTGGCGCCATCTATCAAAAATTTTGCAACTTTTTTTGTAGCTGCTCCTGTTTCCAGTGTTTCTTTGTAATCGCTCCAAAATCCTATTAAATTTCCAGGAATTACCTCTGCTACTGTTTTACCTATTACTTGTTTTGCTTTTAGCCCCGTAAACTTTTCATACGCGCGGTTAATGCTTAAATACCGCATGGTTGAATCAAGTGCAAAGAAAATGTTTGGCATATTTTCAGTTACGGGATCAAATTCATAATCCGCATCTGTTTTTGAAATTCCTGTCACAATTTTTTTACTGCCCTCGCTTGATGGGGTGTTATAATCAAGTCCCATTGTTTGGTAAGCGTTGGACTTTTTAAGGTCGCCCAGGTTTGAACCCACAATTGCCAGGGTGGGAAAATTGAGCATCTGCAATGCAACAAAAGTAATGCAGGCAAAACATAAAATTCCAAGATTGAGACTAATTGAAAAATAGGTCGAAACGAAGCTAAATACAAGAAAACCAGCCATTAAAGCGACAAGGGCGTCAAATTTAATATCACTCCTTAACTTTTTCATAAAGGCTTTAACCTGGTTTATAAAGATCTGACTATATTGATAATAAACTGTTACACAACTTTTACAACTCCTTACACAATTCCCATATTTAGAAAAACCACCCTTATTTTACCGATTTAATAAAACCGCGTAAAAAGGGGGGACGTGCTTGAGTCAAACCGGGAAAACTTCCCTATTTTTTGTTTCCAGGACTGATTCCCCAAATTTCCACATGGCCCTTTTTATCGCGGTTGATTGGTTCGGTTGTATACATAAAAATGATTTTTTTCAATTTCCATTCCCCGTTATTTAAATCAATAATTTTGCTTTCACCAGGTACGTTAACACGAATTTTCTCGTTAGCCGTTTCCTGATTTTTCATCTCATAAATAACTTCCATTTCAATTAAATCAACCGGGGCATTTACCACTACAAATTTGACTGCGGCAAAACGATCATCGCTTTGAATGACTATTGCATCACTGCTTTCCTGAAATTCAACACTAGTTTCGCCTATTTTATACCATGATCGCTTTTCATTTATGTTAGAAGCGACCTGCTGCGCCTGGGTAAACCTTGTGTTTATAACCAGTAACAGCATTATCAACACTAAAATTCTCATACTTTATTTATTTCAAAGCATGGTTTGTAAAAATCATGATAGAAAACTAATCGTGTTTTACACCACCCTGCTAAAAGTTTATACAATTCACATTTCTCTTATTTCTTTAATTCCATCATCCCTTTTTTTACCAGACTTACATGACAAGGTTGTTCCTGGGCATCGGGCGATTCAACATTTGCATCAACAACAAGCGAATAACGATAGTTGTCATTATCTTTCAAAACATCAAGCAACGTTTTACCGAGCTGCTTTATACTAATATTTACTGGTAAATTTAACAAAGCGAAACTGTTGGGATCAAGATCAACTTTTGAAGGATACCTTCCTGTTGCGTGGCCCTGGTCATTTACAAACAAACTGTATTTTATATTGCTTATAGAAACCGTAAAATCACCATGGTTTATAATTTTAACTTTTACATCGGCATTCATTTGTTTTAACCGGATTTTTGAATATTTAATATCTATTACTTTTAATTCAGGTGCTCTGGGAATTTTAAAATTTGCCTGTTTTTCAATAGGCAATTCAATGCTCCCAAAAAAAGTTGAATACTGGAGTTTAAGATTAAGCTCGTATTTTGTGCTGTCGCCCTTCTTTAATTCAGATCGAAAATTTCTAAAAATATTTTTATAGGGTATTTTCGTTATTGGAAAATCAAATGTATCTTCATCATATGCAGCAAGCTTTAAACCAACATATTTATTATTCTTAAACGTAATTTTATCAGAAATAACAATTGAATATTTAATACTGTCAATGCTTAGCGTCAAAAACGATTTATTACGGACGACAAGTTTAGAATACACATTGGCAACGTCATCCTTTACATCAATATGAACATCATTCACCTGGCGTACCTGAGGAACAATATAGGCCAATGTTTTTTCAGGAAAAAAGAAAATCCATGTTCCAAGTAAAACGATTACTGCTACCAAACTTAACCCTGATATTTTTAAAAATCTTTTCACTTGTTTTAGCGAAGCAAATTATATTAACGCAAACAACAATATAACCGCACCCAGGCCACAGAACACAAAGAGGGCTATAATGCGACCAATTTTTAAAGAAGATCCCTCAACGGAATGAATAGTGTTTTTAAACACCTTATTAGATACAATTTCCGTTCTTTTTTGCGGCAGACTCTTTTTTTCAGGCTGTTTTCCATAACCCAATAAGGTATTGGTTATTCTTTTTTTTTGAGGTACTGAGTCTTGCGATTTAACTGTAACCGAAAGTAAACCCAGTGCCAAAATTACAATTGTGCAGTATAATAGTTCTTTCATAGTTTCCTTTTTACAATTAGCACTTCACAAATTTGCTTTTGAATTGGCATTTTTTGATTACACCAATGCACGTTTAAGTTGCAGCATTTCCATTGTGAATAAAAAAAGCTCCTGCTTATACAGGAGCTTTTCTTTTGCTTAATTACTTGTTATTTACGTCTTGTGAGGTATCGGGTTTCAATTGTTTACGAAAAACAAATTGAACCCTTCTGTTTACCTGATGTTGTGCCTCACTACACTCAACACCATCATAACAATTGTTTAAAAGCTGTCTTTCACCGAAGCTATATGGTTTAAGCCTGTGTGGGGCAATTCCCCTTGACTCAAGATAACGCTTGGTTGAAGCCGCCCGCCTGTTACCAAGTGCCATATTGTAAGCATCAGTACCACGGCTATCACAATGGGCATTAATTTCCGTTTCAAGATTTGGATGCTCATTCATGTAAGTAAGAACACTGTCAAGAATTAATTTTGCATCAGGCCGAATATCTGATTTATCAAAATCAAACAATATTCTTAACTCAATAACCTTTACAAAATCAGCTTCCTCTTCCAATACAGGCTCAAGAACTTCAGCCGTTACAGGCTCAACACACCTGAATCCAATTACATAGTCAGCAACGTTTTCTATGCAAGGCACATCGTCAATGGAGAACGAGAAAATATCGGCATCGCCATCACTTTCTCTTCTGACAGAAGAGATATAGCCACTTCGACCACTTTCAACAAAAGTTATACTATAATCATCACCCGCAGAATTTAATGGGGCTTTTAGTACCTGACCGGTTTCAAATGAGCCACCTGCATCGCGCGCAACAATCAGGTCCATTGAACCGTAACCTTTATATCCATCGGAAGAAAAATAAAGTGTTCCATCATCGTCAATTGTGGGAAATTTTTCGTTCCCAAAAGTATTGATTGAAGCGCCCAGGTTTACGGGCTGACTCCAGCCATTCCCTTGTTTGTAGCAGTAATAAATATCAGCCTGTCCATACCCGCCAGGCATGTCAGATGAAAAATAAATGCGCGAACCATCTTTTGTTATAAACGGACTTGCCACTGAATATTCCTTGCTATTGAATTCAAAAGGAGTTACATTTTTCCAATCTCCGTCTTTTAATGTAGCGTAGAAAATTTTATTGGTCTCAACACCAAGTTCTTTTTTATCCATTCCACGTAATTCTTTTCCAATACGCGTGTAATATATTGTATCGAAATTTTTTGAAAAAGAACCAGGTCCTTCACTGTATTTTGAATTAATTAACCTGTCAAACTGACTTTCTTCATGAAAATCAGATATGTTTGATGCTTGTGGCGCAAAATACAAGTCGTAATAAGGCTGACCATTCCATGCATATTCCTTTTTGTGACGAACGTTGTTTTGCGATGAAGTAAACAGGATTCCATCTTTATAATTCACTGGTGAAAAACTGGCATATTCATCGTTTACCGAAGCGAGGTTTTTAACCGGTATTTCGAGATCGGTGCCCATTTCTGCAACAATTATTTCGCATGAATTACGGTAGTGCTCAGCACGCATATCACCCGGATTCATTTGCTCGTAAATTTTAAATGCGTCAATGGCCTGCCCATAATTTTCATTGTTTTTAAGAACAAGTCCATAGTTCAAATAAAATTCAGGATCACGGTAACGCCCCGCAGCTGCAACACGGTCGTAAGCATCTTTTGCCTCAGCATATTTGAGCATTTTTTGATAACACAGGCCTAGTTTATAATTGACTTCCTGTGATGCGTTTTTATTTGCTTGCTTTTTGTAACATTTTGCTGCATCGTGGTAAGCCCATTGTTCAAATAACCGGTCTGCTTTTTTTGTTTGGGCAAAAGCGCAGCTCCCAAGCAGGAGCAGCGCTGTTATTGTATTAATTCGTTTCATCTTTTCAATCTTTAAATTATCAATCATAGCCTTAGAAAAAGCGCACATCGGCCATTTTGGTTTTTACGAAACCTAAATCCCATCCGAGCATAATTTCATGTGTTCCATATTTATTATAGATTGCATTCGAATTCCTGTTGGCATAAAAGTCAAACGAGTAACCTAAACGCAACCTGTTCAGAAAATCGTATTCAAGCATTGCCATAACAACATTGTCAAGTCCCTTCATTGAAACCCGCTTGTCAACACGATATCCTAAACCAACATAGAACTGGCCTTTGAATATAAGTGCGGCATTTAAGTCGGCCATTAAAGGTGCGGCTTGTGAATAACGAAGCATGACTGAAGGACGCAACCCAATATTATCAGTAAGGCGTTGAACATACCCTGCAGTTAAGTAGTAGTGGCGGTAAAATTTCGCATCATCAGCCTGGTCATTTGACTGAAAGCCCCATTTTGATTCCACAAGGTGCCTTACAGATAAACCAGTGTAAAAAGTGCGGTTGTACAGGTATAAACCGAAATTTGCATCGGGAACCCATACTGACCTTGCATTTTCTGAAAATGCAAGGTCACCTGATGTTTCGGTATTAATCTGATCAAATCCTATTCGTAAATTATTTAGTGTTCCTGCCAAACCAAACGAGAGTTTTAATTCTTCATTCAGTGGAAGGTGATAAGCAAATATGGCTGATAAGCCCGTATTGTTCATTGGACCGGCAATGTCGTGGTAGGCCTGCAAGCCAACACCAAGATTGGTGTTGGGAATTGCAGAATGTAAACTTAATGCCTGTGTAGTAGGTGCACCTTCAATTCCCAGCCATTGGCTGCGGTGCACAAGTGTTCCTGATAGTATGTCGCGGCTGCCTGCATAGGCTGGATTCACATAAAGTGGGTTGAAAAAATATTGCGTAAAAGTTGCATCCTGTTGCGCAAAACCATTCAGGGCCATAAATCCTCCGATCAACATTATGATTATTCTATTTTTCATAAGTTTCTTTTTAATCTGTTAATTTTAATTTCCCTTTATCGTTTAATGAATACCCAACCACGTTTTTCAAGGTCGTTGTAGGCAATCACGTAATAGTAGGTTCCGTCTGGCAGGGCCTCGCCATTAATATTTTTTCCATCCCATTTACCTGCCCTGTTATTATAGTCAACGCCTTTCCATACTTCGGCACCATACCTGTTCAGGATAATAACTTTGTTTTGCGGATAACACTCAAGCATTGGAATGGTCCAGTCATCGTTAATTCCATCACCGTTAGGTGAAAAACCGTTGTACAATCCACCACCTTGAATATTAACAAGAACACTGTCAGTGGTCATACAACC
Organism: Flavobacteriales bacterium; assembly: GCA_035299065.1. Lineage (GTDB taxonomy): Bacteria > Bacteroidota > Bacteroidia > Flavobacteriales_D > UBA2798 > DASPJQ01. The sequence goes on from DATGXI010000099.1 coordinate 29,606, forward strand.
ATTTACCGTATCATGCACAGTTACTACGTATACGGTATTGTTAGCTACCATTACAACTGGTTCGGCACTGGTTGATGAACTAATGTTTGATGTTGGTGACCATGAGTACGTATAATTCGGAATCGCAGGACTACCAATCATAACTCCTCCTCCATCGCATATCAATTGGTCAAAACCAGCCAATCGGTCAGGGAATGAATTCACTGTTACAGTTATCTCATCGGTTGCAGTACAAATTCCATCACTCACTGTAAGCGTATAGGTTGTAGTTACAGCTGGATTTGCAAATGGATTTGCAATATCAGTTGCGCTCAATCCTGTTCCTGGGCTCCAGCTATACGTATAACCAACTATTGCTTCAACACCAACTACACAAGTATCAGCCGAACAAATTCCCTGGTCAACACCGGCATTAATAGCTGGCAATGGATTTACATTTACAACTATTGTATCAGCATCGGTACAACCTGTTAATGGATTGGTTACAAAAACCACGTAGGTTGTAGTAACTTCAGGACTCGCATTGGGTTGTGCAACTGTTGTTGAGCTTAAACCTGTTGCAGGATACCACAAGTACGTATATTCAGCAGCCGAAGCTGTGCCTATCATTACTGGCGATCCTGCACACGTGCTCACATCAGCTCCCGCGTTAGCTGTTAAGCTATTATCAACGGTTACGGTTACAGTATCACTGCCTACACATCCGTCAACACTTGTTTCAGTTAAAACATAGGTTGTTGTTACAAATGGACTTGCACTTGTGCTTGCTTCCGTTACAGAACTTAGTCCTGCCGAAGGTGTCCAAACATATGTACTGCCCTTATGTGGTGCACTTCCAATAAGTACACTTTCTCCAAAACAAACAGTTACATCAGCTCCTGCATTTACGCCTGGTAATGTATTCACATTTACTACCATGGTATCAGTATCAGAACATCCGGTTAACGTATTCGTTACAGTAAGAATATAATTTGTGGTTACAGCAGGATTTGCTGTTGGCTGCGCCACTGTTGCAGAACTTAATCCTGTAGCGGGTGACCAGCTATACGTTGTAAATCCTGTTTCTGCTACGCCAATAACAACTGATGCGCCATTACAAATTGTTTGATCAGAACCAGCATTGGCAACTGGAGGTTCAACCACAGTTATGGTAACGGTGTCAGAACTTACGCAGCCTGGGCCGGCCGATTCGGTAAGAATATACGTTGTAGTTACAGTAGGGTTGGCAACCGGGTTTGCACTGGTTGTTGAACTCAATCCCGTACCCGGTGTCCATACATACGTATTACCTTTTACAGCTTCGCCACCAAGGGTAATACTGCTTCCAAGGCACAAAATATGATCGCCACCTGTATTGGCCAAAGGTTGAGCATTGATGGTTACCACAACTTCATCGGTACCTGTACAACCGTTTTCATCCGTAACAACAAGTGTATACGTAATTGACCCGGTTAAAGTAGCTGTTGGTTGTGCAACCGTAGTTGAACTCAATCCTGTTGCAGGGCTCCAACTGTAAGTTAAACTGTCAACAGCTGGCATACCAATGGTAACCGATGAACCTTCGCAGGTTGTTTGGTCAGCACCGGCATTAATTTCAATTGCAGGTAAAACATTTACAGTAACTATGTGTGAATTTGTACAACCAAATTCATTGGTTGTAGTGAGTGTATAAGTTGTTGTTGTGTCAGGACTCGCCATTGGATTTGCTTCAGTTGAAGAGCTTAATCCAGCAGCTGGTGACCAGCTATAGGTAACTCCGGCAACCGGTGCCATTCCTAAAGCAACACTGTCACCATGGCAAATGGTTTGTTCAGCAACCGTACATGCACCTGGTAAACCATTTACAGTTACAGTTACAGAGTCTGTACCAAAACATCCGGTAGTATCATTTGTTACCATTAAATAATAAGTAGTTGTAAGAGCTGGTGAAGCTGTTGGCTGTGCAATAAACGGTGATGTTAATCCCGGACCCGGGGTCCACAAATAACTGTGTTCACTCAATGCTGCACTTCCTATTACAGCCGAACCACCTACGCAAATTGACACGTCAGCACCAGCATTGGCAACAACAGCCGGATTAACATTAACAATTGCAATGTGTGAGTTTGTGCAACCAAATTCATTGGTTGTGGTAAGTGTGTATGAAGTAGTAACCGTTGGACTCGCAAGTGGATTTGCAGCTGTTGATGAGCTTAAACCTGCAGCTGGCGACCAGCTATAAGAAACTCCCGGAACTGGATCCATTCCCAAATGCACACTGTCACCAGGGCAAATGGTTTGTGTTGTTACTGCACATGCACCAGGCAATGGGTTTACAACAATGGTTACTGAATCTGTACTTGAACAACCCGTAACATTATTTGTAACCGTTACAACATACGTTGTGGTTACCAAAGGGCTGGCTGTTGGCTGTGCAACTGTGGTTGAGCTTAATCCTGCAGCTGGTGACCAGTTGTAAAGATGTCCGCTTAAGGTTGCGCTTCCAATTAAAATTCCGCTTCCTGAACAAATAGTTGTGTCGTTTCCGGCATCAGCAACTGGTGAAGGGTTTACGGTAACAATTACTGTGTCAATACCGAAACAACCGGTTAATGTATCCGTCACTGTTAAGTAATAGCTTGTTGTTACCAAAGGCGTAGCAGTTGGTTGTGCTGCAATGGCAGAACTTAAACCTAGCGCTGGTGACCACACATAGGTGTATCCGCTCAACGCTGGCGAACCAATCATAGCTGAACCTCCAACACAAACAGCTGCATCAGCGCCTGCATTGGCATCAACTGCCGGATGAACATTTACAATAACAACATGTGAATTTGAACAACCAAATTCGTTGGTAGTAACAAGCGTATATGTTGTGCTTACCGTTGGACTGGCAAGTGGATTTGCATCTGTTGCAGAACTCAGTCCCGTAGCTGGCGACCAGCTGTACGTTACACCTGCTACAGCTGCCATTCCCAAATGAACACTGTCACCAGGACAAATGTATTGAGTACTAACAGCACATGCGCCAGGCATTGGGTTCACTGTAACAATAACCGAATCTGATGCGGAGCATCCTGCAGCATTGGTAACTGTCAGATAATAGGTTGTTGAAACTAATGGACTGGCATTTGGTTGCGCAACAACCGAAGAACTTAATCCAAATGCTGGTGTCCACAAATAAGTGTTTCCACTTACTGCTGCTGAACCTATAACAACTGAACCGCCTGCGCAAATAGCTACGTCAGCTCCTGCGTTGGCAACTGGTAATGGATTAACAGTAATAGTTACTGTGTCAAAACCAAAACAACCTGTTGCTGCATTTAATACAGTTAAGTAATAGGTAGTTGTTACGGCTGGATTTGCTGTTGGTTGCGCAGTCGTTGCTGAGCTTAAACCAATGGCTGGTGTCCATAAATAGGTGTTACCACTTACAGCGGCCGAACCAATAACCACTGAAGCTCCTGCACAAATTGAGGCATCGGCCCCGGCATTGGCAGTAACAGCTGGTAAAATATGAACTGTAACGGTGTGTGTACTAACGCATCCTGCTGCGCTTGTGGTTGTAAGTGTATAGGTAGTTGTTACCGATGGGCTTGCCCATGGATTGGCTTCAGTTGAAGAACTTAATCCCACTGCTGGTGACCAGCTATAGGTTACTCCTGCTACAGCGGCCATACCAAGCTGAACACTGTCACCAGCGCAAATATTTTGATCAGCTACTGTACATGCACCGGGTAATGGATTTACAGTTACGGTTACCGCATCAGATGCTGAGCATCCTGCTGCATTCGTAACGGTTAATGTATATGTTGTAGTTACCAATGGATTTGCGGTTGGCTGTGCAGCTGTTGCTGAACTTAAACCAAGAGCTGGTGACCATGAATAGGTATTACCAATTACTGCGGCAGAACCTATAGTAACTGAACCACCGGTGCAAATAGCTACATCAGCACCTGCATTGGCAATTGGCAAAGGATTTACGGTTACTGTTATTGCATCTGATCCTGTACAACCAGAAGCGTTGGTAACAGTCAATGTATATGTTGTAGTTAATAATGGATTTGCTGTTGGTTGTGCAGCTGTTGCTGAACTTAAACCAAGAGCGGGGGTCCATAAATACGTGTTACCGCTTACTGCGGCCGAACCAATCACGGTTGATGAACCTGCACAAATCGCTACATCTGCTCCTGCATTGGCAGCAGCAGCTGGATTTACCGTTACAACTACCACATCAGATGCTGAACATCCTGCTGCATTGGTAACAGTTAAGGTATATGTTGTAGTTACAGTTGGGCTTGCTGTTGGTTGCGCAGCGCTTGTTGAACTTAAACCAGTAGCAGGTGACCATAAATAAGTGTTTCCAATTAGTCCAGGTAATCCTATCACCGATGAAGAACCAGCACAAATTGCAACATCTGCTCCTGCGTTGGCAATTACAAGCGGATTTACAGTTACCGTTATGGCATCTGATGCTGTACATCCCGAAGCGTTGGTAACAGTTAATGTATATGTTGTAGTTACCAATGGATTTGCGGTTGGCTGTGCAGCTGTTGCTGAACTTAAACCAAGAGCTGGTGACCATAAATACGTGTTACCACTTACTGCGGCCGAACCAATTACGGTTGATGAGCCTGCACAAATCGCTACATCTGCTCCTGCATTGGCAGTAGCAGCAGGATTTACTGTTACAACTACAACATCAGATGCTGAACATCCTGCTGCATTGGTAACAGTTAAGGTATATGTTGTAGTTACTGTTGGATTTGCTGTTGGTTGTGCAACGGTTGTTGAACTTAAACCAATAGCAGGTGTCCACAAATAAGTTGATCCGCTCACTGCAGCTGATCCAATCATTCCGGAACCTCCGGCACAAACTGAAATATCAACTCCTGCATTTACTGTTGGCAATGGGCTTACTGTTACAGTTACTGCATCAGATGCTGTGCATCCCGAAGCGTTGGTAACAGTTAATGTATATGTAGTAGTTATTAATGGATTTGCGGTTGGCTGCGCAGCTGTTGCTGAACTCAAACCAAGAGCTGGTGTCCACAAATAAGTTGATCCGCTTACTGCGGCCGAACCAATTACGGTTGATGAACCTGTGCAAATCGCTACATCTGCTCCTGCATTGGCAGTAGCAGCAGGATTTACCGTTACAACTACTGCGTCAGTTTTTGTACATCCTGCAGCATTGGTTACAGTTAAGGTATATGTTGTGGTTACGGTTGGGTTGGCTGTTGGTTGCGCAGCGGTAGTTGAACTCAATCCTGCTGAAGGAGACCACGCATACGTGTCTCCAATTACAGCAGCTGAACCAATTACCGTTGATGAACCAGTACAAATTGCAACATCAGCTCCTGCGTTTGCAGCTGGCAATGCGTTTACAGTTACCGTTACCGCATCATTTGCAATACATCCTGTTCCATTTGTTACGGTTAAATTATAAGTTGTAGTTACCAATGGACTAGCGGTTGGCTGTGCAGCTGTTACTGAACTTAGTCCAAGAGCGGGTGTCCACAAATAAGTGTAACCGCTTACCGCGGCTGAACCAATTACAGCAGTTGAACCTGCACAAATCGCAACATCAGCTCCTGCATTGGCAACTGGCAACGCATTTACGGTTATGGTTACGTTATCTGATGCCGAACATCCTGCTGCATTGCTGGCAGTTAAAGTATATGTAGTTGTAGCGGCAGGGCTTGCCGTTGGCTGAGCTATTACCGCAGAACTTAATCCGGCTGATGGCGACCAGGTATAAGATAAACCGGCAGAAGCTGCTGTTCCTATAACGGTCGAAGCGCCTACGCAAATTGAAGCATCGGCACCTGCATTAACAATTGGCAATGCGTTAACATTCACCAAAACAACATCTGTTTTTGTACAGCCCGTGGCCGTATTTGTGACAGTTAATGTATACGAAGTGGTTGACGTGGGATTTGCTGTTGGTTGCGCTGCCGTTGATGAACTTAGTCCTGCTGAAGGGCTCCAGCTATATGTATGTCCTGCAACTGCAGGTGTACCTATAACGGTTGAAGCACCTGCGCAAATTGTAGCATCGGCTCCGGCATTGGCCGTTGGTAAAGGATTAACAGTAATACATACATCGTCAACCGATGTGCATATACCATTACTCACCACAAGTGTGTAAGTAGTTGTTGTGGCAGGTGTAGCAATTGGCTGCGCAGCTGTAGCAGAGCTAAGTCCTGTTGCTGGCGACCATAAATAGGTGTACCCCGCAACTGCAGGTGAACCCAATGTTACTGAGGCTCCCGCACAAATTGTTTGGTTGGCTCCTGCATTGGCAATTGGCATTGCTTTTACAGTTACGGTAACCGCATCACTTGCACTGCAACCTGTAGAAAACTTGGTAACAGTTAAATTGTAAGTAGTCGTTGAAGAGGGATTAGCCGTTGGATTAGCCGCAAAAGCTGAGCTCAACCCTGAAGCAGGTGTCCATACATAGGTATTACCTGCCACAGCAGGTGTTCCTATGACTGTTGTTCCGCCTGTACAAATTGAAACATCGGCACCTGCGTTGGCAAGTGGTCCGGCTTTTACAGTTACTTTTAAAACCGCATTATCACACATTATTGGCCAACCATCATCACATATACTATATGTAATGTAGTCAATACCATCAAACCCGGGGTTTGGTGTGTATGTGATTTGTGTTCCGCCAACAACCGTGGCGCTGCCGTTTGTGGGACCCGTAACAATCGAGGTAACCATTGGGTCACCATCGGGGTCATGATCATTCGCTTGCACAGCAATATTAACTGGTCCGGAATTCTCGCATATCGTTTTAAAGTCATCACTGGCGCACGGTGCGTGATTTGTTTTAACCGTGGCGTCATGTGTACTTGTAGAAAGTGCTAGATCCTGAACTAATTGAGCTTTATTTAAAAACGGGATTAAACAAAGCGATATCGCATGAAGTACGTAGAGTAATTTATTCATAGTTCATTTTTTATCATGCACAAATTTCAGTGCATTTTAAAAAATTCTTGTTATAACCACTCGTTAATAACTTATATGTTTGACACGTGTGTTTTTTGTAACGAATCAAGTGTGTTTTCGCAACTTCAAAAAGCAATATATAATAATGTATCCATTCCTTTTCATTTTACGGCAATTTTTTCGCCATTTTTCATTGGCAAAATTACTTTAAGAATTACAAAATAAATTTTTTTAAGAAACTTATTTTCTTTTCACATTTTTTAGGACAAAAGACGATTTGCAAATAACAAAAAACAAAATGAGAACAAATTACACAACTCAAACAACAACTTACAGATTCACCATGTGTTAATTATGCAATACGAAAAATATATTTTTCCAATTGAAATATTATAATATATCCACGTTGCAAAATTTCAATTTTTTATTTTTTGATTAAAGAAGAAAAAGCAAACATTAAACAACAATGATGTAACAACTTATTTGGTTTTTTATAAACAGGCTTAAGAATGATATACTTTTGAAGCGACAATTAACCCGTTTTCTATCACAAGCAATTCTCCAACCACCAAATCAGCATCCCCATCCGCTTTTCGCACGTACTCCATAAACACCTTATCTCCCTCGCATAAAATAAAATTAGGGTGATAACTTAACGTAGGGATATGCTGAAAAGCTTCTTTCCACCACGTTCGCAAAGCCTCCTTACCTTTGATCAATCCATTGGAATCGGGATGCTTCAGTTTTAACTTGGGACTATAATGTTGGGCATTATCGTGATAAAGCTCCAGTAATTTTTCAAGGTTATGGTCATTAAAGGCCTTGAACCAGTTTTCGGCAATTGACTTAGCTGACATTTTTTAAACAGATAAAAAAAGTTAAATTTAAAATTATTGAAATTTCACAAAAAACTAAACCAGAATTTCAAAAAGACTCAAATAATTTCCACCATAATGATCAGGCAAACCATCCACACTTTTTAATTCCTGTTGTCCTATGTAATGAAAGCCACAGTTTATATAATAATTTCTAAGTGTTTCATTATTGCCCCAGGTATCCATACGCACATACTTTTTTCCATTACGCTTTGCGTGGTTTAGTGCCCATGCCCTTATTACTTCCATCATTCGTTTACCTTTGTGCATGGGGTTTATGGCAATGCGATGCAAATACACAGCGGGATCAGCATCGCGTTCAAGCCAAATAACCGGATCGTTGTACATAACGGCAAATACACAAAGTACATTTCCCTCTTCAAGTATTTTCCATTGCCTTCCATCAGCAATGTCTTTTTCCACCATTTCCCTGCTGAATAATGGCCATAAGTCATACCCTTTGCGCTTTTGATAGTCAATTGCGCTTTTAAACAAGTCAAAAATCAAATCCAGGTCAACTTGTGTACAATTTACAATTTCCATTACCCTTTTCTTTCAAGCTCCACAAAATCTTCGCGTACGGGCAAAAAACAATCAATAACTTTTACTGCCGTAATGGCTCTTGCCGAGTGCACAACGTTGGAAGCCATAAAAGCCGCCATGCCGGGTTTTAGAACAGTGGTTTCACCATCAATGGTAAATTCCATTTCACCTTCAATAACATGCGTCCATTGCTCATGCACGTGCTTATGTTCACCAACAATGGCACCTTTGTCAAGCTCAACATGGCCAAAAGTAATTTGACTGGAGTGAAAAAAAGCAGCATTAATTCCTTCCCAAATCTGAACTTTTGGTTTAGCGGTAAAGTCAATAAATTTCATACTATACGTTATATTGCAAGATACATGATTTAATTTATTGAAATAACCTTGAAATCCAATTGTTCATTTATGAGCAATGCAAAAAGCCCGGCTTTTACACCAGGCAATTTTTGAGGAGAGTGGGAGAATTGAACTCCCGGAACTTTTACATCCTACAGTTTTCAAGACTGCTTCCTCGACCAGCCGGACACTCTCCCGGGATTTAAAATTTAAGACTCAAACACTTTGCGGAAAACAAAGGAATCGAACCTTTATCGCTTTTACACGAATCCGTTTAGCAAACGGACGCAGCAAACCAACATCTGCCTGTTTTCCCATTCTTAAATCTTAAATCTTAAACATCTCTATTTCCAACATCGCTATATCTAAAATTTACACAATAAGTACCCTCTGTGAGATTCGAACTCACACTAACTGGTTTCTAAGACCAGCGCCTCTGCCAGTTGGGCTAAGAGGGTAAAAAACAAAAAAGCCTCCCGCATACGCAAGAGGCTTTCGCAAAATTATTCTAATTAAAGTTTAATCAATACAATACCTCTCACCATTCGCGAGCGAACTGAGTAAGGAAAGACTGTATAAATTAAAATTTGTTTTCATTTGGTTGTAATTCTTCTTTTAAAATGTCAAATGGAATATTCAAGCGAGCTTGTTTTTGGCTGAACATGAATATTTCATTTCAATACAAATATATACAATAGTTTTTAATTGGTTCAATTTTCGATAAAAAAAAATCACATGCAATTTTAAAAATAAATGGTGTAAAACCTTTGCTCCGTAAAAAACGACCTTTACCTGAAAATAAAAAGACATGAAAAAGCTAATCTACTTTACATCTGTTGCTGCCTTAACTGCAATATTATTTGCATGCAACCAAAACGACCAGGAAAACGACATGCAGGACGTACCCGAAGAAAAAGGTACAACCATTGATCCGAATGCCGAAAAATCGGATT
>DATGXI010000100.1:0-28662 GCA_035299065.1 Flavobacteriales bacterium
TTTGTTCGCCTGCCATGACCCTGTTTGAAGATCTCTCTATGGAAGAACATTTAAAGTCACATTTCGACTTTGTAAAAACATTCAATTTAAAAAATGCCAGGTTAGACCTGGAGCAGTTTGATCTTATAAAAGCCATGCACAAGCCCATTTCAACCCTGTCATCGGGTATGAAGCAGCGCTTCAAACTTGTGTTGGCATTAAACAATGACGTGCCTGTTATTTTCCTTGATGAGCCTTGCTCCAATCTTGATGAAAAGGGCATTTCGGTTTACAAAGACCTGATCACTAAAAACCAGGGGCAAAAATTAATTATTGTGGCTACTAACCAGCCGCTTACCGAGTTTCCATTAACAGGAAACACCCTTGATTTAAGTGTGAAACTTAACCCCGCCACTACCTCCAATTAAACCTTTGGAACTAAATTTGGTCTATTCATACAACTGATTAAAAACAACACATTATATGAACTCATTAATTAAAATAAGCCTGGGCACTTTTGTAGCAGGAACTTTATTGTTTACCGCTTGCCGCAAAGAAAAGGAAGTGGATAACGACACCACTTCGGCTAAGGACAATAATCTTGCCGAGCGTTTGTTTGACGAGGTAAAACGCATTACCGATGCCGCTGCAGACGGTAGCCTGGCTTCTTCAAACATGAAAAGTTACCAAATGCGCGACACAGCCATATTAGGTTGCGCAACAGTTACACATGATACAAGTGCAAGTCCACGCACATTAACCATTGATTATGGAACCACAAATTGTTTGTGTGGTGACGGCCGTGAAAGGCGCGGTAAAATAATAGTAAGTTATACGGGACCATACCGTACAGCAGGTACTGTGATTACACATACGTTTGATAATTTCTTTATTGAAGACCACCAGGTTTTAGGAACCAAAACAGTAACCAATTCAGGAATAAATACAGCCGGGCACACCTACTTCACCATTCATGTTGATGGAAGCGTTGTAAAACCCGCCTCAGCCGGAAGCGGAACCATTACCTGGGTTTCTGACCGTGTTCGCGAATGGATTGAAGGCGAAAGCACGTTGCTAAACATTACCGATGATAAATATTCAATTACCGGGAATGCTTCGGGTACATCATCAGCAGGAACATCGTTTACCGTGAGCATTACAAGTCCGCTTATTATTAGCCTGTCTTGTATTTTTGAAACTGTACCCAAACCAGCCCTTGTTCAGGGAACACTAGAAATAACTCCGTCAGGAAAACCTGTTCGTACCATTAACTACGGTTCAGGGGCCTGTGACAATACCGCAACAATTACCGTAAATGGCAATACCTATACCTATAACATGTGGTAATTTAAAAGGAACATAATTAAAGGCCGGACCAACCATCCGGCCTTTTTTATTTACTGCTTTTGCCTTTTGCCCATTTTAACTTACCTTCGCGGCCTGAAAAATTAATTATTATGGCTTCTACAGCTGATTTTAAAAACGGACTTTGCTTTAAGTACAACCACGACCTGGTTTCAATTATTGAATTCCAACACGTTAAGCCTGGTAAAGGCCCGGCTTTTGTGCGTACAAAATTGCGTAGCCTTGAAACTGGTAAAATATACGACATCACTTTTAACTCAGGAGTAAAAATTGATACCGTTCGTGTTGAACGCAGGATTTATCAATACCTGTATAAGGATGAGGGTGGTTACCATTTTATGCAAAACGACACGTTTGAGCAGATTTATGTGGAAGAGCACCTGATTAACGCCCCTAAGTTTTTGAAAGAAAGCCAGGAGGTTGAAATCATGTTTCATGCCGAAGAAGAGCGCGTACTTAGCGTTGAATTGAAGCCATTTGTTGAACTGGAAGTTACCTATTCAGAACATGCTATTAAAGGCGATACAGCTACCAATACATTGAAGCCTGCAAAAGTTGAAACCGGTGCCGAAATTCGCGTACCTCTTTTCATCAATGTTGGCGACAGGGTAAAAGTTGATACACGCAACGGCCAGTACGTTGAACGTGTAAGCATGAAATAAATCCCAAGGCAAAATAAGCGGACCACGCCTGGATAAGAAAAATGTCCATGGCAAAAAAAACGTTGAGGTTGGAATGATTCTTGGTATTTATTGCTAAAAATCTATTTCAATGAAACACTTAATTTATTCTACTATCCTGTTTGCAGGATCTTTCCTTTTTTCCAATAGCGCTTTGGCGCAAAAAGTATTTTATGTTGATGCCGAATACAGGGCTGATGTAAAGATTTTTGTAGTTGATGCCGAATACAGGGCCGACTTACTGGTTTATATGGAAGATGCCGAATACAGGGCAACCGGTAACGAAGGAAAATGGTTTACAGTAGACGCAGAATACAGGGCCGATAAAAAACTGTTTGTTGTGGATGCCGAATACAGGGCCGACTTAAAAATATTCTTTGTGAAAGAAGAATACAGGGCTAAATGGAACAACAAAGCCAAACAACATTTACTTTATTAATTCCCTATAAAACAAAAACCCGGACCTTTTGGTCCGGGTTTTAATGTTTTTATATTGGCGTATTATTGCTTTACAATTAACCGGTTTACCACCTGGCCATTGCCAGCTGTCATGCTAAGCTGATAGATTCCTACTCCATATTCACCCAGGTTTATTGTTTGGCGTTGTAAACCGTAAGCACCTTTAATTGATCGTGAAACAACAACTTTACCAGTCACATCAAACACTACCAGTTTTACATCTTGTGCGTGTTGCGTTGCAAATTCAACTGTAAGATCGCTGGTGGTTGGGTTTGGATAAACGTTAAACTGGTCCATAAATGAAACTTCATTCACACCAATATAACAATCGGCTGTACCTACTGTGTCAACTGTTATAGTATCTGAAAATTCAGATTTACATCCGTTGGCATCGGTGTATTGACAGAAATAATCATTTATACCGGGAGCACAACCCCAAACGGCATTGGTATCGCCCAACTCCAATGTTCCACCCGTTCCAGCTGAAGGAATGTAAACACCATTCCAATACCATTCAACGGTTAATCCACCTGTTAAATTAGTTGCATAAATATTATCAGGATTTCCTCCCGGGCGAAACAGGATGGGAGTTACCGGCAACGCATTAACGGTTATTTCAACGGTATCAGTATTACTACATCCAATAGCATCACTACCCGTTACAATAAATGTATACGTGCCCGGTGTGAACGGAAAGGCCTGTGGATTGTTAATTGTTGTGCTGGTTAAATAAGGGCTTGCAACCCAGGTATAACTTACACCACCTGTAGCTGTCAATTGGGTTGAATCGCCCTGGCAATGTTCATCATCAATACCGGCATTGATAACAGGCAGGTTATTTACAGCCACCACAATGTTGGTGAAGTTTTGACAACCCGATGCATCAGTAACAGTAACCGTATAGGTTGCGGCTGTATCAACTGTAATGGTTGAGCTTGTTTCACCTGTGCTCCACGTATAGGAAGCAAAACCTGATGCCGTTAAACTTACTGAATCACCAATACAAAATGTTGTTGGGCCATCAGGTGTAATAACTGGTCCGGGCAATGGATTTACAATAACACAAACCGTATCTTTATCAATACAACCACCTGCATCCTGCGTTTGTACATAGTAACAAACATCACTCATAAGCGTTGCTGAAGGTGTAAAACATGACGTGCATGAAAGCCCTGTTGTAGGCGCAGTCCACAAGGCACTTGTTCCACCAGTTACTGAAAAGTTCACCAGTGTATTGGCACAAACTGTATCCTGGTCAACGGTAGCAACTGTTGTTAGCTGGCAATATTTAATGGTTGAATAATCCAGGTTTGTTCCCGAACCTTTACTATCGCCACTCACATACACATTTCCGGCCGCATCAACATCAATAAAACCGGCCTGATCACTGTTGTTTGCAGGCCCGTTAAAACGTGTGTCCCAAACACGTGTTCCGGCTGCAGCATCGTATTTAATGGTCAGGTAATCGTTGTTGCTTGCTGTAAGGAATGAATATCCAGTGGCATATAAATACGTGCCGGTTCCATCCAAAACAAGGCCGGTGGCTTCATCGTAATTACTTCCCGAACCATTGTATTTATCAATCCATTGTTGCGCAAGCGATGAGTTATATTTTGCTACAAGAAAATCTTCTGATGTGGATGTGCCTTTAACAGAACCTGCTAAAAACATGTTCGTTCCACTTCCATCCAGTATAAGTGAATTTGGTGTGTCTTTATCATTGGCTGTACCGTTCAATTGAACATTGCCGGTAACCGCTCCTGCAGCATTGTATTTTACAAGTATAATATCTTCATCGCTCACCGACCCGTTGAAAACAGTTCCAAGTACAAATGTTTCATTTGATGAGTTCACAACAATATCACTTGCCATGTCATATGAATTCAATGTGTTGTTGGCATTAAACTGGGTACTCCATTGGACAACACCTGCTGAATTATATTTAATGGTGCGAATGTTCAGGTCCTGTCCTGACTGAAAACTATGACCCGTTACGTATAAATTGTTTGTTGCATCAACAGTAATGGCTGTTGCAATGTCAAGGTTTGTTGAATTGGAAAAATCCATGGTCCATGTAGTGGCGCCTGATAAGGGATTCAGTTTTAACGTACGGTAATTTGTGTTACTGGCTGTTGCCTGGAATCCACCTACAACAATCGGTGCTTCAGCAAGATCAAGTGTAATGGCACGGGTCTCATCGTAAAATCCGCCTCCGTTGTAAATTTGCCATTGCAACGCACCGGTTGTATTGTATTTTATAACGCAAAAATCGTAATTGGTTCCTGAAACATACGAGGTACCTGAAACATATACGTTACCTGAAACATCCACCGCTATTCCCGAAGCATTATCACTTCCGTTGCCCGCCCCGTTGAATGTCATGGCCCACAATTGTGCACCCGCATTATCATACTTTATTGTCACAATATCATACCCTGAAACAGCATTGTACGAAGACCCGGTAACATACACGTTACCAGAGTTATCAACATGCATACCGGCCACACGGTCAATGTTGCTGGAAACCCCGTCAAAACGCGACTCCCAAAGGACATTGATTTGTGCATTAGCTGTGTGAAGGCCAAGGACGGCCAGTAAGAGTAAATATGTTCTCATTGCGGTGATTAAAATAAGCGCCTAAATTAGTGTTTTCCGTCCAACCCACCAAAAAAGTAAATGAATTAAAGTTTTGCGTAGATAAAAAAAACCGTAGTATATTTACCGGTTGAAAATCATATACAGGTTATGAAGAAATTTTTACTACTGCTCTCCTTTTGCATGGTTGGATTTTCCAATTATGCCACACACATTGTTGGCGGTTCACTCACCTATGATCACTTAGGTGGAAGTTCATATCGCATCAACTTACGTTTGTACCGGGCGGCCGACTTATGCGACCCACACGTTGCCCTGCAAACAACAGCCCGTGTTGATATTTTTTTCGGAAGCAGTGGAGCATTTTACCAAAGTGTAACCGTAAACCTTACAGAACTTAGCCTTGTACAACCGTATATTGATTCATGTGCCGCCAGTCCAAATTGTACCGAGATTGAGCAGGGAATTTTTACAGCGGTTGTAAACACCATGCCTCCCATTGCAGGAGGATATCACCTCTATTTTGAAACCTGTTGCCGTAACTCTGCAGTACAAAACCTGGTTGACCCGGGCGGATCTGGCCCTGGAAATGGTGGTGAAGGTTTTTATTGTAAAATTCCTGACAACACACTTTTATTGACAAACAGTTCTCCTTCCTGGAAACAACCACCTCCGGTATTTATTTGCCAGGGGTTTGACATTGACTTTGATCACGGAGCAACAGATGTTGACGGAGATTCACTGGTATACTCATTCTACAACCCTTTCAGCGATTACAATTACGTAGGAGCCGCACCGTGGGACATTACTTTCACAGCAGGTGTTCCGAATTTTGTTTACTGCGATTTTATTTCCCCTTTTAGCCCAACCAATCCGCTTGACGTAAGTGGCGCAACCAGCCTCACTATTGATATTGACGGAGTAATTCACGGCATACCACCCGACATTGGTCGTTTTGCTGCAGGTATACAGTGTGATGAGTACCGTGACGGGGTAAAAATAAGTTCTATTTACCGCGACTTCCAGTTCAACGTGGTATCCTGCCCTCCTCCTATTCAACCCATAATTGGTGAATCAGCTTCATGTGATGGTGATTACACCGTTACATTTTCAAATCAAAGTTTGTATGACCCAAGTACTACTTTCTTCTGGGATTTCGATATCAGTTTACCCAATACGGTGCCTTCTGATACCAGTAACGCCACTAGTCCAACATACAGTTACCCGGCAGTTTACCAATGTTACGATGTAATGCTGGTAACACAACCGCATACAAAATGTGCCGATACTACTTACAAAAACATTTGTGTTGACCAGGCCATTGCCAACTACAACGCTGTTGATTCAGTTTGTATCAATACCGCGGTTACCTTTACTGATGCTTCAGCCGGAAGCCCGTCAAACCCCGTAACATCGTGGGCATGGAATTTTGATGACGGAGGAACTTCCGTAATTCCTTCGCCATCGCATACATTTACTTCACCCGGGTTGTTTGATGTACAACTTGCAATCAATACAAGCGTTGGGTGTAAAGACACCGTCATACAACCGTTTTTTGTGCAAGGACAACCTACAGCAAACGGTGGTCCTGATTTGAATTCGTGTTTGAATAATCCAACAGTTACGCTTAACGGTTCGGTTACCAACGCAAGTGGTGGTTTATGGGTAAACTGGGCACCGGGTGGTGTTTTTACACCTCCAAGTCCTTCAAACCTGGTTGTGGACTATACGCCTTCAGCTTCCGAAATTGCATCCGGTTCAATGTATATTATACTTACCACAACAGGTAACGGGGTATGCCCTTCTGCATTTGACTCTGTAATGATAACCTTTGTGGATGGTCCAACAGTTGATGCCGGTGCCGATATACAGGTTTGCCGTGACAGCAGCAACATTATGCTTGATGGTTCGTACACGGTTGCCGGTGGCGTTTCCTGGTCAACCAGCGGAACAGGTACCTTCTCTGACAATACCGATACCAATGCAGTTTATTTCCCTTCTGCAGCCGATACAGCAGCAGGATGCATTTATTTTTACCTCAGCACTACTTTCAACGCAAATTGCTTACCGGTAACTGACACTATGCAAATGTGCTTTTACCAACCACCAACAATGAGCATACTGGCCGATGACACCATTTGTACGGGTCAGCCTTTGTTACTTGCAGCAACATCAAGTACTGGTAGTGGTTACTGGACAACGTCTGGTTCGGGCGATGGAATATATACCCCTGACAGCCTTGTTACCGCAACCAGTACGCCTACCTATATTCCGGGAGTTGGTGATGCAGCAACAGGAAACGTCACATTTATTTTTGTGACAACCAATAACGGTGGATGTTTGGCACAACGTGATACTTTGAACGTATCGGTTATTCCTTCGCCACAAATTGCGTATACGTTTGACCAGGTTTGTTTTGGTCAGCCAACCACGTTTAACAATACCACCACAGCTGTTGGCGGAATTTCAGGCATGTCATGGTTATTATCAGGCACACCTTTTTCGGCAGCAACCAACCCTTCATTTGTATTTCCTACCGAAGGAAACCAAACCGTTAGTTTGGTGGTAACATCCAACAACGGCTGTATTGATACACTTACACAAACAGTTCCTGTAAATTATTTGCCAAACCCAGCTTTTGTAAACGTAACGCCTTGCCTGCAGGGAGGAACACCCTTTGAAGATAATTCAAGCGTAGTGGGATCATTCATCAATTCGTGGGCATGGAATTTTGGTGATGGCGCAACCGATATTGTTCAGGACCCAACACACCAATACGCTGCATCCGGAACTTACAATGTTGAATTGGTGGTAACATCGGCCCAGGGTTGCATTGATTCAATTACCCAGGCAGTTACCGTATTACCTGCACCATTGGCCAACTTTACGGCTTCACCTGAATTTGTGAATCAGTTTCAACCTGTAACATTTACTGACGGATCAACTCCTGTTGGTAACATTGTAGCCTGGAACTGGGATTTTGGTGACGGATCAGGAACAGCAACATCGCAAAACACAAGTTATGCTTATACCGGTAGCGGTGTATACACAGTGACCCTTGCTGTTATTGATACAAATGGTTGCGTTGACACAGTGCGGAGAGAAGTAGTTGTATTCCTTCCTCCTCATGTTCCAAGTGGTTTCTCACCAAACGGCAGCAATTCAAACGACTTCCTGTTTGTTTACGGTGGTCCGTTTACCGATCTTGAATTCAAGGTGTATAATAACTGGGGTGAATTAATATTTACCACCAACGAACAGGCAACAGGATGGGATGGCTCATACAAAGGCGCACCACAACCTGTAGGTGTATTTGTATGGACATTAAAGGCTACCACGCCCGATGGCACCATGCATGAAAAACATGGCGATGTAACCTTATTGCGTTAACCCCTTAACCGTTAGAGAAAAGAAACTATGAAGAAACTTCTATATACCGCTGGGTTTATATTGAGTGTGTCAGGCGTATTTGGCCAGGACTTTCACCTTTCACAATACGATGCTGCACCCATTAATTTTAATCCTGCAATGACAGGGTTGTTTAAAGGGAACATTCGTATTCACGGTCACTACCGCACGCAATGGAGCGCCATTGCATCAAAACCGTTTCAAACAGGCCTGATTTCGGTTGACATGCCCATAAAAGACAAAAAATTGTCAATAGGCATTCAAATTGCTGACTTCAGGGCGGGAACAGGTAATTACAATGTATTTGCTCCAACCATTTCGGCTGCGTACGATTTTAAACTTGATAAAAACAACAATCACCACATTTCGGCCGGTATTTCATTGGGAGGGCTTCAAAAAAGCGTTGACATGAATAAGCTTACCTTTGGTGACCAGTTTACACCAATGAATGGTGGTGGTTTTGATCCCGGTTTAGCAAACAACGAATCAAATACAGTTAATTCTTATTTCCTGTTTGATTCAAATGCCGGTATCATGTATTATTACGGTAAGGAATCGTCACGCATCAACCCGTTTATTGGCGTTTCATTCCGCCATTTAAACCAGGCTAAAGAATCATTTTATTCGCAGGACAATCGCCTGCCGCTGCACATGTGGTACCACGGTGGATGCAAGGTAAATGTGAATGAGCGCATTTCATTCCTGCCAAAAGGTATTTATATGTACCAGAAAAAAGCTTCTGAAATTACCACAACCGTGCATTTACAGTATTACATGAAAAAGTCAGATGCGTACCTGATTTTTGGTCCAACCTGGCGTAACAAAGATGCTGCAATTGTTGAAGCTGGTTTAAAATACGGAAAGTTCACTTACCTGCTGAGCTATGATGTAAATACATCATCGCTTAAAAACGTTACAAACAGCCGTGGCGGACTTGAATTGTCAATTACCTACATCAACCGTAAACTTGATCCAAACCCGGTTAAAACATGTCCAAGGATGTATTAACAGCCAACCAAACAGGAAAGAATATGAAAAGAGCGATATATATAGTTTGTTTGTTAACCCTTGCACAACTCACGGTTTTCTCACAAACGCGAAAAGAATTGATTGAATTGGGTGACCAGGCCTTTAAAAAGGGCAATTATGGTTCGGCCGTTTATTTTTATAAAAAACTGTTTTTTGGAACAGCCGGCAAAAACGATGTGACGTTCCCCTATGAAGTTGTTTCCTATGGAGGAAAGAAAAAAAACAACGACTCAAAAAGCATCAATACCAGTGACGAAAATGAGGTTAATGCATTAAACCGTTTAGCTGAATCGTACCGCTTATTGCACGATTACAAAAATGCCGAGCGTTATTACAGTATGGCTGTAGCCAACAAGTCATTGCTTTTTCCGGATGTGAAATACTATTATGGTGTTACCCTCATGAACAATAAAAAGTACACCGAAGCAGAAAAGAACTTTGAAGAATACATTGCTGAAGGTGGAGGAAAACAGGTTCAAATGGCCGAAATTCAAAAAGCCGGTTGTGCATTTGCCGCCAACGATGAAAATACCGTTGAGGGCGTTGTGGTAACCGAACTTGATTCCAATTTCAATAAAGGAACTGCCGCTTTGGGCATTACTTATTTTACCGATAATTCCATTGCATTTGCTTCGGCACGCAAAGGAAATGTAGTGGTTGATCCTAAAAAAGAAGTGGATTATTATACAACTGACTTTTACATTGCTAATGAAAACGAAGAAGGAAATGGTTTTGATCAGCCACAGCACCTGGTGGGTTTTATTAACAGCAACCAAAACGAAGGCGGTGGCGCAATGGCCGTTGACCGTACTACGTTTTACTTCACCCGCTGGAATCCTGAAAATCCTTCAGAATGCAATATATATGTAAGTAAAATGTTCAACCGCAGGTGGCTTGAACCATTTAAAATTGATGGCTTAAACATGGACGGTTTTCGTACCATGCAACCTTGCTTATCACTTGACAACACAAAATTATATTTTGCCAGTGACAGGCCCGGTGGCTTAGGTGGTCTTGACATATGGATGTGTAAAATTGACGAAGACGGTAATTTGGGAAATCCTGAAAACCTGGGCGCTCCAATTAACACCGTTGGCGATGAACTTAGCCCTTTCATGCACCAGCAATCAAACACCCTTTTCTTTAGCAGTAACGGGCACATTGGTTTTGGCGGACTGGATGTTTATAAAACACATTGGAGTACGGACGATGCTGCCTGGGGAGCCCCGGCAAATCTTGGTGCACCGGTAAACTCATCAACCGATGATTTGCATTACATACTTGACAAAAGCCAGGTAACAGGATTTTTTACCAGTGACAGGAAACATTGTACCGATTGTGACAGCACACAGGACATTACTCCGAATTGCAGCAGGGTATACTCCTTCCAGAAACCAAATTTACATTTTACATTGAGTGGTTATGTTTACGATGCCGAGACAGAAGAGATTATTCCAAATGCACTTGTAACATTTAAAGATGTGCGTGGTGAGGCCGAACCTTTCTTTATCACAACCGATGAAAAAGGATATTACCACACCGATCTTACACAAGACCAGGAGCTGTTCATCAAAGCGCAAAAGGTAAAATATTTTGCCGATGCAGGTACCGTTAATACCCTGGGCCTTACTGAAAGTGCCGACCTTGAAAAAGATTTTTTCCTGCGTCCTATTCCAACAGGTGAGATTGAAATTCCAGGTATTGAATACGATTTTGACAAAGCAACCCTGCGTCCTAAATCAATGGAAATTCTTGATAAATTATACGATTTCTTAGCCCTTAACGACAACCTTATTGTGGAAATTAAATCGCATACAGACTGTCGCGGCAGCGATACATACAACCAAAAACTATCACAGGAACGAGCCCAGAGTTGTGTTGATTATCTTGTAACAAAAGGCATAAAACGTACGCACATTATTCCACAAGGAAAAGGTGAAAGTGAACCGGTTCCAGGCCATGACTGTGAAACCATCGAAAAACTGAAAAAATCGGATCCGTTAAAATACGATGAAATGCACCAGCGCAACAGGCGTACAGCATTCCGTGTTGTGAAAGAAGGCGATCCTTCGGCACCGGTACTGGAAAGCAATAAGTAGAAAATTCTGAACCAAATACAAAAAAGAGAAGCCAAAATGCTTCTCTTTTTTTTGTGGGATACCTGCCAAATGCCGCAATTTGCCGCGACTTCAACATTTTTTCATTGAAATACTAAAATGTTTGTCAGTAAAATCATGTCGTTTATCCATACAGGTTACCAATTCCTCAAATTTGGTTCAAATTGGCTTTTTCACATCCAACTTTTGGATTTAACTACCGTCATTTTCAATATAATTCCAGGCAGGTGGAACGGTAAATTTGTTTGTTTAATTTTTGGGTTCATTCATTTTTTCTGTTATTCCCTGTCGAAGAGTTTTGAGCTTTTTCGTAAAAATAACTGATTATCAACGCTTAACGAGATGAGACTCGTGTTAACCAGTAAATTGACTGTGGAAAAGCCAACGATGAAATAGACCAATATTATGACGGAAATGGACATTTACAAGTTATCTTTGCGCCCTGAAAACCGATCTGAAATCATTGATAAAAACCTGCAACATACACCCGATTTACTACGTGTGATGACATATTCCTGTTTACCCAAATAAAAAGTAAAACATGAATATACCCTATGACTTAAAAAAACGAATTATACGCTTATGAAATATTTCTTACGAATTGCATGCTTCTTCTCACTAGCCATTTCCGCAAAAACAAGTACTGCGCAAATTGATACTGACTTTTGGTTTGCCGCACCCGAGGTTTCTGCTTCCGTTGGCGATGCTCCAATTTATTTGCGTTTTATCACGTATAGCAGCCCGGCTACAGTTACAATTAGCGAACCGGCTACAGGTGGTTTCACCCCAGTAGTACTAACCATACCTGCCAATTCATGTGACAGTGTTAACCTTACCGCTTCGCTTGCCATGGTTGAAAGCCCTGCAGCAAACGTGGTTTCAAACAACGGTTTACACATTACCTCTACTGCACCCATTGGCGCATTTTACGAAGTAAAAGCAGCAAACAACAAGGAAATATTTTCACTCAAGGGCTCAAAAGCCCTGGGCATGAATTTCTATACCCCTTTTCAAAAATTCTGGGCTAACGCAGTAACCGCGCCTGCTTCATTTTGTTCCATTGACATTGTTGCTTCACAAAATGCAACAACTGTTTTAATTACACCACGTACTGCCGTTGTTGGTCATGCAGCCAATGTAACGTATAGCGTAACCCTTAATGCAGGCCAAACATACAGTGCACGTGACGTCAACGTCACCGCTGCAACGTCACTGGCAGGTTCCATTGTTTCATCCAACAAACCTGTTTCCGTTACTGTATACAATGGGGCATTGAGCCAGTCAGGTTGCACCAGCACCATGGGTGACCAGATTACCGATGCCCAATATGCCGGAACCGATTTTATCATTCACAAAGGCAAAGGATACAATGAACGCTTTTATGTTCTTGCAACACAAAACGGAACCAGCATTACCATTACCAACTCCACAACGACAAGTACACTTATTAACTGGAGTGAGACCTATGAATATGCTGTAGGAACCGAAACCGTAACGTATATACATACCAGCAAACCCGTATACCTGTGGCACGCCTCAGGTTTCGAATGCAGTTTAAACGGGGCCCAGGTTCCAAACGTATATTGTGCCGGAACATATGATGCAGCTTTTACACGCACATCGGGTGACTCGCTCGGGTTACGGCTTTATACCCGAACAGGTTTTGAAGGTATGTTCACCCTGAATGGTAGCGCTGCACTTATTCCTGCCGCAGCCTTTACTACCGTGCCAGGTACAGGTGGTGCATTTAAAAGCGCCCTCATTTATTTCAGCACGGCATCAGTTCCTCTTAACTCCTATAATTTAGTGCACAACAGTGGCGATGTATTTGGAATGGCCGTTACACAAGGCCGTACAACCAGGGGAAGCAGTTATGCATTTCTATCTGAGTTCAACTCCTACCCTTTTGTAGATGCCGGGCCTGATGATACCATTTGCGCCAACACCACACTTGCTGTTACCGGAATTGTAGGTGGCGGTTCGGTAACCGGAACATGGGGCGGCACAGGGTACGGATCATTTTCAGGGGGATCCACAGCCCTAATAAATACGTATGTGCCCAGCCAGTTAGATTCACTTGTTAGCCCAATTGAACTTATTTTATCATCAACCGGCCCTTGCCCGGTGCAACGAGATACACTGGTACTATGGGTTGAACCTGCTCCAATTGTAAGTGCCTCGGCCGATCAAACTGTTTGTGCCAATAATGCCAATGTTACACTTAACGGTAGCGTTACAGGCGGTGCAACCACAGGATCATGGTCAACACTTGGAAGCGGAACTTTTTCACCAGATAATTTAACGCTTAATGCCACATACATTCCATCGGCACTTGATACAGCTGCAGGTACAGTTACTCTTGTATTAACATCCACCAACTTTGGATCATGCAATCCTGAAACCGACACCATGGTTGTAACCATTACCAATATACCTTACACCGATGCCGGTCCATCCACTGTTTCGGTTTGTGAAAACAACCCTGATGTTTCATTGAATGGAAATGTTTCGGGTATAACAACAACCGGTAAATGGACAAGCTCCGGAACGGGAATTTTTTCTCCAGATAATTTAACCTTAAATGCCACTTATCAGCCTAGTCCGGGTGACGTTACTTCAGGAAGCGTTATTCTTTACCTGGAGTCAACCGGTAACGGGCTTTGTAATTCGGCAAAAGATAGTATTGTTGTTACGTTTACCCCCGCTCCAACCGTAAGTGCAGGGTCAAACATTATACAATGTACCAATGTTCCTGATATCCCATTAAACGGTTCGGTTAGCGGACCAACTACTACCGGGCAATGGTCAGGTGGCGCAGGTACGTTTACACCTAACGACTCAACACTTAACGCAGTATATACACCAACAGCCGGTGAAATTTCTGCAGGTGTTTTATTCCTTACGTTAACATCTACAAATAACGGTGGCTGTACATCTGAAAATTCAACTGTGCAAATCCAGTTTGTTGCACCTCCATTTGCCAACTTTAACTTTACCGAGGAATGTTTGGGCATTGCTTCTGATTTCACCAATTTCTCGTTACCAGGCTTTGGTTCAATTGTAAATTGGGATTATGATTTTGGTGATGGATTTGGCGATACATTAAGCAGTCCCTCGCACACCTATGGTGCACCTGGGGCCTATACCGTTACACTGGTTGTTACAACCAATGTTGGTTGCAGTGATACCGTTACACAAACAGTAAATGCCTGGCCAATTCCAACTTCAAACTTTGTGTACACATCAAGCTGCGTAGGTTCTAACCTGGTTATAGACTTTACCGATACGTCAACCGTTTCAGGGGATGTAATCAATTACTGGTTTTATGATTTTGGCGGAATGGGCTCGGCTACTACTGAAAATCCTACACAGTTATTTACAGGAAGTGGTAATTTCACCATCACGCACATTGTATCAACTGTACATGGCTGCCTTGATACATTGGTTACCGTTATTACCATTCCACCGCGTCCAAGTGCCGGATTTTATTACAATACCGATAACGGGTTGAACGTGGGAGCTACTTTTGATTTTGTAGACACTTCGTCAAATGCTGTTTCATGGTACTGGGAATTTGGCAACACCAATACATCCACCGTTCAAAACCCATCCAACACCTATTTCGCCAATGGAACATATACGGTAGTGCAATATGCATACGATGGGTTTGGCTGTGTTGACAGCGCCTTTACTACAATTACCATTAACACCATTACCACTGAAATTGTTCAATTGATTCCAAATGCTATTTCACCCAATGGGGATAATAAAAATGATGAATGGAAATTACCATTTATACAATTACTCTATCCACAAGCAACGGTAGAAGTGTTTAACCGATGGGGGCAACGAGTCTTCTTTTCTGAAGGCTATGTCGATCCATGGGACGGCACATTTGAAGGATCACCCGTTGCGCAAGGAACCTATTATTATATCATTGACCTTAAAGACGAATCACAGCCCGATCCGTTCAAAGGGACTATTTTAATACTTAACCAGCGCTAATAAATATGAAGAAGATACTAATCATACTTTCGGTTTTTGTTGGCGGTTCGGTTTTCGCACAACAACAGGCAACTTATACCAATTTCTTAATGAACAGTTATTATTATAACCCGGCTATTGCAGGAAGTAATACAGTTCATACCGCTAACCTGAGTTACCGCAACCAATGGGCGGGCTTCGAAGGAGCTCCTGTTACCATCATGGCTAATTTCTACGGCTCTTATCGCAACAAGGGAAAAATGGGTTACGGGTTGGCAGTAATCTCTGACAAAACAGGGTTAACCAACTGTACAGGCGCCTACGTAAATTATGCACAGCATTTTAAACTGGGCAATAAAATGAAACTGGGTTTTGGAATAAGGCCAGGTTATATCCAGTACCGTGTAAAATTGTACGATGCCAAGCTGGCCGACCAGGGTGATGAAATTCTGACCGGGAATGTATTGTCAGTAAATGCTATTGACTTAAACGGTGGTTTACATCTTTATTCTGAGAAATTTTTCTTTATGGCAAGCGCAAGCCAAATACTGGGCGAACAGGTTAAGTTTACTACCTACAACGCAGGCCTTGCTATGCACTACCAGGCAATAGGCGGTATCAACATCAATTGCCACAAAAAGAAAGCTAAAAAAACATTTGTACTTCAGCCAAGTTTCCTGTTGAAATATACTGAGCCTGTTCCATTGCAGTGGACAGCTATGGTTAAAGGTGATTTCAATAAAAAATTCTGGGCAGGCCTTGCCTACCGCAGTGATGATGCGGCAAGTATTTGCCTTGGATACAACATCAAAAACCGTTTAAACATTGGTTATGCATTTGATTATTCCATGTCAAAAATAAGTGCCTACCAAAGTGGTTCGCACGAAGTGGTTATATCATTTGTGTTAACCAAACCACATGCTGTTTTAATTCAAAAAGACGAAGAGCTTAACAACAGCATTATGGACGAGATGAAGAAGAAACACGAGAAGGAACTGGAAAAAGGCAAGGAAGAAGAAGAGAAAAAAGAATAAAAAATATTTAATCATACACAACACACGTTTATGAAATACGAAGCATCAGTGAAAATTTACTCTTCGTATTCCATATGACTTTTAAAAAAGAAGTTTGCATATGAAAAAGCACTTAAAATACCTGGTCATTTTAATAGCAGGTTTTACACTAAGCACAAGTGAAATCAAAGCGCAGATCGATACCGTTTTTTGGTTTGGTGCGCCCTGGGTAACACCTGACCACTGGTGGCGTGATCCAATTGCGTTTGAAGTTTCAACCTTCAACTATCCTTCAACTACGGTTAGGATACAGCAACCTTCGTCAACCTATGACACCACATTTACAATTGGGCCCAATACACTTTTCACGAAGTATATGCACCACATGATGGACTCCCTTGAAAACAAACCTGCAGACGCAGTCTTGCATCATGGGTTTAAAATCTCTGCGAATCATCCCATAACAGTGGTATATGACGTTATTACACGTGCAACTAACTTTTATAATCCGGAAACCTACTCACTAAAGGGGCAAAACGGCATGGGAACCGAATTCGTGTTACCGTTTCAAACCTTATGGGACAATCAAACCCTTGGTGGTGATTTGAATGGTGACGGAACTGTAACGCAGCCATTTCAACAAGCCATTGTAACCGCAACAGAAGACAATACAACCATTTATATTACACCCCGGTGTCCCGTTGTTGGAGGACACCCCGCCAATGTTACTTATGCTGTATTTCTTCCCTTCAAGGGAATGACCTATAACATTCAAAACCTCACCCAAAATACAAATGTGGTTGGCAACAACCTGGCCGGCTCCATTGTGGTATCTGACAAACCTGTATCAGTAACCGTATCTGATGACTCTGTTAACCCTGCCGGTGGTGGCGGTTGCCATGACTTGATGGGTGACCAGATTGTACCAACGGATGTTATTGGGAATGAATACATTATTAACCGCGGATTCCTGAATGCAGGATCCAACGAATCCTTTTTTGTTCTTGCAACCGAAAACTTTACTACCGTAACAATTGATAATGGAACAACAACTACAACCATTTTAAACCAGGGCGATACTTATCCGTTTAGCATTACAACGGCACTAACGTATGTAAATTCTGATAAACCAGTTTATTTATTGCATATGTCAGGTTATGGCTGCGAGTTAGGTGAAGCAATACTTCCTCCATTAAATTGTGCAGGATCTGACACCGTTGCATTTGCTCGTCCAAACAACCAGAGCTTCTTATTGAATCTTTTGTGCAAATCAGGAGCTGAAGGATCATTTTTATTAAATGGAAGCGCTGCCCCCATTACTGCAGGCGCATTTACACCTGTACCAGGTACGGGTGGAGCATGGATGGGAGCACAAATTTCGTTTACCACAGCAATTGTTCCTGTTGGTTCAGCAAACCTTATTACCAATTCAACCGATTTATTCAGCATGGGAGTAATTAACGGAGGTGCCAGTACCGGCTGTTTATACCATTACTTATCATCTTTCATTCGCAGGGTATACACCAATGCAGGAAACGACACCATACTGTGTAACGGCAATCCTTCCATAGCTTTAAACGGCAGTGTAACCGGTGGATCAACAACCGGTATTTGGACTGTACTTGATGGAACAGGAACCGTAAACACACCAACTAACCTAACTACCACTTACGCACCTACCACCAGTGATTATGCGCAGGGATATTTAACGTTTGTTCTTTCGTCAACAGGTAACTGTAATCCGGTTACCGATACCATGAAAGTAACATTCATTCAATCGCCAATTGTAAGTGCCGGTGGTGACAATACGTATTGTACCAATAATGTTGGTGATATACCCGTAAATGGCACATTGAGCTTTGCAGCAGGTGCAAGCTGGAGCGGTGGTTCGGGAGGAGCATTTGCAAGTTCAGGATCGCTCAGCACATTGTACACACCTTCACCTGCCGATCTTGCGCAGGACAGTCTTGTATTGTACCTGACATCAGCCGGAAGTTTCTTCTCGTGCCCGAATGACCAGGATACCGTTGTCATTTATTTTACCGATCCACCTGTTGTGGTAGCAGGACCTGACCAGGTTATTTGCTCAAACACCGCAGTTGTTGACCTTAACGGATCTGTTACCGGTGCATCAACAACTGGCCAGTGGACTACAACCGGAGCCGGCTCATTCAGTCCTTCAGACCTTTTGCTGAATGCTGATTACAATGTGAGCAGTACCGACACAGCTGTAGGGTCAATCTACATTACACTTACATCAACCGGTAACGGGAATTGCAATGCCGTGCAGGATAGTTTACAGGTAACCATTTTAAATAAACCAGTAATCACCATTACATCTTCTGACACAGTTTGTGCCAACTTATCAAACTTTCCACTAACCGCAACCGTTACCACAGGTTTCACAACAACATGGACCGAAACAGGTTTTGGAAATGTGGTTGCACCGGGATCGTTAAACACAAGTTATAATGTTAGTCCGATTGATACCGCAAATGGATTTGTAGATGTATACATTTCAACAAATGGTGGTATTTGCCCTACTGAAACAGATTCGATGCGTGTTTATTTTATTACACCACCACAAGCATTTGCAGGTGCCGACCAGGCATTTTGTGAAAATGAAGTTATTCAATTGAATGGAACCGTTACTGGCGGTGGATCAGTTTCCGGGTCATGGACATCAACTGGTACCGGTTTGTTCAGCCCTGGAAGTGCATTCCTGGTAACTACGTATACACCTTCACCGTTAGATATTTCTTCAGGTGGCCTTGAATTAATTTTAACTACCAGCAGTGCATTTGGTTGTAATCCTGATGACGATACGCTTTTTGTTACCTTTAAAACACCTCCGGTAGCCAGCTTCAGCAACACAACTGCTTGCGCAGGTGACAACACAAGCTTTACTGACCTTTCAACACCTTCGGCAAGCGTGAATAGCTGGAACTGGGATTTTGGTGACTTCACCTCAAGCATTGCGAGCGACCCAATTCACAGCTATACCAGCAGTGGGACATTCAGCGTGACATTGGTAGCAGGTTCCAGCAATGGATGTTATGATACTACTGTACAAAGTGTAACCGTTCATCCTTTACCAATTGCTGACTTCACCTATGGTGCCCTGTGCGAAGGAACACCCGTTCAATTCCTTGACAATTCATTTATTTCTTCAGGCAGTATAACGGGCTGGACCTATACGTTTGGTGATGGTTCACCAACCGTTAACCTGGAAGATCCAACACATGTATATAACGGCACAGGAACGTTTTCAGTAACCTTACAGGTTACTTCAGCCCTGGGTTGCATTGATACAGTTGTTCACAATGTAAATGTGTTGCCACGTCCGGTTGCCTCCTTTGATGCATCGCCAAACCCTGTTGTGGTGCTTGAAGATGTAAACTTTACCGACCAGTCAACCGGAGGCGTTACGGGATGGTACTGGAACTTTGGCGATTCACTTGGTACAAATGTGCAAAACCCTTCACACAATTACCCGAACGGTGGAAGCTATTGGGTAACACTGGTGGTAACCGATGCCAATGGATGCGAGGATACGGCACGACTGGAAATACTGGTTGCTTTAATGCCGGTATTGCCAACAGCATTTACGCCAAATGGTGACGGTGAAAATGATGTATTCATTATTCGCGGGGGACCATTTAACGCCACTGATTTTAATGTTTACAACAACTGGGGACAATTGATATTCCACACCAACGATGCGTTGGTTGGTTGGGACGGCACCTTTAATGGGGTTGATCAGCCAATGGGTGTTTTTACCTGGACATTTGAGGTTACCATTGCTAACGGAAAAGTCATCCGCCAAACGGGTGACGTAACTTTATTGCGTTAAGAATTATGAAGAAATTAATATTGATACTAACGGGTTGCGCACTTATGAACAGTGCACGCTCACAGGATTTTCACCTGAGCATGTACGATGCCGCCCCTCTCTTTTTAAACCCATCAATGACCGGTGTAATTGAGGGCGACTGGCGCCTGCATCTTCAATGCCGTACCCAATGGCGTGCTGTGAACTTTAAACCTTACAACACAGCTCTTTTGAGCTTTGACATGCCGGTAGGCAAATGGGGATTTGGCGCCCAAATAATTGAAGCCCGCGCGGGTATTGGAAACTACAATGCATTGCAGGGTACGGCCAATGTTGCATACACGGTACCTCTCAGCAAAAACAAAGCACATAACCTTTCATTTGGTGTGCAGGCTGGCGTTATACAAAAGTCAAGCGAGTATAAATTATACACGTTCGACAACCAGTATGTAACAACCAATGGTGGTGGCTTTGATCAAAGCCTTGCAACCAATGAGAGTTTTGCCAACCAGGCTATATTGCTACCGGTTGTAAATGCAGGTATCATGTATTACTATGCAAAACAGCAGGCGAAATTAAATCCGTTTATTGGGTTTACATCATTCAACCTGATCGAACCAAAGGAAACGTTTTTCATGGCCAATAATAAATGGCCAATGCGCCATTACCTCCATGTAGGTACACGTATAAATTTAACCGAGACCATTTATTTATTGCCAAAAGTGCTGGTAATGCAGCAGGGTAACGCCAATGAACAAACGTTTGCCGTAGATGCCGGCTTTTATTTTAAGCATTCACAATTGTATTTTATACCCGGTTTAATTTACCGTACAAAAGACGCGTCCATCCTGTCACTTGGGTTCAGGAAAAACAGTTACATAGGCAAAATATCATACGATTTTAACATGTCAACCCTTACGCCCAATTCAAATGGTCGTGGTGGGCTTGAAGTATCGTTCACTTATATACACATGAAAGAAAAACCAAAAGGCCACAAAGTTTGTCCGCGTTTGTAATTATTTTTTGAAACAAGACTATGAAGAGATTTTTTTCAATACTATTTGTACTGGTTGTTTTTGGTGCAGGTGCTCAATCCAAAAAAGTGTGGTTGTATTATGCCGATCAGTTTTATAAAAAAGGCGATTATGCCTCGGCTCTGGATTACTATAATAAAATACTGGATGACTCAACCATTTTAAAAACCTCGTGGATTTTACCGTACGAGGCAAGTATTGGCAACCAAAAACTGGAAAACAAAGAAGTAAATGCCGACAGTACACGTAAAGTTAAACTGAAAGACTACGTGGAACACCAGGTGGCCATGTGTTACAAATACACATTTGATTACCCACATGCAGTAACCCAGTTTAAAAAAACAGCTGATAAAGGTTCTTACCCTGACGATAAATTCATGTATGCCGAAGCGTTGATGAACATGAAACGGTATGCCGAAGCGGTTGAAGGATTTGAAAATTACCTGACTTCTGATAAGAAAAATGATTCGTTGGCAAAAGCAGCACAACGCCACATGACCGGTTGTTTTTATGCCATGGACTCAAACAACGTAAAAA
This sequence comes from Flavobacteriales bacterium, assembly GCA_035299065.1. Classification (GTDB taxonomy): domain Bacteria; phylum Bacteroidota; class Bacteroidia; order Flavobacteriales_D; family UBA2798; genus DASPJQ01. Next base: position 22,033 of record DATGXI010000100.1, read on the forward strand.
CAAATTACGTGGTTACGTTTGGCGATACCGCTGTTTTCAATAAAGGAACTGCTTCTTTTGCTCCAATGTGGTGGGGAAGTTTTAATAAACTCATATTTACAAGTGCGCGTACAGGAGGCATACTTATTGACCCCGAAAAACAACAGTCAGAATACCTGTGTGATTTGTATTGGGTAGAATCAGAAGGTGATAGTGCCTGGGGCAAAGTTCACAATTTTGGTCGCCCTGTTAACAGCGCGCAGCATGATGCGTCTGGTGCATTTACCATTGACGATGTATTGTATTTCACACGCTGGAATGATTTGAACCCAAATGAACGAAACATGTACATGGCACGCATGATGAACGGCAAATGGTTTGAAGCACTTAAATTGGATACTGCTGTAAACATACCGGGATGCAAAGCCATTAACCCTTTTGTGAGCATGGATGGAACTACCCTGTACTTTTCAAGTAACCGCCCGGGGGGATCAGGTGGAATGGATATTTGGAGCATACAAATTGACGAACGCGGAAATCCAATTTCAAAGGCAAAAAATTTAGGCAAGGCCATTAATACTCCTTATGATGAAGTAACCCCTTTCTTTCATACCGTATCCTCTACCCTTTACTTTTCCTCGAACGGCCATGCAACCATGGGCGGACTTGATATTTTCAAAAGTACATTTGACATAGATGCAGAAGCGTATGGTGATCCGGTTAACATGGGAATGCCCATCAATTCAAGTAAAGACGATGCGTATTTGATATGGGACCGTTTCATGAAAAAAGGTTATTTCTCAAGTGACCGCGAGGAATGTGAAAGCGGGCATTGTTATGATATTTACATGGTAAACAACGGTAAAATTGAAATTAAACTGGAAGGTACCGTTTACGACCAGGAAACCGAAGAGCCTATTCCAAATTCATTGGTAACATTTAAAGATGTGAAGGGTGAAGCTGAACCGTTTTTTATTACCACCGATGAAAAAGGATACTATAATACGGAATTGACACAGGAGCAGGAATTGTTTTTAAAAGCACAAAAGGTAAAATACTTTGCCGATGCTGCTGCACTGAATACAAACGGAATTACCGAGTCCACTACCCTTGTACAGGACTTTTTCCTGAAACCACAACCTGCTGAAGGTGTGGAGATCGAAATTGAAGGTATAGAGTACGACTTTAACAAAGCCACTCTACGTCCAAAATCAATGGCTGTACTTGACAAATTATTTGACTTCCTTCAATTGAACGACAACTTATCGGTAGAGATTAAAGCGCATACCGATTGCCGTGGCAGTGATGCTTCAAACATGGATCTTTCACAAAGACGTGCAAAAAGTTGCGTGGACTACCTCGTGCAAAAAGGCATTGCGGTGTCGCGTTTACATCCACAGGGTTATGGCGAAACACAACCAATTCCGGGTCATGAGTGCGATGTGATTGAAAAACTCAAAAACACCGACAAGGCAAAATTTGAGCAGCTTCATCAGGAAAACAGGAGAACAGCATTTCGCGTAACCAAAGAAGGAAGCCTTGACCCCGTATTGAAAAGCAAAGGAGAGTAGTCTTTTTTGATGTTGATTTATGAAAACGCATGTGTGCTCTCTGAGAATATGTGCATTTATTTTATCGCACGTAAACATGCTTGATGTGATATGAATTGATTCTTTACTACTTTTATTCAAGGTGAATAATTCAATTTACATAAGGCGTAAAAACAAGCTTTATCTTGAAAAGGGCAATGCTTCACTGCCGCAGGATTATATTTTAAATTTACTCAAGAACATTGAAGCGCTTGGATACACCCTTTCTCCCGAAGTGATAGAAACTTTATCCACCTTATCCATTGAGCGACTTAAACCATTTTACAAGCAACTTATTGCCGACCTGCAAGAAAACGTGGGTGCTCGTTTCCAGTTTAAACCCATGTACCCAAACTTCCCCGAACAGGTAAAAGCCTTAAGCGAACAGGAATTATACACCAATGCCTTTTGGCATTATGTGGGTGATTGGATAGGACAACGTATTTTAACCAACTATCAAAAAAAAGAAAGAGAACCTTTAAAAGACAATGTAAAACTGAAAGTAATTCAACTCGGAAACAAAGAGGATTTCAATGCCATTTATACGCGTTTGTTAAGTGCAAAAACATCCATCTCTGATGCAGATAAAAAAGACCTTGAGTGGTTCATTAAAAATTATGGCAACAAAATAGTTGATCTTACTCCTGACACGATCCCTTTAAAAGAAAATGTTGCCAGTTTTATTGGATATTTACTCAAAAACAACCTTGAAGTTGAAAAACAGTTTGATAAACATGTAAAAACTGCCACGGACGTGTTACGAGTGGCCACAGCAATTTCAGACGGTGATGTAAGCCTGGCTGAAAACACAAAGTTTAAGGCCATTTCAAACCGCAACAGGAAACTACTCTTACACTCGCTTGAAAAAATTGGAGCAATAACCGAAGATATGTTGCGCCATAAAAATAGATGGAAACGATTAGGTGAAAAGCTGCATCCGTTCGAATACAAAAAAAGATTTCCAATATGTTGTGAGGCTTTTGATGTAATTAGAAATGATAAACCTTTTACCACATTCAATGGGAAAATTGAAAAATCTATTTTAAGCCAGGACGTTGCTACCCTTATCAATTTATTGAGATTACGACCAGGTGAATTGGCCAGGAGGCTTGATAAATTACTGAGAATGAGCGCTGAATCAGTATCAATTACAGAGGCATTTAAAGAAGTTTCAATAAAAGTGTCTTCACCGGTTTTATTACAGGTTCATACCCATTTTAAACATAGAAATTCACCAAAAGAATTAAGGATATTTTTTCCGAAAGGAGAGGTTGGCAAAGCCAGATCCATAAAAAACGAATTGGCTCCACTTAATGAGCAGGTGTGTAACGAAATTGTGGCTATTTGTGAAAACACACTTATTGAACGCTTTAAAAAATACGAACCTCTGGGCAATGTTTATATTGATGAAACACTAAACGATTATACCGTTCCGTTTGCTCAACGTTCGGCCTCAAAAGCATTAAAAACCATTTCACGGGGAAGTAAAATTAATTTACCCGCTGGGAACACAATCCGTTTTTTCATTTATTGGAAAGATGGATTTAGCCGTACCGATATTGACTTATCGGCCTTGGCTTTGGATGCAAACAGCGGAGTAAAAACCACCATAGCGTATTACAATTTAAAAGACTTTGGCGGCTATCACAGTGGCGACATTACATCGGCACCTGATGGCGCTTCAGAATTTATTGACATTGAAATCTCAAAATGTCTTGAACAGGGTGTTCGTTATATTCTCATGAGCGTTAATTCTTATACAAATCAACCCTACTGCCATTTGCCGGTTTGTTTTGCGGGTTTTATGATGCGGCAATTTACAAATAGTGGTGAAATTTATGACCCGGTAACAGTAGAGAATAAATTCGACTTAACTGCTAATACACGTGTGGCCATTCCAATTATTATTGATCTGGTTGACCGAAAAGCTATCTGGACCGACATTTCGTTGAAAGGAAATCCTTCAACCAATAACAATGTGCACAACAATCTTTGCTCAACAACCATTATTAACAAAGCAATGACAAGCCTTGTAAAACCAAACTTATATGATTTATTTACCCTGCATGTACGGGCAAGGGGGCAAAAAACAAATGACATTAACAAGGCAAACACTATATTTGCCGTTGACAAAGGGATTAAACCCACAGACATTGACATTCTGGTTTCAGAATATTTATAAAAAATCCGGGGGCTATTCAGTTGCTTCCTTCTATTTCCGATCCAGCGATTGATCTTTCCCCCGGTTTTTTTTATTAATTCACACTATAACATTCAACCTTTACATCATCAATTTCCATTTCTTCTTTTGCAGGATTGTATAAATACACAAAAAAAGTTTTATTATAAAGCTCGCCATTAAACGTGCTTACTGTGTATTCACTACATACCCATTCACCTGTTTTTTCAAGGCAGTTTTCTTTTAACCGAATGTATTGTATAAACGCATAACCGGTTTCCCATCCTTGCTTTGTGGCAATGGCAATTGATATGTCATTACCCGCATTTTCAAGATTCACTTTTCGTCTTAACATGACTTTGAAATAATGGCTGTACGATTTTCCACTTGACAAATTGCCAACTATTTCCAGCGGAAATTCACTGCCTTTTGTATTTAACACACCACCTGATTTTTCATCAAATGTAAATTTGTTTTCAGCAAGAAGTTTGAACCCCTTTGGCGCATAGGGCGGCTCATCTTTCATACCGCCAAAACAATTCCTGTACGCGTCTCCCGTTTTTAAAAATACGGACCAGAACTTTTGTTTGTCCATTGAAAACGGATTGATGATATCAGCATAAAACTGGTACGTGAATACCAGGTTTAAAAAAACAGTAAACGCAACAAGCAGCTTGATCCCGATTTTTGCAATTGGCCTGTATATGTTTTGAAGAATAAACGCAAACAGGATCATGAATATAAATAAAAAATCGGTCATGGGGCGCATACCAAAACCACCGGCATAATGCCAGCACCACCATGAACACAATACGTAAATGATCACAACCAATGATATGAATGCCCAGGTAAATTTCCAGCGGTTGGCTTTGTAAAGAAAATAAAACCCAACAACCGCAACCAGCAACAAAGGGGTATAAATGAAAAGCCCCTTGCGGTAGCTGAATAAAAAATTTGCAAACTGCGGACTGGTCCAGTTAAATCCTTCGTGTTTGTACGACCATATAATAAAGCTGCCGGTTTGTGCATACCAGGCCAGGCATTGGGCAAGCACAGGCAACAGGGCAACTGCTGCACCAATAAAAATGTATTTACGGTTGCAGGCAAAATTTGATTTAAAACAGGATCTCATTCCGGCCCACGAATCAAAAAACACTGGGATAAAAAGTACAACCAGTATGTTTACCGGGCGAATGACGAATACCATGCTGAGCGCAAACAGGCAATAAATAAACACCTTTTGGGAATATTGACCGCGGCTTATTTTTGAAACCTGCCAAAAGAAAAAAGCGATCCAGAAAAATGTATACACGTGCGAAAATGCCGGGGCTACAACGGCATAGTGAAGAATGGTTGATCCGAATGAAAAAACCAGGAGCACAAATGCGGCATTGTGTGGCAGTATGTTGAAATGAACAACCAGTAGTTTATACAGGAAATAAAGTGCTGCAAAAAAATAAAACAAAGCTGCCAGCGAAACAGCAATTTGAAAAGGTGTGCTAAACCCTGTTAATGGATCACCTGTTATGTTACAATAAAGATAAGCCGCAGTAAAAAAAGGCAATTGGCTAATGGCCGTTCCGGCATAGTATTTATTTACGAAGGACTTTTCATGTTTAATGTGAATGGCATTGTCAAACTGGCGGTTTGCCCCGTACCCGTAAATAAAAAAATGAGGTAAATAATCGTAATGCCCGCGACCATCACTGTTAATAATAGTCTCGTGTTTTTTACCGTCATTGCCCGTCCAGCGGTAAGTGTATGCAAAAAACAGGTAACCAATTACAATGGTTGAAAAAATGAGGCGGTTTACCGTGTTGCCGGGTTTTAGCATTTCAGGTAAAAATACAAAATGTAAGTGAATTCCACTTTCTTTTGCAATTACCCACAAAAACCTTAGTTGTTCCCCAGGTCTTCTTCATCTTCCGGCTTTCGTGGAATCAAATATTCTTCCTTTTTGTAAAGACTTCCATACCTGTCATAATGCTTCCACACACCAACTTTTTCACCATAGCGGTTATATTGCCCCAATGTTTTTACGTGTTTAGGATATTCGGTTAAATCAATTGTGAACAGTGCAACTGAAGCCATGGGACTTGTATAATAACGTATTTCCAAATGGGTATAGTCAACCTTTCCAAATCCATAAAAATCTTTCACCTGGTCGTTTTCAAATTTCACCAGTATAGAATCGTACCCAACTATTTTTACCAGATCAAAATTTGAGATATTGTCATTAAGCAATTTTCCAAAATGCCTGAAATCGTTTCCAAGAACGGTGGCCAGTGGTTGCGCGTATACCATGTTCAGCTTTTGACCACTGTACTCTTTATAATAAATCCAGTTACCTTCTTTTTTATACGTTACCAGTGAAGGGGCTCCATATAAATTAATTTGCGGATGGAATTGTATTGAATTGCCTTCATCGCTACTTAAAAAAACGGGCTGCTGGCTTTGCGCATACGCAACTGGTGACTGTCCCCTGCTTGCCGAAACAGCAATTGAATTAAGCGCTGTTAACTCAATGTTCTGGAACCAAAATAAATTGTCCGGGTTGTAAATACGTTCGTGACCACTGGCCAGCAAAGCACCTGCCATTGTATACACTTCGGTATAAACTAAATTTGAATCAATGGGCTTGCGTATATAGGTCAATGAGTCAGCCAGTTCAAAATTGGTTTTACAAATGGCATTTCCATCTTTAAACAATATCTCTTCAATCAAATTTCCTTCCCTGTCAAAACGCTTGCGCACACCGTTTAATTTATTGTTTCGCCACACTTCGGTACGGCACAATTTATTCGTTCCCCGCTTCGAGCCCACGATCGCTGATAAAATGAAAACCGCCGCCAACGTCTCGGGGCCGCGCAACTCCAGGAGGAT
>DATGXI010000101.1:0-11328 GCA_035299065.1 Flavobacteriales bacterium
CTTTTAAAGGAACCTGCTTTTCTATTTTATGCGTGGATTCTTTATTGCTGCACGATGCAACAAAAAAAGCAATACATGTAACAGGTATGATAAATGATTTCATTAACGTTTTTTTGGGAATCTCATTTTGTAGGCAACATCCACATCGCCTTTGCTAATTTCCTCAAGCCTGCGCTTGAGCAATTGACGCCTTAAGGGGCTTATTTTTTCCACAAAAAGTTTTCCTTCCAGGTGATCAAATTCATGTTGAATAATGCGTGCTGCAAATCCTTTGAATTTTTTCTTGTGTTGTTTGAATTTTTCGTCAAGAAAGGTAATGGTGAGTTCTTCTTTCCTGAACACCTCTTCGCGAATACCAGGAATAGATAAACAACCTTCATTAAATCCCCACTCATCGCCTTTTTCTTCTTCAATTACAGGGTTTATGAAAACATGTTTGAAATCACGCATGTAGTGAGTGCTTTCGTCTTCGTCTTCAGCAAATGAACTCCCGTCAACCACAAACAAACGAATGGATTTACCTATTTGCGGGGCCGCTAGTCCTACGCCATTTGCATTATACATGGTTTCATACATGTCGGCAATCAGTTGTTGAACTTCAGGGGTGTTCTCCTGAATGTCTTCGGCACGTTTCTTCAATACCGGTTCACCATATGCAACTATAGGAAGCACCATTATTTTTTTGTTTTGAATTTATTGATTGCATTCACGGTAAAATCGCTTAATACAAGTTTACCACTCATGCCTGCGCGTTCAATTAAAAGTTCGTCCCAGTGATCAGTTCCTTGCCAGAAAACTTTTTTAAGCATGGCCATGGCTTCGGGATTTGAATTTGATAAGGTTGTTGCCAGTTTGTCAATGGCAGTATCCATAACGGCAATGGTTGAAAATACATTTACATACAATCCTTTTTCGCGTGCCCATTGTGCGGTTTGCCATTCAGCAGCGTCAATGGTCAATTGTACAAAAGCCGAGGTTCCAACTTTACGTTCAACAGCAGGGCCCACAACAAAAGGACCAATTCCAACAGCAAGTTCACTTAATTTTACCGAGGCCGATTCATGTGCCAGTGTATAATCAGCCGCACTTGCCAATCCTACGCCACCACCAACGGCTTTGCCCTGTACACGTGCAATCACAAATTTTGGGGCTTTGCGCATGGCATTAATGACTGCTGCAAATCCTGAGAAAAAAGTTTTACCTGTTTCCAGGTCTTTAATGGAAATCAATTCGTCAAAACTTGCCCCGGCACAAAACGCTTTTTCACCTTCGCTTTGCAGTACAATAACTTTTGCCTCAGCATTATTTCCAAGGGCTTCAATTTCGCTGGCCAGCTTTCGCAATAAATGGCCAGGCATTGAATTGCTCATGGGATGGTAAAAAACAGCATAACCTATCCCGTTTTTTACATAAGATTTTACATGTCCTTCGGTAACTACTGATTCCATAGTTGTGTTGATGGGGCTAAATTAATAATAATGTACAAGGTGAGGGCATATTTTGAGGGAAAGGCATTATAAGGGGTTAAACACTGTTTTTTTTCAAGTATATTTTGCCAATGAAAGTGTTTACGATTCCAAAGCAAAGTAGCGAACCCACTTGGACTCGAACCAAGGGCCTACTACTTAGAAGGTAGTTGCTCTATCCAGCTGAGCTATGGGTCCTGTTATTGAGGTACAAAGTTAAGTAAATATTACGGCTGGCATAATAACTTTTTTTTATTGCCTGCGCACCCGGTATTGCTTTTCCAACAAGTTAATTAACAGTAATTTAATGCTCCATGCTTGTTGAGGAAACAGGAGTTTTGTTAATGGTATTTGAACCTGTTTAAGCCCATATGTCTTTATCTTTACATGCTAATTCAACTCTAAAACATGGGGAAATTCTGGAAAACCGAAATGCCAACTACCGATTTTTATGCGGTATTGTTTCTTTCAACACGCTCAAAAAACCTTGACGGATATGCCGACATGGATGAAAAAACCATTGAAAAAGTGAAGTTACTGGATGGTTTTTTGGGTTATGAAAGCATTAAAAACGGAGAAGATGGAATTTTTATTTCGTATTGGGCCAGTATGGAATCCATTGAAAAGTGGAAGAACGATTCGTTACACATGGAAGCTAAAAATATGGGTTATGCAAAATGGTATGATAGGCTTGTTACCCAAATTTGCAAAGTGGAATCGTCAAAAGAATTTAAGCGATAACAGAAACTATTTTCGCAACGGTTTCATCGGGTTTTTCATTGGCATCAACAGTAAAATGACTTTGCCGGTAAAAGGATTCTCGTAATGACAATAGTAAATTGATTTTTAACGCTGGATCGGTTGTGTTCAGTAAAGGACGGTTGGTTGTTTCGTGTTTCAGCCGTTCAACAAGCAGGTGTGGCTTTACTTCCAGGTAAATGAGTTTCCCTGCGTATTTAACACGTTCGAGATTGTTTTGAAAAGCAACGGTTCCTCCACCAAGGGACACAACCGCATCGCCTTTCCAATCGCTGATTATGTGTGCCAGTACCTTGTTTTCAATATCCCTGAAATAACTTTCACCTCTTTCTTCAAAAACCTGTTTTATGGATTTTTTTTCCTGTTTTTCAATTTCCGCGTCAAGATCAATGAATTCATACCCCAACTTATGGGCTAATAATTTGCCTGTTGTTGATTTACCACTGCCGGGCATGCCGGTTAGAAAAATTAATTGTCTCAAAATAGCAAAGGATAAACGACAAAAAAATAAAAAGTAAATCAGAAATCGTGTTTGGTGGAAGTATTCAACTTTTAGAAAAGACCGTTAATTTCCCCGTCAATCTGTGTTATGATTTTGCCCAGGTCTTCTTTTTCAGTCGAGAATTTGTTGTTGTCAACGTCAATAATCAGCAATTTACCGCGATCGTAAGTTGAGATCCACGCTTCGTAACGCTCATTCAGGCGCTTTAAATAGTCAAGACGAATGCTTTCTTCATATTCGCGGCCGCGGCCTTGTATGTGATTAACCAGTGTAGGTACGCTTGAACGCAAATAAATCAACAAATCAGGAGGAGCAATAAACGATTCCAGCAAATTGAAAAGTGTAAAGTAGTTTTCAAAATCCCTGGTAGTCATTAACCCCATGGCATGAAGATTTGGAGCAAAAATGTAAGCATCTTCATATATGGTTCGGTCCTGTATAAAATTCTTTTTCTTTTTGCGTATTTCCTGGATTTGGTTAAAACGCGTATTTAAAAAGTAAATCTGCAGGTTAAATGACCATCGCTGCATGTCTTCGTAAAAATCATTGATATATGGATTGCTTTCAACATCTTCATAATGTGCCTCCCATTTATAATGTTTGGCAAGTAAACCTGTTAAAGTGGTTTTACCTGATCCGATGTTTCCAGCTACTGCTATGTGCATATATTGATTTTTTGTGCGAGGGGCTAAATTATAAGAATATATTTAAAATTATTTTTTTGTTAATAATTTAATGAGGCTTACTGATTTATTGATACTTTAGCCTCCCCATGAAAGTAGATGTTTTGGCATTTGGCGCTCATCCTGACGATATTGAACTATCGGCAGCAGGAACCCTTGCCATGCTTGCAGCGCAAAACAAAAAGGTGGCAATTGTTGATTTAACGCGCGGTGAATTAGGAACCCGTGGAACTGCAGCCATTCGGGATAATGAATCTGAAGCATCGGCTAAATTGCTTGGCATTGCAAAACGCGTAAACCTTGATCTTGGCGATGGCTTTTTTGAAGTGGAAGCAAATGCCTTGATAAAAGTGATTGAGCAAATACGTTATTTTCAACCTGAAATTGTTTTTGCCAATGCCATTGACGACCGTCATCCTGATCACGGGCGTGGTAGTGCATTGGTTAAGCGTGCCGCATTTTTATCGGGTCTTGTGAAAATTGAAACATCGGTTGACGGTAAGAACCAGGAGGCCTGGAGACCGCGTGCCGTATATCATTATATACAGGATAATTTTATTGAGCCCGATTTTGTGGTTGATATTACGGGCTTTGAAGAAATTAAGATGAAAGCAGTGGCTTGCTTCTCTTCCCAATTTTTTGATCCCAACAGTACTGAACCTGAAACAGCTATATCAAGCCCCGATTTTATGTCGCACATTCGTTCACGCATGACGCAAATGGGACGCTATATAAATGTAAAATCGGGCGAAGGTTTTACCATCGACAGACCTTTAGGCATTGCTAATCCCTTGCTGTTCATTTAACACAATAAGTTTTAAACATTCTTGCCTGCTTTCCTGCAAAAGGTATATTTGCAATACTTGGAAAATTTTGTTGTATCGGCTCGCAAGTATCGTCCACAAACCTTTGACACGGTTGTGGGGCAGGCAAGTATTACCAATACATTAAAAAGTGCCATTAAAAATAATCACTTAGCCCAGGCATTTTTATTTTGTGGTCCACGTGGTGTAGGAAAAACAACCTGTGCACGTATTCTTGCAAAAACAATCAACTGTTTTAACCGTACGCCCGAAGTGGAAGCCTGTGGGGCCTGTGATTCATGTGTTTCTTTCCAGGAAGGTCAGTCGCTAAATGTTTTTGAACTGGATGCCGCAAGTCACAATGGTGTTGATGATATACGTGTATTAAATGACCAGGTGCGCATGGCACCACAACTTGGTGAATTCAAAGTATACATCATTGACGAGGTCCACATGTTGTCAACCTCAGCGTTCAACGCGTTTTTAAAAACATTGGAAGAACCTCCAAAACATGCTATTTTTATTTTAGCAACTACCGAAAAGCATAAAATCATTCCAACCATTTTATCACGTTGCCAGATTTTTGATTTTAACCGCATTCAAATAATTGATATTGTTAAGCAAATTGATAAAGTTGCAAAAAGTGAATCAATAGAAGCAGAACCTGACGCACTGCATTTAATTGCACAAAAAGCAGATGGTGGTATGCGCGATGCACTTTCTATTTTTGACCAGATCGTAAGTTTTACCGGAAATAAAATTGTATATAAGGATGTGATCGAGAACTTAAACATTCTTGATTATGATTATTATTTTAAAATTACCGATGCCATATTAAATGCAAGTATTAAAGATGCCTTGTTGATTTTTAACGAAATCATTGAAAACGGTTTTGATCCGCATAACTTTGTTATTGGTTTAATGGGCCACATGCGTAATTTATTAATGTGTAAAGACCAGGCTACAATTAAATTACTGGAAGTAGGTGAAAATATTCAGGCAAAGTATAACAGGCAGGCATTGGAAATTAGCCCGTTGCTTGCGCTAAATTGTCTGGATCTTTTTGGTCGTTGTGATGTTCAGTATAAAGCAAGTAAAAATCCGCGACTCATTGTTGAAATAGCATTAATGCAGGCTTGTTCGGTAAACGAAGAGGCCAAAAAAAAAATCTGATCACCGGTACATAATGCCGCCTGACGGTGTTGTGCTTCTTAAGCCGGTTACAGTTGCAAACGTTCCCAAAGAAGAACTGGCAAAATACAACTACGCCAAAGCGCAAACCACAAAAGTTGAGAAAATGACCAGTCCTGTATCACAGGAACAACGAAAGGCCAATTTTGATTTGTTTGCAAAAATGGGAATACCAAGTATTGCCGCACTAAAACAGAAGGAAGAAAAACTGCAGGAAGTAAGTGATTCAAAAGCCGAAATACTTCTGCAACGTAAAAATCAGTTTGACGCGCCTGCTTTTAAAATTGCATGGACAGCGGTTTGTGAACGCATACGTGAGCAAGGGCGCGATAGTTTTTACGTGACCATGACCAAACATGAACCCGAGGTGGATTATTCAACCTTTGTAATTAAGCTGCAAATTGAAAACAAAGTACAGGAACAGGACATTCAGCGGGAAAAACCGTGGATACTTGAAAACCTGCGCGACAGTTTGTCAAATGACAGTATTTTGCTGGAAGTGGTATTGAGTGAAGGTAACAGCGTTGTACAACCTTATACCACACGTGAAAAATTCCAAAAAATGGCTGAAAAGAACAAAGCACTTATTTATCTTGCCGATAAATTAAAACTTGAACTGTGAAAAAGGATTTACATATTCTTGTATTTCTTTCATTCTTTTTTTCCTGCACAACCCATTATTCGTTAAATGCACCACCAACCGCAAAGGGCATTGACTATTCTACCGAGAAGGGTGACAGTAGCCTGACCGCGATGATTGCACCGTATAAATTAAAAATGGAAGATGAAATGAACCAGGTGGTGGGTTATTTGGCCGAGGATATGGAACGCGGTTATCCCGAAGGTGAGCTGGGAAATTTAGCAGCCGATATTTTTTATGACCGGGCAACTGAAGAAATGAAACTTGATGCGGCAAAATCATTTTGTTTGATGAACAATGGAGGATTGCGGGTAAGCCTGAAAAAAGGACAAATTACACGGGGTAAAGTGTTTGAATTGCTTCCGTTTGAAAATTATCTGTGCGCGTTGGCCTTGAGCGGAAGTGAACTTGTGTCAAAGCTTGGGCCGTACCTGTTGGAAAAAAAAGGTCAGCCTGTATCGGCCAATGTATTGATTGAGTTTGAGGGAAAAAAAGTAAAACGGTTTGAGCTTAATGGAAAACCCATTGACAGTTTGACCAGCTATTTGATTGTGACCAATGATTATTTAAGCAACGGGGGCGACAACATGGACTTTTTCAGAACGGCAAAAAGTAAGCGTGAGTTTGAAAAAATAAAATTGCGCGATTGTTTTATAGATTATTTTAAAAATTATTCGCGTGAAACCGATTCAATAAAGAGTTCCAGATTTGGGCGTATAAAAATGAATTGATGGACAGGAGAGACTTTTTAAAATTGGGTTTGGCGGGTGCAGGTTTGGTTGCTGTGCCGTTTGAAGCAGGGGCCATTAAAAAGCCTCGGGTCCAAAACCTCTTGATTTTGCATACAAACGATGTTCACTCGCGCATTGATCCTTTTCCCTCAACCGATCCGAAATATGCAGGTAAAGGCGGTGTAGCCAGGCGAAAAACAGTGATCGAAAAATTAAGGGCTGAAAACGAGCACGTGTTGTTGTTTGATTGTGGCGATGTTTTTCAGGGAACCCCTTATTTTAACCTTTATGGAGGCGAGGTGGAGTTGAAAGCCATGAGCGACATGAAATACGATGCAGGAACAATGGGTAATCACGACTTTGACAATGGTGTTGAAGGGTTCCTGAAAGTCATGTCAAATGCCAGTTTTCCCTTTATTTGCTCAAATTATGATTTTTCGGATACCCCGCTGGCCGGGAAAACCGAAGGGTTCAGGATATTTAAAAAGGGCGAAATCAAGGTGGGGGTTATGGGGCTGGGAATTGAGCTAAAAGGACTGGTGCCTGATAAATTGTACGGAAATACACGTTGGCTTGACCCCATTGAGACGGCTGAGAGGGTAGGGGAGAGGTTGCGTAAAGAGTATGAATGCGACCTTGTGATTTGCCTCTCACACCTTGGTTTTAAGTACGATAACGATAAAGTGAGCGACATCGTTTTAGCTCGTAAAACACGTTATCTTGACTTAATTTTAGGTGGGCATACGCATACATTCCTGAATGAGGCTGTTATCGAAAAAAATGCAGATGGGCGAAATGTTTTAATCAACCAGGTAGGATGGGGTGGAATATATTTAGGATCGATTTCCCTCGTATTCCAAAAAAATAATAAAACCAATAGAAACTCCAATGAAATTTCTTATATTGCAGGAGGAAATCAGGAAATAAGTTGATTTTCAGATGAAGCAAAAAAAAGTTAATGCACAACAAAAATTTATTTTTTTATTAACTTTCTTTTGTAAATATTTGCACCCCCAAACAACAAAACGGTAGTTCCAAAAAAACCAAGTAAAACCAAGGAACAATCCACATAAGTTTAGTTTGGTAAGCAATAAAAATTGTTTAACCAAAAAAGTATTTTGTAGTATGATCAATAAAGACCATGAGTCAGTATGGAAGAATTGTCTGGAAGTAATCAAGGATAATGTTAGTTTGCAAAGTTTTAAAACATGGTTTGAGCCTATTAAGCCAGTTAAGCTTGACAACGATACATTGACAATCCAGGTTCCTTCACAGTTCTTTTATGAGTGGCTTGAGGAGCACTACATTACACTTCTTCGAAAAACCATAAAAAAAGAATTAGGTACAGAGGGAAAACTCGAATACAGCATTGTAATTGAGAACAACATCGAAAGTCCTTCTCCTTACACGGTAAAAATTCCAACCACGAACAAAAAAGCATTGAAAAATGCTCCTATGTCAATGCCGTTGGACATCAATACCAACCCAATCAAGAATCCATTCATCATTCCTGGTTTACGAAAAGTTAATGTTGACAGCAACCTTAATCCCAATTATTCATTCGAAAACTTTGTCGAAGGTGAATGTAACCGTTTAGCCCGCTCAGCCGGATACGCTGTTGCAAACAAACCCGGAGGTACAGCGTTTAACCCGCTTTTGATTTACGGAGGAGTTGGATTAGGTAAAACCCACCTTGCCCACGCCATTGGTATTGCCATAAAAAACCAGGCGCCAAACAAAACTGTTTTGTATGTAGGCAGCGAGCGTTTTACCCAACAATTTATTGATGCGGTTAAAAACAACACAACAAATGATTTTGTGCATTTTTACCAAATGATTGATGTATTGATCATTGACGATGTACAATTCTTTGCCGGTAAAGAAAGAACACAAGATGCATTTTTCCATATTTTCAATCACCTTCACCAATCAGGCAAGCAGTTAGTACTTACTTCTGACAAACCACCGGTTGAAATGCAGGGAATGGAGCAACGTTTATTGTCTCGTTTCAAATGGGGACTTTCAGCCGACCTTCAAACACCTGGATTGGAAACACGTATTGCCATTCTTGAGAAAAAAATGTATGCTGACGGAATTGAACTTCCGCGCGATGTGGTAGAATACCTTGCTTACAGCATTACCACTAACATTCGCGAACTTGAAGGCGCACTCATTTCATTGATCGCTCAATCATCATTGAACAAGAAAGCAGTTACGCTTGATCTTGCCAAGCAAATGATTGACAAGTTTGTGAAAAACACTGCCCGCGAAGTTTCAATTGACTATATCCAAAAAGTGGTTTGTGATTATTTTGATTTACCAATCGAAATGATGAAATCAAAAACACGCAAACGCGAAGTTGTACAGGCTCGTCAAATTGCTATGTTCTTCTCAAAGAAAATGACAAAATCATCTTTGGCAAGTATCGGTATGCACTGTGGTGGTAAAGATCACGCAACTGTACTTCACGCATGCCGCACGGTAAACAATTTAATTGAAACCGATAAACAGTTCCGTGGATACATTGGAGAGTTAGAGAAAAAATTAAGTATTCAATAGAAAAACTAAGATACACCAGGCGCAAAACGCTGGTTAAAATATAAACCCTGGCAAAAGTGCCAGGGTTTTTTGTTTTCATTCAGCCTGGTAAACCGTAAATGAAAATGAAAAAACCGAAGCAACAGCCATGTAAATAAAGGGATGTTCACTTGCATTGGTAAAAACCAGTGGCATTTGACGTATTGTAAGGGCGCTAAAAAAGAGTAATAGAAAAATGGATCCGGCTATAATTCCTTTAAACCACTTAACGTGTTTAACATAAATTGATGTTATAGAAGCTACAATAGATAACAACACAAAAGCAGGTAACATAAACAATACCCCCGTGCATATTGACGCCAGGTAATAAAATATGTAAACAAGTAAGTCAGGCTGGCCAATTCCTTCTGTTTCTCCCGAAGAATTCAAAAATATAAGGATAAAGATGGGCGCAATAATTGCGGTTGCAGCATATATTCTTGCGCAATAAGATGCAATGGACCAGTTCATTCTTCTCAAATGTAGAAAATGGCTGGGATTATAACAAAGCGTTAACAATTGTTTAGACAACTGTAGGCTGAAATCACTAATTTTGTACTGTAACTAAAGGTTTAATCTAAAACAACTATATGAACGTATTAAAATCATTTGCGCTTGCAGCCCTTGTTGGATTCTCCATCAATTCAAATGCGCAATTAAAAACTCCGGCACCAAGTCCGCTGGCAACCGTTAAGCAGGCTTTTGCCCTGGCTGATATTACCATTGAATATTCGCGCCCAAGCATGAAAGGCCGCGAAATTTTTGGAAAACTTGTTCCATTTGACGCTTTATGGCGCACCGGAGCAAATGCTTCAACAAAAATTACCTTTGGCGAAGACATTATGCTTGAAGGAAACAGTGTTCCTGCAGGTACCTATGCATTATATACAATTCCTGGTAAAACTGAATGGACAATTGTATTGAACAAAAACCTGGCGAACTGGGGAATTGATGGGTATAAACAAGAAGAAGACCTGTTGCGTTTTAAAGTTAAGCCATCTGCTAACCCGTTAAAGGTTGAAACATTTACCATTGAAATCAACAGCATTACGCCTACCAGCGCAACCATTGATCTTGTTTGGGAGCAAACACGCGTTTCAATGGCTGTAAAAGCCGAAATTGATTCGAAAGTGATGAAAAACATTGAAACGGTAATGGCTCCAACAGACAAGCGTCCGTTTTACAATGCTGCAAGTTACTATTATGAAAACGACAAAGATTTAAAACAGGCCTTGGAATGGGCAACAAAAGGTGTTGAGCAAAACCCAAAAGCATATTGGATTGTATTGTTGAAAGCAAAAATTCAATACAAAATGAAAGATTTCAAAGGTGCCGAGGCTTCAGCCGATTCAGTAATTGCACTTGCTACAGAAGACAAAAATGACGATTACGTGAAGTTAGGTAAAGAGTGGAAAGAGAAAGCTGCGAAGCAGAAGTAAATTGTTATCTGTTGTTGGTGAAAGTGGGTTTGATCAACATGATATGTGAATGAGCGTGTGGTCAGCATATTTCTCCTGACAACCAACAGCTATCAAGTATAAATAAAATCCTCCTGGAAACAGGGGGATTTTTTTTGCCCATATGGGGAAACAGGCTGACAGTTAATTTGCAATTTCACCAGCATCTTTTCTGGAACTTTGCTGAATGGCCCATGCAATAACCATTACCAAAAAACACCCAATAATGTTTAACCATAAAAATTCAACCACCCTGAACCAGCCTGCAGCAATTACAATTACTTCAGTTATACAGGCTGCGGCAAATACAGCATTGCCTCCAATTTTTTTCATGTAGAAAGCAACCATGAATATGCCAAGAATGGTTCCATAGAAATACGATCCCAATACGTTTACAGCTTCAATTAAATTTCCAATGCGTCCGGCAAACACAGCTGTAACAATGCAAAACACACCCCAGCCAACGGTAACCCAACGCGAGGCGGTTAAATAGTGTTTGTCACTTTCATTTTGCTTATA
>DATGXI010000102.1:0-3264 GCA_035299065.1 Flavobacteriales bacterium
AGGTGATTGACATTGATGATTTTGACACAACAACCGCCCTTTCAGGTAAGGAAGTTTATATGACCATTACTTCGTATGGCATTGAATAAAAAAATACAATTTTTATTTTTGTTTCTTTTCCTTGATGTTTTTTCATTTGCCCAAACTGCACCACGTACCTACCTGGTAAGTTTTACCAACAAAGCTGGTACACCGTATTCCATCAATTCCCCGTCAGCTTACCTCTCGCCACGCGCCATTGCACGCAGGAGCAATCATGCCATTGCCATTGACAGCACCGATTTGCCTGTTAATTCATGGTACGTTGATTCGCTTAATAACATAAGTGGGGTAAACGTTATATGCAAATCAAAATGGTTTAACAATGCAACCATTCTTGTGAATGATACTTCGGTTTTGTCACAGGTACAGGCATTGCCTTTTGTGCTGAATGTAAAAAGCAGTTGTGCGGGTTCACCGGCAACAGTTGACCCACATTTGAAAACCCATGTTTCGCAACCACGCGGAAATAATTATTTTTTTCAGGACACCCTGGGTTATGGTGCTGCCAGCAACCAAATAAAAATGTTAAACGGCCACTTCCTTCACCAAATGGGATTCAAGGGTGAGGGTGTATACATTGCCGTAATGGATTTGGGCTTTAGGGAAATTGACGTGTTACCACAATACGAACATTTGCGTTCAACAGGCAGAATTATACAGGGACCTGATTTTGTTCACCGCGATGGAAGTGTGTTTAACGGAGGTGGAAATCACGGCACATTGGTTTTATCGTGCATGGCACCTTTTGCAAATGGTGAATTTATTGGCACAGCGCCCGAGGCAACATACTTTTTATTTGTAACCGAAAACGACACGTCAGAATATGTTGTGGAAGAAGATTACTGGATTGCAGCAGCTGAGTGGGCCGACAGTGCAGGTGTTGATGTTTTCAATACCTCGCTTGGATACACCACCTTTAATGATTCATTACAAAACCATACCTATGCCGATCTTGATGGAAATACCACACGCATAACACGCGGTGTCGATTTAGCAGCCAAAAAAGGAATTCTTAGTGTAAACAGTGCAGGAAATTCAGGTACCAGTGCATGGTATTATATTGGTGCCCCTGCTGATTGTGACAGTTGTTTGACAGTTGGTGCTGTAAAGTATGATGGAACCTATGCTCCATTCAGCTCAAAGGGGCCAACCGCTGACGGGCGTATAAAACCTAATGTGGTTGCACAAGGCGATTCAACCTATTTGATATGGCCGGGAAATGTAATTGCTGATGGGAATGGAACATCGTTTTCGGGCCCGGTTATGGCTGGTGCAGCGGCTTGTTTATGGCAGGCATTTCCTGAAAAAAGCAACATGGAAATTATACAGGCCATAGGCAATACAGCCTCAAGTTATGATGCGCTGGGTAATTTTACAGGCCAGGGAATTCCGGATATGTTTAGAGCATGGGAATACCTGAAGCAGGAAAGGCTAATTGTTGATGATATACATTTTATTGTTCGCAACAATCCGTTCAGCGATAACTTTTCGGTTGTGTTTTATCCGGAGAAGAGTGCCGAAATAGGCTTGCTTTTGTATGATGCACAGGGCAGGATTGTGGCGCAAAAGCCCGTTAGCCTTTTGACCAATACACCCAATGAGCAAACGTTGGATTTACATGATAATCTTTTAAAACCAGGTGTATACTTTTTAAAAGTATCGCTTTCAACCGGTTTTTTTACCAGTTTTAAGCTGGTTAAGCAGTAGCGGGAATACTACCACTAAAGGTAGTTTGGCCCCTTTCCTGAATCTTTTACATTTATCACCGCGTAAAGAGAGCAGATTTTTTTCAAACAAACAAACGGTTCAGCTTGGTCGTTAACCCGTTTGTTTTATAGATGGGTGAAGCCCGGTTTAACTACCGGGCTTCTTTCTTTATGATCACATGGTTTGAATACAGATAATGATAAATAGAAAGCTATTCCTGAGTTGTGAGTTAATAAATCAGGAAATAAAAGTTTTTATTGCCTAAAAGAAAATACTGAGGTTACCCCGAACAAAAAACGGAGTTCCGGGTGTATAGTGAATCTCGGTAACACTGGCTGGCTCATACTGCAAACGACTTTCGGTAGCAAACTGTGCTTCGTTCCAGGCAGTGTTCAGTAAATTTTCAACAGTAATTCCTACCTGGTATTTTTTTTGCGTGTAGTTTAATACTGCATCAACCAGGAAATATCCTTTTGCAATAATGGAATTGTCTTCAATAGCTGCGCGGTCGCCCATGTAACGGTAGCGCAAACTTCCGTTTAGTCCGGTTGGTTTTTTCCATGATATGCCGCCAATGCTTGTAAACGTTGGGGCAAGCGGAATGCGGTTGGCACTGGTTGGCTCATCCACCAGTTTACCGCGGTTCACATTCACATCAGCATCCAAAAACAAATATTTTCCCAATTGGTAGCGCATACCAAAGTCAATTCCGTAGCGCTGTGTGCGGCCCGAGGCTTCAACAATGCCTTCATCACCTACATAAATCAATTCACTTTGTAAGGCCAGTGACCAGGCAGCAATGTTTATCAGTAATTTTTTACATGGTTTGAAAGTAGAACCGGTTTCATAACCAAATGCACGCGCCAGTGTATTTTCCAGGCTACCTACAACAACAGCTCTTGCATCGTTTGAATGAAAACCAAAACCTGATTTTGCATATATTTCAACGGAAGAATTAGCGGTGTATGTAAGGTTTAATTTTGGACTCACCAGTGCTTTCAACACCTGGCCAGAGGCTGTATCATAGGTGTAGTTTTTAAAATCAAAATTGTATACATCAAAACGGGCTCCGGTGTTTACTTTTAATTGCTCGGTTAAAAAAATGTCTTCATTTACGTATGTCCATGCATTTACCTGGTTTAATTTTCCTTTTACAATGTCGTTCAGGAATTCACGCTTTAAGGTGTGTGATAAATTAATGCTGGAATTGTCGTACCGTAATCCTGTTCCAATGGTAGTAATAGTTTTTTTGGAGCCCAGGTTTCCATTCACACGGATGGTGTTCATGTATCCAAGTATATTGCGATGGTCACCCTGCTGAATCTGGTCGCCATTTATGCTGTCATTTAAATAAAACGTGAAGTTGGAGAACAAATTAAAATCATACCGGCTAAAGTACACCTGGTTTTTTACTTCTCCTTTTTTAAACGGTTGTGTATGTACGATTGAAAAATTGGAACGTGAAGTTGTGCCACCTTCGGTGGTATCAATGCTCCCATAACGTGAAATGGTGCC
>DATGXI010000103.1:0-12206 GCA_035299065.1 Flavobacteriales bacterium
AAAAACGCCATTGAACTTATACAGGACGACATGGTGAAACAAACCGACTACTTTAAGGAAATTGGTAAATTTTTGGAGGCAAAACGACTCGAAGAACGCGTGAATTATGATATGGAAATGATGCGGGAACTTGGATATTGCAGCGGCATTGAAAACTACTCACGGTATTTTGACGGACGCGAAGCCGGAAGCAGGCCTTTTTGCCTGATTGATTATTTTCCAAAAGACTTTTTATTGGTGGTGGATGAAAGCCACGTTTCGGTTTCACAAATAAAGGCCATGTACGGGGGCGACAGGTCACGCAAAGTAAACCTGGTGGAATACGGATTCAGGCTACCATCGGCACTGGATAACCGACCGCTTAAATTTGAAGAATTTTACAGCATGTTGAACCAAACCATTTACGTAAGTGCAACCCCTGCTGATTTTGAACTGGAGGAGAGTGAAGGAATTATTGTTGAACAGGTTATTAGACCTACGGGTTTATTGGACCCTCTAATTGAGGTGAGGCCAACGGCTAACCAGGTTGATGATTTGCTGGAAGAAATTCACGCAACCGTTGAACGCGGTTCACGCATACTGGTTACCACACTGACAAAACGCATGGCCGAAGAGCTTACCAAATATTTTGAAAAACTAAACGTGCGTTGTGCTTATATACATTCAGACGTTGACACATTGGAACGGGTTGAAATTTTACGCAATTTAAGGCAAGGTTTATTTGACGTATTGGTAGGCGTAAATCTTTTGCGCGAAGGATTGGATTTGCCCGAAGTGGAATTAGTAGCCATTATGGATGCCGATAAAGAAGGATTCCTGAGAAGTGCTCGTTCATTGACACAAACCGTAGGGCGCGCAGCACGTAATTTAAATGGCCGCGTTATCATGTATGCCGATAAGATCACGGACTCAATGAAAAAATGCATTGATGAAACTGAAAGAAGAAGAACCAGGCAGGCTGAATACAACCGTGACCATAACATTACACCACAACAAATTGTCAAATCAAGCGGGCATATTCTTGCAAGAGCAAAGGCAGTGGATACAGGCGGTAAATTAATTCCATACCAGCAAAAATTTGATACCTCTGTTGCCGCTGATCCTGTTTTGAATTACATGACGCGTGAACAAATTGAGAACAACATTAAGCTGCTGGAAAAAGCCATGAAAGCCGAAGCCAAGTCTGAGAACTTTATGGAAGCAGCACGACTCAGGGACCAGCTATTTGTAATGCAGAACCTCCTGAAGGAGAAATGACATGCAAAACAACCCATCAAAAACAAATACAGCAGCCACTGTATCAATTAAATGTGTATTTTGGAACAGTTTTTGAACCTAATCCTTTAAAGATTTACCATGAAAGCTCTTTTTACATTTACGTTATCAATTGTTTTGATGTGCATTTTTATGGCTTGTAACAGCTCTAAAAAACTTGCCGGCAAGGATGCCAAACATGCGTTGAAAATAACCAGGGACCTTAATTTTGTTCGACCTGAAATGCATAGAGACGTTGCCATTGACGACTGGAGCATTGATGGAAACATTGCCAAACTGGCCATTAGTTATTCAGGTGGATGTGGTGACCATTCATTCAAACCAATGTTTGATGGAAAATACATGAAAAGCCTGCCTGCAAAAGCCGGAATATTTTTATTGCACGACCACGGAAATGACAATTGCAGGAAGCTAATTATGGATACGCTTTACATTGATCTTTCAGAAGCGCGTTATGATGCAAATGCGGGATCGGTTATTATTGGGTTTAACGGAAGCGAAAAAACCCTGGAATATTCTTACAACGCAAAATAACAATTGCTTCAAAAGCTTACTCGTTTACGGTTCAGCAACTGGTTTTTTAAGTTCAAAGGCCCTACTTTTCAATAAATTATAACCGCGCAAAAAACTTATCGGCCGTACCCCATTTAACGAATTGGCGCTGTGCTTAAGTCATAACTTTTTCTATCTTTATGGTAACGCATACCTGAACCTGAATGAAGAAAAACAATTCGTTTCAAAAAAAATACCGTGAATGGCAAATTGATATTCCGGTTAAAGAGCAGCATGCACCGGTTGAAAATAATCCCGAACAGCCATTGGTTGAAGAACCGGTTTATTTACCCGGAAAAAACAATGACGGATCTCCTTCAAACAGGAACTATGCACCCACTAAACGACTAAAAAGGCCCACTCAATTACAACCACCAAAACAACATTTTATTTCCCAACTTGTTTTTGCCATTAACCGTTGGGCAAAATCACACGTACTTGCCGCGCGGATTATTATTGCTGTAATTACCGCTGGCTTATCAACGTTGGGCCTTTTAACAGGCAAGTTGTTTGCCGGCAAAATAATTATTTCACCCGCGCTTGACTATTCATTGGGAGTTTGCATGCTAGTTTGTTTTGCTGTACTCATACAAAGCGAAAAAAAGAAAACATTTATACTTCCCTACCAATACAAACGCGCGCAGGCGGGCTACGTTTTAATAGCGTTACTTTTTGTTATAAATAGTTTCAGTAGCGGAACGCGCTTAGGTACACAGCAGGAACAAATAACACCCTATGGCTACGTTGCTCAAAAGGTTGAAAACAATTTAAAAACCCCGGTGGCCGAGAGCCAGCAGAGTGAAGATCCTGACCCGGTTAGCAAGGAAGACATTACAGGACTTGTGGTTTTGTATGTTATTCTCATCCTTATTTTAATGTTCGCACTCTTTTGTTTATGCTGCATGGCTTTTTGTGCAGGGGGAGCAGCTGGCGGAATTCCGGCAACAATAGCCGCTGTATTCATTATTTGGCTTGTTATGAACGCCATGGTAAAACATGTTGATCGAAAAAAACTGGGACTTAAGAAAAAAGAAAAAGACAATCCGGACACGTTGGATTAATATAAATTCAGTATAAACTATTTATCCCTTTATTGCTTTTTTACCCAACACCAACTCAATTGGCCGAATTACCCTTATTCATTTGAACGTTTATTTATTTTCTCGAGTACGGTTGTTTTATCAACCAGGTTAAAGCAGGTAGCCAGCGCGCTTAAGCTTACCCCCAGCACTCCATGCAGTGTGATGTTTTGACCCGTGAGATATAAATTAGGAATAGATGTTTTTGTATGTACCATTGTTTTAAACGGAGCCGATGCATCTTTTTCAATACCATAACCTGAACCGTACGGGCTGGCAGTATAATCACGCTGCGTTAAAGGCGTTGAGCACGAATACGACTTTATTTTAGATCGTATATCCGGGAAATGAAACTGTATGGCGTCAATTACTTTTTCACAACGCTGTTTTTTAAATTCTGCATACGCTGCACCGCGTGCACCAGGATTTGTCACGGTATTGTGTGTCTGGAACCAGGGTTCCACTTCTTTCCAGTCCATACCACATATTACCGAAATACCAGTGGCATAACGTGAGTTTTTGTATGAGGGAGTTACTGACACCATGTAAAACGAAGGCCAACCGGGTCCTGTTGCAGAAAGATTCCACACATCATCACCATCAACCTGGAAAATATTGTAATTGATATACTCAAATGAATTTTCGTTTAATACGATATGAAGCACAAACATGGCTTCGGTATTTTTCAGGTTTTTAATGCGCTCAACATAAGCAGGCTTAAACCGTTTTTCACCAAGAATATCAATTGTGATAGCTGGGTGAACATTGGAAATAAAATGTTTTCCGTAAATTTTTTCCCCATTGGCAAGATTAACCCAAACCAACTTTCCATTTTCAAATTCGCCTGAAATAACCGCTGCCCTGTTGCGAACCTTACCGCCATGTTTTTTTATTTCCCTTGCCATATACTTGGCTATTTGAGAGGCACCATCAACACAACGCCACGAAGACTCAATGTAATAATGCAGCACAAGTGCGTGTACATAAAAAGGGGTGCGGTATGAACCAGCATACAATGCATTGTTTCCTGATAAAACCTTTTGCAATTGCTTATTGTCTGTAATACCATTGATGAAGTCTTTGGCGCTAAGCGTGAAATCAATTCCTGCCGGCATATCATCGCCATCTTTCAATTGTGCCAGGGGTAGTTTTTGCACAATGGATTGGATAGCGCTGCAATATTTTTCTATGGCTTGTTTTTCATCAGGAAAATAATCGCAAAGGCGGTTTTTAAAATTATCATATCCTATTCCATAATGATAATATATATTTTCCTTTTTAAAATGAATGCGGTCAAATCCGTCTTCATTCATGCGTTTGAGACGAAGTTGATCATAAATACCAAAATACCTGAATAATTTATAAAGAACCTGGCCATGGTCAAGCCCACCAATGTAATGAACGCCCGTATCAAAAACAGCTCCTCCCCTGCTAAAAACCTGTAAATTTCCTCCAATCTGCCGGTTTTTTTCCAGTACAATCACATGTTTACCCTCCTGTGCCAGTATATTGGCACAAGCCAGCGCACCCATGCCCGAGCCTATAATAACTACATCATATATTTCACTGATAGTGTCCACTGCAAACAAATATAATTATTATTTTTAGGCAAAACCCCATATGAACATTGCACTTGTTACAGGAGCCTCAGGCGGAATTGGTGAAGCAATATGCTTACAGTTGTCAACTGATCACAGTTTGCATGTACTTGTACATTATTTCAAAAATGAAGGTGCGGCCAATGACCTTGTGAAAAAAATTAAAGATCATGGAGGTTCTTCAGAAATTATACAATTTGATGTTTCGGTAAAAACAGAAGTTGAAAACGCACTGAAAAACTGGTGGGCTAACAACCATGATGCTGCAATTGATGTGTTGGTTAACAATGCAGGAATTACGCGTGACAGCCTCATGACCTTTATGCAGGAAAGCGATTGGGATGACACCATGAACATTAAGCTCAAAGGGTTTTACAATGTCACACATAGTGTTTTGCAAAAAATGCTGTTAAAGCGAAGCGGCCGAATCATTAACATTGGTTCAATAGCGGGCCTGTACGGACAGCCTGGCCAGGTAAACTATTCGGCAGCCAATGGTGGACTCATAGCAGCAACAAAATCACTTGCCCGTGAAATTGGCAAAAGAAACATTACCGTAAATGCAATTTCACCAGGCTACATTGAAACATCAATGACAAAAGAAATTGACGCGGATGAAATGAATAAACATATACCTGCCGGCCGATTCGGCACACCCAAAGAAGTGGCCCACCTGGTAAGTTTTCTGGCATCGGAAAAAGCTGCCTATATAAATGGTGAGGTTATAAAAGTTAGCGGAGGATTATGATTGCAGGTAAACCTGAAATACGCGATATGTTGCCCCAGGGTGAATCAATGATTATGATTGATGCGATAACCAGCTATACTGAAAATACCGTTACAACTTCCTTTGAAATTACACCCTCGTGCTTTTTTGTTGAAAACGGCAAACTTAGTACGGAAGGTATGATTGAAAACATGGCCCAAACTGCAATAGCCGGATCATTCACAAAAAAAAAACAACAAAGTAAACCTGTCAATGCATTTATTGGTGCCATCACCAGGCTAAATGTAACAGCTTATGCCAGGCAAGGCAGCACAATACATACCAAAATTGAGCAAAAAACAAATTTAGGAAACATGTTTCTTGTTGCAGGAACTATTTTGCTTAACGAAACATCAATTGCCACCTGTGACCTTAAAATTGTTTTCGGAAATTAAAACACATCACATGAATGAACTAATAGAAGAGCTAAAAAAAGAAATTATATCGGCATTGAACCTTGACTTAAGCCCTGCCGACATTGACGCCCATGCTCCAATATTTGGCGATGGACTTGGACTTGATTCCATTGATGCGCTTGAACTGATTGTTTTAATGGAAAAAAAATATGGGATAAAGCTTACGGATCAAAAAAAGGCCAAAACAATTTTCCAGTCGGTTTACACCATGGCCGAGTTTATTCATTCAAACAGGAAATGAGCATATTTGTGACAGGAATGGGAGTTATTTCCGCAATTGGCAACAATGTGGAGGAAAACCTAAAGGCACTGCTGAATTCAAAAGGAGGGATCAACCCACTTACATCAATCAACCGCATGCGTAAACCTTTTATTGGCGGACAGGTTAAATTATCCAACAACTATTTGCTGAACACCTTTTCTATTTCAGATGCAAAAACTCCTCATCGCTCAACATTACTTGGACTTAAGGCTGCCAGAGAAGCCTGGGGAAACAGAACAGAATTGAACGGTATTCGCACAGGTATAATTTACGGAACAACCATTGGAAGCATTGACATTGACGATGAGTTGCTGGAAGTATTGGTGAACTCATCGGAAAAAGAACAAAAAGTAAGCTATGCAAAAATACATGAACCCAATTTCGGCACCGACTTTATAGCAAAACACGCAGGTATTAAAAATAACCGCTTTACCATTTCAACAGCTTGTTCAACAGCAGCAAATTCAATCATGACCGGGGCAAGAATGATAAAAGCAGGCAAACTTGACCGTGTATTGGTTGGCGGTGCGGAATGCATAACCAATTACACATTGAATGGATTTGATGCATTGATGTTATATTCCAATGAACCATGCACTCCATTTGACAACCAACGGAAAGGTTTAAATCTTGGAGAAGGAAGCGGGTTTCTTGTGCTGGAAAATGAAAAATCGGTTTCGGCATGTGGCTCTGAAAAATTAATGCGTTTAACCGGATGGGCAAATACGTGTGACGCGTATCATATAACAGCATCATCGCCCGAAGGCGCAGGTGCAAAACTGGCCATTGAAAAATCATTGCAAATGGCATCCATTAAACCTGAAGAAATTCATTATATAAATGCGCATGGTACCGGAACCCCAAATAATGATTCATCAGAATACGCTGCCATGCACGCTGTTTTTGGCGATGACATTCCCGATTTTAATTCAACCAAATCGTTTACCGGGCATACACTGGCGGCAGCAGGTTCCATTGAAGCCATTTACACCATTCTTGCAATGCAACACAACGCTGTTTTTCCAACGCTAAACACTAAAGTACAGATGGAAGAAGCCAAACAAAAACCAGTTTTGGAACTTAAACATAAAAAAATAAATAAAGCGTTGTCAAATTCATTTGGATTTGGCGGAAACTGCACTGCTTTAGTATTTGAAAAATGAGCGTATACATTCATAACTGTTCCACCATTTCAGTACTTGATTCATTTGAACAGGGCATATTAAATGCATTGGACAGTAACTCAAGAAAATTGATTGAACCTGAATACAGGCAATTCATTCCACCAGCATTGTTAAGGCGCATGAGCAAGGTCATACGCCTTGGCGTTACACCAGGTTTGAAAATGCCTGAAAGCAACCATGTAAAGGGTATTATTGTTGGCACCGGTGTTGGTTGTTTTGACAATTCAATTCAATTCTCCAAAAAATACATTCATGGACAGGAAGGATTATTATCGCCAACAGATTTCATTCAATCAACCGACAACACCATTGCCGGACAACTTGGTTTGATTTTAAAAAACAATGGCTACAACATTACATGGACCCACAAAGGCATTGCATTTGAAAATGCATTGATTGATGCCATGCTTTTGTGCAACGAAGAAAACTGTACTGTGCTTGTTGGCGGGGTAGATGAGCACATTAGCCTGTTTGAACTGGAACACAGTACCCATGACAAATGGACAGGAGAAGGTTCAAGCTTTTTTATTCTTGGAACTCAACGCACAAATGCCCGCGCTAAAATTGAAGCTTGCGAAACCCTTGCAATTGACAACAACATTGAAAACACGGTGAACCTGTTTCTTGAAAGCAATAAACTGAATAAGCCTGAAATCATTTTATACGGAAACTCATTTTTAAGCGCTACTGAAATTCCCGTATCCGTAATGGGAATAAACGTATTCAATTATTCGGCTGTGTGCGGGCTTTACCTTACCAACCCGGCATTTGCCGTGCATTTGGCCACTGACATCATTTCAAATCAGCAGGAAGCAGCCAAACACAATTTTACAGCCAATTCAATACTAGTTGTCAATAATTTTAACGATACCGATTGCGGTTTTATTTACCTCTCAAAACCATGAACAATTTATATTCGGTAATATCGCAGGAAAAAAACGAGACTGATTTAATTACTGTCATTGCGTTTAATCCACAGCACTCAATTTTTACGGATCATTTTCCGGGCAACCCCATTGTACCAGGAGTTGTTTTAATGCAGCTTGTAAGAGAACTCTTTGAACAAAAAACAAGTCAAAAACTGGAACTGACCGAATGTGCAGAAGCGAAATTTTTACATACAATAATACCTCAACGACATGAACCTGTACGCGTAATTATACAGGAAACAAATAACCTGCAGCTTAAAAGCGAAATATGGCTGGAAGAAAAACTATGCTTTAAAATGAAAGGGACGTATAAACAATCAGTCCATGTCCTGTAATTTAAGGCTTAGGTTACCACCCACACTAATGAGTGTAACAATTGCGTTCTGTATTAAATAAACGTCACTTGTCTCTAGTTTTTCAAGTTTACCGTTCATGATAATGCCTTTTACGGGCGAGTAATTATTGAAATACGTTTGCGCATCTTTTTTAGCCGCATCCAACGACTCGCCAATGGGGAACACCATACTTTCCTGCATGATTTTACAGAGCTTGCCATGCGCCAGCCAATTTGCGGCCTTGATTAGTTTTTGCTTTGAATCAATATCAAAATCCAGGTCTTTCATTCTTATGCTGCGCGTGGCCTGATCATAATAAGGAGTGCCTACGAGATAAATATCACCATTTACACTGCCCAACATACCCACTTCGATTACCATTTTTTCATTTTGCCCGTAAAGGTTCATTTTTGTAAACTTCAAATGGTATTTGCCTTCCTTGTACTCATATCCTGAAGTCACAAACAATTCATTTAAAATAGTGGAAGCATCGGCATACGGTGTTACTGCTACCAAACCAATATTAAAATCTTTTGGTAATTCTTTTACTGCCTTCATGGGAACACCCTTGCTTAAGTCAGTCACTGCAGGTTTTTCGCCAATAAAGGTTTCGGTATTCGCTTTTAAGCCAAGTGTGAACTTGATTTTTTTACCCTGGGCATTTAACTGTGTAACCAGTGCCTCAATGGGCGTAATTTTAAACCACGACTTATACGCTTCTGAAACATTAATGGGTTCGGCAAGGGCATCAAAGGCGGGTTTAGTCAATTCCTTCAGATTTACATAATCCTTTATACAATCATCAATGGTTTTGTTAATGTAATCGTCTTGTCCCTTTAAGGCAGCATCAGCAATCCATGTTACAGGCAAATCAAACAATCCCATATCTATTTTGGGCGATTTGATCCACTCGTAACCATTCGACTTTGTAACAGTTTTTAATTTCCAGCTATCTTCAAAAGTTATAGCCGTAACATAGGTTGTTGAAAGCACTCCTTTGAAGTCAACGGTTGCGCCAAGCTGGGTATAGCTTCCTGAAATATCAAGTGGTAAGGTTATTTTGATGCGGTTCTCAAGGGCATCAATTTTAATGGGTGAATATTTCTTTACAAGCACCTTAAGATTATCGCCACCGTTATCTTTAAAGCTTTTGTCCTCATAAATAGTACCCGCCATGTATTTATTGGCCTGCTTTTCCAATTCGATTACTGGAATTTCAACCGGTACATTGATTACAGAAACCTGTTTATCAAACGAAGTTCGTGGAACATAATTTTCGGCTGGTTTAACTACGGTAACGGTGTTCTTGCACGATGCAACACTTAAAACAACTAGTAAAAGAAAAAATATTGAGCGCATAATTTTGAATTATCAATTATCAATTTTGCGAAACCATCCAATCGAGCGTTGCTGCACCGTTGAGAAACAAAGCCGGCCGGGCAATTTCAATTATTAATTAGTCATTATTGAAAATACAATGTCTTGTCTTTATCCTAAAAAGCTCCTGTTTCTCAATTATTGGAACTGCCTGCTCAACCCGTTCCTCACATTGATAATTGCTTATTGATTATTTTTTCTTATTCTTCATTTGCTCGGCCCTTTGCCTTTGAACCTCTTCCAGGCGTTGCTGGAATTTGGATTTCTTATTGGCTTCAGGTCGTTTCTTATACGCTTCAATGCCTGCCCGTATCTTATTTTCATCAATAAAATACTTCTTGACCAGCCACATTATACCTATTGAAAGGAAATTGGAAACAAAGTAATAATAGCTCAAGCCCGCTGCCATGCTGTTAAAGAAGAACAACATCATAACAGGGAAGAAATACATCATGAACTTCATACCCGGCATGGCGCTGCTTTGGTCCATTTGCTGGCTGTTTACATACGTAAATAAAATAGTAGACGCACACATTAAAATGGTGAACAACGACATGTGATCGCCATAAAAAGGTAAGCTTGTACCAAAATCCCAAACTGAGTCATAGGCTGACAAGTCGTCTGCCCAAAGGAAATTTTGCTGGCGCAATTGAATTGCTGATGGGAAAAAGCGAAATACAGCAATCAACACTGGCATTTGGATCAATACCGGAATACAACCAGCCATTGGACTTACACCGCTTTGACGGTAAAGGGCCATGGTAGCCTGTTGTTTCTTCATAGGTTCTTCGGTACCAAATTTTTTATTGATCTCGGCAATTTCAGGCTTAAGCACGCGCATTTTTGCACTTGACTTGTAGTTCCTGTAGGTAAGCGGAAGAATGATGATCTTAACAATTAAGGTAAGCAACAAAATAATAATACCATAGTTCAGGTGCATGGCATCAAGCAGGTTAAACACAGGAATAACCAACCATTTGTTTACCCAGCCAAAAATTCCCCAGCCAAGGTTAATGATGTTTTCCATTTCATGTCCCTGATCAGCCAATACATCATAATCATTCGGGCCAAAATAAAATTTAGCTGGTGCTATGTTTTTTGAATTTCCGCTTGGTGATAAATTCAGAAACGCACTGTACTGTTTTGAATAGATGTTTGATGTAATATTTTTAACCTCAATTTTACCACCATCTTTTTTAAATCCTTTTGGCGATATAATTACACTTGAGAAATATGCCGTTTTAAACGCTACCCATTCGGTTGGCGCTTCAATGTTTTTCTCATCATCACTAAACTCACTTAAATAGGTGCGGCTCTCATCAATATACTTATAGAATATAGATGATACCTGGCGCTCACTGGTTGCAAGCTTTTCGGTAAGCAATGGTTTCATTACCCATTCCAACTCCATTTGATTGTTGATCTCATCGGTTTTTGGACCGGTGTTGCGCACTACATAATCAACATTGTATTTACCTGGTTGAAGTGAATAAACAATCTCAAGGTTTTGTTTACCATCATTACTGGTAAGCGTCATGGTAGCCTTATTGCCTTCAACTTTTGGCGTAAAGTAATAATCATCGCTTCGCAAACGTTTTGCTTCGGCTGTAAACACCAAAACCATTTTAGAACTATCCTTGTCAAACAGCTTTAACGCAACATTTTTTTTGTCGCGGTAGTTGGCGTACGATTTGTATTTTTTCAACTCGGCACTGGCAATGCCACCACCTTTACAATTTAACGTAACACGTATCAAATCATTTTCGATTACAACATCGTTGCAATCGCCTTTGGCTACCGTTGCATTGGAAAACATGCCGAACTTATCATTCTTTATTTTTTCTTCCATGGCAACTGCCACACGGCCTATTGAATCAAGTTTAACTGAGTCAACTTTTACAACACCGTTAACCGTATCAACACCTGCACTTAAATAGGTTTGTTTTACCGAGTCGGCAGGAGTTAGTGTTTCCTTGGCAATTTTCTTTTTGGTATTGGCTATGCTGTCCTCTACGCGGGCAATACTGTCGTTGTAGCGGTTTTCAGCATCAATAGCCTTTTGGTCGGGCATGTTGAAAATAGAAAATGTCACTACAATAGCGGCAATTAACAAGAGACCAGTGATTGATTTACGATCCATTAAATGATTGAATTAACAAGCGCCAAATATAGTAAAAACCTATAAGCCACAAGGCGGTGACCACAAGTAGTTCCCTTTAGTTTTGAGACTTGTTGATAATGTGATTTCAGAGGGAAAAATACTTTAGAAAAAACTGTTAAAATCTGAATTTCGAATTCCGAATTTCGAATATCCAATTACTGGTTTTTAAGCACAATGGAGGAAATAGCTGGTGTCACCTGGGTTGTTGAATGCTCATTTTTAACCGTTTCGCTAAAATTGGATTCGGAATTCGAGATTCGGAATTCGAAATT
>DATGXI010000104.1:0-22854 GCA_035299065.1 Flavobacteriales bacterium
GTGAACTATTCAAACTATCGCCTGTAAAGCGAACCGGCTTAAAGGGGTTAAAACGCAATATTAAATTTTTGGATTAAGCACCAAAAACGTTTTGCAACACTTCAGGATACATTACGCCAAAGGTAACAAGGCACCAGTTTCGAAATGTTGCTATATCTTCTTTGCTAATACGCTTAAGGGACTTACGCAGTTCTTTCTCGAATAAGTAGCGATCAAAACTAACCTTATGAAGAACCTGTTTACAGAAATCAAGCATGCTTTTAATTTGTTTGGTAGGTCAAATATATGCCTTTTTCCGATAAATGGTCAATATAGAGCGCCCAAATTTATTGCACAATGTTGATAAATTAACAAATGTTTACTCTTCGTCTGTTGGCTCTTCAATGACCTCTTCTTTTTTCTTAAAAATGTATGTAAAGCCTATGCTAAACAAGGTGTTGCGGGGCCCGTTGGTAAAGGCAAGCGTTTGGGAAGCAACCCCGGCAATGCTAACAATTGGTAAAATGGAATAAGTGGCTGTTAAATGTACCATAAAATGTTGTCCCAACATTGTTCCTGCACCGGCAGTAAATGAGAAATCGGTTTTCTTGTAATTGTTATTGTACATTGACTGGATGGATACACCAGCAACACCGCGTTCGCTGCTATTAATTAAGTAGCCTGCATTTAACCCAACAATGGCACGAATGCTTTTTACTTTAAGCCAATAATTGAAATTGAGTTCAGCATAATTTAAACGCACATTATATGCAGCAAAATCACCTTTCTCAGGATTCGGTGCTTTGAATGCACCTTTTTGACTGAACGCAAGCGCAAAATTAAATCGTCCGTCACGAAAGTAATCTACTTCATTGGTTCGGCCTATTGCAATGTATACACCTGGTTTTTGATAGGTGTATTGGCCATAACCGGTATTGTCAGAGGCATTAAGCGCAGTTACAATAAATGTTTGCTGGGCACTTGAAAAAAAAGGAAAAAAGAAAAAAGGAAGATAAAAAACCCATTTGCTTAATTGCTTCCTGTATTGTTTCATGTTTACTCGTAATGAAAATGTCCTTCAACTACCTGTAACACTTCGTTTGTTGCAAAATCATAAACAAAGGCCACTGCCCTGAATTTTTTCGCAACAAAAGGTGGATGATTTTCACTTTCTATATTTTCATGTGTTGCATTTTTTAATTCAGCAATGCTGAAATCAAATGCTTTTATCACTTTTGTTCCTGTTGCAACGGTTCCTGACGAAACCAAGATACCTGCACCACCGGGTACATTTGATAAACATCCCCTGAAAATGTGGCGGTGATAATAATTATCTATATCCGTTCCCAGGGTATAGGCATCGTCACCCACACCCATCGGACCATTTTTTTGCCAACTAATTAAACTGTCCTGTAATAAATAAACCATTAGGTAATAGTCACCTGTCATATTTTCCAAAAACCATGAACGTACAGCAACTGTTCCATGATCAGCTGTTGAATCATAGGTGGCAACCATGTCAAGATTTACAACGTTTGGTTTTGCAAACTCAACATCGGCTGCAAGCCCCCAATCACTTTGATAAACCCAAACATCACCAGCATATGGAACGCGGTTCACGAGTGCCGCTGGCGTTCCGGGAAGTGTATTTGGACTAAGCATTACGTTTGCCAGGAAATTTCCTGAGGCAACTCTGTACTCATACAGGAACGAAGTGTCAGGCGACACGTTAGGGCTGCATTGACTGCCTTCATGTATGGAAACCACAACAAGGTGTTTTCCGGCAGTTTCATAGGCCGAATATAAACTACGCAGCGTTTTTGCACCACCGGGACACGGAGGACATTTTTGGCCGGTGAACTCTTCAACCATTACATGGCGAATGTTATTGGTATTTGTATCAGGAAAAATGGTATCTGAAACCTCAACAAGGTCAGTTACTTCTTTATTTGGAAATTCAACCCTGTCACACGAAGTGAATGCGGTTAAACAAATTATAAATGCAAAAAACGACAGTATTTTCATATAATTCTTTAAGCAAAGTTAATTAAAAAGTACTAGAAATGCTAATGGATAGTCCTTTTGATGCAGGAACGGCACGGCAAATGCCGCCAACGCAAAACAAACCGGCACGCTGGTTACCATATCCTACCGAAATACGGTTAGGCCCAAGGGTGTATGCAACGTTTACATAAGGGTAATGCAAACGGTCTTCTACATGTTTATTTCCGTAATTGTACTGATCAAGTGCTGAAAAATACCAGTGCGGTGAAATAGAATACTCAGCCACCACAGTTGCCCAGCTTCCCTGGTCTTGTTTTGTATACATATGTTGCAATTCCATGCGCAAATTGTGCCTGCGGTTGAATTTGTAATTCAATTCAGCAACACCAATGTGGGCAAATACGGTTCCTTTACCGGTTTTACCCTGTACAACTTCAATGTTATTTACAAGATATATATAAGTTAAAACGTATTTGAATTTATCAGTTAGTTTTTGCTTGATCTCAAAATTAAAATCGTTAAAATACATTTTATCGCCCGGCAAAAACCGTTTGTTTACCACATAGCCTAAACGCGTTGTACTGTCATCGTTCAATGCCGAAGTGTCGGTACTAAACGCCAGTGAATAATTTGCGGTAAAAGTTACTCCGTATTTACCACCCAGTACTTTTCCTGCTTTACGCTTTACAATTAGTTCGGTTTGGGAGGCAAATTCACCGTTTGGTTGCGAGGCATAAGGATAAAGTGTTGCGGCAAGGTTATAGGTGTGCGGACGGGTAAGTGCCGGCATAAAATTAATAAGGCTGTTTGTAAGGGTTTGGTTACGCTCACTGCGAAAGTTCATGTTGTCAATGTATTTAGCCGCAGTGGTAAAACCGAAACCTTTTTTGGCAAATGAATAAGAAGCATACAATGCCTCACCATTTTTATATACAAATTTATTGTCGGCCGAAGGGTCATTTATTTTGTAGGCATATTCAACCATAAAATTACTGGCTCCGTTTATTATGTTAATACGACCCGACCATGCGCCAACATTAGCAGGAAGAATTAAATTGGGGTCGGTAGGATTTTGATATTTACTTACAAAACTGCCGCCAAAAATAAAATTGGTTTTTTTACCCTGGCGTGATGAATCACACAATTCATTTAGGTTAATTTCACCATCAACACCGCGCACAATTCCTTCGCTGTTTCCAAAAAACAAACGGTTATGACCGTATACGGTTTTAATGTGCATGCCTTTAAACGGATTTATATTTACCCTGAACCCGTCCATGGCATTATCATACCCAAATAAAGGTTCATAATAACTCCTGAAGATTAAACCACTTCCAAACTGCTCGTAAAAGCTACCAACGGTAATGTCAAAAATTTCGTTCCTGTATTGTGCAAAACGGTATTTTATTCCTGAGCCATTAAAACCCTGCGGGTATCCAAGTAAGGCGTTTAAGTATGCTTCATAACGTACACCTGCGGTAAATCCACCATTGCTGTAAAGAATATTGCCATAACCATTAAAACGCATTTCGTCTTCAGGTTGAAATGCACTAAACGAACTATCGGTAAGATAGTATTGTGCATCTACCTGGAAGTTCCCATGAATCTGCCCACGATCCAATGCGCTTTTTTCTTCCTGCGAAATTGAAACCTGAGATATTCCAAAAAATGCAATAGCCAGTAATGTTTTTTTACAACCCTGTGATACCATAAATGCGTTTGATAATGTGCAAACAAAAATAAGATTAAGAACTTACGTATGGTAACCTCTCATAAATAATGTTTGAAAATACAATACAGCAAAAAATCGGAAATAAAAAAAGCCACTTTTATTAAAAGTGACTGATAATTAAGGGCTTATAACGCGTTTTAATTGCCTGATACGGGCAACTTTACAGCTTTATTTTGTAAGTTCTTTTATTTTCTCGTATAATTCTTCTTCATCACCCTCAGCATAACCGGTGTGTTCATAAACGATATTGCCTTTGCCATCAACAAGGAAAGTTGAAGGAGGATTATTTACACCCAATGCACGTTTAAAATCGCTGTTTTCGTCAATGTAAACTTCAAAATCCCAGCCCTTGGCTGTTACCGTAGAAGCCACTCGGCCGCTTGAGCGCGCATCGTCAATTGAAATCGCAATTATTTTAACACCGGTTTCCTTTTGCCAGGTGCTGTATACTTCTGCAATATTATCAAGTTCCTTTTTACAAGGTGCGCACCATGTTGCCCAGAAATTAATGACCATGGGTTTACCATCATTCTTAAATTCTGAGGAACTTATTTTACCGCCATCAAGGGTTTTCATGGTAACATCAGGAACCTTTTTTTCGCCCGGAAGGGCTGAATAACTGCAAAGCGCAATAACAGCTGCTGCTATAAATAATATTCGTTTCATTTGGGTTTGGTTATCTATTAAAATTAAAATCCGGGCTTCCTAGTTCAATAACTGTACCAAAAAGCCCGGACTTAAAATAAAATTATAATTACTTGATTATCTTAGCAATAGTTGACTTGTTGCCAACTGTTACATTCACGTAATATACACCGCTTTCGAATGCTGAAAAATCAACATCAATACGGTTTGTACCAGCAGCAGCATTGTATTGCTTTTGTGAAGCAAGTACCTGGCCAAGGCTGTTTGAAATGTTTACAGTGATATCACCAACTTCTGGCATCTCAACGCTAACAGTAGCTAAACCGCTAACTGGGTTAGGGAATACCTGAACACCAGCAAGGGCTTCAAGTTCGTTAACACCAATTGAAGCATCATTAGCAAATTTACGTGACTCAGTAGTAGTAAACACACCACCTGTTACAATTGTAGTAGTACCGTACTTCACAACGTAGCTTCCTGCACCGTAACCAGCATTCATACCGTCACCGTAAGAGTCATTAATTTTGAAAGTATAACAATCTGTTGGCAAAGTGTAGTTAGCAGGCGTTTGAGGATAAACACCATTAGCAGCCTGTAATGTATATGGACCACCAGATCCTACTGTAGTACCACCTGAATTTTTCAATGTCCAGGTAGTTTCATCACCATAACGGTCAGTGTTGATCTGAACAGTGATGTTTGCACTTGGAGCAAAGTTATAAGCAAGTGATTTGCTTAATGTGTTGTCACTAGAAACTAAGTCACTTGTAGTAATAGTGATGTTAGCAGTAGCTGTTCCTGTTAAAGTAACTGAACCTAAGTTTACTTCTTCATAGTCATATGTAGCAAGGCTACCGGTCCATGCAAGAGGTCCTAATGTAGTAGCACCAATTGTTGCAGTAATTGAACATGAAGTTAATGTTGTAGTACCCATGTTTTGAAGGATGAATTTCACATCACTTGTTCCGCAAAACTCAGTTTCACCTGTATAAGAGTGAAGAGCTGCGTTGTTTCCTGCTGCTGCAGTTGAACAGTCACCAACGTATGAGTTAAGGTTTGAAAGTGTACCAACTGAACCGGCAACACCTGAAACAATAACTGTACGGTTAGGACAAATTACATACATAACAGGGAAATAAGGAATTGATAAACCTGATGATGTAAATGAAGATGAAGTTGCAAGGTCAATAATTGGATAAGCAACGGTACCACCGTTTGTCCAGTCACCTTGTGAAGTACTACCAGTACAGGCACCAGGACCAGTTAAACAGTCACCACCAGTTGATGGGTCACCCTCAACCCATAATACCATAGCATCGTTAGCTCCGGCCGGACCGTGAGCAGCGTAGAAGTTATCCAATGCATTTGTACCGTGGTATGACCAGCAAGGACCACACCATGCAGCAGATACATCAATAACTACCATTTTACCAGCATCAAGGTACGAGTATAGGTCCTGCGTATTTCCATTGATATCGGTTAGGGTAAAGTTGTTCACAAGCGTCCCAACGGGCGTTTGTGCAGTTGCATTAGCAGCAACTAAAAGTGCCCCGCCTAATGCTAGTGTACGTAAATGTTTTTTCATGTCTTTATAATTTTATTTGCCCTAAAGTTAGTGATTGAAACCGAATTCTGAGGCAATATTTCAGCATAAAATTGGAATTCTAACATTTTTAACATGACAAATGCCAAATATCCTATCATTTTTTTACTTAAATTTGACCACAACATTATTAACTGTATCAACATGAAACACTTTTTTACTCTTGCTTTTGCATGTTCTGTAACTTTATTATCTGCCCAAAGTAACCTTGAAATCAGGTCAGCTTCGGGTGTATTACTTGATGGTACCACACAGGTTCACACCGGGTTGTCAACCGATTCAGAGGTTATAGCTGAAGGATATTATGTTCACAATACCAGTGGCTCTGCCATTGGAGTAAGGTGTAAGCGCGAAGAAATTTCGGTTGTAGCCAACACAGAAAACAATGTATGCTGGTCACTTTGCTCGGCTGATTATACCGCAGGCGATCAACCTATTCTTATTGCCCCGGGCGGATCACTAAACATAAATGGTGGTGACTCCTTGAACGCTTTTTATATTCACTATAAGCCAGATGGTTATGCAGGTGTTTCGTTGTTTAAAGTTACATTCTATAACCCTTCGGTAGTTTCAGACACAGCTGTGTTTTACATACAGTTTGATGTTGCCCTTTCAGTTCATGATGTTGCGTCTAAGGCATTGAATATAAACGCTTATCCTAACCCGGCTAACAACTATATCAATATTGATGTGGAAAACCTTGGCGAAAAATCAACACTACACATTGTTGATGCATTAGGTGTGACTGTTAAAACTGCCACCCTGACTGGTGACAGTAACCTTAAGTTCAACACGTCTGACCTGCGTGCCGGTGTTTATTTCTACTCGTTAATCACCAATAACAAAACTGTTTTAACCCGCAGGATTGTAATTACCCGTTAAAAAAACAACCGTTCCCTCAATAGGAACTAAATCATATTAAACCAGTATTGGATTCCCGGTACTGGTTTTTTTTATGGGTATAAATAAAATGCAGATTACTTAATTTGAATCCAATAGCTTTTTAACAAGCTTGGGAACACCTGTACTGGCATTCTCATTGATTTGGGTCAGATTTTTCAAATCAGTCAAATGAATTGGTTTAGGATCAACCAGGTATTTTTCATTGTACTTGGGCGCTTTATACACAAGGCCTGCAGCCGGGTATACCGTTAAACTTGTTCCTGTAATGATTAAAATATCAGCTTGCTGAACCACTTCAATGGCTTTTGTCATCATAGGCACATCTTCGCCAAACCAAACTACATGCGGACGTAATTGGTACCCGTCAGGGCATTTGTCACCATAATTCAATTCCCACCCGGTTATAGGGTACAAAATTTCATTTTTGCTGGCGTTGGTGCTACGCGCATATTGAATGTTTCCATGAAGGTGAAGCACCTTGGTACTACCCGCACGCTGATGCAAATCGTCAATATTTTGGGTAATAACTGTTACATCGAATTTTTTTTCAAGTTCGGCCAGTGCAATATGTGCAGCATTTGGTTTTGCTTCAACAATTTGTTTCCTGCGTTTGTTGTAAAATTCCAACACCATTTTCTGGTCCTTATCCCAAGCCTCAGGCGTAGCCACATCATAAACATTATACTCCTCCCACAACCCATCGCTATCACGAAAGGTTTTAAGCCCGCTGTCGGCACTTACTCCTGCTCCTGAAAATACAACAACTTTTTTCATCTGTAAATAATTCGCCATTTAGTTGTCAGATGGAATACACCATTTTAGGTTTGTTTACCAATATGGCTATTTCACTTGTTAATCAATCTTTTCTAATGCAAAATACGCCTTATTTGCTTTTTTAGATGCATTCGTTAAAAAAAATGCATATTTCACGCCTACTAAGGTAATAAAATAAGGGTTCAACGCTCATTTTTATATCTTCGCATACTCATTGGCTTAGCACCAGCTTATGAATATTCATGCTCAACCTGGCACACATGCAACAGCATGTTACAAGACCGTAAAGAATAAATTAATGAACGGGTTAAATTCACATGAATATTCCTTAATGCTGGCTAAAAGGCGAATTACTGACTTATGAAAAACAAAAAACAAGAAGCACTCGATTATCACTCACAGGGTCGCCCCGGTAAAATTGAAGTGGTTCCAACAAAACCCTATAGTTCACAACGCGATCTTGCATTGGCCTATTCACCAGGTGTGGCCGAGCCCTGCCTTGAAATAGCGCAAAAAGTTGATAACGTTTATAAGTATACGGCCAAAGGAAATCTTGTGGCTGTAATCTCTAATGGCACCGCAGTGCTTGGCCTCGGAAATATTGGTCCCGAAGCTTCAAAACCTGTAATGGAAGGAAAGGGTTTGTTGTTTAAAATCTTTGCCGATATTGATGTTTTTGATATTGAAGTAGATGCCAGTGATATTGATGGATTTTGTAAAACCGTTAAGGCCATTGCCCCAACTTTTGGGGGCATAAACCTTGAGGACATTAAAGCTCCCGAAGCATTTGAGATTGAGAAGCGCCTGAAAGAGGAATTAAATATTCCAATCATGCACGATGACCAGCATGGCACTGCTATTATTTCGGCTGCTGCGCTTTTAAATGCACTTGAAATTGCCAAAAAAGACATTCGCAAAGTAAAAATTGTTGTGAATGGCGCAGGCGCTGCTGCTATTTCCTGCGTAAAACTTTACTTGTCATTGGGCGTGAAAAAAGAAAATGTTTTCATGTTTGACAGCAAGGGCGCTGTAACAACAAAACGAAAAGATCTGGACAAATACAAAGCATTTTTTGCACAGAAAAAAGAAATGAAAAGCCTTGGTGGTGCCTTAAAAGGTGCCGATGTTTTCCTGGGACTCTCAAAAGCAAATATTCTTACAAAAGCCATGATTCGCACAATGGCAAAAAACCCAATTGTTTTTGCACTGGCAAACCCCGATCCTGAAATTTCCTATGCTGATGCAAAAGCAGCACGTGAAGACATCATTGTAGCAACCGGGCGTAGTGACAATCCCAACCAGGTAAACAATGTACTTGGGTTTCCATTCATCTTCAGAGGTGCACTTGATGTCAGGGCTACTTGTATTAATGAGGAAATGAAACTTGCCGCGGTGCACGCCCTTGCAAAACTTGCCAAGGAACCTGTTCCTGAAGAAGTGAATGTTGCGTATGGCACTAAACACATTGCTTTTGGACGTGACCAAATTATACCCAAACCGCTCGATCCGCGGCTGCTTTCATACGTTGCACCTGCCGTTGCAAAAGCGGCCATTAAATCGGGTGTTGCCAAACATAAAATTACCGACTGGGATGCATATGTTGATCAACTGAACCAGCGATTGGGGCATGACAACAAACTCATTCGCACACTTACCGAGCGGGCAAAAAGAAATCCAAAAAGAGTTGTATTTGCCGAAGCCGATAATCCAAAAGTACTTAAGGCAGCAAACATTGCTTACGAAGAAGATATTTGCACCCCAATATTGCTTGGTGATCGCAAAAAAATAACTGCATTGATCAAAGAATTTAGTCTTGATTTGACTGATGTAACCATTATTGATCCACGCAGTGATGATGAAAAACCAAGGCGTGAGGAATACGCAGCCTATTTTTATAAAAAACGTCAGCGAAAGGGATTAACCCAACTGGAATCATTAAAACTCATGCGCGAGCGTAATTATTTTGGTGCCTTAATGGTTGAAAAAGGCCATGCTGATGCTGTGCTTTCAGGCCTTACACGCGCCTACCGCGATGTAATTAAACCTGCTTTACAAGTTATTGGAACGGGTAAAGACGTTAAAAAAGTTGCTGGCATGTATATTATTTTCACGAAGGAGGGTCCCGTGTTTTTTGCCGATACAACCATCAATCACAACCCAAGTG
The DNA here is from genome assembly GCA_035299065.1 of Flavobacteriales bacterium. GTDB lineage: Bacteria > Bacteroidota > Bacteroidia > Flavobacteriales_D > UBA2798 > DASPJQ01. Next base: position 9,805 of record DATGXI010000104.1, read on the forward strand.
TAGAAGACCTTGTTGAAATTACCATGCGTGTTCACAATGCGGTAAAAAATTATGGTATTGAGCCGCGCATTGCCATGCTTTCGTATTCAAATTTTGGCGGGTCGGAAGGCGACAGCCAAAAACGCGTTAGCCAGGCCGTTTCCATTTTACACAAAGAGCATCCGGAAATGATTGTTGACGGAGAAATACAGGCCAATTTTGCGCTCAACCAGGAGTTGTTAAAAGAAGTTTTTCCATTCAGTGTTCTGAATGGAAAAAAACCAAATACATTGATTTTTCCTTCCCTTTCGGCAGGTAACATTGCCTATAAATTAATACAGGAAATGACAAAAGCCGAAGTAGTTGGACCCGTTTTGTTGGGTATGAAAAAATCATTCCACGTATTGCAAATTGGTTGCAGTGTTCGCGAAATTGTGAACATGGTTAAAATAGCAGTAATTGATGCACAAGCAAAATCAACTAAAAAATGATTGAGTATTTAGAGGGTAAATTGGTTGAAAAAACACCAACCTTTATTGTAGTAGATGTTAACGGTGTGGGTTATTATGTTCACGTTTCACTAAATACGTTTGGTGCGTTGGGATCGGTTGAAAAAGCAAAAATTTTTATTCACCAGGTTATTCGCGAAGATGCCCATTTGTTGTTTGGTTTTGCAACAGACGATGAGCGTATTGTTTTTAAGAGCTTACTGTCCGTTAATGGCGTAGGGCCCAATACAGCCCGCATGATCCTTTCATCGCTAACCCATAGCGAAGTTTTAATTGCTATTTCCCAAGGTAATGTTGGCGCCTTCAAACGCATAAAAGGCATTGGCGAAAAAACAGCCCAACGCATATTGGTTGATTTAGCCGGAAAAATGGGAAAATCAGGCGATTCCGCAGGAAAATCAACCTCACCTATTTTTGCCGAGGCCCTTTCAGCACTGCTCACACTTGGCTTTGACAAGAATACTATTGAGAAAACCCTTGATAAAATTATTGCATCAGACAATAATTTGACCGTTGAGCAGTTAATAAAAGCTGCGCTAAAGAATATGTAATTATATTAGAAAACTGTTTTGAAGGGAGATTTGTTAAATAGAAAAGGCCTTGGCCTGGGTATTCCGGTAGTTTTTATAAGCGTTATTGGCTATTCAATAGTACATAATGGTCTAAAAAACAATTCTTTAGCGAATTATTCAGCCAGTGATGAGGCCAAGGACAAAATGAGCATAACCATGCCCATTGATAGTCCCAAAGTAGAATTGATTTACCCGTTCAACGATCCGTTAACCCCGCTTGTTGACAGTAGTAACAATTCAATTGACCTCAAGGATCCACTCAACATTGAGTCAAAAATTGAATATGACCCGGTAACGGGTACGTATTACTTCAATTCCAAGTACGGAAATCAAAACTACCACCAGGGTACAGGTATGACCATGGAAGAATTCCGTAACTATGATTTGAAAAACAGTATTTCCAGCAATTGGCAGGAAATAATTGCCGCTGAAAATCCAAATGCCAGCGGAGGTTCAAGCAAAGGATGGACTCCTCCACCTATTCCACTATCGAAAGATAAAGACAAGGGTTGGTTAGGCGATAAAATTGAGATCAAACCTTCAGGAAGTGCCGAATTGATTTTTGGTTTGAACACATCGCGCACGGCAAACCCGCAAATTCCCGAAAAACAACGTAAGATCACCATTTTTGATTTCAACCAGCGTATCCAAATCAACCTCCTTGGAAACATTGGCGATAAAATGAAATTAAATTTCAATTACAATACCGAGGCAACTTTTGATTTTGAAAATCAAATCAAGCTGGGCTACCAGGGAAATGAAGATGAAATTATTCAAAGCGTTGAGGCAGGTAATGTTAGTTTACCGCTAACAGGAACGTTGATTACAGGAAGTCAAAGTTTATTCGGTATTAAAATTGGCACAAAATGGGGACGTTTGACCAACACAACCGTTTTATCACAAAACAAAGGTAAGCGTACCGAAATTGAAGTAAAAGGCGGGGCGCAAACACAAAATTTTGAAATCACTGCCGATAATTACGAGGCCAACAAACATTATTTTCTTGCGCATTATTTCAGGAACCAGTATGACAAAGCCATGCAAAGTTTACCTACTGTAAATTCAGTGGTGAATATTACACGGGTTGAAGTATGGGTAACCAACACAAATAACACCATTGACAATACACGAAACTTTGTTGCCTTTGCCGATTTGGGCGAAACACAGGTTTTTCAAACAACAACACCGGGCCCATCAGTAACAAGTTTAAGCAACCTTCCTGAAAATGACGCAAACAACCTTTATCAAACTGTTGCCAGCAATTCAGGTGTTCGTGGTTTCGTAAACGCAGCAAGTGTACTTTCCACCATTGTTGTTTCTCCCGGTCCATTTTCACAAGGTATCAACTTTGAAAAGGTGCAAAATGCCCGCATGCTTGCACCAACCGAGTACAACGTAAATACATCACTTGGATTTATTTCATTAAATGCACCTCTCAATAACGATGAAGTGTTAGGCGTTTCATTCCAATTTGTATACCAGGGGCAAACTTACCAGGTAGGTGAATTTTCAACTGATGGTGTTGCAGGACAAAATGCCCTTGTGTTGAAATTATTAAAAGGTACTATCACCAATCCAAAGTTTACACGATGGGATTTGATGATGAAAAACATTTACAACCTTAGCGCATACCAAATTTCGAAAGAAAATTTCAGGTTAGATGTTTGGTACAACAATCCTTCATCAAGTATTGATATCAATTACCTCCCTTATTCAGGTGTTGATGGCAAGCCCTTGATACAGGTAGTGGATGTTGATCGTTATGATCAAAACAACAACCCTTATCCTGACGGTATATTTGATTTCATGCCCTTATCATACAACGGTAACCAATCGATAGGAGGCGGTACAATAAACACACAAAACGGCCGCATTTATTTCACCACAGTTGAACCATTTGGTACAACGCTTAAAAACAAGTTAACGGCTGCAGGGCTGCCTGCCTCGGTAATTAATTCAGTTGTGTTCCAGCCATTGTACGATTCAACAAAAACGGCCGCACAGCAAATCCCTTCTCTAAACCGTTTCAAAATTAAAGGTCAGTATCAATCCGCATCAGGTTCTGAAATCTCGCTAAATGCAATTAACGTTCCGCAAGGTTCGGTAGTTGTAACCGCTGGTGGAGTTCCGTTGGTTGAGAACCAGGATTACCGTGTTGATTATAACCTGGGGCGTGTAACCATTATTAACCAGAGTTTACTAGAATCGCAAACACCTATCAAAGTATCGTTGGAAAGTAATACACTTTTCAGCATGCAAACCAAAACCATGATTGGTTCACGTTTTGATTACCGTGTAAATCGCGACATCAACGTGGGTGGTACCATCATGAATCTAACTGAGCGGCCACTTACGCAAAAAATAAACATTGGTGACGAACCTATTTCAAACTGGATGATTGGTTTAGATGGAAGCATTAAAAAAGAAGTTCCGTTTATTACCCGTTTAGTGGATAAAATTCCATTTATCAATACAAAGGAGAAATCGACACTAACCGCAAACATTGAGTTCGCGAAAATCATTCCAGGAACAGCACGTGCTATTAATGGTCTTTCCTATATTGACGATTTTGAAGGAAGTCAAAGCGCCATTGATTTGCGTTCACAAAACAGCTGGGTACTTGCCAGTACACCGAAAGGGCAAGTTACAGGAACCGGAGGCAATCCGGCATTATTTCCCGAAGCCGCTGATGGATTGTCCAATGAACTTGCTGCAGGGTTTAACCGGGCATTGTTAAATTGGTTCGTGATTGATCCTCTTTTTCATTTGAACAATAACCTTACGCCCGATTACATAAAAAATTCACCCATGCAAAGTAACCAGCTTATGCGTGTGGTATATGAAAACGATGTTTTCCCTAACAGGCAGCTGGCAACAGGACAACCTACGAACATTGCCATGTTCAACCTGGCTTATTACCCGGGCGAACGTGGCCCTTATAATTATGTAGCCAATGATTACTCATTCACAACACCTGATGGAGGTTCACATACCGTACAGGGACTGAATGTTAATGGTGGACTTGATGTACCACAATCACGGTGGGGCGGCATTATGCGTCCACTTACAACAACCGACTTTGAATTGGCAAACATCAATTACATACAGTTTTGGGTAATGGACCCATTCAATAGCGATGCCATTAACATGTTTGGTTCAACGGGTGGTGACTTGTATTTTAACTTAGGAAATGTTTCAGAAGATATTTTACCCGATTCATACAAAGCTTTTGAAAATGGATTACCGGCAAACGGTGATTATGCAGCTGCTATTGCAGCCAACCAATTAACCACTACAGAATGGGGATATGTTCCAACCATTCAACCTATCGTAAATGCATTTGACAATTCAGGGGAAGATGCAGCACGCATTAACCAGGACGTTGGTCTTGATGGTTTAAAAAATGTGGATGAAGCAAGTTTTTATGCTTCTTATGTTTCGGCAGCTACAGCTGTAGCTTCTTCAAACCCGGGTGCAATTACCAGCGACCCTTCGGCTGATAATTATCATTATTACAGGGGCGATGACTTTGATGCAGCTCAAAATAACATTCTTGAGCGTTATAAAAAATACAATGGCCAGGAAGGCAACTCGCCTACCACAGGAATGGCAGCAAGTATGAATGCTGATGGGTATCCTACATCGGCAACCACCTTACCAAATGTTGAGGACATTAACTTTGACAACAACTTAAGTGAAACCGAAAGTTATTTTCAATATAAGGTAAGTATGCGTCCGGCTGACATGGACGTGGTTGGTGAAAACTACATTACCAACATTGTTACAGCATACAATACCTTGCCTGATGGAAGTTCACCTCCAATTAAATGGTATCAGTTCCGCATTCCTGTTCGCGACCCTGAAAAAATCGTTAACAGCATCCAGGATTTCCGTTCTATACGTTTTATCCGCATGTTCCTTAAAGATTGCAAGGAGCCTATTGTATTGCGTTTTGCACGTTTGGAATTAATTCGTGGTGAGTGGCGTGCTTATCAACAATCATTGCTTGAGCCAGGTGAAGCTATAGTGGGTGACCCAAGCTCAACATTGTTTGATGTATCGGCCGTGAACATTGAAGAACACGGAAGCCGTCAGCCAATCAACTACCAGATACCGCCAGGCATTAACCGCCAGGTTGATGTTACAACAGCAAACCTGCGTAACCTGAATGAACAAGCCCTTGCACTGGATATTTGTGGATTGGAAGATGGTGATGCGCGTGCAGCCTACCGCAATGTACAATTTGACGTTCGTTCTTATAAACGCTTAAAAATGTTTGTGCATGCCGAAACGTCTTCGTTAACCGATGCCTGTAAAGATGATGATGTGGTCATGTTCGTTCGTCTTGGTACCGACTTTGATGAAAACTATTACGAATATGAATTGCCTTTAAAAATGACTCCATGGGGCGAAACAAGTGCTGAAGGTGTTTGGCCTGCTGCAAATGAAGTAGACATTGAATTTGATAAATTAATTGATTTTAAACTTTTGCGAAATGAAAACGTGGCGTCAGGTCTTGCTGTTGTAAATCAACCTTACTCCAGTACCGATGTTTTCCCTGGACGCATTGTTCGTGTAAAAGGAAATCCAAATTTACAGGGAATAAAAACCGTAATGGTGGGTGTACGCAATCCACGTAAAGCCGGCCCAAGTCCTTATAAGCCTGACGATGGAAGATCAAAATGCCTTGAGGTTTGGATAAACGAGTTACGTTTAACTGATTTTGATCAGCATGGTGGTTGGGCCGCAACAGGCCGTGTAAATACCAATCTTGCTGACTTTGGAAGTTTAGCTTTGTCAGGTTCATACAGTACGCCTTATTGGGGTAGTATTGAAAAACGCGTGAGCGAACGCCAACGTGAAACAATCATGTCATTTGATGCAATATCATCATTTGAACTTGGAAAATTCTTCCCTGAAAAATGGGGAATACGTTTACCTATGTATTTGAGTTATGGTGAAAACAGGTCAAACCCACAATTTGATCCATTGCAACCTGATGTATTGTATGATTTGGCAACCTCAGAGTTAAGTGCCGATGAAAGAATAAAACATAAACAAAAAAGCCAGAATTATACACGAAGGAGAAGCATTAATTTTGCCAACGTAAAAAAAGAACGTACCGGTGATGCAAAACCACATTTCTATGATATTTCCAACTGGTCGTTCACATATGCTTATAATGAGATTTTCCATCGCGACATCAATGTTGAATACAACATGAACAAAACCTACAGGGCCGGTGCGAATTATTCATTTAATAAAAACTCCAAGCCCTGGGAACCTTTCGCAAAAAGCAAATTCTTATCCAAATCAAAATGGTTTGGCCTAATTAAGGACTTTAATTTATTTCTTGCGCCAAAGGTTATTGCTTTCAGGAACGAAATAAGCCGGTCGTACATTGAAAATATAATACGTGCGAATTATGGTGCGCTGGCTTTCCCGAATTACACCAAGAATTTTTTCTGGATAAGAGGTTACGATGTAAAATACGATATTACCAAGAACCTGAAATTTGATTATACAGCAACCAACAACGGGGTAGTTGGCGAACCTATTGGACGCGTTAATAAAATGTTCCAGGACGAATACACTACGTTTAAAGACAGTGTACAGTCATCCATTATGCAGGGCGGAACTACGACCCATTATAACCATACCATTAATTTAACCTACCAATTGCCATTAAGTAAAATACCACTTACTGACTGGATAAGTGTAAATGCAAAATATTCGGCAGGATATGACTGGCAGCGTTCACCATTTGGCCAGGACACGTTGGGTCATATTGTACAGAATTCACGAAACGTCTCGCTGAATGGTCAGCTGAATTTTGTCACCCTTTATAATCATTGGGGCTGGTTGAAAAAAATAAATCAAAAAGCAGGCGGTGGTGCACCGGGTAAAAAACCGGTTTCAAAAATACCAGGTAAGAATGATGCGGCACCTAAAGCTGATTCGGCCAACACCAATAAAAAAGAAAAGGACCCTGAAAAATTCACCTTGCTTGAAAACATTGCGCGGGTTTTAATGGGTGTAAAAACAGCCTCCGTCACATTTAGCACTACGGATGGTATTTTATTACCTGGCTATGATAACCGAACGCAGTTTTTGGGAATGAGTCCGAATTGGACAGCTCCAAGCTACGGATTTATACTTGGTAAACAAAACAGGGACATTTTTGGAAATCCAAACAATTGGGGTGAGTTTGATGAATATGCATTTTATGCAGCTGACCAGGGATGGCTCATTCAGAATGAAAACCTGAACCGGCAGTACACAACCAACCATGCCAAAAATTTCCAGGGTAAAATGACCATTGAACCGTTAACCGGTTTTAAAATAGACCTGAATGCTGATAAAAATTTCTCGGAAAACACCAGTTCATTCTTCAGGTATATTGACACGTTGCCTGATGGCACACCTGTAAATGCTTACCAGTTGCAAAACCCGATGGTAACCGGTGTCATGAGCATGTCAATTAACGCATGGCGTACGGCATTTGTGCGCGATGATAAATCAACTTATTCAAACAAAACATTTACCACGTTCAGGGACCTTCGTGCGGCAGCTTCGGCATTGCTTGCTGGCGGAAATCCGAACTCAGCCGGTGCTGATGCAACCGACCCGAATTACAAAGACGGATATGGCGGAACGCAGCAGGACGTAATCATCACTTCATTTATTGCTGCTTATACCGGCCAAAACGTTGACAAGAAATTAACCAATCCATTCAAGCAAATGCCATTGCCAAACTGGAGGGTTACATTTGATCCGATGGCAAAAGCGCGCTCAAAATTCTTTAAACGTCATTTCCGTTCACTTACATTGTCGCACGGTTACCGCAGTACGTTAAACATTGCCAACTATTCAACCAACTTACAGGCACAGCTTGATAACGATGGCTTTATTGTTGGTCGTGATATTGCCGGCAATTTTATCAATAACCGCCAGATAAATGCTATTACCATTGCCGAACAGTTTAGCCCATTGTTCAGCATGGATATTAAATGGAAAATGAATGAAAAAGACCAGCGTGGTTTAATTACGAAAGTTGAAATAAAACGCGACCGTAATATTGCATTGAGTTTAACAAATAACCAGATTACCGAAATCAGGAGCAAAGAATATGTTTTTGGAACAGGATACACGTTCCCAAAACTTAAATTACCATTCAAAATTGGCGGTAAACCAATGGAAAGTGACCTGGAGGCTCGTGCTGACGTGTCAGTACGCGATAACGTAACCGTTACCCGAAAAATAGTAGAAAATTACAACCAGCCAACCTCGGGACAAATGCTTATTTCCATTAAGACTTCGGTAAATTATACGGTTGCACAAAACATAACCATACGCTTATTCTTTGACAAAACGGTAACCGATCCGAAAGTATCCAACTCATTCAGAACCTCTAACGCAAGTTCGGGAATTGCCATACGGTTAAGTTTACAATAATGCTGAAGATACATAATTATACAAACCAGTTTTATACAGCAATATGTATGTCAGCATCATACCAAATGATAGCTTAACGAAAAAGAATTATTCCAGTATGAAATGAGGGCTTGTAATGAAATAAGTATAAATTTGGCCAAAATTTAAAAAAATGAACATACCTGCAAACTTAAAATTTACCAAGGACCACGAATGGATTCGTGTTGAAGGCGACCATGCAATTGTTGGCATTACTGACTTTGCCCAAGGTGAACTTGGCGACATCGTTTACATTGACATCAACACAGTTGGTGAAACCATCAGCAAAGAAAGTGTATTTGGTACAGTTGAAGCAGTAAAAACCGTTAGTGATTTGTTTATGCCTTTGGATGGTGAAGTGGTTGAAGTAAATCCTAAACTTGAATCAAACCCTGAGTTGGTGAATAAAGATCCATACGGTGACGGATGGATGGTTAAAATCAAATTGACAAATGCAGGACAAGTTAGCGAACTATTGTCGGCTGATGCTTATCAAAGTGTAATTGGATAATAAAAGAAACCATATTTCTTATACGTATTTTGTGCCCGCATTCCTGTGGGCACTTTTAATACTTGTGGTGTGCCTGGTTCCGCCAAAATATATTCCTGCGGTGGAATTTAACCTGCTTTCGCCTGATAAAATTGCACATGCCATACTATTTGGTTTTTTATGTCTTTTGTTGAATTGGGCGTTGAATAAAAACAACATTCTTAACTACAAAAACTTGTTTGTGCTTTTTGCATGTACAGTTGGTTATGGCGCACTCATTGAATTACTTCAAATGATTGGCCGTAGTGGCCGCATGGCTGAAGTAGACGATATTCTTGCAAATAGTTTTGGGGCAGTAATGATTTACCTTATTTACATTGTTTACTACCGTTCCCTCAGCCGTAAGGCAGCATAATACCTCGCAAAAATTTAAAAATCAATCTATTGTGAATAATTGGTATTCACGCATACCTTTTAGGTGAATGAACTTTTAACGGCCGCTCCTGTACAGATTCATAACTAAGACAAAGTTTATACTGACGCGGCTTAAAATAGACTAGCCAAAAAATCAGAAGTACCAAAGCCGGTCAGCATAATACATGGTCTAAGTAAAAAAGATAAAATACACAAAGTATTAACCTTTAAAACTTACCGTTATGATGACCTTCATTATTCTTGCAGTAGCCCTTACCACAGTTGTTCTTGTTTTAAATGAGTATGGCTGGACCGACTTAACTGGTGGTACACGTAACAACCTTGTGTTTGAAGAACGCAACAAATCATACGGTGCTTATGAAATCCGTCAAAAATATTCAGGACGCCTGTTTGTTGCTTTCATTGGCGCATTGGGTTTTATTAGTATAGCAGCTGTTAGTCCCAAATTTTTTATGGGGTCGCATGTAGCTGCAGGTACAGGTAAGCCAGCCGATCACCGCATTATCACTGAGGTAACACCTCCTCAAAAACCGGAAGAAAAACCAAAAGAAGAGGTGCTTGAAAACAAGGTAAAAGAGCAGAGCGCTCCAAAACCTCCTCAAAATACAAACATAACTCCCGAGGTAATTGATAAACCCATCGTGAAAAAAGATTCTGTTATTTCAACTAAACCAATTGTAACGGATGGATCAAACAACGGTGATACATCGCTCGCCAATAAAGGTAAAACAAGTCCTGGTCCAATTGGTGGTGGCGGTAATGGCGGTGGTACAACTCCATGTGTGGATTGCGGTCCAACACCACCACTTACCGGGGCTGAAGTTGATAAAATGGCCGAATTGAAAGATTACCAGCGCATACTTATGAAAAGCATTCGTATTCCACAGGCTTATATGGATATGGGCGGAAAAGGCGGAAAATTATATGTAAGTTTTATTGTGGATGAAAACGGGAATGTAAGTTCAGCTAGTATAAAAAAAGGAATTGACGGTAACCTTGATCACGAAGTAAAACGCGCCATTAATGCAATGCCAAGATGGACCCCGGCTGTTAAAGATGGTAAAAACGTACCTGTAAAAATGGTGATCCCATTAAATATTGTAATAGCCGAATAAGTTTTTCTATATATCTCCAACCAATCCCAAATGAAAAAGGCAGAACCAATTCTGCCTTTTTATTTTTTAATTTTTTAATGTCATTATGCTTTAGGCAAAGCAGCTTTTTTTCTGCGTTCACGCTCTTTAATAATCAATCCCAACTCGCGGCCTGTTTGCCCTTTTACCGAAGTGTTTTCCTGGGCCCTGCGAATTAAATAAGGCAATACCTCCTTAACCGGGCCATATGGTACATATTTGGCAACATTGTATCCTGCATTGGCCAGGTTATATGAAATATGATCGCTCATACCCAATAACTGTGCAAAATAAATACGCTTGTCGCCTGGGGCAATATTGTTTGCAGTCATTAGTTCCGTCAACTTAAGCGATGATTTTTCGTTGTGTGAACCTGCACAAATGGATATACTATCAGCATGTTTAACGCAATATTCCAATGCGGCATCGTAATCACGGTCACTTGCATCTTTATCCGGTTGTATTGGCGATGGGTATCCTTTTTCATTTGCGCGCTTGCGTTCCTTTTCCATGTAAGCGCCACGCACCAATTTCGCACCAACTTTATATCCACCGGCTTTTGCCAATTCAACATCGTTTTTTAAATATGCCAGGCGATCATGCCGGTATAATTGGTAGGTGTTAAAAATGATGACATCGGTTTTATTGATTCTTTTCATCATTTCTGTTGCAAGGTTGTCAATGGCTTGCTGAATCCAGCTTTCTTCAGCATCAATAAATATGGGCGTTTTGGCATCAGCTGCCGCCAGGCAAATTTCTTCAACACGCTTTTCTCCCCTCTTCCACTCTGCTTCTTCTTCGGCCGTTAATTTAACACCAGCACTAACTTTTTCCAATATCTCAAACCGTACAACACCCGTTACCTTAAATACACAAAATGGTATATTTTTATTTCCTTTTGCTTTTTGCGTAGTCAAAATAATTTCTTTCTTGGTTGCATCCAGGTTTTCTTCGCTGGTTTCACCTTCTACCGAATAGTCAAGAATGGTTCCTACGTTGTATTTGCCCAACTGTTCAATGGTTTTTTCACATTCAGCAATGTTTTCGCCACCGCAAAATTGCTTGAAAATTGTGTTTTTAAACAGTGGTTTAAAGCCTATGTATAAAGCAGGTTTTGCAAAAATTCGACCCATTTTTACAAGAAAGGGGCTTGCAACAAGTTTAAAAAGCCAATACGCTTTTTTAAGTTCCTTGTCAGATTTGTTTTTAAACGCTATCTCTGTATTATCGAAAGATATCATTGTTTTAGTTGGCATTGAATCAGTAAGCACGTTGTTTTTTTCCTTCCATGAAGTTAATAAATGATTTATTTACCACTTTCATTCCTCCTGGTGTTGGATAGTTACCGGTAAAATACCAGTCACCATGATTGTTGGGGCAGGCGTTGTGCAAACCTTCAACACTTTGGTAAATAATTTCAACTTTTGCCTTGTTGTTTTCAGGTGTAACCAACTGTGCAATTTTGTTGGCTACCTGTTGTTCGGTAAACTGGCTGTACAATTCCTGCACCACATTCCGCATTTGATCTTTTGGTTTTTTTAGCTCAGCTTTTGCTTTTTCATACGCATCGTTGAGCAATTTTTCCTTACCGTTTTCTTTTAACAAAGCTACCATGGCCTGGAATGCAACAAAATCGCCAATAATGGCCATGTCAATTCCATAACAATCAGGATATCGGATTTGCGGGGCCGATGAAACAATGATGATTTTTGTGGGACCCAGGCGGTCAAGCATTTTAATGATACTTTGCCTTAAGGTGGTTCCACGCACAATTGAATCGTCAATAATAACTATTTGATCAATGCCTTCCCTTATTTTTCCATAGGTGACATCATAAACATGGGTTACCATTTCATTGCGGGAAGTATCTGCAGTAATGAATGTGCGCAACTTAACATCTTTAATGGCTATTTTTTCAACGCGTAAACGATCTCCCAGTACTTCCAGTATTTGTTCATCGCTGGCGTTTGGTATAGCTTTCAGGCGTTTTAATTTTTCTTTATTAAAGTGATGCTCCACTCCCTTTAACAAACCATAAAAGGCCGTTTCAGCTGTATTGGGAATGTAAGAGAACACCGAATTTTTCAAATCGTATTCGGTGGCTTCAAGCACGCGTTCTGCAACATTTTTTCCGAGTTGAATTCGCTCAGCATAAATATCGGCATCGCTACCGCGTGAAAAATAAATGCGTTCAAATGAACACGGTGTTTTTTCAACCGGTTTACGAACCATTTTTTCACTTATATCACCACTCTTTTTTATAACAAGTGCATGGCCCGGTGTAAGTTCTTTTACCTGGTCCAGCTTAACGTTGAACGCTGTTTGAATAACGGGTCGTTCTGAACAAACAACTGCCACTTCATCATCGGTATAATAAAAAACCGGTCGTATTCCATTTGGATCCCTTAACACAAAAGCATCGCCATGTCCAAACAAACCTGCCATGGCATAACCACCGT
>DATGXI010000105.1:0-5063 GCA_035299065.1 Flavobacteriales bacterium
CGGATCGGTTGGATCCTGTTTTATCATTTCGTTCAATGACTCAAGCCTGTTCATAATTGCTCTTTGAAAATAAATTTTTCCATTGGTTTAATGCCTGTTCTTGTTCCCGGCTCAATAAATACCGGCAAATGCACGTGCAAATTACGTTCATTTTGCTTGAGGTTTACATCATACCAGGCCCCCTGGAACACGCAATTCATCACCAACCACTCATCACCAGGGTTGGTTTCAAAATGTTCGGGTTTTACAAAATAATGTCCCGCTTGTTTTTCAATTCCAAAAAAACGTTGCATGTCACTTGCGGTAAATACATTCACTTTTCCAAAAATACCAGCAATTTTTGCGCTCACAGGTTTTCCGATAATCATTTCAGCGGTACCTTCCTGCACTATATTTCCACCGTCCATCACCATTATTTTATCGGCAAAACTCAGGGCATCGGCTGCATGGTGTGTTACAAATAAAACAGTGGTTTTTAATTCCTGTAAAATCATACGTAATTCGTCACGCACATCTTCCTTCATCCACTCGTCCAAATTACTAAAGGGTTCATCCATTAACAGTAGTTGCGGGTTTACCGCCATGCTGCGTGCAATGGCCACGCGTTGCTGTTGCCCGCCTGATAACTGGTGCGGATACCTTTGCTGCAATGTTTCCAGCCCAAGTACCTGTATTAATTTTTCAATTTGTGTTAGCTGTGTATTTTTATTGGCGCCAAAATAAATGTTTTGCTTAACGGTTAAATGCGGAAACAAGGCGTAGTCCTGGAATATCATGCCAATGTTTCGTTTCTCGGGCTTAACAAATATATTTTCCCCGGCCATTAAGGTGCCGCCCAGGTTCACTTCTCCTTTATCCGCTACTTCAAGGCCTGCAATAATGCGCAAAAGGGTTGACTTTCCGCTGCCACTTGACCCCAGTAAACAACCAAATTCGGCCTGCTTCAACGCAAAGCAAACATTGTTCAACACAGGGGTTGTTCCAAACGACTTGTATATGTTTTCAACCCTTATTAATTCCATATTTTTTTTCTATGCGTTTCAGCATCAAAACGGCCAGCACGCCTAAAGTAATTATTAAGAGTGAATAGGGAGCTGCCTGCCCTACACTTTCGTTTACTTTTGCATATCCGTACACGCTGGTTGAAAGTGTTTCAAAATTAAACGGGCGCAAAATCAAGGTTATGGGCAATTCTTTGAGCACATCAATAAACACCAGTAAAAATATGGAACCAAAAGCCGGCAACAAAATGGGCAGGTAAATTTTAAAAAAAGTACCCAACGGTTTTTTGCCCAGGCTGGCCGATGCGTTGAATAAATTTTGCGGCAATTTATTGTACATATTTTCAACAGGGCCACGAGCCACGGTATAAAACCTTATCATGTAGGCAATAATCAAAAACAAAAATGTTCCTGTAACAATGGTGCCCAGGCTTGCATCAAAAAAGGTTGAAACACTTAATAAGGCTATGGCCAAAACTGCACCGGGTACCGCATAACCAAAGTCTGAAAGAAAATTAAGTGCTCTTGTTTTTCGTACACGGTGAATGACTTTACTGTAGCTGTTTATGACACAAAAAACCAGTATCACTCCTGCCGCAATAGCTGCCAATTGAAAACTGTTAATGGTGCGGGCCCATAAACGCACTCCCTCACCTTCTTCCAAACCAAACTGCATGGCGTAGGCAATTAAAATTCCTACGGGCAATAAAAAGGAAAAAAGAAATACGTTGAAACAAACAACTGCAACCACCAGGTTTTTCCATCCAGTCAATTTTATTTTTTGAACGGGCTTTGACTTTGATGGCTGGTAATACCCTTTTTTATCCAGGTAACGCTGTATAATCACCATGGTAGCAACTATAAATACAAGAATGCATAACGATAAAAAAACCGTTACCGATGGACCAATTTGCCAGCACCGGAAAATTTCGGTTGACAGGGTGCGTATACCGTAATAGGATGCTGCACCAAAATCATTCAGGGTTTCCATAAACACCAGCCATGCACCGGCAATTATAGCAGGCAATGCAAGTGGCAATGCAATTTTAAAAAACATTTTTTTTCGGCCAATTCCCAATAACGTTGCACTCTCGTTGTAATTGCCCGAACTTAATTTAAACGCGTGAAGGGCTGTAATAAATACATAGGGGTACAAACACAAAGCCAGTGTAAAAACAAGTCCCCACATGTTCATCATGTTAAAATACATGCCAGTATTTTGGTAAAACAATCCGCTGTAATTAAAAAACGAAGCGTAGGTTATGGCCATGATGTAACCGGGAATGGCAATGGGCAATACAAATGCAATTTCAAAAAATCGCGAACCAAAAAAACGATAGGTGGCAAATAAGTAAGCCGACCCTACGCCAAGAACCAGGCTCAGCAACAAAACACCTACACACAGTACCAGGGTATTTGCAATGGAACCGGTTGAAAAAAACCGGAACGAATCGGTTAATTCATCACCTTTGATTTGCGTGGCCGACACAAGTACAAACAACAGGGGAATGCTGCAAACAATAACAGGCAGCAATGCCAGTAAAAACCAGCCCCAGCGTATTGTTTTGAATGGCGATGTCATTTATTTCCAGTTGGCGTTATTAAACAGGATTAAAGCATCCTTATTCAATTCACCCAGTTTTTGCAAGTCAAGCGTATCGGTTTTAAAACTGGCCCATTCAGCCAGTGCCGGCTTTACCTTTACACCTTGCCTGGCAGGAAATTCATCGTTGGCTTCGGCAAACATGGCCTGAATGTCGTTGCGCAACATGAATTCAATTAATTTTTCTGCGTTTGTTTTATGCGGGGCGTATTTGGCAATACCTGCTCCACTAATGTTTATGTGTGCGCCACGGCCTTCCTGGTTGGGATAAAAAACACCCACTTTTCCAATGGCATCTTTTTCACCGGCATCTTTTGATTCCATCATTTGGCCAAGGTAATAGGTATTTACAAATGAAACATCGGCTTGTCCGGCAGCAATGGCTTTCACCT
This sequence comes from Flavobacteriales bacterium, assembly GCA_035299065.1. Lineage (GTDB taxonomy): Bacteria > Bacteroidota > Bacteroidia > Flavobacteriales_D > UBA2798 > DASPJQ01. The sequence goes on from DATGXI010000105.1 coordinate 2,997, forward strand.
GGTCTTTGTCATTACCTTTTGGATCTCCTGAAAGGTTACTTACTATACCGGCAGCCCATTTACCGGCAGCCTCCCTACCATTGTGCGCTATCATGCTTGCCAACAGGCTTTGGTTATAAATATTATCACTTGAACGCACGGTTAATTTCCCTTTCCATTTCGGGTCAGCCAAATCTTCGTAAGTGCTCAACTGGTTAGGCTGTACGCGGTCCTTTGAATAAATGATTACACGTGCACGCACGGTTTGTGCTATCCAGTAGCCCTCATTGTCACGTAAATTGGCGGGAACGGTTCCAAGTATTTTCTCCTGTACAATTGGTTGCAGCAAGCCCATTTCTTTTGCACGCACCAGGCGGCCGGCATCTACCGTCATAAAAACATCGCAGGGTGAATTTTTTCCCTCTTTTTCAAGGCGAACCAATAATTTATCGGCATCGTCATCAATCACGTTTACATAAATTCCGGTTTCGCGAAAAAACTGGCGAAATATTTTACGGTCAACTGCGTAATGCCTGTGCGTATACACATTTACTTCTTCGTTCTTTTTTCCGCTACCTGCAGGTTTTTCCTCTTCGCTTACCATGCAGCCTGAAACGGCCAGTGCCAATACAATTGAAATCTTTTTAAGCATATAAAAATCAAAGCCCGAAATTAGGCGTAAATGTTATAGTGTTACTACCTGTATTAGGTTATTTCGGTGGGGCATGTATTCCTGCCAGCATGCAACGCAAGCTGCCTCCACCAAGGGTTTCAATGGTTGGAATATCCATAAAAACCACTGCTCCACTCTTATTCAATTCACTGATTTGCAAATCGGTAAAACTTCTTCTTGCTGTTGTACTCATCAACCAGGCAGGTTTGCCATGGGTAGTTAGTACTTGTAACACATTGGCCCCAAAGGCATTCATTTGCGCATAGGTCAGGTCAATGAGGGTTTTTCCCGTTTTTTCAATGGTTTGTTTCAACATGGTTTTTTCAAACACATTGCTTACCGCTTCCAGGCAAATGATTGCATTTTTTGCGCCTACACTCATAACCACATTGGTATGATAAATGGGCTCGCCCTTTAAATCAACAGCTAAAAAAGATACTGGCGTATATCCAATTTGTTTGCATAGGTTGTTCAGCAAGTTGATATGGGTACGTGGCGACTCGCAGGCGTAAGCCAGTTTATGGTCATGATCAAATACAATGCTGCCGGTACCTTCCAAAAAACAATTTTCATTTACATGCTGGCGCAGGTCAATGACACGTGAAATGCTAAAAGCTGAATTGACTTTATCAATTAAAATTTCATTTACCTCGTCACGCCTGTTGGGTGCACACATGGGGAATAAAATCAATTCACCTTCAGGCATCACAGCAAACCAGTTATTGGGAAAAACAGCATCGGGTACATGCACCCCTTTTGGCGAGTCAATCACCGTAAATGAAATGTTGTTTTTTTCAAGTGTGTCCAGTACTCCCTGAAATTCGCTGCTCACTTTTTCTTTTGCCCCATGAATGTTTATCTGCTGCTGAAATGCGTTGGATGAAGCTGTTTGGGCATTGAACGAAAAATCACGGGGATCAACAAGAAATAAATGGTGGGGGCACTGCATGGGCAAATTTAGTACTTTTGTCAACATGAAAGCGCAACATTATATCCTGCTGACTCTGTGCATTTACAGTTGCGCCAATGACTCCGCATCAAAAAAAGAAAAAGACAAAACTTTCAAATACGAAACAGGGAATGTGAAATCAGCAAATCCCCCACAAACACCTGTACCAAAAGATTCAAGTGAACTGGAAAAACTCCTGGTGGCAAATGGCCTGGTGAATATTGAAACCGTTGTGCCGGGTATTCATACCGACTTGCGTTACAGCACCACGGCCAATTTTATGAAAATGGATTTGTATGGTGATCTTGAACGCATATATGTTCAGCCTGAAGTTGCCGAAAAATTAAAAAAAGCACAATCCTATTTGCAGCAGGCCGACAGCAATTTAAGTTTATTGATTTTTGATTGCGTTCGTCCGCACAGTGTGCAACAGGCCATGTGGGACACGGTAAAAATGCCGACCTGG
>DATGXI010000106.1:0-22365 GCA_035299065.1 Flavobacteriales bacterium
CACTCCTCCGCGAGTTTCTGCAGGATTTGCGCTAGACTTCTCAATGCCCACTCCCAGCGAACCGAGAACGAATAACACAGGTTGTTGGTCACGGAGAACGAAACAAAAAAGGCACCCATAGAGATGCCCTTTCTTTTATATTGTCATTATAATCTTATAAACTCAAATACCCAATCCCTCTAAGGAAACCGTTCCCACTCTTCTGCACCATTTGCGCTGGTACATTTTTTTCGGCACTTACATGAATAGAAGCCTTTATAGATGTGAACGAAACAAATTTAAGTGCGTTTACATAATATTTACCTGCATCGGGAAACGACTTGAAATGAATTTTCAATTTATTTTTATATATATTAAAGGTGCCGAATACAAGCCCTTCGCCTGTTGACAGCCCGGTTGTAAAACCTTCAACCCTTAAATCCTGGTTGTTTTTAATTTCTGACTGAAGATCTACATCAATTTCAATCATGTCTAACCTTACTTCTTTTTTAAGATCAATATACATCACGGCTACTTCTCTTTCTGATTCCAGTGTGCCGTGATTTAAAAATTCCATTTCCATAGTGTGTTTTTATTTGCTTGTTATTAGTGTCAGCGGACTGTTTTATATTTTGTCACTGAAACCGGTTTGGTGAGTGTAAAACGCTGGGACCTCAAAAAAAGTTAGGATTTGGCAATGTGGGTTATTAACAAACACCCTGGTAATAAGGGAACGGTGTATGCTTAATAGCCATCGGTCAACAACTTAAATACCCACCTACCAAACATGGTAGCGCACCAATTCCAGGTTACATTTTTCGAAACTTACGCAACATGGTTCATCATGGATTTATGCCTGTTCGTCACTAAATCCTTAAAGTAAAAACGGGCTCGTTACTGCCTTTTGAAGCAAGAAATGACTTTACCTTAAACTTGTTTATACGATTGAATACCTGGTTAAGAAACCCCGGGTTTATTGCTTTGATAAAACTTTAGGTACCTTGAAGTAATCTGAGTCTTTCGAAGGTGCGTTCTTCAAGGCTTCGGCTTTGGTAACCGTTTCTTTATATTCATCAGCACGTAATACATTTACTTCATCACTCATAAAAATCAGCGGTTCAACGTTGGCTGTATCCAGTTCATCTAACTTATCAATAAAGCCCAGAATACGTGTAAGGTCTTTTTTAATTTCCTCCCTACCCTGCGCATTGTATTCAAGTTTGGCAAGCGTACAAAGCTTCTCAATCAATGCATCGTTTATTTCTACTTTATTTTTACTCATAACTACCAATTGTCTTTTATCTGAATTCGTGAACCACTACATGGTTTCATTTGGTTACTCTATGATAAACATATTGTTTCAGGTCTTTTTCAATCAGTTCAAAAACCTGGTTTTGTAAAGGTACAATATCTTTTTCAGTTAACCCCTTTGTGTCAATGGGATCATGTACAATTACCCGTGAAATGCCTGGCCTGCAATGTCCAAAAATTTGGGTTGGCTCACTCATAAGTGCCCAATGGTCAAGAAAACTTACGGGTACAACGGGCACTCCTTCATCAATAGCCAGTTTAAATGCCCCTGATTTAAACCGGTTTAATTTTGGCGCATCATCAGGTATAGTACCTTCAGGAAAAATCACAATGCTTTTTCCTTCCCTTAATCTTTTTTTTGCCAGCTCCAATGAGCGCGTTGCTTCCAATGCACTTTTACGATTTACGGCAATGTTGAATTTTCCGTTTTTAAAAAAAACCTTCATTAATGGCCAGCTTTTCAATTCAGCTTTGCCCATAAACAAAAACTTACCGGGAACAACCCTATTCATGAAAATGATGTCGTGGTAAGAGGTGTGATTGGGGCAAATAATGAACGGGCCGTCCGGAAATTTTATTTTCCGTTTATTATGTACCCAAACCAAAAGCAATACATGTAACATAGGCGACCAAACATAGCGGTGCATCCAGAAAATTGGTCCAATTGTTTTTTCCGACCGTGTTAAAATGTAATATATAGGGAATTGAACCAGCAACGTAACAAAAAACACGAGGCCGAAATAAATCTTATATAAAGCCCTGAAAGGAGCAGCGATGTAAAAAAACATGGTTATTTTTCCTCTTCCTCGCTTATAATATTGGTTCGTTTGGCAAAATAAAAACAAAAATCTCGCATATCCTCACTCAACCTTACATCTCCCGTTGAACGCTCATACGTATCAGCCATGGTAACAAGTGTCTGGTGAAAAAACAATTTCATTTCTTCAACGCTCATTTCCTTTGTCCACAAATCAATTCGCAACGAGTTTTGAGAATTTGCGTCCCACATGCTTAACAACATTCCTTTTACGGGTTCAAATCCCTTGTTCAGGTCGGTTGCTTTCCATTCAATTTTTTCAGGCACCTTGTTGGGGTCAAGCGTTACATTGATATTTATTTCTGATTTCGATTCCATGCTAGTTTACTTTTAATGTGCCAAATTGGATTTTATTTTTTCGCTGGCGGGCCACCATGTACGTGTTTTCACCAAGTTTCCTGCTTACCGAAGGTAAAAAGATTAACCGGTCTTTGCCCTGTTCAAAAAATTTCTTCTTGCTACCTACGCCCGTTGAATCAATGGAAACAAGCACCGGCACCGAAAATTTATTTTGCGTTAAGCCATAAACACTTTCTGAATTGATAGAAGCGTCCTTTAAATTTCCCGAGTGATCGTTAAACATAATATACAACTGGTTACTTCCTTTAGCCAGTGAATATGAAAAATATTCATTTGAACCGGTTGTAGACACCTGGCGTTTACTTATTTTTCTTGTCCAATCAATTTCGCCACTCTTATTTACTTTGATGACAATAATTGAATTGTAGTTGTACGTATTGTTATCATAATACAGTTGGTTATATGGATCAAAATATGTATGTGTTTGCTTGTAATATTCCTCGGCAACCAACATGGCCGATCCATCAGCGTTCAAAATAAAATGGTCAAAATAAAAATCGGTAAGCTCTTCACCCCTGTTGGCTGCACGCTCACTCATAAACTCCATTAAAAATTGCTTATCGAAGGGCTTTTGGTTCAATGTTATTACCGATTTTGTTTCAGGCGACATGGTTAAGTAAAACGTTCCTGCCAGTGTGTATGAATTTGAATTGCTATAGAATCCACCAATGGCAATGTTATTGGCCGGATTCATGCCAGCTGTAACGGCTGTGATAAATTTTCCATCAAGGTTGATTTCAAATTCTTTTAACTTATTTTCGGCTGGATAAAAACTTACCAGCAAGTATTTATTTGCAGCTACACTGCGGTTAAATAAATCGCCTTTTTGTTTTTCTGGTGCCAGTGTTGCCAGTAAATGCACATTTCCGGTTTGATCAATTAATTTATCAGTAATATCCAGCAAATTATTCGCATACGGCAGTTCAATTTCCTTTTTCCACAACTCTTTCATGGTGGAATCATACATCATGAGGTAATATTTTTCATTGGAAAATTTATCATACGGATATTTGCGTACAATCAAGGTGAACTTACGCCTTTGCGATTCATGTATGCTAAAACCCGGTAATGAACGTGAGCTGGCCATGCTGTATCCATCAATTAACTGCGGTGCACCCGTTTTGGTTAAATCGGCATTAATGGTAATGGAAAACAACTCATGCTTACGGTTTACCCTGTCAAAACTGTTTATGTACCAAATAAGCGATCCATTCCTGTAGAGTACGCGTTCATACTGCGCTTTACCGTTTGACATGGCCGGATTTGGAAAAAAAGCCTGTGCCTGGCGCGTAAGGCTTTCGCCAATATATTTTTCAATGTAAATTCCCTGCTGCCTTTTTGTATTGATTGATTTTACAATATAAAATCCACCATCAAAAGAAATAATGTGTTTTAAATACGCATTTTTTTGTGTTTCATATACGGGGCCCCATGAAATGTCCTGTGCAAATACAACATTACCAAAACAAGCAACTAAAATATGTAGGGATAAAAAATACTTCATGAACTAGGCGTGGGCTGCTTTGTTTTTATTGGCCAATTGTCCGCACGCTGCATCAATATCTTTCCCACGACTCCTGCGAATGTTAACAACAATGTTTTTAGATAGTAAATACCTGGCAAAAGCTTCCACTTTTTCGGGACTGGCCTGCTGGTACTCGCCCTCATCAATGGCATTGTACTCAATTATATTTACTTTACACGGAATGTGTTTACAAAACTGTGCCAATTCACGTGCATCTTCAATTTCATCATTAAACCCGTCAAAAATAATATACTCGTAAGTAACCCGGGTTTTTGTCTTCTCATAAAAATACTTCAGGGCTTCGGCCAATGCTTCCAATGAATTTGATTCATTGATAGGCATAATTTTATTGCGTTTGGCATCGTTGGCTGCGTGCAATGAAAGTGCCAGGTTGAATTTCACTTCATCATCGCCAAGCTGCTTTATCATTTTCGCAATACCTGCAGTTGAAATGGTAATACGGCTGGGTGCCATACCCAATCCTTCATGTGATGTAATTTTACGCACCGACTCCATCACATTTTTATAATTGAGCAATGGTTCGCCCATTCCCATGTACACAATGTTTGAAAGCGGAATTTTATAATGGTCATCGGCCAAATTGCGAATGGTTACCACCTGGTCGTAAATTTCATCGGCATCAAGATTACGCATGCGCTTGATTCTTCCTGTTGCACAAAATGCACAGGTCAAACTGCAGCCGACTTGTGATGATATACAAGCTGTCATTCGGGTTTGTGTTGGTATCAACACACCTTCCACCACTTTTTCATCGTTTAACTTAAACGCACATTTAATGGTTTTATCTTCACTCACCTGCTTATCGGCAAGGGTTATTTGCTTGATGAAAAAATGTTGCTTTAGTTTTTCCCGAAGTTCAACTGAAAGGTTTGTCATTTCGGCAAATGAGTGAACACTTTTTTTCCATAACCATTCATACACCTGTTTTGCACGGAATGGTTTTTCGCCCAACTCACCCAATTGTGCTGTGATTTCGGCCAATGAAAATTGTCGTATGTCCTTACGGGGTTCCAAGGTTGCAAAGGTACGAAAAATAGACTGGAAGACGCCAGACTTAAGACACAAGACAGGAGGCGAAAAGGTCCTACCAGGCAGCTGTAAACAGAAAGCCAGCAACCGCGTAAGACCCTTGTAAACAATGGTTTCCGCACACTTTTTACATTGGATAAGGAGCCTAAAAACTCAACAGGCTTTGTGACTCAGCTAACTAACTTTGGTCAACTGTAAACCGGGAACTTCTAATTTTATGGTTTTTTCACCTTATTGTACACCGCAAACTCATAGGCATAGGCGTTTTTTTCGTCTGGAGAACACATTTCGGAAAGGGTTTTATGCCATTTATGGGGATTAAATGCCGGAAAAAAAGTATCAGCCTCGAAAACTTCATTCACATGCGTTACATACAAGGTATCCACCAGGTTTTTAACCATGCATTCCATGTAAATTTGCCCGCCTCCTATGATAAAAAGTTCGGTTTCGCCTGTTGACCGTGTAAATTCAATTCCGGCCTCAATGGAATCAACCACGTTAGCGCCTGGTGCGTTATACGATTTGTCGCGCGTAACAACAATGTTAGTACGGCCTGGTAAAGGACGAAATTTTTCGGGGATTGACTCATAGTTTTTGCGTCCTGTAAGTACGCAATGACCCATGGTTTTTTCCTTGAAATACTTCATGTCTGCTGGTAATTTCCACAACAAATCGTTGTTTTTACCAATGGCATTGTTTTTTGCGATAGCAACAATAATGGAAATCTTCATGCGTTATACTGACACCTCAGCTTTAATGTGCGGATGCGGGTCATAATCCTGCAATTTAAAATCGTCAAACGTAAACCCGAAAATGTCTTTTACTTCAGGATTGATCCACATTTTTGGAAGTGACCTTGGCTTACGTGTCAATTGCAATTTTGCCTGTTCAATGTGGTTGTTGTATAAATGCACATCGCCAAAACTGTGAATGAACTCACCCAGTTTCAAATCACAAACCTGGGCAACCATCATGGTAAGCAAGGCGTACGATGCAATGTTAAACGGCACACCAAGAAATGTATCGGCACTGCGTTGATATAACTGGCAGCTTAATTTTCCATCGGCTACATAAAACTGAAACAAACAGTGGCAAGGAGGCAAGGCCATTTGGTCAACATTTGCAACATTCCAGGCACTCACAATTAGCCTGCGTGAATCCGGATTTTTTTTGATCATATTGATCAGGTTGGTGATTTGATCAATGTGCTTTCCGTCAGGTGTTGGCCAGCTACGCCATTGGTAACCGTACACCGGACCAAGGTTTCCGTTTTCATCGGCCCACTCATCCCAAATACGCACTTCATTTTCTTTCAAATACTTTATGTTTGTATCGCCTTGTAAAAACCAAAGCAACTCGTGTATAATTGATTTTAAATGTAACTTTTTTGTTGTCAAACAAGGAAAACCTTCATTGAGATCAAAACGCATTTGGTAACCAAAACAACTAATGGTTCCAGTGCCTGTACGGTCGTGTTTTTGCGTACCCTTGTCAAGTATATGTTGTAATAGATCTAAATATTGCTGCATGGTACAAATTTCGTCAATTTGACGCATAAAGACAGTGGTTTTAACGTATTTTATTAACGTTGGCAATTCCTGTAAATGGCTATATTTACAGGGCATTGCAAGGCCATTTTGAACATATCAACATAAGGCTGGCGGCTAAAACCGACATGGCAGACATTGCCCGCATTTACAACCAGGCCATTGACCTGGGTTACGTAACTGCCGATACAGAACACGTAACTGCTGAATCGCGCAGGGAAGTTTGGGAAACCATTACAGCTAAACAGGGACGCCCGTTTTGGGTAGCCCGTGACTACAACAGCACTGTTGCTTTTTTTTATTTCCGTAATTTTTATGATCGACCTGCTTACCGCATTACTGCCGAAATAGGTATTTACATTGATGCCAATTATCGTGGAAAGGGCCTCGGGCAATTTATTTTAAACTATGCCATGAGCCAGGCACCAATTCTTGGGCTTGAAAATGTACTTGCGCTAATTTTCGCCTCCAATAAAAACTCAATCGGGCTGTTTGAAAAAAATGGGTTTGAAAAGCGTGGTGATTTCCCGGGTTTGGCAAAGAGCGATAATGGCTACAATGATCTGATCATTCTTTTGAAGAAAATTCAATAAAGAAACTCTTCATGTTATCAGCTTGGTAAACCTAAACAAACTTCTTCCTCCAAATTAGCAAGGGCACCATTCCCAAAGCCACACTTACCACCAATATGTAAAGAATATAATTTACGTCCTGTTCAATAATTCCCAAACCGGCCAGCCAGATAAAAATCAACCGGAATAAAATATTGAAATTATTGAATATGCTGCCGCTCCTTCCCATCATGCGATTGGGTACGCGTTCAAACAGCCAGGTAGTTCGCGCAATACGAATGCCGGCATTGGTAATACCGTAAAGAACCGAACATAAAAAATATACGAAATGCGTAGGAAAGAAAATAAAACCCGCCAAAAGCAAAACAGTAAGCAGCATATAAACCTGCACAAGGCCTGATTTGCTAATATGCTTTAACAATACGGTTGTGGTAAACCCTGCAATAATGGCCCCTGCTGTGTAAAACAATTCACCAATGGCCACCGTTCCCACTCCCGAATGCAGTTTTTCAACAGTATACACCTGCATTACGTAAAATCCAAAAACAATGAGCGTGGCAAAAACAATATAACTGCAAATACCAAATACAAAAATTCGCTTATTCTCAAAAAGAAATTTAGCTCCGTTTTTCATGCGTTCCCATAAACCTGACATGTCAATGGCATCTTTTTTAACAGGTGTGTATTTTATACTGAAAACAATAAGCGCGCTTATAACGTAAGTTGCTCCATCAATCAAAAACACATAATGCAAAGGCCAGGGATTTAAATAAACCACACCGTTATATTCAATACCACTTAAAACAACAGCCGCTGCAACACCTGCTAACATAGAGGTTACCTGGCTTTGTATTTCAATGCGTGAACTAACATTTCCATAGTCCTTTTGGGAAATAAGTTCATGGGTAAAGGCATAAAGTGCCGGAAAATGTAAATTGTAATTAAGAATGGTGAAAACAAAAACCGCACCCACCATGTAATTGTTCGTAATACCATCCATAAATCCCTGCACGGTTGCTGTCAACAATACACAGGCACCAATAATATTCAGCACAAAAAACAACCATTTGCGGTTATACCTGTCAACCAAGGTACCTGCATACGGCCCCCATACTAAAACAACCAGTGTTACATAAAGGAATAATTGATTATAAACCTCCTTTATTCCTAAAACATTGATGAACCAAATGGGAATGGCTATCATGCTAATACCCTGCGCAAAGCCCGAAATGGCATTGGCAGCTATAAGACGATTAAGGGCACTGGCATTTTGCATGCGCTAAAGATACGCGGTATTTGTGTATTTTAGCAGGCGTGGAAAACAAAGTCACCAAAAAATACACTCCGGCACAGGCTCGTACCAAAATTGAAAGCTGGTGCGCTTACCAGGAACGCAGCCATTACGAGGTAAAGGAAAAATTGTATTCATGGGGATTGTACTCAACCGATGTAAATGAAATCATAAGTCACCTCATTTCGAATAATTTTTTGAATGAAGAACGGTTTGCCGAAGCGTTTGTGAGCGGCAAATTTAAAATAAAAGGCTGGGGCCGTAACAAAATTAAACAAGCGTTAAAACTAAAAAAAGTAAGCGATCCAAACATAAAAAATGCATTTAAGCAGCTTGACGCTGACGATTATTTTAAAAAACTAAAAAGTATTGCCGTTAAAAAAAACAAACTGATAAAAGAGAATAATCACCTGAAGCGAAAATTCAAGCTTGTTTCATTTTTAGCGACCAAAGGATATGAGCACGATTTAATCAACGAAGTGGTAAAAGAAGTACTTAAGAAAGATGACTAACGTTCATACATATCCCTTTTTTGCCCTGTTTACCAACAACGGTTATGCACACGGATTCAGGCCCGCCATTGCTTTTTCAGAAGAGATCAACGAAATTACTACGGAAGATTTGCCCCGGCAAAACAAACCGGTTATACCCGTTATTTCATATGATCTGAAAAACAGTCTTGAAAAATTAAGCTCCCGAAATGAAGTAAAATGGCCTATACCAGATTTATGCCTGATTGCACCCGAAGAATTTAAATTCACAACTGAAAAAGAGGTCCAGCAATTACTTGAAACATTTACCGCACAAGTGTCCCATGTGAACATACAGGCCAGGGTTTCAAAAGCTGAATACATTCAACGCGTAAATAAATTAAAACAGCATATTCAGCAAGGCAATATTTACGAAGTCAATTATTGCGTTGAATTTTTTGCAAACAATGCCCAGGTTGACCCTTATGCGCTTTTCAGACAATACAATGCGCTTTCAAAGTCACCCTTCTCCTGTTTCATTAAGTACAATAACCTTTTTATACTTTGTGGAAGCCCTGAACGGTTTTTAAATCGCGATGGAAATAAATTAATAAGCCAGCCTATAAAAGGCACACGCAAACGCAGCAACAATGATGCGGAAATGATACGCGAACTCGAAAACGACCAAAAGGAACGTGCCGAAAACATCATGATTGTTGACCTTGTTCGAAACGACCTTTCGCGTATAGCCAAAAAAGGCAGCATTACCGTTGATGAACTGTGCAAGGTTTATACCTTTGAAACCGTACACCAAAGTATTTCAACCATCAGCTGTCACCTAAAAGACAATACCGGCTTTGATACCATTTTACAGGCTACTTTCCCCATGGGTTCCATGACCGGGGCACCAAAAATAAGTGCCATGAAACTGATAGATGAAACCGAAAACTCGCGCAGGCAAATCTATTCAGGCAGTACCGGTTACCTGCTGCCAAATGGTGATTTCGATTTAAACGTAATCATACGCACCATGATTTATGATCAAAAAAACAAGTATCTTTCCTTTATGGTGGGAAGTGCCATTACAGCTGCCAGCGACCCTGAAAAGGAATACGAAGAGTGCATGGTAAAGGCTTCGGGAATGATGCGTGCCCTTAATACAAAATTTGCTTGAATAAAATTTACGGAAATATAAAAAAGAAAGTGTCAGAGTTTGTTCATCGCAATAAGCTTGTGAAAAAGGAATTTTTATTGGCGGTGAGTGGTGGCGGTGACAGTGTTTTACTCGCACATATTTTTCACGAACTGAAGTTAAAATTTGCCATAGCCCATGTAAATTACAGTTTAAGGGGAAAAGAGAGTGATGGTGATGCTGTTTTTTCGAAAAACCTGGCAAAAAAATTAAACGTCAATTTCTATTATAAAAAAGTAAAAACAAAAAAAGTAAAAGGCGAGTCCATTCAAATGATAGCGCGCAATATTCGCTATGCTTTTTTTGAAGAAATATTGAATGAGGAAAAACTGGATTACGTTGTATTGGCCCACCATGCCAGTGACCAGGTTGAAACAGTATTGATGAATTTGTTCAGGGGTTGCGGAATTGACGGGCTAACAGGAATGGAAGAAAAAACAGGAATTAAATTGCGACCACTCCTGGACATTTCCCAAACCGACATTAAAAGTGCCATCAAAGAGAAAAAAATAAAGCACCGTACCGACTCAAGCAATGCGAAAAGTGATTATAAACGCAATTTTTTACGCAACGAAGTTCTCCCTTTAATTGAAAAAAAATGGCCCGGACTCGAAAAAACGTTTTTAAAAAACATTGAAAATTTCAAATCATTAAACGAATTGCTACCTGCCCGGTATACCGTTGACTTTACAACTGAGTTCAAGATCAGTCACAGGCTTTTCAATGATCCTGTATATCGCCAATCATTCATTCAATCAGCTGTTGCCCAAAAATTTTCGGGTACATCCATCCAAAAGCTCCTGGCAAAAAAAAGTACTGAATCAAAAGTACTTAACGGAGCAAAAGGCAAGCTTGAATTCAAAGGCCAGCACGTTTATTACGTACCGGATTTGGCACAAAAAGCTACTCCTTCCATCAAACTAATCGGTAACACCTTAATTGTTAAAGGTATGCATGCCGACTTTATTAAAAATCGGGTTGAGCGTATTTCGCGTAAAAAAATCAAAGGTAAAATCCGGTTAAAAAAATGGGAACCCGGCAATAAAATGATCCCTTTGGGCATGCACGGTTCAAAAAAAATAAGCGACATACTGGCCGACTATAAACTTTCAGCTTCTCAAAAAGAGAATGTATACGTATTGTGTGATGAGGAAAAACCCTTGTGGTTACTGGGTTTACGCATTGATAACCGTGTAAAATTAACAGGCAGCGAAGATGAAGAAGGAATTTTAAATCTGCAGATCGTTTAAACATAAAAACCTGTTTTGGGTTTCATTTTTTGGCCATTTTATTTCTTCGCTAAAACTAAAAACCTGTCCTTTTTTTGCTTAAATTCGGTAAAACCCTTTTAATATGGAAGCAACCGTGTTAATTCAAAAAGAAGAGGTGGCTAACCTCCGTTTTCCCAATGAAGAAGTACTTGGCCAGGAAGACCAGAAAAAGGCCCTGCGTTCCAAATTAGAACAGGCAACCGCCCTGGGTAACACTGACCATGGCAAAATCAAGATTTATTTCGTAGACAATGAAGGACTCAAAAAGGTGGAAACCACTATTTGGGCCACGGGTGAGAAAAATATTGTTCTTAAACAAGGTATCACTATTCCAATAAAGCGTATTATTGATGTTGAATTGCTTTAGAATTAGCTTGTTAAAAAGCGCCATAGATAACACCGATACAAGAACTATCTTAAATTTTTGTTCTCTTTGGTAAAATAAAGCCGCAGCTTATTTCACGTATAAAAGTACACATGGATTCTACCTGTGCTAATTCGTGTAATATGTTGCAATAAAAAAAGACGCATTAATTGAAATGAGAATTGGAATTGTATGTTACCCTACCTTTGGCGGTAGTGGTGTTGTTGCTACCGAATTAGGTATTGCCCTTGCAAAAAAAGGACACCAGGTCCATTTTATTACCTATAATCAACCTGCACGCCTTGATGTGCTCAACCATAATATTTTTTACCACGAGGTACGCGTAAGCGATTATCCGTTGTTTGATTATACGCCATATGAACTTGTTTTAACCAGCAAGATTGTAAACGTGGTGAAATACGAAAAACTGGACATTCTTCATGTACATTACGCCATACCACATGCATCGGCTGCATACATGGCCCAACGTATTTTGGAAGACCAGGGTATAAACATTCCATTTGTTACCACGCTGCATGGAACTGACATTACACTGGTAGGAAAAGACGCTTCGTTTGAACCTGTAATTACCTTTTGCATCAATAAAAGTACAGCGGTTACTGCCGTTTCTGAAAGCCTGAAAGATGACACCTACGAGTTCTTTAAAATTGACAGGGAAATTGAGGTTATCCCCAATTTCATCAACAACGAACAATACAAGAATATTTTTGATGCAAACTTACGCAAACGATATGCACCGCGTGGTGAATTTTTGATTTCGCACATTTCAAATTTCCGAAAAGTAAAACGCATTGAAGACGTTGTATTGGTTTTTGATCAGATTCGTAAAAAAGTACCTGCAAAATTATTGCTTGTAGGCGATGGGCCTGAGCGCAGTGTAATTGAACGCATGTGTCGTGAAATTGATATATGCACCGATGCCATTTTACTGGGAAAATTACAGTCAACCAAAGAAGTGTTGGCCATCAGCGATTTGTTTTTACTTCCTTCAGAAACCGAAAGTTTTGGTTTGGCCGCGCTTGAAGCAATGGCGGCAGGTGTACCCGTTATAAGCACAAATACCGGTGGACTTCCCGAGGTAAACATTGATGGTGTAACAGGTTTTGCCGCAAACGTGGGCGATGTTGATTACATGGCCAAAAATGCATTAACCCTATTGGAGAATAAAGATAAAATGGCGCAGTTTAAAAAAGCAGCCCTTCAACAGGCGCATAATTTTGACATGAACGTTATCCTGGTTAAATACGAGGAATTATACGACAGGGCTCTCAAAGGTGAAAAAATTAAAATTTAACCGGATTTGGACCGGTAATTATTTATCTTTCTATCTCTGAATTCAGAAGCGGTTGTGAATATTTCCTTATAGTTACGCTCACTGATCAAAATTGTTTATCTTACCTACATGGACGAAAAAAAGCCGCGCAGGCCACGCTACAAAGGCACCCATCCCAAAACCTTTAAAGAAAAGTACAAGGAGTTACAACCTGAAGCTTATGCTGCCGATGTAGAAAAAGTTATGCAACAAGGCCGCACACCTGCAGGCATGCATCGCTCCATTTGTATAAACGAAATCATGGATTTTTTAGCCATTCAAACCGGGCAAATTGGTTTGGATGCTACACTTGGCTATGGCGGACATAGCCTGGAAATATTAAAACGGCTTACGCCTGGTGGACATCTTTTTGCAACGGATGTTGATCCGTTTGAATTACCACGTACCAAAGAACGCCTGACCGCTTTGGGATTTGGCGATGATGTGCTGACCATACGCAAAATGAATTTTTCAGGAATTGACCAGCTTATTTACGAAAGTGGACCGTTGAACTTTGTGCTGGCTGATTTAGGTGTCTCATCCATGCAAATTGACAATCCTGACCGTGGTTTTTCATTTAAAGTTGATGGGCCGCTTGATTTGCGCCTGAACCCAAAAAGCGGTAAGCCAGCCTCGGCATTTTTAAATGACATTGGCAGGAATGAACTTGAAGACTTGCTGGTGCAGAATTCCGATGAACCCTATGCCAATTTAATTGCTACGGCTATTTATACTGTTATTTCAACGGGAACACGCATTGAAACTACCAAACAGTTGCGTGAAATTATTGCGCAGGCACTTCCCTTACTGCCGGCCGAAAACATAAAAGAAGAAATCAAAAAAACGTGTCAGCGTTGTTTCCAGGCCTTACGCATTGCTGTGAACGATGAATTTGGCGTGCTTGATAAATTTCTTGAAAAAATTCCTGCGGCCCTTGCACCTGGCGGGCGTGTTGCAATTTTATCATTTCATTCAGGCGAAGACAGGCGGGTAAAAAAATCATTCCAGCATTTTTTACGAGAAGGAATATACAACGAGGTATCACCTGAATTCATTCGCGCTACTGCTGAAGAAATTAATTCCAACCCACGTGCGCGTTCGGCAAAATTGCGGTGGGCAGTTAAGCAGGCTGAATGATTTGTATTATTATCAATTGAATTAGACAATTCGTAACGGGAAAAATATTTATTTCTACTTATTTTCTTTTTGCAAGTAAAAGCAATAGCAGCCCTGCAAATAAAAGGATAGGGCCGCTGTAAATTCCGTAGAACATATCCTGAGGCCAATGCATTAATTTGAACTGTATACCCGTAATAAGTAGTAGACCTCCAAAAATTATCAATGTTAGCCCTGATTTTTTATTCATGTTTTTTGCTTCAAAATCGCGATTGGCCTGCAGCTTATTAATTCACAATTGATCATTCCTTAAACTCTTTACCAAGTAAACAGGTAAACCCAAAACCAATGGTGAAACTGTGCGAAGGGCCCGCCCAGTCTTCAGGAAACAAGCCCCCAAAACTTGTGCGGCAAATATAGCCCGGGTGAAATGCAAAGTGCAGCAATTGATGCGAAACCAACATACCGTATGACATGCGTTCGTTGGCCCATAAATAAATGCCAAATTGTTCTTCGGTATACAACATTGATTTGGTTTTAGGTTCAGGGCCGCAATTTTCAGTCTTTATCCATACATTACCAAAGCCAGCTCGTACATTAAACGTCCAATACCAACGGGGACTCCAGTACTTTTGCACGCCTACTTCACCAAAAGCAAAAGCGGTCATCATTTTACCATTTGAAACTTCGGCAAAACTGTAACGGTTAATGTCATAATAACCATGTTGAATATTTGCACCAACATAAAAATTTTTACTTATGGGTTGCGTAAAACCAACTTCAAGGTTACTGATGCCGTTAAACACTTTTTTGAACGCCTGGTTGGCAATAGCGTTTGGCAATTTAAAACAAGCCCGTATTGATCGTTTGAACTCCGGAATTTTTTCAGGGCCAGCTTTAACAGGTTCTTCTTCCTTAACCGGCTCTTCTTCGTCTTCCTGTGCAAACGCGGCATGGGTAAAAGATAAAAAAGCAAAAATGACCAATGTCAGTTTAAGACCTATCATTTTTGCTTTTATGAGGTTTGTGTGTTTCAAAACAAGTAAACGAGTTTTTTTCAATTAAATTATTTGTTACCTGTTATTTCAAACTCGGTTCTGCGGTTTTGCTGGCGGCCTTCGTCACTGTTGTTTGTTGCAACTGGCCTGCTACTTCCATATCCTTTAGGGGTTAAACGATCCTTTGCAATGCCTTTGCCAACTAAATAGTTAACTACCGAGGTTGCACGATCATCGCTCAACTTCTGGTTAGAACTTTCACTGCCAATGTTGTCGGTGTGACCACTAATTTCAACTTTTAAAGCCGGAACATCTTTCATTAATTTAACAAGGCGGTCAAGCTCGGTATTTGATTTAGGGTCCAGTGTTGCCAAACCAAACGCAAAGAAAATATTGCGCAAGGCAATTTTACTTCCTACAGCAATGTTTTTCAATTCAATGGTTTTATCCACCAAGTTGTATTCACTTGTTTGAGGAATATCAAAATTTTCAGAATGGAAAAGATAGCCATCAGCTTTTACAGCAATACCATAATTTTTTCCTGAGTTCAAACTGATAAGGAATTTACCGGTTGCTGAGTTGGTGGTAATGGTTTGTATTACCGACCCGTTTGAGTTATCAATAATATCAATATTGGCCGTAACCGGTTTGCGTGAAATCGCATCAATGGTTACCCCTTTAAACACAGTGAGGCTTTTGCGGTCAACTGCTACACTTGCTTCAATGGTATTGTCAACAATTGGTTTTGCAATTCCGGCAAGTAAATAATCCTCGGTGTCGGTAACCAGTTTTTTTTCAGGTCCCCAGAACGTTACTTTGTAAATATCCAACCCACCTTTTCCACCATCGCGGTTACTTGCAATGTATGCATATTTGCCGCTGGCTGTCATGGCCACAAATGTTTCGTCATACGGTGTATTAATTGGGTAACCTAAATTAATTGGCTCACCCCATTGTCCTTGTTTTTTGTATGAAACAAAAATATCATATCCGCCAATTGAATTATGACCTTGTGAAGTAAAATACATGGTCTCGTTATCAGGGTGCAGGTAAATTGAACCTTCATTAAAACGTGTGCTTATTCCGCTTTCCTTAACCGGTGCACCGTAAGTTGCGTGTGAACGATCGTAAGCTCCACAGGTATAAAAATCAGTGCCATTTTCAGCTACGCCTTCCTTATCGGTAAGAAAATAAATTTTCATGTCATTTGGTTCATACGCTGCGAATGTTTGGTTGGCGGGCGAATTAAACTGCTTGTGCATAGGTTTTGCCGCTTCCCAGTTTGCTCCCATTAGTTTGCTTTCAAAAATGTCAAAGTTGCCCGGATCGTTTTTATAAATCAGTAGTTTATTTCCATCGTACGAAAGGTTTGAAGTGCTCTCATCGTTGGTTGAGTTCAACGGTGGTCCTAACTGTGTAGGTTTTTGCCATTCGTTGTTTACATTGTTGCTCACATAAATATCAAAATCGTATTTCCCAACATCATTTGCCGGGTGACCATTGCTACGGTTTGATGTGAAGATAATCTGGCTTCCATCTGTTACAATACACGAATTAAAATCATCAGCCGGCCCGATGATTGATTCAATGTTGTCAACCCAGACACGCTCGCTTTTAGCTGTTATTTTTTTGGCTTCCAGGCATTCCTTTTTGTATTTATCAATAAACTTATTCCATGCCTCAGCTTTACGGCTTGTTTCAAATGACTGGAATACCTGAACAGCTTTGTCATACTCTCCTTTTAAATGCAGGGTCATTGCCGTAAAAAACTTAATCTTGGGATCGCACTCAGGGTCCAGTTCATTGGCACGTTCAATGTGCTTTATAGCCTTGTACTTTTCATTGGTAAAAATGTACGCATTGCCCAGTTTGAAGTTTACATCGGCATTGTTAGGATTCAGGTTTTGTGCAATCAGGTATTGCTGTATGGCCAGGTCAAAATTTTTGCCCGGGCTTTTTGTTTCCAAAATAAGGTCATTTCCATCCTTCAGGTATTCATCACCCTTTTTAATGGCTTCCTTTGCCTTTTTTAGTTCTTCTTTTTTGTCTTTGAAATTAGCCTCCTTGAATTCTACACTTTGTGCGAATGAAAATCCGGCTGCAAGAACAAATGCTGTTGTATATATTAATTTCTTCATTGTATCAATCTTAAATCTTATATTTTAAATGTTGAATTTAATTACAGTCACTAACTGAATACTTGCGCCCCAGTTCAGCACCAAGCTCACGCGCTTTCTTCCAGTCGGCACAAGCCCCTGACTGGTTACGTGTCATTTCACGTGCAACTCCGCGGTTGGCATATGCATTCCCGTAATTTGCATCCAATTGAATGGCTTTATCAAAATCTTTTTCCGCTCCCGCATAATCTTTTTTCTTGAATTTAACGCTTCCACGGTTGTTGTAGGCAGGAGCATAATCAGGTTTGAGTGAGATTACTTTATCAAAATCTTTAATTGCGTCATCAAATTTGTCCTGCTCAAAAAACATGCTTCCGCGGTTATTGTAGGCAAGATGAAAATTTGCATCAATGCTTATTGCACGGTTATACGCTTCAAGGGCTCCTTTGAAATCCTTCATTTTCTTTTTAACTGTACCCAGATTGGTAAGTGCAAGTGCAAGATTTGGGTTGTACTTAACAGCGGCATCGTAATCAGCCACAGCAAGAGGATAATTTTCCAACATACGGTAACAGCTTCCGCGGTCATTGTATGCATAGGCAAAATCAGGTTTGATTTTAATAGCTGCAGTAAATTGTTCAATGCCTTTTTTATAATCTTTCATTAAAAAATAAACACAACCCAGGTTATACGCTGCTTTTTCATTTTTTGGCGAAAGCTTTACGGCTTTCATGAAATCGAGCTCTGAATTTTTGTAATCTTTCAGTTCCATATAGGCTTTGCCACGTTGGGCATAAGCTTTCCCGTTTTCAGCACTTAACTCAATTAACTTTCCAAATGATTTTACCGCATCGCTGAACTTTTTGCCTTCAATTTCGGCAACACCCTTGTTGTACCATGCTTCTTTAAAGGTTGGTGCAATACCAACTGCTTTTTCGTACGAAGAAATGGCCGAAGCATAATTTTTTTGAGCAAATGCATTGTTACCCGCATTGTATGCATCCTGAAATTCGGCTGTTAACTGGCTGGCCGCATTTACGGCATCAATTGAGTCCTTATACTGTTGCTCACGTTCGGTTAACTGTGCGAAACTTAGTACAGGAAAAAAAAGCCCAAATAGGGCAAGTGATTTTCGTATCATAATCTTGAACTGGTTTGTTCAAGTATAGCAAAATGTGTGCAAACCTTTAGGCGGAGTTTTAAACATTTTGTTCATAGGTTGGCGCTGCGTTTGTATGGCATCATATGGCTATACATGGCCGCACCAGGACGGGTTTACTAGTTCACTATTGTTACATGGCCGTGGGTTTCAATCACTTCCTCATCACCACATACCCTTTTATAGCGAACGGTGTAAAAATACACCCCTTCGTTTGCCGGCTTTCCATCAATTTTTCCATCCCAACTGGTGGCCGAACCCCCGTTGTCAAACACAAGGTTACCCCAACGGTTATAAATTTTGAATTCATAAACTTCCATGTCCTGCATGCTGGTTGAAGATGGTAAACCGGCATAACCTACATAAAATTCATCGTTTATACCGTCTCCGTTAGGTGTAAAAATATTTGGTACAATTAACGGTGCATTAAACACATTTTCTCCTTTTTCAAACGTTGCGGTAAATGATTCAACATGGCTGCACACAAAATCATAAGCCGTTAAGGTAACGGTATACAAACCGGGCGTTACGTAATAATAACTCACAAACGGTTGATTGATGAAAACAGTGCCATCACCCATATCCCATGTTAATGAATCGGCTCCTGTACCTGTAAATTCCAGTAAAACTGACATGGTATCTTTACACGGTGGTGGTGGTGTAAACGAAAACGCAGCATTAAATTGTTCAGGTTCCAGTATAATAACCTGTGCATAGGAAGTATCGGCAATATTGCAGGTTGTGGAATCAATCGCTACATACATGATATCAAAAACACCTGTGGTCGTAAACGTATAGGTAGGGTTAGCCAGGCTGGATGTTCCTACTCCATCGTCAAAATTCCAGTAGTGAATAGGTGCTGTGGAGCCACCACTGCTGAATGTAACGGTATAAGGAGGATCACACGAAAATCCATCCGGTGAAGCATCTGCAACTACATTTACAAAGGTTGGTTGAAAAACCACTGTATCAGTTACTGTTCCGCTTAACCCGCAAACGGAATCATATGCGTACATTTCAATAATGTAAATGCCGTTAGCTGTATAGGTATGCGAAACATTAAAATCATTGGTATACGTGGTACCATCACCCATGTCCCATGAAATATAATCGGCACCACTGCCTGTAAAATTCAAATCAACAACCAGTGGTCCGCCTGAACACGGATCATACGGTGGAATATCAATAACGGCTGAAAACACTTCTGGTTCCACAATTTGAACGGTTAAAAAAGACGTATCAGAAATATTGCATGAACTGGAATCTATTCCAATATACATAACTATAAACGTACCGGTATCGGCAAAGGTGTGCGATGGATTTCCAAGTGTTGATGTTATACCATCACCAAAATCCCAAAAATGATCAACAGCTGTAGAACCACCATTTGAAAATGTTACAATGTAAGGTGGATCGCAGGCAAAAACATTGGGTGATGCATCAGCATTCACTTCAAGCGAATTTGAATTGTAAAAAATAGTATCGGTAACTGTTCCACTTAAACCACAGGTTGAATCATAAGCAAACATTTCTACAATATATGTTCCGGTAACCGTGTAAGTATGGCTTATGCTGGTATCGCCAGTATAAATAGTACCATCACCCATATCCCATGAAATATAATCGGCACCGGTACCTGTAAACTGCATGTCAATTGTAAGCGGACCTCCAATACACGGGTCATAGGGTGGCACATCAATGACAGCGCTAAAATCTTCGGATTCGAGTATAATCACTGACAAATAAGCTGTGTCAGCTATGTTGCAACTTGACGAATCAATGGCTATATACATAATGTTGTAAGTGCCTGTATCGGTAAACGTATGCATAGGGCTCATAAGCGTTGACGTACTTCCATCATCAAAATCCCAAATGTGATCAACCGCTGTTGCAGCACCGCTAAAATTCACGTTAAAAGGAGGATCACATGCTATAACGTTTGGTGATGCATCGGCAATGGCTTCAACACCTGAATAAATAAACTCCATTTTTATTGCACCAAGGTTACAGTTGGTTGAACCATTCACATTTGACCATGCTCCCGGGGTGGTTGGAAAAGCATCAGAGCTTCCACAACCAGCACAAACCGCCTGGTAAATGGTACCTGTTTTATCAAACCTGCTGGTTCCGCCATCCACGTGTTCGGCCAATGAACCTGCACCAAAAAAAGAACCATACAACAATGCAGTTGCATCTTTTTTCAAAACCAAAAAATAAAAATCGGAACCGTCAGTTGCTGCATCATACGCATCACCGGTAACTGGCAGCCCTGTAGTTGTGCCTTCAATATTCACGGCACCTCCCCAGCCTGAAACGTAAATGTTTTGACAATTGTCAACCAGCAAAGCGGTTGGTGAAATATTAACCGTTGTGCCACCACTACCAAATACCGTTGAAAAAATGGTGGACGTAAGATCAGGATTTAATTTATGTATAAACTGCCTGCCGTTGGTGTTGGAATAAACTCCTGCTGTTACAGTATACGCTCCCTTTGTTTGCCCAAAAACAAAAATTTCATTGTCGGGATTTATTTCCACAATATAACCCTGATCATAACTTCCTGTTCCTAAAAACGAGGAAGCAATACCTGAACCGTTGGTAGCATCAAGCGCCATTATAAAACCATCGGCTGTTCCTCCGGGCGCTGTTGTAATAAGAGTTCCCGGGGTAACAGGAAAAGTAGGACTGCGGGTTCCACCTGTAATGTAAACTCTTCCATTTGTTCCTGGTTTAATGGAATAAGCGCCATCGGCATTTGATCCACCAATGTACGTTGACCAAATTAAGGTTGAAAGGTTGGCGTCCATTTTAAATGCGCAGCCTTCCTGGGCACCTGGCGAAATGGTTGCAAGTGATCCAAATGTTGTGGGAAAGTCGGTTGACAGCGTTGACGTGGCTACATAAATATTACCTGCAAGGTCAACACTTACTTCTCCCCTGCTTTCATCGCCATAGTTAAAAGAGAGTGTGCCATCAATGTTCAATCCATCATTGTGACTGCCACCAACCAATGTTGAGGCAAGCAATGAACTACCCGTATTGTCAAACTTGGTTATAAAAATATCTGATCCATTCAGGTAACTGATTGAGTTTACCGTAACCGAAAATCCGGCATTAAAAAAAGGATCGTAGGCTGTTGCGCTTGTTGGAAAGTCGGTTGACGAAGTTGTTCCCATCACAATTAAATTATCGCTTGCATCAACAATTAGGCTATGCGGAGCATCGGTATGATTTCCTCCAAGGTAAGTTGAGTAAATAAGCGATGTACCTGTTGCAGAAAACTTGGAAATAGCTGCATGGGTTGAAAGACCGCTAAAACTTGTCAGGTAAGCTCCAGCGGTTGTTGGATATCCTGAACCAAAAACAATACTTCCAGAAAACAAATTTCCCGCATTATCGTAGGTAGCTGTGTAACCCCAATTGTCAGCCGTTGCTCCCGTGTAAGAAGAAAAAATAAGTGTTGGGTCAATAATAAGTTCTTTACCCGGATCGTATGTTCCCAACTGAAAGTAAACACGATTTTCTTTTATGCTGAACACAACAGGCACAATTACACGCTGTCCCTGCTCATTTACCTGGAAAGCCAAAGGCGCCTTTTCAATCACTTCACCATTGCTCAATTGAATATGTAAATCGCCATTTACCAGTGAAAGTTTTTGTACTCCTTCATAATCAATATACAGGTTGGCCGGATTGGCGCCTGCATGCAAACGCACATCATACTTGAGATTTCCATTTACCGTATAAAAATTATAATCTATTCCGTCATCTGCATTTAAAATATCAACCTGTTTTGAAACCGTTGCACGCGATACCCACTTTGAACGGTCCTTACCAATAAAATAGTTCACATAATCGTTTTCAGGAAACCTGCCAATGGCATGTGCATTTTT
>DATGXI010000107.1:0-27469 GCA_035299065.1 Flavobacteriales bacterium
TCAAGGGGTAAATACCAGTTGGTGGTTTTTTTCAAAACCGGTTTATTTCCGCTTAATGCTGAATGTGGATTGATCAATTCCTGTGGACTTAATGTTGACCCGCAGCGTTCACACTGGTCGCCATAGGCATTTGGGTTCTGGCATTTGGGACAGGTGCCGGTTATATAACGGTCAGCCAGAAACTGGTTTGCTTTTTCGTCAAAATACTGCTCGGTTGTTTCTTCGGTAAAAATTTTCTTGTCATATAATTCACGAAAAATTTCCTGCGAGGTTTCGTGGTGGTTTTTTGAAGATGTACGCGAATAAATATCAAATGAAATGCCAAAATCTTCAAAGGCTTTTTTCATGATGCCATGATACTTGTCAACTATTTGTTGTGGTGTTACACCTTCTTTTTTTGCGCGAATGGTAATTGGCACACCATGCTCATCACTACCGCAAATAAACAGCACATCGTTATGCAACAAACGCTGGTAGCGCACATATATGTCAGACGGCAGGTAACAACCAGCAATGTGTCCAATGTGTAAAGGACCATTTGCGTAGGGCAGCGCGGCTGTTACTAATTTTCTTTTGCTCATTTATAAAATATTTTCCGCCACGAATGTCACGAATGACACGAATGGTGTTGTTCTGTTTTTGATTTCCCACGGTGTTTCTGTCACCAATGGTCACGAATTATTTTCGCTTTATCATTCGTGCCCATTCGTGAGAGACACTTATGCTAATCAATATTTTTTAGCTCTTCCTAATTTTAACACACGTGTTTATAGCGGTTAATTTGTGGTATTTGTGTCATTCGTGGCTGTCCTTTTTATTCCCGATCAGCGCACAACTCCACCAACACACCGCCTGCACTTTTTGGATGCAGAAAAATAATTTCTTTTCCATCGGCTCCGTTTTTAGGAGCATCGCCCAGCAATTCAAATCCTAAATTTTTAAGTCGTTCCATCTCTTCGTGCACATTTGAAACTGCATAGGCAATGTGGTGAATTCCCTCGCCTTTTTTTTCAATGAACTTTGCAATGGGGCTATCAGGTTTTGTTGCTTCAAGCAATTCAATTTTGTTTGGTCCCACTTTAAAAAATGCGGTTTTCACACCTTCGCTTTCCACCGCTTCCAGTTTATAGCAGGGTGTATTCAGCAGCTGCTCGTACATGCGAATGTATACGTCAATGCTTTTTACAGCTATTCCTATGTGCTCAATTTTTTGCATTCTGTTGTAAAATTAACCGTATTCTGCTGTGTATGGTAAGGCCGCATACTTTTTTATATAACCTTCATGAGGATTCAAAAAAAAAAGCCCTGATTTGAACCAGGGCCTTGTTAGTATAATGTCTGTAATTTCTTACCTTTTAACGAATTGCGAGTCCTTGTTATCAAAGTTGATGTAGAAGGCTCCTTTTTTAAGGTTTGTGCAATCCACGTCAGCTGCATATCCCTTTTTCACAATATTACCGTATGAGTCGTAAATTTCGTAACGGGTTTTACTGGTGAAGGTAATTTTCTCTTTAACTGTTTTAGGGTTAAAGTCAACAGCCTGTATTGAAGGATCGGTAAATGTTTTAGCCTGTGAAGGGTTTGGTTTACCGGTGTAGTCAACTTGCTTTAAACGAACTTTATTTTCACCACTGTGCGGGGTTAACTGGAATTCGTATGAGTTTTCAGAAGGAGTTCCTTTACCATCAACCTCACCTACTGTAATCCACTTATTCCACACATACTGTTCTATAACAAAAGGTAATTTACCGTTTTCATTTTTTGTTTTCCAGGTAAGTTTACCTGCTGGCGTAACGCTCATGTTTACGATTTCATAGGTAGAGCGAGGCTTCAATACTTCAGGGTTCAAAACCTTAGGTGCACAATCAAGTTTATGCTCAATTACAACACTTACAACATCACCAACCTTTAATTTATGAATTGAAAGGTCAATCTCGTAAGCACTTGACTCAATTGCGTCAGAAGTTGTGTTACCGTTTACAGTCACTTTAATGGTACAAAAACCAACGCCACCACTGGCATACGGATTTTGAACATAAAGATTCTTCCCCTGGTAATTACCTTCAACCGTCAATTTCGACTGTGCCTGTAAGCCTGTAGCCGTAATCAAGAAAGCGGGTATAAGTAGTAGTTTTTTCATTGTTCTCACTAAATCCAATATTCGGGCGCAATATTAGTGTGTATTTGGCTAATTTGCAAATGAATTATTTTTTTTTCCCTTTATTTGCCCAAAATTAGTCGATGAATGCAAAAAATGGGCAGGGATTAAAGATTTTTTTGCAGTTTTGTGGGAAAATGATTAAACTTGTTAGGTTGTACCCTATCGCGGTTAATCGATTTAAGTTATTGAAAATTAATGTTTTAATCCTGAAATAAGCGGCATTGAAGTATTCATCTAAGTTAGTTGTTATGAGAAAGCAAATTTTTTGGTCAGTTACCCTCTTTTCTTCCCTTGTATTGAGTTCATGTGGCGGTGGCAACGGTGGTGATAACCAGCACCCTGAGGCAAAAGGCGGAATGGTTTATGGTGGAACGTTCAACGCTGCTGAAAACGATAAGTATTCAACCCTGTTTCCACTCAACGTAATTGATGTTCCCTCATGGCACGTGGTTACCCAAATGCATGATGGTTTATTGAAGTTTAATGCAAAAACCCTTGAACTTGAAGGTGCCGTTGCTGAAAAATATGAAATAAGTGCCGATAAGCTGGAATATACTTTCTACTTGCGCAAAGGTGTTTATTTTCATGATGATGCCTGCTTTGATGGCGGAAAAGGCCGTGAAGTAAAGGCCAGTGATGTAAAATATACACTTGAGCTGTTGGCAACACCTGGCGTAGCCGATGAAAATTTCCACACATTTATAGGCGGTAAAATTGCCGGTGCCGATGATTTTTTTGCTAAAAAAGCAAAATCCATTTCAGGAATTACTGTTGATGGCGATTATAAAGTAAAAATCAAAGTGGTTCAGCCTACCGCTTCCTTGTTAAGCATTATGGGTAGCCCTGTTACCTGCATCATTGCCAAAGAAGCGTATGAAAAATATGGTAAAGACCTTAAAGTTGGCTGCGGACCATTTAAGATCATTAAAAAAGGCGATGCCGAAAAGGAACTTTATTTTGTTCGAAACAGCAATTATTACTTAAAAGATAAACACGGCAACCCGTTGCCATTCCTTGATACTGTACATTTTGTTTTTGTTGATGATAACAATGCACAATTGGAATTGTTTCGCAATGGAAAATTAAGTATTCTTTACGGTTTACCTGCCGAAAAAATAAGCGAAGTGGTACAGGAAAATATGCCTGATTTCACTGGTAAACCACCTAAGTATTTATTGGATCGCCAAAGTGAAATGGTTACCCAGTTTTACGAATTGAATTTAACACGTCCACAGTTTAAAGATGTGCGTGTGCGTAAAGCATTGGCCATGTCAATTAACCGTGCAAAAATAAATGAACTTATTTTGAATGGCCAGGCTGCTATTACAGGCCCTAATGGATTAACCGGTAATTACGGAATGGTTCCTCCAATAAGCCAGTTTAAGGGTTATGACACGTCACTTACGCGCGGGTACAATTATAACCCTGAGTTTGCTAAAAAACTGTTGGCCGATGCAGGTTACCCAAATGGCGATGGTTTTCCTACCATTAATTTAGTGATCAACTCAGGTGGCTCACGTCACTCAAAAGTTGCCAATGAAATTATGAACCAGTGGCGCAACGTGCTTGGTTTAAATGTTGAACTAAACACTATGCCACTTGAACAAAAAATTGAAGATTCAAAGTTTGGCCGTGGTGACATTTTTCGCAGTGCATGGGTAGCCGATTATCCAAGCCCGGAATCTTTCCTGTCAATTTTTTACGGTGCAAATGTGCCCGATGATTTGGAAAAACCATCGCATCCAAACACCATGCGTTACAAGAGTGCAGCTTACGATTCACTGTTTATGGCTGGCGTAAATGCCACTACTGAGGCTGAAAAAATGAAGTACTTTGCCATGGCTGAAAAACAAATGCTGGAAGACTGTCCTGTATTGATCCTGTGGTATGGTGAAAACTACAAATTGTTGCACTCAAACATCAACAATTTCCATAACAACGCCATGAATTACCTGAACCTTTCAGATGTATACATCAAGGCTATGGAACCTAAGAAAGAAAAAGCTAAATAAAGTAGTATAGATTTATTTGTAAAAGAAGCCTGGTTTAATCACCGGGCTTTTTTGTGCAATAAAATAGCCTAAAAGCCAATCACTTTTTCCTGGGAATAAAGCCGGGCCTTAACTCACCTTCTTCATTCTTGCCGCACAGGCCGCAAAACTCAGCTTCGTTATACGTATTGCCACACCAACCGCATCCCTTTGCATTTTTTAATCCGGATGAGCTTACAATGAAAAAACCAAATAAAGGACTTGTTACAAGACAAACAACAAGCGACCAGAAAAAACCAATCCTGCGCTGGCGGCCCAAAACCCAGGAAATGTATAATACAGGAAGTAAATAAACGAGGGCGAAAAAAAGTATGGTGCCAACGGTCCAGAAATTACCGAATGTTTCACCTGCCATCATTATTTCAAATAATTTTCCTTGAAAAACTTCACGTAATCAGCCACTACTTTTTCCACGTAAAAACTTGCGTAGTTTTTGTTGGTGATGATGAAAAAGTCAGCGTCACCGTTTAAGCCTTTTACCATGTCGGTGCTTTTGAACGCACTGTAATAATCCAGGGCCTTTTTTGAATCCTTAAAACCTTTGACCAATATTACCTGGTCATCGGTATTCAAAAATGTATTGGTGATCTTTAAATTATCAAGCCCAAAATCCGATGAATTAAAATTCGAGATTTTTGCTTTGGCATCGTTTACACTTCCCATTTTACTGGTAAATACAAGCACAAAGAAATGTTCGGCATCCTTTTCATAAATGTACGTTGACTTGCCTTGCGCAGCATTGTCAATACTTACTTTGTTGCGCACACGACCCAATAATTCAGCTGCCGCAATACCTACTTCTTCTTTTGGATACTTGGCTGCAGTTTCGCTAAGGGCCGATTCAAATTCAGGCATTTTTTTCATTTCACCATATGTCATGGCACGCAGGAAATAATATTTTGGTAGCATTGAGTTTTTTGGTTCTTTGCTAATAACATCGTTGCAGGCCAACAATACATTTTCATAGTCCTTACGTTTGTAGCCATAAAAAGCATCTTCGTATTTTTTTACATCGCCCTGGCGTACCAAGGCCTCGTTTTGCACACCTGCTGGATTAAGAATCAGCTTTGCATACTCACTATCGGGGTGTTTGGTAAGTATCCAAGTTGCATGCGGGCCGGTTTTATCTTCCTTGTTGATCACGAACATTTGATAATGCGCTGGCAAACCATTCTTGCTATCCTCGTAATCTTTTATGAGGCGCGTAAATAATTCAACGGCTAATTTTTCTTCGCGCAGGCGATCGTTGTAAATGGTTCCGGCACTGTAAAGTGCTTCAATAAGCCTGCCTTTTGCTGCATCCAGCGCCCGTTGATCACGCGCCAATTTAGCTATGCGGTCATCAATTCGTTTACGCATGTCGGCCGACTCAGGGGCAGTGGTTGTGTTATCGGTTGTGTCCTCCACAAATTCACCTGATGTTGATTTGTCACTCCTGCGCCAGTTATCTTCGAGTTTTCGAACGCCCCAGGCCTTTTTAAAGGCGGTAAATCCTTGTGCCATGATAGCTGGATTGTAAAAATACCAACCATTGCCTCCGTTGTTTGCTACTGGTGTTTGCGGATCTTTTGCTGCAGCGTTTTCCTCGGCCTGCCTTTTGCGTTCCTTCTCCTTGTCTTCGGCTATAATAACACCTTCTACATATTTTTCAAGTTGCGGAAGGGTCATGTTGCGCATGCGTTGCAAACTATCTTCATTTTGAATCACCAGCAGGTTTGTCACCAAATCTTTCAGGCTTTCCGATTTTTCCTTCACCTTGGCATAATTTTCATACTCAGGCGGTAAACTGGCCATGGTACTGTCATAATAACTTTTGGCGTGAATAAATTTCTTTTTTTCGTAATAAAAATCGCCCAGGCGTTTGTATGAAAGTCCTTTCTGGCGGTTGTTGGTGGTGCTGTATTTAACCGATTTTTTCAGGTAAGTAACAGCATTGTCAATGTTGTTCTCTTTAAATTCAATTTCAGCCAGGGCATAATAAATTTGGTCAAGGTAATCTTTGTTTTTATCATCCTTGGCCATTTTCAGTAACTGGCGTTTTAACGTAAAACTGCTTCCGCCATCGTAATTAAGTGCCCTGAAAATACGCGAATAAAATTCCATTTCATATTCAGGGTTCATTTTATCAACCCTTGCGTACATAAGGTTTGCACCTGCGCGATCACCTTTTTGCTGGTATAGTTGCCCCAATATAAAATAAAGGCGTGCCTTTTGTTTTTTGCTTTTGGTAATGGCAATTGCTTTTTTTAACCGTTCCTCGGCTTTTGTCCATTCTTTTTTTCGTAAATGAAAATCGGCCCAGGTTTGCTGTATGTCATCATACATTTTTGAATCCATATCAGGATTCAGATTTTGTACAGGCTTTTTGCTTTTACTTTTACTTTTTGATTTTTTTGCTTTAGCGTCCTTTGCTTTTTTAGCGGCAATTTTTTGTTTGTCGGTTTGTTCTTCAAATTTTTCCTGGAGTTTGTCAAGATAGGTTTGCGCATTTACAAAATCGCCCAGTTCCATGAATGTTTTTGCTTCCCATAACCAGGCTTCATATTTGATTGGATCAGCCTGGTATTGTTTAAATACGTATTCAAAACGGATTCGGGCTTCATTAAAATCACGCTTGTAAAAATAGCCAATGCCCATTACCAGCCAATTGTTATCAATCCACTTACACCACTCCTCTTTTTTGTTGGCATGCTTTTCGGCATTGGGCATTGCATGTTTTTTTATGACAACGCCTGTTTTACCAATGGCTTTATCCATAGGCGCGTAAAGCGATTTGGATTTAGCATCATCGGGAATAATAAATACAGGAAGTATTTTTGTGTAATCGTCTTTATTTTGTGTATGAAAGTCAATCAACGCTTCCTTGATGACTTCATTGGCATTAAAGTAACCGTTAAATTTTGCCGTGGTATTGTGATACGCGCGATTAAAAAATTTGTTTTTTTCTGTAGAACACGAATTAATTCCCAACAGGAAAACAAGCGCGCAAAAACTTCCGAACCGTATATTTATCAATGATTTCAAGCCTCTATTAAACTCCAAAAAAACGAATTTATTTTCTTATCCCATAAAAATACTGAGTTCGGAGGTAAAAACAATGTGTTACATAGCTAAAAAGACTAAAACCAGTACCGTAATTGACTGTATGTCAGGACCATATGACTTGATTCCCAGTAACCTTGATTGTGCCCTGGAGGGAGGCAGTTACCCAATGAAAAGCCGGTTTTTGCCATTTTTAACAGGGTTTTACGCTTGTTTTCATTGGGGGTAATGGTATAATTAAAGTACTTTTGGGCACCGCATGGAAAATAAACCCAAGGAAAAAAACCGCTTTAGAAGGTGGGTAAGCAAGTTGCGCATACGTTACCGCTTTGTGGTGGTTGACGATGCTACGTTTGATGAAAAATGGTCGGTACGTTTATCACCTATGTTTTTGATCCTTTTTTTTGGGCTTGGTGCCATTGTAATTGTATTGGTTACAACATTCATTATTGCATGGACACCGCTGCGTGAGTACATACCGGGTTATCCTGATGGAACTGAAAGGCAGTCCATGATTGAAAACAAGGTGCAGCTTGATAAACTGGAATCAAAATTAAACGAACAGGCATTTTACATTGAGCGTGTAAAGACCATTATCAACGGTGGGGTGGTTCCCGACAGCACACGTGAGTCAGATTCATTGGTAAAACCTTTGAATCCTGCTGAGTTGAAAAAAGCCAATAAGGAAGAAAAAGATTTTCGCAAAGAAGTTGAAGGTAAAGAAAACCGCTACAAAGAAACCCGGGACCCTGCCGCCAGTACAAATTCAGGCGGGCTCGCCTATTTTTATGTTCCGGCAAATGGTGTAATCTCCCAATCGTTCAATCCTAAAAAAAACCATAACGGTGTTGACATTAGCACGGCAAAAGATGAACCGGTAAAAGCAGCCCTTGACGGAACCGTTGTTTTTGCCGGGTATACCAGTGAGGGTGGATATGAAATACACTTACAGCATACAAGTGATATAGTGACCATTTATAAACACAATTCATATTTATTTGCCCAAACAGGGCAGCACATTCGCGCTGGTGAAACCATTGCGCTGAGCGGAAATACTGGCGAGAACTCAAAAGGAAACCACGTGCATTTTGAAATTTGGGATAATGGAATGGCGGTGGATCCTGAGGATTACGTGGGGTTTTGATTCCTGATTCCTGATTCCTGATTCCTGATTTAAAAAAACTTCAAACCACACCTGTTATTGTTTACCTGAAGAATCGGATTTCCGAATTGCATTAACGAGATAACGAATACAAATCCATTTTAAAGAATTTTTAACATGGTTTCGTTCATTTGAAAGAAATATCAATTTGCGTTAATGATACCTGCAATAACTACGAATTATGTACGGTTAATTATGAATTACAACCGTTAAACCCTTATCCCAATCACCAAAATATCGTCCAGCTGCTCCAGGTTTCCTTTCCACTTTTCAATGACTGCTTCCAGTTTTGTTTTTTGTTCACTCATACTTAACAAACGGTTGGCAAAAATCATTTCCTTGAATTGCCTGTACTTGAATTTTTTTCCTGACTCACCACCAAATTGGTCAGCATATCCATCGGTAAATGTATATACCTGGTCGCCTTTTTGCAAAGCCACTTTATGTAAGGTATAGTCGTAACCGGTCCGCTCATTTTTTCCAATCGGGTTCTTGTCGGGTTTTATTTCAATTACCTCGTGGTTGCGTACAATCAGCACAGGGTTATTGGCACAGGCCATTTCCAATTGCAGGTTATCAAAATCAAACCGGCAAAGCACTGCATCCATGCCATCACGGGTGTGTACAGCTTCGTCAGGATTTAATGATAAAACAATTTCCTGTTTCAGTTTGGTAAACACTTCATTGGGTTGTATGATGTTGCCGTTCCTGGTAATTTCATTTAAAAAAGAAATACATAAGAGGCTCATGAATGCACCGGGAACACCATGACCGGTGCAATCGGCCGTACACATCATAAAATTACGTTTACCGTTTGTGTCAATAATTTCACTGGCCCAGTAAAAATCGCCACTTACAATGTCTTTTGGTTTGTAAAGTATAAAATGATCGTTCAGTTGTTTTTTCAGGAATGTATCAGAAGCCAGCAGGGTGCGCTGGATACGCCTGGCATATTCAATGCTATCCAGAATTTCGGTGTTTTTTTGCTCAACAATTGATTTTTGAAGCGAAACTTCTTTGTAGGCTTTTTTCTTATGGATATTGCTTCTGTAAACAAAAAACAAGACAACAACTGCCGAAAGTAGAATTACAATAAGCACATTCCTGAACAAGCCGTTTCGCGCGTCATCAGCTGCTTGCTGGGCATCTTTTAGCTTTGATTGCGCAACCTGGGCCACCAACTGAGCCTCCTTTTCTTTGAGTTGCGAATTCTTTTTATCCATCTGGTATTTTGTTTCCAGCTCGTTAATTTGCT
The DNA here is from genome assembly GCA_035299065.1 of Flavobacteriales bacterium. GTDB lineage: Bacteria > Bacteroidota > Bacteroidia > Flavobacteriales_D > UBA2798 > DASPJQ01. The sequence goes on from DATGXI010000107.1 coordinate 9,672, forward strand.
GCTGGTTTTCCATTTTATACAGCGAATCCTTTAACACAACACATTTATCAAGGTAAAAATACGCGCTGTCCATTTTACGCATGTCCTGAAATGCCTTTGCCATGGCTTTAAAAATGGTTACTTCGTTGGCATATGCTTTTAATTCTTTGTTTACCACAAGCGCTTTACGCAGGTACGGCAAACCTTCTTTTGATTTTCCGAGGTTAATAAGGGTGGTTCCGAGATTGAGGTATACGTTCGATAAAAAATATTTATCGTTCATTTTTTCAATGGTGGGTAAAACGCCCATGTACACGTCATACGCCTCACGGTCGCGTTTCAAGGAGTTTAAAATGGTTGCTTTGTTTATAATACAGGCCAGGGTTTCAAAATCGCGTTTTACCATGGTAAAACCTGAAATAGCTTTGTTCACGAATTCCAGGGCTTTGTCCAATTCACCCGTGTTGGAATAAACACTGCTTACGCCCATGTAGCCAAGACTAATGGTATAGTCAGCCTTCAGTAATTTTCCAAAACGTACAACGATGTTATAATACTCAAGTGCTTTTGTGTTGTTGCCTTGCCCCAGGTACAAGTTACCCAATGCATTTGCTGCACGAGAGGCGCCTTTGTAATTTTTAGACGATTCGTACAAATTCATTCCCTCAATCAGATACTTAATGGCTGTTGTATAATCGCCAAGACTGTTATAGGCATTGCCCAGCATTACACTGGTTGAACCGCGAAATTTTTTGTTGTTTATTTTTTTTGCATATTCATACGCCTCTATGGCATAATCAATGCTTTTTTGATTGTCGCGGTTATTGTACTCGTTTGAAATGGCATCAAGAATAATAACCCGATTTGTGTCCTTTGCCTGTGGTAAAATTTTTAAAAGACTGTCAACATTTTGTGCACGAAGGTTTAAACCGGTTAAAACCAGGAGCGGTAGAATAAACTTTTTGAAATCCATCATTCGGCTAAATGCAAGGGCAAATTTAGTCAAATATACACACGTGCTGTTACCTGTACGTTATTGGCCAAAAGGATTGAGTGGCTTGACATTCAAACTTTAATCATTAGCTATACAATAGTAGCGTTGAATTGGCCGGCTAAATTACGGACATTAACAGGCAAGCAAAACCATTGCCTTATGCCTATGGGGCAAGCCCGGTTTTCCGGTATCAGCCTATTTCTGGTTGTACTTTACCTGGATTGCCACCCTGCAACAGCCTTCGTTGTTCATGCATTGTTTAAAGCATTTTTTTTAAAATTATTAAGCCATGTGGCAATGCTTTGATTACTGCCGGATGCGCAAACTTTTAATGATGTATTTTTCAGTTGGCAACTGGCTGCGCTGAATGCGCTTTGCGTAATGTATTGAATCCAGTATTTCTTTTTGTTTTGCCTCTATTATGTCCTTTTGCAAATTCATTTCCCGGGTTTGCACTTCAATAACCTGTTTTTGTTTTTTGGCTGTGCGCAAATTCTGGAATATAAAAACCAGGAAGGCAAGTACACCTGCCAACACAAAACACACTACCCATATAATGGTTTGCTGGTGCCTGCGTTCGGCTGCCATAAGCGCTTTTTCTTTTTCACGTTTTGCCTGTCGAGCCGTTTCTTCCCTGTCAAATTTATCCTGCATCTCGGCTTGCGCTGTTTCACGCACGTTTTGTTCATTCATTAAACTATCGCGGTATTTAACATACAATTTCTGATTTGCGAATGCATTTTTAAAATCGCGTTTCAGGCTATCAATCATGGCAAGTCTCCTGTATTGCTCAACCAACACGTTTTTTGCCCCAACTTGTTTTGCAAGCGTGGCGGCTTTTACGGTATACTCTTCTGCTTTTTTATATTCCTTCATCTCCATAAATAAAATAGCCATGTATCCATACCGAATGGACAATCCGCGGCTATTTGCATGCAATTTATCCAATTCAATTGCTTTTTCAAAATAGGCAAGTGCTTCCATACGGTTGCCTTCCCTGCGGCTTATGTTTCCCATATTGCCAAATATGATTGCCAGTGAATAGGTGTTATTTATTTTTTCACACAACTTTATTCCTTCCAGGTAATATTTTTTTGCTTCCTGGTCATTTCCCAGGCATTCATATGTTGAACCAAGGTTGACTTTGGAAATTGATTGCGAAAATTTATCGGTTGTTTTTGCAAGCAAGGCATCTGACTTGAGGTAATATTCCTTTGCCTTTCCACATTGATTCATGTTCAAATACACATTGGCAATATTTCCATAATCCCTTGCAACCGCATCAGTACGCTTTAACGCTTCATTCATTTTTAATGCCTTAAACATGTATACAAGGGCTTTTGGAAGATCACCGTGATCACGGTGAATAAACGAGATTACGCTGGTTACATCTGCCAAACCACGGGCATCGCCAATTTTTTTAAATGTCGCTTCTGCTGTGGTTGAAAACTCAAGGGCCGCAGCATATTCACCTGTACGGTAATAGAAGTTGGCTAAATTGTACCAGGCCCTTCCCATGCCTTTTTTCCAATTTAATTTTTTTGCAAGTGCTAATTCCTTGTTTGCATAAACAATACCCGAGTCAGGATAATAATACCCGGTGTTCCATGCCAGTGCATTCAAAACATTTACCTTGTTGGTATCTTCCTTTACCTTTTTTAATTCTATAAAAAGCGAATCCATATACGGATCGGCCTGCGCATTTACATGCACATGAAAAAGACTTGCACAAATTAAAACCAACAGCCATTTCATACCTTACCGCCCTTTCTCAAATTATGCTGCACATATTTTTCACTCGGTAAAAGTGCGCGCTGTATGCGCCTGGCATAGTAAATGGAGTCCAGTAATTCCTTTTGCTTTTCCTCTACTATATGTTTTTGTTCCTGCACTTTGGTTTTTTGTACTTCAATAATGCTTTTTTGCCTACGGGTAAAGCGCAGATTCCTGAAAATAACAATCACAAAAATTACGGCCAATACCAATACACACGATACCAGTATAAGCACCATCAATTGCCTTTTTTTTGCTACAGCAGCCAATGCCTTGTCTTTTTCACGTTTTGCGTTATCAGCCTGCATTTTTCGGTCAAACTTATCCTGCATTTCAGCCTGTGCCTGCTTGCGTGCTGTTTCTTCGCTGTACATGCTGTCACGGTAAACGGTATACCGTTTAAAATTTTCAAATGCACCATTGTAGTTATTCTGCATACTGTCCATTACAGCATTTCGCTTATAGTAGTTTGCAATACTTTCAACATGGCCTATTTCCCGGGCAATATTCAACGACATTTCAAGGTGCTTTTGTGCCTGCACATATTTTTTTTGAGCCGTATACATTTCACCAATGTTACCATAATTCACAGCCAGGCCGTGTTTGTTCCCAATGCGCTCGTTAATCACATTCGCTTTAAAAAAATAGGCCAGTGCTGTATCAATTTTACCCTGCAAGGCAAAAACACTTCCCATGTTCCCGGCAATGATTCCCATACCATAATCATCTTCCAATGCTTCGCAAATTTTATAGGATTCGTGGTAATAATCCAACGACCTTTCATGGTTGTGCAAATTTTGTTCTACCACACCAATGTTTACAAGCATATAGGCCAACTGCCTTCTATCACCAAGGGCTTTTTGCATTTCATACGCCTTCTTGTAATAAATCAATGCTTTCCTGTAATTTCCCTGGTTTAAATAAACATTACCCAGGTTTCCATAATCTGATGAAATGTCCTTTTTATGTCCCAACCGTTCATCAATGGCCAATGCTTTTAGTAAGAAACGAATGGCCAGCGGGTGATTTCCCAGGTCGAGGTAAACATTGCCTATGCTGCCATACGCGTAGGCCCTGCCACGTTCATACTCCAGTTTGGAATAAATTCTTAATGCTTTGTTGTAATAATCAAGTGCAATTCCTGTTTCGCCTTTTTCATGGTAAAATCCGCCAATTCTGTACAGGGCATTTCCTTCGCCAAATTTCCAGTTTTTTTTGCGTGCAAGCTCCAGGGCTTGTTTTCCAAAATAAATAGCGGTGTCAGGATTTCCGTATGCCAATTCACCTGCCAAAGTCATTAACCGGTTTACTTTGCCTGTGTCGGTTTTTGCTTTTTTAACCAGTTTATAAAGTGAGTCAATGTAACCGGCTTGCGAAAAGCCATGAAAACATAACGTCATGAAAAGAAAAAATGCGCTTGTATGTTTACGTGTTAACACAGTACAAACATAGGAATTTTCAGGAAAAAACAACAGTGCTAAGGAACTTATCGGCTCAATTGGACATGGCCTTTGGCTTCACGTACTGTACCAACCTCGTTTTGTACAGTAGCTACATAAAAGTAAACGCCTTCCGAGGCTTTTTTACCGTCAGACCGTATACCATCCCAGGCGCCATACGGATCGGTGGTTGTAAACATTTCATTGCCCCAGCGGTTAAAAATGGTCATTTGCAAATTGGTTACACCTTCACCCAGAATGTGGAATTCATCGTTAGTTCCATCTCCGTTAGGCGTAAATATATTTGGGAAAAGCATGTTGCAATCTTTATACACAATACGCAAACTATCGGTTGTGGTACAAACACTGCCATTGCTGGCGGTTACCCAAACCACACCTTCAAGGTCAACAACTTCCTTGTGCGCTTCGTGGGTATTGTCATACCATGTATAGGTTAGTGCCGTTGATAAATCAAATGTAAGAACCGCACCAGGACAAACGGCAGTGTCGGGACCCAGATCCACAACGGGATAATCGTGTACTGTTACAGTGAGTGACATGGAGTCGGTGCAGGTACTGTCACTTACAACCAGCGTATACAAACCGCCAACGTTAAAACCTGTGGTTAAAATGGTGTCAACAAATTGCGTTGTGCTAAACCCATCGGGGCCATAAATTAAATTGGAAGTAAAATGATCGGCTGTTGCATTTAAATAAATGTTTTGTCCAACACATACATCGGGTGTAACAGCAAATGTTATAATGGGTAAAGGAATTACAATTAAACTAACCGTATCATACTGCTTACACCCGTTTGAATCGGTAACTTCCAATACCAAATCACCATCCTGGCTAGCCAGCACATTGAGCGAAACCGTATTTCCGGGAAGCGAAGCCCCATTGGCAAAATGCCAGGTATAGCTGTATCCTGTTGCTGTTTGCGCAACAAATGTACCGTTGTCATCTTCGCAATAATTAAATGCGTTGCTGATAATGTTTGCTGTTGGCAGTCCCAAAACATCAACATCTATAAAGGCTGTATCGCTGGTACAGCCTGGTGCACTGCTATAATACATGGCATAAGTTCCGGTATCGCCCAGCGTAATGTCATTTACAAACGGGTCATCCAGTGTTGACGTAAATGAATTTGGTCCTGACCAGTACCAACCGTTAGCAACGGTTATGTCAGAAAACAAATGCAAATCATCGCCCAAACAATTGAATTCAAAAAACAGTTCAGGTAGTGAATCGTGCAGCATAACAATATCAACCGGCACAAAATCACCTTTACAACCTTCGGCATTTATAGCCTGCACAAAAAATACCGTGTCATTTGCCAAAACGGGGGTGGTAAAGGGTGAACCTGAACCCTGGAATGTTGTATCGCTGTTGTACCAATTATAACCAACGGCACCTGCAGCCGTAAGTGTGGCTGTATTGGTTGGACAAATAGAAACATCGCTTGCAAAAGCATCAGCAGGATATGGATCGGCTGTAACAGTTACACTGGCGTTATCATAACACCCGTTGTCCATTACGGTTAACGTATACGTGCCTGGTTCGCTCACAAATAAAACCGTATCGTACACACCACCCGGTGACCATTCATATTCCATCATGAGCGGGTTTGCTGAAAGTTTAATGGTGTCGCCTTCACATAAAGTTAAATCAGACGCGGTAATAATGGCCTCAGGTGAAATTTCCAGCACGGATACTGTTCCCACTGTTGTTATTCCACACGAGGTAATGTTGCACATGTATGTTCCGCTGTTGCTAACCGTTTGTGTTGTTGAGCTACCTGACAAAGGCGATACCCAACTGATAACCGCTGCGGTTGACGTATAGGCTGTAATGGTAACCGATTCTCCCTCGCAAAACACATTACTTGGTTCAACCAGTACAAAAGGGGTTCCATACTCGTAAGTCTCTTCGGTATTGCTCACCACTACGCATCCATTTGCATTGGTCATTACGCAATAATAAGTTCCCGGTGTGGCGGTTTCAATAACGTTGGTATGCGAAAGGCTGTCGGGGATTGGGCCGTACCATTGATACGTGTCAAAACCAGGCGGCACAGCAAGTGTAACCGAATCCCCCGGGCAAACCAGGCCACTGGGAGGTGACATCATGATCATGGGTGAAGTCAAATCGGGAATAACAAAGTTGGCTGAGGCGGTTGCAGAACATCCGCTTACGGTGTCAATGGTACTCATGTTTACATATACAGTACCATTACCAGCTGTTGTGATGCTAGAATCTGCGCTGTTGTAAAATTCATAATCGGTGGTGCCGCTTACCGTAACCGTTTGTGCATTGCTATAAAATAGATGTGTAATGGTATCATCAGGACAATTGTATGTACCCGGTGTAACCGTATAGGAAATACTTACAGTGGGCCAATAAGAAATATAAATAGAATCGTGCACCCAGTAATTGACCGTGTCTTCGGCACAATAATTTTGCAGGTTGGCGTGTATAACATGCCATGTATTTGGTACAATGAAAGGTGAAATGGAACAAAATACATACGATGTTGACGTTGGTGACAAAGGCGGAAGGGCTGGCTCAACCCACCATTTTACTGTTTTATACGGCATAATGGAACCCGTATAATAAATGGTATCGTTAAGTGTTACAGGAAGTGTTTTTATGTTACTGCAAAGTTTGATGGAATCAATGTCCTGTCCGAAAAACAACATAAACGGATGAAGGGTATCATCCAATGCAAAGGTGTCCATTTGAACATTAATGGAATTGGTTTTTGGGCAACCGTATTCATTGTAATTGGTAAACGTATATACGCCTGAACTGTATACCTGTATAACCGAATCATTGATTGCAGTGAAAGGATAGCTGCCGGTCCATCCACCAAAGCCACCGTACATCATTACATTGTTTACAGCAAGTGTAAGCGTATCGTTCCCGCACATTTTTATGGGTGTGGTAACGGGTGGTTTCATAATATTTATGCCCTCACTGTCGGTAATGAGCGGTATGGGCGTTGTTTCAAGGCTAATGTAAACCGAGTCGGTATTGCTGTAGCAATTGTCTTCCCTGTCAACAGTAACATAATACCAACCTGAAGTTAATGCAGCAATTGTTGCTGATGTTGAACCATCGTGCCAGGTGTACTCCAGGCATGGTCCCACATAACATGCCGGTGCAATCATTTCGGTGCTCACCCCAAGGGCAGGTATTGCCCCGCAAAGGTGCATGGTATCAGGGCCAGGTTGGTTCACGATCACGTCTGGAATCTCGGTACACACAGGACTTGTAAAAATATTTATCAGTGTGTGCGTGGTGTCCATGAATGCGCCAACAAAAATATCTTTTGCGTTATCAGGAGCCACCGTTGTATAACCACCGTCCCAACTGCATGGCCCGAAACCTCCTCCTCCTCCCCATGATGCTGGTATATAATTGAAATATTTGTTGAATCCACCTGCCAGCACCGGAAAATTGTCCTGCGAAACGGCTACGCCACCACAAAAATCATCTTTTGGACCACCACAATTTTTTGACCAGGTATAATTTCCTGCAGCATCATAACGTGCGGCAAATACATCCCGGTAACCAACACTGTAAAATGCTGTTGGACTGCCATACGCATTGCCATAGTCTTTGAAACGGCATTTATACATTCCTGCTATGTACACATTTGCCGAAGGGTCGGTGGCAATGCTTCGTGCGGTTACTTCGGAGGTAGATCCTGCATGCGAAGCCCACACCACATCAAGTGAGGGATCAACCCTTACAATAAAAATATTTTTTGAACCTGTTGAAGGCACAATGGTCGAAGGAAAATTTCCAATAACAAGTGTACCAATATAATCGCCACACACATTTACATTGTTGTTTACATCCACATCAATGGAATAGGCTATGGTCATTCCTGATGCCATACGCAAGAATTCAAGTTCATTTCCTGCAGGACTTAATTTAAGTATAAAGGCTGCATTCAATGCAATGTTGTTGTGGGTCACATCAATGGTAATGGTGTCAGAAAACTGGCCGCATACGTAAATATTTCCCCCGGCATCGCAATCCACATCCATTCCTTTGTCGTTATAAGGTGCATAAGCTGGTTTTGCCCAAAGGGTATTGCCCGTTGAATCGAGTTTTAAAACAAAAATATCATACGTGGGTAAACCGGTAGTGGTGTTGTTCATACTGGTAAAAACAAAACCGCTTCCAAAATCGGCAGTGGCTTTATACTGGCCGGTTACAACCACGTTTCCATTCAGGTCAACACTTATACCGTTTCCATAATCAATATCGGGACCACCAACCGAACGTGCCCATTTGAAATTACCTGAGGCATCAAGTTTGGTAATAAAAACGTCCTGTGTACCTGATGTAGTAAGTGTGGTTGATCCAAACGTTGCCGTAGATGCATAATAACCGGTTACGTAAATATTTCCTGCATTGTCGGTGCGTATTGATAAGCCACGGTCGGCACCAACCCCACCTGCTTTTTTTGCCCACAGCACATTACCGGCATTGTCATACTTAACAATAAACACATCGCTTACGCTGGTGGTGGTTAAAGAAATGGCACCAAATGAAACGGTTTGTGTAAAATAACCTGTTGCAATTACATTTCCGCTGTTGTCGGTGGCCACATCAAGGGCTTCATCGTTCCCGTTGCTTCCTGTATTATCAAACCAAAACGTTTGAGCAGGCAGGGCCAGATCAATGGTCAAAAGGGAGAAAATTATAAAGAGCCTTAACAGCATTGGTTAAAAATAACAAATTTAACTGAAGTGCCTAATTAATAATGCCGTTTTTTGACGGGCCAATTATAAATTATAACACCACAGAACATGTCATTTGTCGATAGTTAGGATATTTAGGGGTGTAAACCCACGTTAGCGTGTTACGGGAAATTGGTATATTTGTGCAAAATTTTTACCATGGCCGATGCACAAAAAGCACACGATAAGTTTGTAACCGATGTAGTTCGTTTCAAAAAAGTATGGGGACTTAAGCTTGAAGACAACTGGGCAGTTTCCAAAAGTGCCGATTTTGAAGATGCTGAAGTGTTGTTGTTTTGGAGCGATAAAGCCCTGGCTGAAGCATGTGCTACCGATGACTGGAATGATTACAAAGCGGAGAGCATGGAAACACCCGAATTTTTGGAAGATTGGTTGCCGGGCATGTGTGAAGAAGGAATTGCTGCCGGTGCCAATTGGAACACAGACCTTGAGGGAATTGAATCGCATCCCATTGCACTTGCACTTGAAATTGTGAATGAAATTAAAGAGCAGAATATAAAATACACGCCAAAAGGTTTTGAGAGTCTTAGCGAGTTTGAAGCTGAGCTGATGGAAATGGGCGAAGATTTGTAATTTAAGATTGAGGCGTATTCGGAAATTACTCTTTGTATCTCACAAGTTTTAACCATTCCAGGTGCGGGCTGCAATGACCATTGGTAATTTCTTTTACTTCCCAGGTAAATGTTGAACCTTTCTTAATTTCAAGTGAGTTGAATTCTTCAGGTGAAACATCCTGTGTAACGGTATCGGTAACACTGTACTGCTTAACGGTAAAGTAAACCGTATAATTTGTACTGTCATTGCCAAAAAAATCAATAACCGTGGCCGGATAGGTAGTTATTTTGTAAGAGCAGGGACCGCCATCAGGTATTTCTTTTTCAGTAGTGCCACAAGCCGCCAGGGTGGCAATGCATAAAAAATAAACCGCTTTTTTCATGCCATAAATTTAAGGCCGAACGGGGACACAACTACTACGGTGAAGCACGTAATTTATATTCAACCCGCAAATAGTATGGTTTACCTGTGTTTTTTATTCAATTATGGAATTTAACCCGGCAGCACATCTGAATCAATAATTTTGCTTTATATGCTTAGACATTTTTTGTTTTTTATATTCCTGCTTGTGCAGAATAAAATGCTTGCCGCCCAGGAAATGTACTTCAACAACGAAAAAATTGATACCGTAAGGATTGTGTCACACGTTGCAGGATACCAGTTTGACAGTTGCGGCACCACTATTGGTTCAAAAGATGTTTACATGCTTGTTTTTAATGCAAAACGCGGGCAATACGAAGTAAATTCATACAAAAGGACCAAATATGAAGCTACTTTCAAATGCGGGTACAAAGAAGATATTTATGATGCGTTCAAAAACCGAAATGCTGCAGCATTTGACCCTTCGGTGTCTTTCAGGTTAAAAAAACTGATTGCTGATCTTGACACAGGATCTTTGCTTCCTGCTATGCATAACAGCGGTATAAGCAAAACCCGTTTTGAAGAATTGACCAGTAAATATGCTATTGGCAATATGCTTCGAAAATCAGGCCTTGAAAAAAAAGTAAAAAAGCATTTTGCAACAAAATCGGCCACTGACAGCCTGGTAAAATCTATCCAAAACGTTGATACATTTAATTTGTACCTGCAAACCAAATTTGGTGACTGCAGCAACACAATGATTACTGATGCCTGCGGGGTTATTTCGATTTATATACATACCTTTAAAGAAATTTACCGCTTTGAAGGAGAATTCCAGGATGAGTGGTTTCAACCCTGGCAGCTTTACAGGAAAAATGAATGGGAAAAAGACATTGTTAATCTGAAAATAAACATTGATTTGAGTTATATTTTACCGCACGGATTTAAACAAGCCGAAGCCCTGAGCGATACCGTTCTCATAAAATCATACATGAAATGGATGCTTGTAAGGCTGCATCTGCTACAGGAATATTGAGTGCGGGCATGTTTAACATTTTATCAGGAACTCACCCAAAATCCCTGGTCTCAATAAATTCAATGAAACTTTCCCAGCTTATGTCGCTGTCAATAAAATTTTCATGGCAAGCAGGGTTGTTGTCGTGTCCATCCACTACTTTTCCAAAATCAGGTGACCCTTTGTCACAGCAAATAAAATAGGCGTGTTTATCGCTCCAGTTTCCAAAAACCAGCCAGAACAAACCACCAGTAAACGCTTTGTTCTCTTCCAGGAAACCCATTACATCTTCAACCCAGTTGCTGAACTCGTATTCATTGTATTCAAAAACACCCTGAGCATCAAAAAACTTTATCCAACCATTATTATAAGAATATGTTGCTGGCATTAGTTCAAGGTATTCGGTAAAACCGGGCGGAAGTGCAAAACGGTCGTCAATCAAATCGGCCGACATGTATTTGGCGTATTCATTTTTTATTTGGCGAACAAATTCGTTTACAGTTGGCTGCTTATAGTCTACCTGCCTTTGCTTATACTGCTTTTCTTCAAACCAGGCAATAAGCTTTTTTATTTCATTTTCATATTGCATTTCTATTGCCTTTTGGGTCAAGCTCCAAACGGGCCTTGCTCATTTCGCATCAAAAATTCCGGGCACCAAATATTTTTTCTCAACCCAGCCTTGCACTTTTTGACCTGAAAATGTATACGTGCCGCTAAGCTTATACCAATTTCCATCAGCACTTATTTCGTCAACTGTTAAGTATTTGTCGTAATACGAAATTTTGTCAATAGCTTTAGATGTTTGGTTTGCGTCTGCGTGCACCGGAACTTCAAAACGGCTCACCATGGTACTTTCCGTTTTACGTGCCTTACGCAAAACACACCTGGTTTTCCATTCCCAGTTTTCCTGCGTCATCAATATTTCGCTCAACATCTCAAGTGTTTTGGCGGCCTCATCCTTATCGCGCTGATCGGTCAATGTTTTTTGTAATTTTTCAAGCCCATTCCTGCGTTTATGCATACGCTCTTGCAGAACCCTGCCTGGTTCGCCTTCATCTTTTAAACTGTAAACATGGTTCGTAGTTTCGCGCAACAAGCGTGGGCTGTATGCTTCCTCGCCTTCTCCCTGTTCTTCCAACCGCGCAACAGGAATGCCCGATTCATAAAACGTGGTTGTTCGCGGCTGGTACATTCCAAAGTGCGTTGACATGACATAATTTCCCTGTAAATCATAAAGCGTTGTGTTGTCAAATTCTGAGTCGCCCTGGCAGTAAGAACCGGCTTCAGTTATAAAAATTATTTTTTCAGATGATGTTAGGCGGTACGCGTAATATGTTAACGGTCCATCTGATCCCTCGTATGAATCACACAAAGCATCGTCACTTTGCCAGCTCATTTCAAATACATCAATATGCACACTGTCGCCCATTGAATTTAATGAATCGGCATACCGTTCAAATCCACTGAGCTTTTCAGGCGCAATTGTTTTGATAGAGTCGGTTGTGTTGGAGGCTACAACTTTAGCAGGTTTTTCTTTTTCAGGCGTTGATTTTTCTTCTGCCGATGCACAGGAAAACAGAAGTATGCAAAAGAAAAAGAAGAAGTGTGTTTTCATGCAGGTAAAGATAGTGATTTGAAAATTAAAAACTGGCCAATGGATAAGATTATTCCTTTTGGTTGGCATGGTACTAAAGCCCGGGGCTATGCATTTATGTAATGAAAGAAAATGCTGTTCAGGTGTGATAAAAAAATCAAGACCTGTTCACCGTTTTAATTTCAAAAAAACAGGATTCACACACCACGCGTATACCGGCAAAATCTTCGTTGTGCTCATTCCATTCACCTTCTTTGGCGCGTTCAACCTCACACACATCACACCAGGCTCCAAAATCTTCGTCTTCACCGGGAAGGTCCATACCAAAAACACTTTCAAATTCCTCGTGGAAACCGGTTTTGGTTTGCGTGGATAAATGCTGGCAAACAAATGCAGGGCGGCCCGGGCCATGCTTATCACAATGTATGGTTTCGTTTGTCATGGGGTAAAGATAAAAAAAGAATAAGATTCCCTGTGGTTGTTGGAGTGCGTGTTTTATAATCACATAGAGAGTTAGAAATACAAACTTTAAAAAAACATAGAGGCGCCTTTGGCACCCGTAGAAAACATAAATTTGCGGTTGAAAAAGTTACTCTTTGCGCAGTTTTACGAATCGCAGCAACCACCAAAAAAAAACCAGTGCAGCAAATGCGCCACCAAGTGTTATGCCTATGCGGTAATACCATTGGTCAAGCTGTGTTATTTCCCGAACCGAAAAACCAATGAACAACGATGCTCCGAAGCCCAGTCGTTCGGCTGTTTTGATGTTGCCTGAACGTTTGAAAATAATGGCAATAATGAATAACAGGAGAATTAAGAGGGAAGCTGATATGTAATAAGAGGCTGGCATTTGTTAGTACGTAAATTTAGGAAATTAACGAATGCCATTAATCTTGCAATGGCGAAGATTAACTCAATCAGAATTGATTTCTTTGAAGTGGCTGAATGCAAACATTTGGCCTGATAGTCCGCACCAATACACCCACGAACAACGAAGAACCAAGAACCAAAAACGATTCAACAAAACCTTCTTAACAGTCCTTAATTTAATAATTTGTTAATTTATTGAATTTTAAATATTTACAAGACATGTTCCACGCGCACAACCCTTGAAAACTATGGGTTATTAACACCTGAAACAAACCCGTATTTCACTATTGTTGTAAACCACTTAAACACTGAAGAAATTATGCTGAGTCGCATCATGATCCTTAACAGCAAGGTTTACGGTAAAGCCGAAATACGCCTTGATAACTGTGACAGCTTACAGCTTGTTGGACCTAACAACGTTGGAAAATCAACCCTTATTTATACGCTAAACTTTTTGTTCATCATTGACGGAACAAAAATGAGTTTCTCGGGAAACAGGCGCGGTGACAAGGAAACGGTGCATCACTACTTTCCAACGCACAACCAAAGCTACATTGTGTTTGAGGTGAAAAAACGCCTGAGCACGTACAGCATTTTGGTGAAACGTAATACCGATGGCGATTTGGAATATTTCCGTTACGAAGCAGGTTACGAAGACGACCATTACTTTACCCAGGATGGAAAAGCGCAAAAACTACTGAAGTGGGAAGAGGTTCAGATGCGCCTGGACAAATCAGGCCTGAGCCTGCACCAGTTTGCCAATAAAACCGAGGTGTTTAATGCAGTGTATACACGTGGTAACCAAAATGACAGTGTGGTTTGGTTAGAAGAAAACGTGAAGGCTGACGGGTTGAGTAACAACTTTAGTAAAATTTACCGTTACCTGATCAACACAAAACTCATTACAAACAAAACACTGAAGGAAGCGTTGATTATTGCCGATAACCGCGAAAATGAAACGCTGAACTTTAGCCAGAAGAATAAAAAAGACATTAACGACTTGTTGCGCATTAACAACGAGATCAAAAACATTAAGCTGGTTAAGAATGATTTTTACGAGTTTCGTGAAATTGTAAACCAGTTTCGTGCCAAATCAAAAGTATTGGGTGAATTGCATTACGCCTTTGACAAATCATACAGCGAAACCATTCCGGCTTTGGAAAATAAATTAACCCTTCAAAGCAAAGAGATTGGTGACCGTAAGGTTGAATTGAACGAAATTTTATACCCGCAAAAACAGGAACTGGACCGTAAGGTTGGGCGTAAAGAGGGTGATATTTTAAACCGCAACGCGTTTTTGGAAGAAAAAGAAAAACGCTACAGGTTAATATCTTCGTTGGAGCCGCGTGATTTCCTTATGCAGCAATTGGAGAATTTAGAAAAGCAGCGTAAGGAAATTGAGTACAACACCACCAAAGTTGAAAGCGAAAACATATCGCTTAAACAATTGGAATACCGCTTGCGCAAGCAGGAAGAGGTTGTTGAAGCCCTTGAAACAAAAATCAAGAACTACAACAGTTTGCTGATGCACCAGATTAGTGACGATGAAAAAACACGCAAAATGCTGGGTGCTGTTTTATCAGAACAGGTGTTAACGCTGAGCGATAAAAAAATCAAGAAAAAAGTGGCCAAGGCTGCTGATTTGCTGAAGATTTTTGATGGTGAAATTGACATTAAAGGTTTGGAACCACGCGCATTTGAAACCGTTGAGGATTTGAAAGTGCAGTTGGCTGAAGAGAAACTGGAAATGGAGCGCATTCAAAAATTACACGATGTGGCCAACAATTACGAGAAATCGCTGGAGGAACTGCAGGATGTAAACAACGAGATTGTATTTGTAAAACAAAAACTGGAAGACCAAAACAGCAAGCCGAAGCTGGAAAAAGAAATCCAGATGATACGTGAAGAGATACAGGAATTAAAAGACGAAAAAGAAGACATTGAAATAAACATACGTAAAGCTGAAGACGAGATTGGTAAGAAAACAAACATTATTAATGATTTGATTGACACCAACCGCGTGATGCAGGAGCGTATACGCGAATTGAAAAACTGGCGTTTGGAATTGCAGGAAAGCAATATACCGTTTGTGGAATGCGATACAACCGAAAGCATTGAGCAGATTTACGGTAAGATCAAGTTATTCAGCAAAGACAAACTTGACCTGAAAGCAAACAAGGACAAGCAGTTTGATAAATTACGCGAGAAACTGGAAAACAACCTGGCAAGTGAAGATGACTTTATCAAGTACATGGAAGAAGAGATTGCTTGTTTGAACGATAAGGAAAAATCAATTGACGGGTTATTGCAAAGTATTTCAACCCAATTTGCGAACCCTGCTTATGCACTTATTAAACGTTACGAAGAGTTTAAATCGTTTATTGCAAATAAATTCAACGAAAAACTATCGAACACGGCTATTTCGAACATCGAGTCAATGAAGATTAACCTGATTGACAACCATAAACTGGTGAACGAGATTTTAAAAATAAGCGCCATACAGGATTTGAAAGGAAACATGTTGCTGGAGTTTGACCAGAGTGAAAACTTAATTGCACTGAACAATTATTTAGATACACAACGTAAAGTGCATTTTGACGAGTTGTTTGACATTGAGCTGGAAATTTTGGTGAAGGGCACAGTTAAAAAAGTGGATCTTGGCGGCCAGGTTGAGTCAGATGGTACCGACAGGATGATTCGTTTGGTAATTATTATGGCGGTTATTAACCGACTTGCCATCAACACCGAAGAGAACAGGATTGCCTTGTTTATTGACGAGGTTGCTACCATTGATAAACACAACCGTCCGCAGCTGGTAGACTTTTGCCGCGCGCACAATTTTATACCGATTTTTGCGGCACCAGATCCTGTACCAGGCTTTGGAAAATACTACTTCATTTACCGGAACAAACAAGGGCCAATCTTTATCAGCGATGCCAAGAATGCCTTGTTTGCCGAGAGCAATAAAGTACCCGTTGCACCAACCAACATTTAAACGTGAACGCGTATGAGTAACATGCAGGCAGAACCAAAAACCGTACTCCGCTTCTTAGTGCAATACTTTGATGTGATTGAGGAATTGTTGCAGGAGCAGCGCAAAGAAGGTTTTATAAAAAGTGAGGTATTGGCGCGTATTTGTTCGGTAACCGATATACGTTTACAGTTAGCCGAATACAGGATTTTAACGCCTGTAAAAAGCGATTGGGAAATACGAAAAGTGTACGAGGACTTTTTAAGTTTTATTATAGGCGACCAGCGCATTACCTTACCTGAGACCATTGAGAAATACCACGATTCCATTACCAAGTTATTCCTGCAAATGCAGTACACTGACCAGGGCGACCTGGAAATTTTGGGAGAGCGTATTACTGAATTGCAGGAAGAGGTAAAACATTTGACCGAGAACGTTGAAACAAATACAAATACGTTGCTGAAAGAAACACGCGAATTAAAAGCGAACGTTGAGCGTATTGATTATTTGGAAAAAGTGAAGAAAGCCTGTTACTGGATTGACTATTACATTGTGCCATTGAACAAAATACTTGATATCAATAAATTTGATTCGGTAGCCAGTAAGTTGTACGAAGTATCGTTTTTTGCCAATGAAAAAAGGCTAACATTTCCCAATGAACCCATTCGTTTAAAATACGAAAAACTATACGAGTACCTGATTTTGGTGAACGATGAGTTGTTGAGGCATTCAAAAATACTGACACATGAATTAATGCCATTGATTGAAAGGATCAAAACCGAGTCATTAATATTGTCGGGCTTTATACAATTCCTGAAAAAACCAAACAAGTACGATACGCCACCGTTGTTGAAAGACAAGCGCGTTTACATTTACAACAAAAACGTTTATTTCAATACCCTTGAATATTTTGAGCAGTTCTACAACCAGGAAGATGTGGTGTATGAAGAAGATGCTTCGGCCAGCGAAAAATGGGTATTTAACATGGACCGTTACAAAGAAACCCTGCGGAAAAAATTACCGTTGGACAATTTCTTTGAATGGGCCAGTAAAGAACTGGACTACGAGTTCAGGGAAGTGGAATCAGAGAAGTTTTTTAGTTTGTGTACCTTGTTATTTGAAGAAGATATAAAAATTGAGGTTGACGAGGAAGCAAAAAGGCAACGTGTGCATACCATGGAAGCGGTGTATATGGTGCCAAGGATTAAGATTGAGAAGATTTAGGGCTAAGTACAATAGTGCGGCTTTGCGAGAGAATAAAAACGTTGTGGCGTAGTGCCTTTGAAAGAGAATCTGCGGGATCTGTGAGATCTGCGCGAGACTAAAAAAAGTAAAAATAGCACGAAGTGCGTAAGACCTTTGCGTCACCGCGCCTCTGCGAGAGAATAAAAACGTTGTGGCGTAGTGCCTTTGAAAGAGAATCTGCGGGATCTGTGAGATCTGCGCGAGACTAAAAAAGAAAGCATTTTTTAT
>DATGXI010000108.1:0-2683 GCA_035299065.1 Flavobacteriales bacterium
ATTACCGGCATTACAATAAATGCTTTTAGCCTTACGTGCAAAAAAAGCGTTTCTTTACAGCATAAGATCTTACCATGAAAAAATTGTTTCTTCTCCTGACCTTTGCCTTTGCAGGTATTTCACTTCATGCACAAACAAGCCCAAACGCCCTTTGGAAAATTGTGGGTAATCAAAAAAAAGCCGATACAGCCCGTGTCAACGCGCTCTATAACATATCCATCAATTTGCCCTACTTTGACGTGTATAACGACAGTACAATTTTCTTTGCTGAGAAAGCAGCCATTTTCGCGGAATCAAAAAAGTTGCAGGTTGGCCTGATTTCAACACAGCACATACAGGCTTTTCATTACCTACGCAAAGGCGATCATAAAAAATCAATGAGCATGGCCCAAAATGCACTTATGCTTGTTGACCAGGCCCATAAGCAAACACCTGGTGACAGCAAAATAACCGGGCTTGAAACCTGTTTGCACATTGTGCTTTCACTCATTTACAAGAAACTTGAAAATAACCATGAAGCGCTTAAAGAATACGAAACAATATACACGTTAGCCTCTTCCATAAATGCTCAGCGCATTGCCGCATCAGCACTTAATTCACAAGCCAGTATATACTTTAACAACGGCAACTCCCCGCTTGCGCTAGACTACCTGAAGCGTTCCATTGAATTGCACACGTTATGCGGGTTTAAAAAGGGCGTTATGCAAGCCACCAATACCATGGGCCTGGTATACAATTCCATGAACGATCAGCCAAAAGCCATTGAGGCTTACACAAAAGCCATTGAAATTGCCCGGGAAATTGGCGCAAAAAAATCACTTGCCCAATACCAGGCAAATACCGCCAGCATTTATTATGCACTTGGGAATTATGAAAAAGCCAAACAATTGTATGCGCAATGCCTGAACACTGGAATTGAATTAAAGGACAAACAAATGGTGTCCTATGCCTACGGGAATTTAAGCATGGTTTATTATTTTCTGTGGAACGACCTGAAAGAAAACGAAGGTCATCCCGATTCTATAGTCGCATTGGAGGAAAAGTTACTCTTTGCTGCTGAAAAAAATGTTTCCTTAAAAGAAGAAATGGGTGTTAAAAGCAGCATGCCTAACGCTTACAATACACTTAGCCAAACGTATTACGAAACAAAAGGTTTTTCAAAAGCCATTGTGTATGCCAAAAAAAGCCTGGCAGTATCCACTGAAATTGGCAGCAAAAAAGAAATGGCCATGGCTTACAACACCATGGGCAATTTTTACCTCATGCACAATGATCTTGACAGCGCTGAAACAAGCGGGTTAAAGGCACTTGAACTTGCACGCGAAACCAGTTACCAAACCCAATTGGATTTTGCCCTTGATTTGCTTGCACGCATAAAAGAAAAACAAAAAAAATACGCTGAGGCTGAAAAATACGCTGTTGAAACACTGGAGCACAACAACAAAATCGTGGA
This sequence comes from Flavobacteriales bacterium, assembly GCA_035299065.1. Lineage (GTDB taxonomy): Bacteria > Bacteroidota > Bacteroidia > Flavobacteriales_D > UBA2798 > DASPJQ01. The sequence goes on from DATGXI010000108.1 coordinate 1,454, forward strand.
CAACAATTTTATCATCCTTTCTGAAAAAGAAAAAGAACTCTATTTAAATACACTTTATGATGAGTACGCAACGTTTCACCGCATAGCATTAGCAGGAAACACCGAAAATCCGGCCATTGTGGAAATGGTTTACAACACCACGTTAAAAAATAAAGGCGTTTTGTTGAAGTCATCAACGGCCATGCGCAACGCCATCTTAAACGCCAACGATCCTGGTCTTACTACCCTTTACAATGAGTGGACCGACATAAAAAAACAAATGGGCGCAGCCTATGCAAACGGTGCCGATGCCAAGGCAATGGAAGAAAAAGCCAATGAACTGGAAAAACAATTGGTGCAAAAATCACAGGTATTTAATGAGTACGATAAATCTACCGCTACAACCTGGAAAGACATTCAGCAAAAACTTAAGCCTGGTGAAGCGGCCATTGAGTTCATTCATTTTGACAATTCAACCAATCAACAGGTACACGATGCTAAATTATACTGCGCCCTGGTGGTAAAACCGGGTGGTAAATACCCCGAAATGATTCCCCTTTGCGATGAAAAATCACTTGTAAACATACTGGGGAATTTTGGAGGCAACAACCTGGCATACATTAACGGGATTTACACCTACACCAATGAACAAAAAGCAGGCTTGTACAACCTGGTGTGGAAACCGCTTGAAAAATCACTTGCCAAAACAAAAACAGTTTACTTATCGCCTTCGGGTTTATTGCACAAAATTTCATTTGCGGCCATTGGGAAAGACAAGAGTACATTCCTGTGCGATAAATACCTTATCAATATTTTAAGCAGCACCTCAAAACTGGTCTCCCCTGCCGATCCCGGTTTTTCAGCAAGTATGTCAACCGCATTATTTGGCGGCATCAATTACAACAGCGACAGTTCAAGTGTTAACATGTGGAAATTCCTGGAAGGAACAAAAAATGAAACCGCACAGGTAAGAAGCCTGCTTGAGGAAAGCAAGCACGTGAATAAGGTTTTTACCGGTGATGCTGCAACCGAAGAGGAATTTAAAAAAGCGGCACAAAACAACCAGGTACTGCACATTGCCACACACGGTTTTTTCTATCCCGATCCTGCAACACTAAAAAAGGCCAGTATAAAAGACGAACAAATTGCCAGCATAAATTTCAGGGGAAGTTCAGGTAGTTTTGGCATTGAGAATTTTGTGGAGAACACCAACCCGTTAATGCGTTCAGGCCTTGTGTTTGCGCATGCCAA
>DATGXI010000109.1:0-18291 GCA_035299065.1 Flavobacteriales bacterium
GTGTTGAGTAGTTTTTCAGCTTCTTTTTGTTTTTGAATTGCCGATTTTTCAAGCTCATTGGCTTCCTTCAGGTAATTATTTTTCTTAGTCGGGTCGGTTTCATCATTGGCTTTTATACGCAGCGCATCGGCTTTGGCGGCATCGTTTGCCGATTGGGTGAATAGATCTTTTGCGTTATTGAACGTTGTTTTTTGCTGGTCGTTTAATTTATCAGGGTCAACTTTTGCAATAAGCTGGTTAACACTTTCACGGTTTTTTGCAATTTCGGTACTGTTTATTTTTTCAAATGTTTTGGCTACAGCTAATTCATCTTTTGCAAGTTCTTTTTCCTTTTCAGCGATGCGTTTTTCCAAATCCTGTTTTTTGGCAGGATCGGTTTCCTTGTTTGCCTGGGCTTTGAGGTTGTTTATTTCACTTTGCTTCTGTTCAATTTTATCAAGTGTGGTTTTTACAGCATCAAGTTCTTTTTTGGCGTTGGGGTCACTGTAATTGCCAGGATCAACGTTGTATGTGTTTTCTGCTACATTGTTGTTGGTTGACCCGTTGTTATCATTGGTAGTGCCGTTATTCCCATTTGTACCATTGTTGTCATTGTTAGTGCCGTTATTCGCGTTTGTACCATTGTTGTCATTGGTAGTGCCGTTATTTCCGTTGTTCCCATTGGTATTGTTTGTTCCATTGGTATTGGTGGGGTCATTGCTTGCAAGGTATTTGGTGTCATTGGCATCAATTACCGTTAAAGCATCGTTTTGTTTTCGAATGGCATCGTTTTGCTTTTCAATGGCGGCTTCAAATTTCTCATTGCGTTTGGTTGGGTCCTGCTCGGTTTTGGCTTCCTGGAACAGTTTATCCGCTTCTTTTTTATCGTTTTCTGCTGCTACTGAAAGGTTTTTTGCAATGTTCTTGTTTTCGTCTTTAATCAGTGTTTTATCAAGTTTTTCGTCAAGTTGACTGTCTTTCTGGTTAAAGTTCTTGTCGTTTTCTGTTTTAATGGCTTCAGCAAGTTTCTCCTCTTCCTGGTAAAGCGCCAGTTTTTTCTTATCTATTTGCTTGTCAATATTGCTTTTTTCAGTCTCGTCTTTGCTGTTCGCCTTTTTTATTTCCAGTTGATTGATTTCCTCTTTCAGCACATTGGTTTTTTTAACCTGTTTGGTTACCTCGGCACTGTTGGTAAGCTCTGAATTGTCTTTTACCTTGTCTGTTACCGTATTGGTAAGTTCTTCGTTAAAACCTTTATTTTTCAGTGCATTTTCATTGGCTTCAATTTCCGATTCTTTTTTACGCTTTACATTTTCTTCAACCAGAATTTTCTCCCTTAATTTCTTTTTTTGTTCTTCGTCAGTTGTAATAGCTAGCTGTTTTTTGTCTTTTTCAATTTGTTTGTTCAGGTCATCTATGTACAAATTGTTTGTTTTGTTTTTCTCTATGGCTTTTTGATCATCGCTTTTGTTTGAGTTGTCAATGGCCTTTAGCGCATTGTCATTGTCAGCAAGTGATTTATTGAGGTTAGGGTCATTGAGGTTTTTGACTTCATTGTCAGTATTATTGTTTTTTGCCAGCCTGGCCAATAGTTTTTGTTTCTCAACTTCAAGGTCTTTGTTTTCTTGTTCCTTTGTCACTTTTAACTGTTGCAATTGCGATTTTTTAGCCGAAAGTGCTTTTTTCTTTTCAGGATCATCGGTACTGTTGGCGGCCGCTTCGGTATTGGCAATGTCGTTGTTGATGTCGGTAATCCAGTTTTTGTTGTGATTGATCAGGCGGTCATAATCTTCAGCCGTAAACAAGCTTTTCTTTAAACGCTCATATTCGTTGAACATGTTGGCATAGTAGTCATACTTGGCCAAAAAGTCGTTATAGTCAAATTTCTTGGTACGGTCAACCTGCACTTTTTGCTCAATCTTATCATTGTTACCGGCAATGTTTTTGGATACCGATTGGGTGTTGCCTGCAATGGCATCTTTTTCAGCCTGAGTTAACACTTTTGTATTTCCGCTGGTATTTTCAAGAATGTTAGCCAATAGTTCAGCCTGGTCATCTATTTGGTCAGCTTCTTTTATCAGTGCATCTGACTTCCTGAACGCTTCTTTTTTCTTTTCAGTGGCATTGGCTAAATCTTCCTGCAATGATTTAATATCATCCTGTATTTTTTTGAGTTTATCGCCTTTTGCTTTTTCCTCTTCACGTTTAAGCGAATTGATGTCGGCTGTAATGGCATTTTCCTGCTCTTTTAGTTTATTGGCAGCATCCAGTGCTTTATTGGCTTCATTACGCTTTTCAGCAGCTTTCTTTTTTGTTTCGGCATACAAATCGTCCTGCTGGGCATTGGCGCTCATCAAGGATTTAATATAGGCTTGCTGTTCTTTTAATTTTTTTATAGCCTCTTCCTTGTTTTTGGAATTAATGGCTTCTTCAATACCCTTGGCATAGTTGGCTGCTACATCCGCATCCTTTTTTGCTTTATCGGCTTGCTTTTCCAGGTTTTTTGCAAGGTTCAAGGCAATTACGGCCTCGTTTGCGGCTTTGTTGGCATCTTCATTGTCTTTCTTGGCCTGATCATACAACATGCCTTTTTCAAGCGGGTCAATTATATCATCGCCCGAGGCTATGTTGTTTTCAGCATCTTTTGATTTTGTGCGCGCTTCTTCGGTTTTTTGTGCGGCAACGCTATAGGCAGCTTCCAGTTTTTCCTTTAATTCATCGGCCTCTTTCTTTTGTGCATCGGCCTGTTCTTTGGCCATTTTTATTAAATCTTCATTGGTAAGGTTTTCGCTTATAGCGGCATCCACCACACTGTCCTTACCCTTACTCACAGATTCCTGGTTGGTAAATTTGTCAGCATTCGGGTCAAGCGATGCTTTGTTTGCCAAAACTTCAGCAATAATGTCTTCAGCGCCTTCAATTTCTTCGTTAAACATGTTGCGTATAACAAGGGTAGGGGTGCCTTCTTTTGTCACCAGGGCAATTTCCTGTTTCAGCGGTCTGAGTTCTTTCTGGTATGGTACATCCACCAATGCTTCGTAAACTTTATCAGTGCCTTCAACTTTTACTTTGTAACGATACTTGCCACTTTTGTCAAGAGTAATTAAATAATCGCCCGTTGTTGATTTTGAATTGAACAACCCCTCGGCCTCATTGGTTACTATGTTTTCAACGGTAATGGTTACCCCGTTTTTACCGGGTGTAACTTCATTCACAAACCGCCCTTTAAGAATGGCAATGAGTACCGGATAACGCTCTACTTTTACGTTGTAGACGTGTACTTTTCCAAATCCGCTTTCGCGTTTGGAAGCAAACCATGCCGACTGTTCAAGTGAATCAAGAATGTAAAGAATATCGTCATCGGGTGTATTGATGGCGAAATCCATGTTCTCAGGCTGACCAAATGTTTCGGTTTCGGGGTCAAAATTGCTTTTGAAAATATCATAACCACCCATGCTGTTGTGTCCTTTTGAACAGAAGTAAAGTGTTCTGCCATCAGGATGCATGTACGGGTAATTTTCATCAAATGCGGTATTGACCGAACCTTTTACAATTTGGGGCTTTGACCACGAGTCGCCCGGTAAACGTTTTACACGGTATATGTCCAGTGATTTTCCATCATCGCCATAACTTGAAAAATAAACCACATCACTGGTGCGTGGAAGGTTTACAACTATGCGGTGTTCTTTTTTCTTGTCAATTGAACTTTGGAGTTTTTCAACCACGAGTATTTTTCCGGGAACCGATTTTTTGTCGTAAAGCGCGTAAAAGTCGGCTTCGCGAAAATCTTTTTTGCTGTTTACAACAATGTCGGTTACGTTCCTGAGCAGGCGTTTGCCGTTGTTACACATTTCAATTTGATGTGTAACCTGAAATTTTTCCTTTTCTTTTTCACCTGCAGTGGCTGCGTATTTCTGGTAATATTTAACGGCTTCGGCAAAACGGTAATTGAGGTGAAGCGCTCTTGCAGCCCAGTAATTAACTTCTTTGTCAAGCCCGGTAGGCTTTGCAGCTGCAAACAACAGGTATTTTAAGGCCTTGTTCTTATCCCCATCACTGTGCAAAACACAGGTACCGTACTTGTAATTATACTCGGCATTGGTTTGGTTAAGGCTTAAAAGTTGTAGAAAGTAGGTGGTAGCCCCGGCATAATTTTCTTCGTAAAACAGCTTATTACCAGCCTTTAGCAATTCCTGTTCAGACTTGCCCTGTGCATGACCAATTGAGTAACTACCAAGCACATATGTGAAAACGAGTAAGTGATATTTAAAGAGCTTTTTCAGTAAGCCGGGGTTAGGGGGTTTAAATTCTGTACACCTGGGAGCACAATGCGTTTAATTTTTCTTGCGCAACCTCATTTTATTTTCCTCACCCCTTACAAGTCGCTCGATGTTTTTTTGATGTGTAAAAAGCACAACTATGGCAATAACCAATGAAAAGTAAATCATGCTTGGTGTGTCACTCTTAAAAACCCAAACAATGATGAAGGGATAAACCACTGCGCTAACCATTGAGCCCAGTGAAACATATTTTGACGTTAAAAATACAATCATGAAAATAGCGGCCGATGTGCATGCTGCCTGCCAGTGCATGGCAATAACAACACCAAACAGTGTAGCCACGCCTTTACCACCCCTGAAGTGTGCAAACACCGGAAATATATGGCCCAGTACCACAGCAATGCCCAATACAATTTTGTAATTTACCAATGGATTTGAATTGGCGTAATATTCAGAAAGGGTAGCGCCTACTTTTACAGCAATAAATCCTTTTAGAACATCAACAATTAAAACAGGAATGCCTGCACGTTTGCCCAATACCCGAAAGGTATTTGTTGCACCCGCGTTTTTACTGCCATGCTCACGTATGTCAATGTTGTAGAAATATTTTCCCACCCAGTAAGCGGTAGGAATACTGCCCAATAAATAGGCAATCAGCACAAAAATGATGTTATAAAATGAATAATCGTTTATAATCATAATTAACTAATTTTTTTTACTCGCAACCCGGACCAACCATTAAACCTCTGATAACGCTTTGTGTACTTTTCTTTCCTATCTGGTATTCGTAATCTTTCTCATCCTTGCCTTTAAATTTCAACTTATCGGCTTTTGCCTCTTCGGTTGGTTTATTTAAATCATCATTACCACCAAAATAGATTTCACCAATACCACTTTTGCTTTTGTACACATACGTCATGTAGTTGGATTCGTCTAGTTGCAAATATACACTAATGACGTCTTCAATGTCCTTTCCTTTCTTCGTTTTTTTAATGGTAACCACTCCCTTAACATATTTAAAAACCGGTGTTTTAAAAATATTGCCTACGCCAATTTTGCAGGTTGATACGTACATTTGCTCAAACGGGTTCCATTTCAGGGTCACATCAGCCAGGAAAAGTGTTTTGGTTATTGGGTCGGCTCCTTTTTTAAACTTGTTGTTTACCACCAATTCTCCCTTTATTTTTTCAGCTTCTTCAAAACCTACAATTTCACGCATTGCCTTGAAATACGGGGTGTTATCGGGGTCAAATGACTCAATGTCGGGAAACTCGTTGATTTTTTCGGCCCATTTTTCCATCACGTTGTCATTCATTGGGAAGTCAAAAAGCATGCTCACTTTCATTTCAGCCTCGTTGGGTTTTCCTGTCATGGATCCGGCTGTTTTTAGTTTAAACACACTTGGCTCACTCATGAAATCAAAACTACCATCGGCATACATGGTGCATTTTTCCTTGTGCAATGAAATGTAATTGCCTGGTAATAAAAGGTCTGAAAATTTATCCAGGGTTCCCACACGGTACTCCTGGCTGTTGCGGTCAAACTTAAGAAACCCGTTGGCAGCCATAATTTGTTGGTTTTTAGGGTTTTGCTTTTCCGATAAAAAAGCCGCATAGGGAAATATATCGGTTGTATCGGTTTGAAAATAAATTCCTGAGCCAATTGGTTTCTTACCATCGGTCACCAAATCTTTGTTAATCGGGATCATGATGTCCTTTGGATCAATCACCGCTTTAAAGTTAAACCAGTTTCGTGGAATGTCTTTGCAGTTGTGCGCAATGCGTGTATACCCGTCAAAGTTCAACCCTATATCGGCTGCTTTCAGAATCACTTTTCCTTTGTATTCAAAGTTAGGGCTAAGTGCAAATTTCTCCTTTTCACTTACTTCACCTTTTGCATAGGTTTGGAATGTACTGTCAGGCGCAATGTTGTCAAAATGTATTTTTTGCGCAAAATTGTTTTCATCAATGTAATTGTAATCGCCCGATGCCTTGTATTTACGCTTGGCAAGCACTTTTACTTTTGCATTGAAAATACTGTGGTATTTTGTAATGTAGTTGGCCACAATTTGCGCGTTTTTAAATTCATCCATATCGGCATTTTTACGCACAACCACTTTGTTGCTGTCAGGTGTAATACGCGCATCGGCTACAGTTACATATTCAACTTTTTCGCAATAAACGGCTTTGCCTTTTATATCATACCTGGCTTTTGGCGCCATAAAATTGAGGGAATCCTGGTCTTTGTGGATCGAGAAAAAGTTAGATCCTGCCAAATCAAGATCTGTATCAATGGCAATGTCGTTTGAATGTGCTTTTTTGCCGCTTTCAAGCTGAATGTTTTCATTGTCCATAAACCACTTGAAACGGTCCATGTAACATATGTACTGTATTTCACCCAATGTAATTGGTTTACTGGCGTCATTTTTCTTGAACTCACCAAGGCGTTCATCAAAATCAATGTGTGCGTTCAATCCAGGACCATCAATGGTCAATGCATTGGGATCATCAATACTTTTTATGCGAAAGTCGGCCGTATCAGAATCAATGGTGCGTGACTTACACCGCATTACTTTTGCTTTTAAGTCAGCTTTTCCAAATATAAAACGCCCGCGTGCAGTTAATCCTTCAGGCTTTAACGTCATACGCCCGCGAAAATCTGACTGGTCATTGTACGTTTTTAAACTGGTTTCAATGGTGCTTGCATAAAACACTTTTTGTTTGGGAACAAAACAAACGTACACATCCTTTCCGGTAACTTTTGGTACGTTAAGCTCACCCGCTTTTTTTCCAAGCGACTCCTTGTTTTCATATTTCTGGGCAATGCCCGTTATACTGTCAGGAAATAACACAAAGTCTTTTGATTGGGCAAATGAGGTAAGGTAATTCAATTCCCCATCAGCTTGTAAACCTTTATCACTTAAACGAATGTCATTGTTAAACTTGGCTTTGTCGCCATACAAACTAAAGCCTTCAGGCGGAGCTTTGCGAATGAAACCCAGTGAATAGTCTTTTTGTACTTTTAACGATTCTTTAATTGGAGGCAAAATACCTGCCGAGTAAAAGTCACCTGCAAAACTTACCGCTGTGGTCTTGAAATTATCAAGCGAGTCCATCTTAAAAGGGGCAATCTTGAAAAAGAATTTACTGCTGTCATAAACACCTTTATAAATTGATTTCTTGTTGTAATAAACATATGACTCCTTAATACAATCCAGTATCGGATAGGCTGCGTTGCCGCGTTTATTTCCAGCTTTATTGTCTTTTTGGTCAATGGTAACGGTGCCTCGTACATTGCGTATTACCGAACTAACCCGTACCTGTGGTGTTCCGCGTTTCGCGTTGAATTGTGTAACACGAATGCGCATGCTGTCAGCCTGTGGCAGGTTTATTTTATGCTCTCCGTAATCATACGAAAGGTTGTTGCCAAAAAACTCGGCACTACCAGCATTTACCACTCCCGAGAAAATAAAATCCCTGTTCTTTTTTACAACAAATTCCTGGTTGAACGGGTAAACGCGTACAAATTGAGAATCGCTTAATGTAAGGCGGGGTACGCCACGAATAACAAGGTCTAAATTGGCCAGGTTTAGTGTGGCATTGCTGGTTCCTTTTTTCTTCAATAATTTTACCAGTTCATCTTTTTGCGCGCGTATATCAGCAGTATCGGCCTGTAGTTTTTTAATGTCATGACCTTGTTTTTTCAGGTAGTCCATTTTAGCGAGTATTTCGTTTAACTGCCTGTTCAGGTCCTGCATGCCGCTGGCCACGTCAGCTCCCTTCATGTCCGATTCAAAAATAATTGGATCGTAATCTGTTTTCTTGGCACGCGCATTGGTGAATGATTTCAATTTATCTTTTACGGTCACCATACCTGTTTCATTGTCATAAAACAGTAGTCCCATGGTGGTTAGTTCATACATTAATGGAATAACTTCCTCGGTAAATTTGCCCATGTGGGTTGCCAGGTCATTCAATGGAAGCACCATGGTGTCTTTACGCATCACATAATCATTAATAAAATACAGGGGATTTTTATTTCCCATTCCCTGCACTTTGTCATAAAGTGAGGGTATAAAATAATTGTACGAAGCAAATTGGGCATCGGTTTTGGAACCGCCTTTTGCCGATGTAAATTCAATAAGCGGTTCGTCCAGGTTCCAATAAAGGGCTTCTGATGTAATTTCCAGCTTATGATAACTGTCGTAAAAAGGACTCATTACAATACCTTGGCCTATGCGTAAAACGCTTACTTTATTTTCAAGGGCACTGTATTTGAAATTTATTCCGGGATGAAAAATTGAATCATTTTCAATGTAAAAAACGACCACACCACGTTCGGTGGTTACATCCTCGCTGTTTAAAATAAGGTTTGAAGAGCCTACGCTCAGGAATTTTTTTGAGTTGCGGTTAAAAATAATTTTTGCCATTTGTTGCGATGTTCCCGAACCAACCACATCAGGTCCCTGCATGGTAAACCCACCCTCGTAATCAATAGTAATCCCATTGTCGGCCGGATAAAAATCTTTGATGAAAAGGCGTTTTGAATAAGAGCTGAATTGAGGGTAACGTATTCCAACGTTTTTATTTATACCGGCAACTTTTTCGGTTAACTCACCGGCAAGTGGTTTTTTAAAATATGGGGTGTAGAATAAAACCGAGTCGGCATCAAACCCTGGTGTTTTAAACATGCACTTGTACCGTTTTAACAAGGCGTATGTTTGATTTGTATCCAGGCCGGCATAGTGGTGCGAGGTGTCACGCAAAGCGCGTTCCCAGGTTACTTTTCCACCTTTTCCCTCCCAGGAGGTTGACACAGGTGAATAAACACCCGATGTGTTGTAAATGGTAGAGCTATCACCTTTGGCAATACACACAAGATCCAGTGATTTAAAAACAATTTTAGGTTGTTTATCGTACTCAAACTGGTAATCTTTTGAGATGCATCGCCACTTAATGGCATTGGTTTCATAAATAATTCCCTGCGTAAATAATCCGCCTGACATTTTTAAAAACTCCGGTAACTGTTTCCTGTCTTTAGCAGCAATAAGTTTATCAACCATTTCAATCCACACTTTAAAACTTGATTCAGGCTGGTTGGTTGCTTTAAAACCGTAAAGTGACTGCATGTAGTCGTAAAATTCAGGAAAGGGCCTTATGCCTTTTGCCAACATGCCATTGGCAATTTTTACCACAGCGTCTTGTTGGGCTGGGCTATATTGGCTCCATTTGTTGCGAAACTTTTTCTTGAATTCTTTTGCCAGGGTTTTATCCTCTTCGGCCAGGTAATCGGTTGCCTGGTTTAAAAATTTTACCGAGTCACTCGCAAATGACGAGGGTTGCGCAAACACACTCTTACTGCACACTGCAAAAAAAACAAATACCAATAATTTTTTCATCCCAACGCTGGTTTTAGAAATTGTAAACACGTCCAATTGTTTGACAGGTATTTTGAAGCAAATTCCATACCTGCATTTTTACAGGCATTGATTAAATCAGGAGCATCGCTTTCAAAAAATCCGCTTAATAACAAAACACCCCCGGGTAACAGGTTTTTGCCATAGGTGGGTATTTGCTGCAACAATATGTTTTTGTTTATGTTAGCTAATATAACGGTATAGGGGCCTAAAGTTATTTTTTCGGCTCCACCTTTATCAACAAGTATTGAACTGCACCCGTTAAGGGCTACATTTTCAAGGGTGTTTTCATAGGCAAAATCTTCAATGTCTATGGCGTGTACCTGGCTTGCACCAAGTTTTTCAGCATAAATGGCTAAAATGCCTGTGCCACAACCCATGTCTAAAACCCGTTTGTTTTTCAATTCCAGCAAGCGCATGGCCTTGGCAACCAGCTGTGTAGTGTCATGGTGGCCCGTGCCAAAACTCATTTTTGGAACAATCACTATTTCGTGTTCAAATCCTGGTTTTGGTTCGTGAAAACTGGCCCTTATTCGCAGTATGTTCTCAATTTCTATGGGTTGGTAGGTGCTTTCCCATGCCGCATTCCAATTGGTTGTTGGTATAAGCTGCATTTCATAATTCATGTTAATTTGTGATTTATAGCGTTCACAAATTTCGTTGAGTGATTCCTGGTTAAACAGGTCTTTTTGAACGTAGGCATTAAACGTATTTTCATTCTCGTCAAACGATTCAAAACCTATTTCACCCAACTCGTAGGCAAGTATATCGGCAGTTTCAGGTGAATTGTCAGTAGGGAAACTTAATTTGTAATAATCCATTGTTAAAAATAAGGATTATTGGATTAGAAAAAGGTGAATTGCATTAACATTCTGGTTCGCTAAAGCGAACACTTTTCAGCCACGCATTTCACGGATTTTTCATATTTAAGCAAATAGTTTAATTGAACGAATTTGATTTTACCCGTGGAATTCGTGAAATCCTTGGCTTATTTGCAACGAAGCGGCATTTTCTTCAACGAATCTGTGTCAATTTGCGATGCATAAGTCAATTATTGATATAACTTTGCACCCAATAATTATGGCCGAAAATTTTGTTGATTACGTGAAGATTTGTTGCCGCTCGGGTAAGGGTGGAGCCGGATCAGTGCATTTTCATCGCAGTAAGCTCACCGCAAAAGGTGGCCCTGATGGTGGTGATGGAGGAAATGGTGGGAGCATTATTTTGCGTGGAAGCGTAAATCAATGGACACTTTTGCATTTAAAATACCGGAAGCATGTTATTGCCGAGGAGGGCAGGAATGGGCTTGGTGAAAATAAAACCGGGGCCGATGGTGAAAACATTTACCTGGAGGTTCCACTTGGTACAGTAGCCCGTGACTTTGAAACCGGTAAAATCATGTTTGAAATCACCAAAGACGGTGAAGAAAAAGTATTGGTTCGCGGTGGAAGGGGCGGCAAAGGAAATGCACATTTCAGGAACAGTACCCAACAGGCACCGCGTTATGCGCAACCAGGTGGTGATGGAAGAGAGGAGTGGAAGGTACTTGAACTAAAAGTATTGGCCGATGTTGGTTTGGTTGGATTTCCCAATGCTGGAAAATCAACCTTGCTAAGCGTAGTTTCAGCTGCAAAACCCGAAATTGCCAATTACCCGTTTACCACGTTGGTACCCAATTTAGGAATAGTCAATTTCCGAGGGTATCGTTCATTTGTGATGGCCGACATTCCGGGCATAATTGAAGGCGCTTCAGAGGGAAAAGGACTCGGAACACGGTTCTTAAAACACATTGAACGCAACAGTATTTTGTTGTTCATGATACCGGCCGAAACACTTGATATTAAAAAAGAATACAATATCCTGGTAAACGAACTTAAAAAATTCAACCCTGACCTGTTGACCAAAAAACAGGTAATTGCCATTAGTAAAAGCGATTTGGCTGATGACGAATTAAGGGCTGAAATGAAAAAGCAACTGCCAAAAAAAATTCCACATATTTTTATTTCAGCACACACCAATCAAAACATTGATGAGCTAAAGGACATGCTTTGGAAAACCCTTAATGATTAGAGGTGGAAAACCTTGAGAAGTGGGATATTGATTTGTTTTTTGCCCTAAATTCAAGGCACAACGTTTTTTTTGATCATGTTTTTTATTACCTCAGCCATGGGTTAACGTGGATTCCCGTATATATCCTGTTGGTTTACGTATTGATAAAATTTTACGGGTTAAAAACTGCGTTAATGCAAGTGGCGTTAGTGGGTGTTATGGTAGGCCTTGCCGATTTGGTTTCGGTATATGCATTCAAAAACACGGTTTGCCGTTACAGGCCCTGTCACAATGTAACCTATGGTCAGTTGGTGCATATTGTGTTTGAACACAAAGGCGGTATGTTTGGTTTTGTGTCATCACATGCTGTTAATTTCATGACCTGGACCGTACTTGTTTTTTGGTTTTTAAGGCAAAAAACGCGTTCAAAATGGTTGTGGGCCATGTTTTTAATTCCCTTGATTGTAGGCTATACACGCATTTATCTGGGTGTGCATTACCCCGGTGACGTGGCAGCAGGTTTTGCCGTTGGCGGAGTGATGGGGTTGTTGGGGATTTTGATTTGGAAAAGGTTATAGGGAAATTAACCAATGAGGCAATGAATTCAGTTGAAAATAAACATGAAATAAATTAATCAGTGGCCAGGTCTTTCCGTGATTAAAACCTCAAAAATTTACACCCAATCCACCCCTCATTATTCTTAATTGTAAGCAAATATTGTCCCTTTTGAAGGTCGGCATTGGTTAAAGTCACGTAATTGTCACCGCTATTCAAATTCAATTGCTGCGAAACTACTTTCTTACCGCTCATGTCGGTTACCTCAAGCGTTGTTTGCATGAATTTGGTGCTGTTTACAATGAACCGCGACTCGCTCATGGCATTTCCATCGTTTATCCAAACCACATTTGCAGCGGTTAAATTGTGTGCGTATTCACTTACATTAATATCAACAGCAATGGCCACGTCAAAATAAATGGGCAAATGGTCGCTCATGTCATACAAGGCGTTAGCAACGCTTGCAGGAACTGCACTGTTTGTTGGTGAATCGGTAACCGCCAGGTTAAAATGGTTGGCATCCTGGCCAACGGTTGTGTACGAATCATAAACGTAGCGTACTTTATCGGTACCGTCCATTACGTTGGCATTGGTAAAAAGAAAATCAAAACGATCGTCCATACCACCTGTTGAGCCTCCGTCAGGTTCATTGTTCACACGTGTACTTTGGGTATGTACATCTTTAAATGACGAGTTGTTGTTCCAGTTACCAATGCGGTTAATGGGATCATACAATTGGTGTGAGCAGTTCGTGGAAGTTAGCCAGTTAAAACCGGTTTCGGTACTGCTTCCGTAAAAATTAAAATCGCCACCCACAATTATGTTTTGATTATTATCCATACCGGCCATGTACGTACACAAATCCTGGCACTCGGCCAGGCGTTCGGCTTCAAATCCTGAACTGGCTTTTAAATGACATGAAAAAATGTCCATCCAGGCTGTATCTGTTGGGCTAATTAAAAAGTACATGCGGTAGCGTGTAATATTGCGCAGGGCTGTGGTAATTTGGTATTGCGCTTTAAATTTTACTTTTCCCGTATTGTAATAAATCATATTATCTGTATCAGGCCCATCAATAAAGGTTGATCGTGAGAAGGTGCCAAGTCCGGCCATGTTGAACGCATTGTCCAATAATAATTCGGCACCACTTGCGTCAACCATTTCACTGCAAACCACTATATCGGGCTTTACATGCATAAGAATTTCCTTCATGTCATTGTACCGGGTAGGGTAGTGTGACGATGAATAATTCAGTACGTTGTATGACATGATGCGCAGGGTATCCTGCGTATGTGCGGTATACGTTACAAAAAACGAAGCAAGGAAAAATAGCTTTCTCATCAGCGCAAATTTAACCAAAAAGGCAGGGAATTGTGAATTTTAACGTTAAACTTATGAGAAGGTTTATATTGTAAAAGGTTTTGATTTTCAGACAATAGCGCGCAGATTTCGCAAATCTCGCAGATTTAAAAGGCCACATTTTTATGCGTTAAACCATTTCCGCTTTTTCCCTGGACTGGCATTTATCTGCGGAATTTGCGAGATCTGCGCGCCCTTGTTAATTAGAGATTTTTCTGCTTTAAACCACTTCCGGTTTTTCTTTAGACTGGTATTTATCTGCGGAATTTGCGAGATTTGCGCGCCCTTGTTAATTAGAGATTTTTCTGCTTTAAACCACTTCCGGTTTTTCTTTGGACTTGTATTTACCTGCGGAATTTGCGAGATCTGCGCGCCCTTATTAATCAAAGATTTTTCTGCTTCTCCAGCATCTCAATAGTCTTTACAATCCTGTTCATGCGTGTTTCTTCTTTCCTGGCTTCTGTAATATAACCAATGTATTCTTTTTTATGAGAGGGTGGCATTGCATCAAAATTTGCTTTGGCGGTTTTATTCGCGTTTAATGCTTTTTCAAGTTCTGCTGGGATTTTCAATGCCGTTGGTTTTGTATTTATTACAATACTTAATTCAAATAAATCGCCTTCTTCAATCCCAAATACATCGCGTATTTTTTTGTTCAGGATGATAAAATGTTTACCATTTCCGTGCGGCATGAGGCTGGCATCAACCGTTTTTTTATTGGCCGTGGCTTTTACCTTAATGGCCCCTTTTTTGCCAAAGGCTTTTTCGCAGTTAAACGGAATATCGGCATAGGTCCAGGTGCCTGTTCCTGTAAAGCGTTTTACTTTTGTTTTAAAAGGTTTGTTAACTGGCATAAGATTGAATTGTGCAGGCAAATTTAAACATAAAACCTGCTTATGTCCATGTGACCTTGTAGCGCGTAATCGTATAAGGTTTTTTTGCTTTGTTGAGGAATTCAGGATAGGAGAGCGGGTGATCAAACACATAGCGTTTTACCTGAGTAATACGGCCTTTTTTGTTCAATTTAATTTTCAGCACTTCAACGTCTTTCCCATTGGCATCATAGGTGAATATTTTATTCTTTCTGTAGTCAATAAGCATAACATATTCGTATTTGTAGTAATCGGATGCTTTGCTTCTGCCTACCCCTGTTTTGGTTTGTTTTATGGGCACCCCGTTTTTATAGGTTAATTGAGTGTTGTGGAAGTAATCTTTTTTAGATACATATATGTTTTGGGAAGAATCATCTCCATACAGGTATTGATTTATATAATACGTGCCGGTATCCTTTATTGCGGAGTCTATACTTGTTCGTTTTTTTAAAATAAATATTGCGGTAGGTTTTGAGTTGACGTAGGCATCGTTAAAATTGAAAATTGTATCATTTTTTCGTATTGAGGAATCGCACCACGCTTCGTGTTCACCAAAATAATATTGACTCACATAAATAACCCTTTTAAATTGTGTTTTTGAAGTTTTGTAAATCGTATACCTGTACCAGTTTTTGTCTTTGATTTCAAACGATTTAAAATTTTGATTTAATACAAGGCTATCAAGTAATAGCTCAATTCCATGCACCTGGGAAAAGGAGTTAAATGAAAAAAACAGGGCAATAATGAATAAATGTATTTTCAATAACAGGTTAACGGAATAACTGGTTCAGGTTACATTTTTTGAATGAAATTAAATAGTCCAGCCCATTTCTTCAAAAATGCTTTTTTTATCTTTTTCAGGATTAACAAGCGACATTACACCGGCATCGCAATACAATAAGAATTTGCCGTATGAAAGTGAAAGAAATTTTGCAACATCAATAACTAAATCGGGTGAGCTTCCCCGCTCAACCTGGAACATTGGAACCGGTGTATCTTCATCAGTATAGTTCGTAAAAATAAGGCACAACGCGTTTTCTTCATCAGTCCCGGCTGTTAATTCAAATCGGTTTTCAAGTACGCGAATTTCTTTAAGGGGCAAACCAAATTCAGCAATTGTTTTCCGAATGTCGGTAATGGTTGGCATTGTTGATGTACATGGTTTTGACAGGTCAATGCCGGTACCTTTAATAAATTCACTGTTTTTCGGGTCATCCTTATCAATGAAAAACTGTACTTCCGAAATTAAATACGTGTGATTTGCCATTAGCCAATTTCACCAATTTGAACCAGTTTACAACCAAAGGCTTGTTCCAGGTCATTTACAAATTCTTTGTTCTCCATCAATCCCTGGCCTTCGCAAAATTTTGGTAAATCTTTTCCAAAATCAATGCGCAATGCACAACGCCAGAAACCATGAAAGGGTCCTTCAACCTTTTTTCCTTCATAAAATTCAACGTCTACTTCAGGGGGTGTTGTGTTGGGCTGGCAGGTATACGCATTGTCATGCATGAATAACACTTCATCGCAATCACAGTGGGCTTCCAGTTCAACACCATTATCTTTGGGAGGGCTAACTACGGTTATGTAGGTTGTTTCTCCGCTGGGGTGAATACGGTAATCAATGCCTGCAATAAATCCAATGCCTTGTATATAACGGTCAGCGTCCTGGATGTTTTTATGATAGCTGGGGCCCGCAACTTTACTTACGGCACTGCCTTCAATGCTGTCATATTCCAGGGCAATGCCGTGGTTAAATTCAAGGTTGTCAAGCTCACCCTCAATTTCTGAATTTTGGCCATTGGTCAAATCAAATATAGCGGGCTCACTTTCTTTTAGTCCCCATTTTTTTAGAACTGAATCAATTTTGACCAATATATCCTGAGCGGGTATTATGGTTGGATCAGCTGGAACAAAATAATGTCGGTATTCAACTCCCATAAAAAATAAAATTAAGAATCAGACCTGGTAATTTTCGCTAAAATACACTTTTTTAAACCACAGTTCAAAAGCGGGGTCCAGGAATTCGTATTTCCCATCCATTTTGTCAAAAAGATCATTGTTCATTAACGTATCTCTGTTTTTGCTAACGTTGCGCGGAGTTCCCAGTTGGTATTTTTGCATGATTTCGGCACTGGTAAATTTGGTTTCGCCTTTGGCTACCGCCTTTAACAGGTTCAATTGCGTATGACTAATACTTTCTACCTCTTTTTGGTATAAGGGGCTATTGGCATTAATGAGTTCTTTTAAAGCCGCTTCAATTTCAGGTTTACCAGCTTTTTTTTGCGTATGGTTTAAGGTATACTGGGCAAGTTGTTGTACATACCAGGAGTGGTCTTTCATAAGGGTAGGAATCATTTCAGCATCTTTTTCCTGAATGGTTTTTCCAACCGATGCAAATCCTTTCACAATAAAACTGGTCCATTTTTTTCGTTCAATTTTAGGCAGGTTCATAATATCGCCAAAACGGTAAAACGGTTTTGAAGGTGAATTGAATATTTCAGCCATCATGTGTCGTTTACTTCCATACAGGCAATAGGTACTTAATTCCTGGCGTTGCCAGCATGAACGTAGTTTTCGTTCAAAAATAATGTAGTCGTCAAAAGAGCATATGTTCTGGAATTCGTCAAGGCAAATAATGAATTTTATGCCTTTCTTTTTTGCAATGGCCTCAGGAAGGTTCAACACTTCATCGGTATGTTTTTTTAGTTGTTTTACATCAAAGTGCAGGCTGAAATCAGTTACGGGATCAATGCCAAAACTTACTACGGGAATAAGTGAATGAAAAAACTCACGGCTGGCAGCCATCCAGTCCTGCCATTTGGAGGAAGATGCTTTTATCACCTCACGGGCAAAAGCCTGTAAAAACTCTTCTTCAGTGCCGGTTGAAAAAAGATCAAGAATAACTGTTTTGGTTTTTTTATCTTTTTTATTGATGTCGTGCATTACTTTTTCCACCAGCGATGATTTCCCCCACCGCCTTGGTGAAATAATGGTCGTATTAATTCCGCTCATGAGGTTGATGCGTAGTTTTTCGCATTCCTGTTCTCTGTTGGTAAACGAATGAATGCTTACTGTGTTGCCATAAATAAAGGGTGCGTCTTTCATATTATACTTGTTGGTATTATACCTAATGGTATTATACCTAAAGGTATAAAATTTTATGTTTAAAATGGCTTCTTCGCGTTTTTTATGTTGACCAGGGCACAAAAACAGGGCTAAGAATTCACCTTTTTATAGCTTCAAGTCAAATCTGATCAATAATTTTTAATTTCGGATCAAGTAAATTCTTTGTTGATATTCAGTCATAAAATCATCTTTAAACGTTTACAAACGGCTGCAAACGGAAGTAACCGTTTAAAGCTTGTTAGGGTTTAAAGCCTGCCGCATCTTTGCATCGTCAAACCGAAACAAGGCCACGTACATCAACTGGCGCTTACAAATAAGAAGATGTACAGGTGTTAAAAGGTGCGACACACACACGTTCTTTCATTCACGGTTAATTTCTCACCAGCAAAGGCATACGAATGCGATGCAGGGCATATACAAATAAAACCCTTAGCACACACACCACACACCACACCCCGCCAGCCCCTGGTGAGAATTACCTGGAATGGAAAAGGTGTACAGACAGAAATAACTTAGTTAGAAACAATTTAAAAACGGAAATCAACATGTCAGCAACAAACAAAGTACAATTAGTGGGTTATGTAGGAACAAACCCTGAAATGGTAGAGCTTAAATCGGGCCAGTACAAAAAGGCAATCTTCAGCCTTGCAAC
>DATGXI010000110.1:0-23146 GCA_035299065.1 Flavobacteriales bacterium
CCGGGTATGGCTGAACCTTGGTAAATTGCCATTTATATACACGTTTTTTTCGCAACCTGCTGCATCATGAACAACATCTACTATTTGGGTTTTATCGCCATCTGTTGTAATATGGTCTGAAATTCGGTTACTACCTTTCCATATAAAAACAGCATGCTCTCCATTGGAATAGTAATGCCATCGCCCAATTTTTTTTCCGTTTCTGTACTTGCCTTTTGCCAGTACATTTCCTTTTTGGTTGAAATAAATCCAGTAGGTTGTTTTACATGAACCTTCATATGAGCCATAGGCCAACACCTGTCCGGCTTTGGTTTTTGGTCCGTTCATAAAAACACTTGTTGGGTAATATTCCACAGCATGGTAGTGTTTCCCGTCAATTACAGTGTCCAGTTCCTGTGCGTAGCAAAATGATGGAAAGGTAATGATGAGGATGAAAATGTAAATTCGCATAAGTCTGTTTTTATTGTGTTTATGGACTTGGGTGTTTAAAGTAACCCGTTAACCTTCAAAAAGATTTTTCAATCCTTCCATTAGTTCGCGCCCTTCCCTGAAATAAGCCATTTCGACCCGTATAGGCTGCGTTTTTAATCCTTTAATGGTGAACTCTATTTCGCGGTGGCCAATATACCAGGCAACACCAAGAAAAGTAAAAACTAAAAGAATAATTGTTCCAACTATTATGCTTAATGTGTTGAAATGAAATTGGGGATAACTGGTTAATCCCGCAATAAAAGCAATGGCAAATGACAGGAATGACCTGCCGCGGCTCCTGTGTTGTGTATAATTAATGTCATCAATGTCAACCAGTGCAATTTCTTTATCGCCATCTTTTAAATGCAATACAAGTGTTCGGTTGGTTAAAGAACCAAGTTCATTTTTGACGATGTACTTTTCCTGCATGTATAATAAAAGTAAAATTTAAAACACAACCCAATCTTAAATCTCAAATCTTAAATTTTATACATCTCTTGAACCTTTTTCCGACTTATGAGTATTACTGTAAATTTTTCCCAACCAACGGGCTTAAACCTTTTATTATCAGCGCATGAAAACACGTCTCTTTTTTTCTTTTTTTTTATTCCTGCTATTTTTTTCCTGTAAAAAGGCACAGCAATATGACCTGGCAATAACCAATGTCAACATATTTGATTCAGTAAATAAAAAGGTGATTGAAAATAAAACGGTCTTAATTAATGCTGACACAATTTCTGCCATTATTCCTGCAGGCAATGAATTTACTGCAATTAAAGTAATTGACGGAAAAGGCAAGCTGGTTACTCCTGGCTTTTTTGATACACACACGCATTTGGGAAATGTATTGGGTGATTATGAAAAAGCCCCGGTTACATTAAGAAAAGATTCAATAAACAGCTATAAACAACGAATTGCAGAAACATTTATTCCTTATGGCGTTACAACTATAAAAGACGTGGGTCAACCTGAAAAATGGGTTGTTGAATCGGTAAAATGGCAAAAAAATCCGAATTGCCGTTTCCCCGATTTTTTTATTTGCGGTAGCGCTATAATTTCTGACGAAGAACGTACCCCGTACATGAACCATGTGGAGGTAAAAGACCCTCAAGATGCGGCAAAAAAAATTGAAGCGTATTTTAAAATGGGTATAAGGTATTTAAAGTTGTATTCACGCTTAAGGACACCTGAATTTAAAGCAGCATTAAAAAAGGCTAATGAATTAAACATGAATACCTGTGCGCATGTTGAATACAATGTACCAATTGATTCGGCTATGACATTTGGCCTGAAGCGTTTTGAACATTTACTTACACTCCAGTCAAGTGTGCTTAATTCAAATGAAGACTGGTATGCGTATACAACCGCGTATGAAAAAAACTACAAAAAGCGATCGTTTATTCCACCCCTTTTTGAAGCGTTCAGGTACATTGAAGAGGATTCAGTATTAAACGCACGGATGATTAAATTGATTGATCGCATGGCCTCAGAAAAAATAATCCTCAGTACAACCATTCATATATTGGCATCTTACATTAATAGGAGTTATTTTCGTACATACATTGTTACACGACAGCATACCGAAGAAGAACCTGAAATGCTTACACCGGAAGAGCGTAAACGTTTCAATGAAGATTATGATATTATGATGAAGTACCTGAAGCGTATGCATGATAAAGGTGTAAAAATAACAATGGGAACTGATTGCATGGATGGAGGTAAAGCGTTTCTGTCAGAAATGCTTTTATTGAAAGAGGCAGGATTTACCACAGAAGACATTTTACAAATTGCTACTTACAATGGGGCGGTTTCCATGGGCCTTGAAAATAAAAGCGGTTCTATACAGGTGGGGAAAAAAGCAAACCTTGTTATTTTTGAAAAAAATCCATTTGAAGAGTATAAAAATTTTCTTTCTCCTAAAATTGTGATTAAGGACGGAAAACAGTATTAGTTTCGGGGTTTTATAACTTTTGAATTAATTGAACCTTTTCCCGACTTATGAGTATTACTGTAAATTTTTTGGCGCCAATAGTCATTAACTTATTAAAATTCAGAATTATGCGAAATATACTTATCGGTTTAGCCTTTTTGATCTCAGCCCCTTTAATGGCTGCAAATCCACCGCAAAAACAAAAGGTTTATTCAATAGTTAAACAACAGCAGTCGTTACAATGGTATGAGGAACAACTCATGCTCTGGGAAGCCGAGCTAAAAAAAGACCCAAAAAATGCCGAAGCCTGGCTAAATGTGTATACGGCAACCAGAATGATCAAATTGTCAGGCGGAAAAAAAACAAAGGATGATCTTGACAAAGTTGTAAATGATGCTGAAAAAAGCATTCCCGAAACGTTCGAATACAATTACATGCGTTTTTACAACGGTAACCATGAAGAAGCCCTTTTTAAATACCTGCTCAAAGCACACGAAATTGATCCGAATCGCCCCGAAACGTTTGATGATTTTGTTGGTTATTATGAAATAAAACGCGACCGTGAACAGGTAAAATCATTCTGCGAGAAATGGTTTGCTTCCAATGACATGTCAGAGGGACTACTTGCCTGGAATTACAACATGCTTATGTCATGCGATGAAAACGCCATACTTATTACCTGTGGCGATAATGACACCTACCCGGCACTGGTGTTGCAACATGCAAAAAAAATACGTGCTGATGTTTCGGTGCTGAATCTTTCGCTCTTATTGATTGACTCATACCGTGATTTATACTTTTCAGAAATGGGAATCCCGAAATTTACTCCAACTTCCGAAGGTGATTTCACAAAGTTTGGCCAGGAAGTGTGTGCGCACATTCAAAAAAATTCGTCACGACCATTTTTTTATGCAAATACAGTTGAACCCAAATTTTATTCAAACGTTAAGGACGATTTATATTCCGTAGGACTTGCTTATAAGTATTCAAAAGAAGGATTTGATAACGTTGCTGTGCTGCGTAAGAACTATGAAAAACGTTTTGTGAAGGATAACCTTAAAATTGGTTTTACCAATGACATAAGCCAGGGAGTAGTTGATAATTTAAATTCAAATTACCTTGTGCCTTTCATTACCCTGCACAACCACTATTCAGAAACCGAGGAAAAAGAATCGCTCGAAAACCTTACACAAATCATTGGTAGCATAGCTGAAAGGGTAGGCCAGGCCGAAGAGGTGAACAAAATCATCAACCAATCAGGAAACAATGTTGTGTCTTACGTAATTGACGACCCGCGTGAAGTTTACCGTGGTTTTGTAAAAATTAACGAACAATTGCACGCGGCCCAATACGAAACAAGTACTTTCATGTACAATAAATTCCTGGAAGACTTGTTAAAACAAAAACGGTATACGGATATTATGGTTGCCAAACAGGAAAATGTTAACTGGGACGCGTTGTTAATGCCGGTTGATAAAGGATTAAAAAACGATCAATACTTTTTACATGGCAAACCTGGTGATGATCTTTTTCCGGTATGCAACGTAAGTTATGAGGCGGCCGTTTTATACTGCGATTGGATGACCAATGTTTACAACAACCTTGAGCATCGAAAAAAACAATTTAAAAAAGTTAAATTTCGTTTGCCAAATGAAAAAGAATGGGAAATGCTGGCCCACGGTGGTAAAGCCGAAACAAACAAATTTCCCTGGGATGGTGAATATTTGAGGAATTCAGGTGGTTGTTACCTGGCCAACATCCAAACAGGTGCTTCACAAACCGATCCGGCTGGGGTCTGCAAAGTGCATTATGATGGGGGAATTTTCCCTGTAAATAACAACTCCTATCACCCAAACGATTTTGGTTTATTTTGCACAATAGGAAATGTAGCTGAAATGGTAAGTGAAAAAGGAATTGCCAAAGGTGGTGGATGGAATACTCCGGGTGAAGAAGCCACAATTAAAGCGCAGCAAAAATATACAGGCCCCGATGCCAATGTAGGTTTCAGGGTTGTTATGGAGGTTATAGAAAAGTAATTGGGATTATTTACAACATATAAAAAATGGACCGATGAGCAACTAATGGTTGCTATTGGTAAAAACGATTACCGCGCGTTTGATGAATTGCATGAAAGGTACAGTAAGCGCCTGCTGTTTTTTATGCTCAAAATGCTTAACCACGATGAGGAACGCGCACAGGATTTATTACAGGATTTATTTTTGAAAATTGTTGAGCGTCCGCACTTATTTGACACCAGCAAGAAATTCTATACATGGATTTTTACAGTAGCGGCCAACATGTGTCGCACCGAGCACAGGAATAACAAAAAGGAAATTTCAACGGATGAGATTGCAGATTCGGGGAACAGGCAAAGTCCTACGGATCTTATTGCACAGGTTGATGCCAGGGTGTTCAATGAGCACCTTGGCCGTGCATTAGATGAATTGCAATATGAACACCGCGAAACATTTGTATTGCGTTTCCAGGAAGGATTCAGTATAAATGAAATTGCGGTTATGATGAACTGTTCGGTTGGAACCGTAAAATCAAGAATTTATTATACAACACGAAAACTGGCCCTGGATTTGGAAGAATTCAGGCCGCTTTTAAAAAGAATGTGATTATGGAAGATAATTATTTAATACAGGAATTGGTAGAGCACAAAAATTTTACAGAGCTAACCAACGATGAACGCCAAATGGTGTTGAAGGAAATTTCGCAGGAGGAATACGAAAGCAGGCGTTCGATTCTTCAAAGCACGCGTGCTTTTTTGCAGGCAGGAATAAATAAAACACAACCCTCACAGGACACGAAAAAACGAGCTGCAGCCCTTATGCAGGTTAAAAAACAGGAGCAAAAAGGCATTGCAGGTTTTATAGGTTACCGTATTCCGGCTTATGCGGCTGTTGCTGCAATTTTAATACTGGCTTTTATGCTCCCTTTGTTTTATGCCAACGAAAAACCGGCTACAAAATATGTTGCCATGGTTGACACTGTTTACCGCGAGGCAGAACCAAAAACGGTTTACGATACGGTTATAAAAGAAAAGGAAACTGTGCGGTATGTGAATGTACCGGTTGTAAAATACGTGGAGGTTAAAAACAACGATTCACAATCTGCAACCAATTTAGCGGCCCGTATTGAAGTTCCAACAGGGGGTATTGTGCCCACGGTTGTTCTGGCCAAAGAACAACTGCGTGACCAGTTGAAAAATATTGGGAAATCAAGCAGTGAACAGGAGGAGCTCAATAAGTTCCTGGTAAGTTCACAGTAATAAATTTATCCTGAACAGCTTTTTGGCTGCCGTATTTTGTATATTCGTACAAATTCATTGTATATAAAATGAGGCGCTGGTTTAACCCTGTTGTTTACACCACATGTTTGTTCGTGGTATTTTTTTCCTGTAGTCGGAGTAGGGAGGAAGTGAAGAACGCGCGTAACAAGGTTATAAAAAAAGACTTTCAGTTTAACCCACCTGCCTTAAATTACCAGCTCAACGATAGTTCCCTGGTGATTAAAATCGGTCAAAAGCTTATGGGTAATAAATTTTCATTTGCTGTGTGGTTATTTGAGGGTGAACGAACGCAAACTGTATATGAAAACTGGGTTGAACAAGGCAAGGGTAAATACTTCAGCAAGGGTGAAAATTCATTGACTTTTAAAGGGATTGATCTTAGGGCGAGAAACATGGACAGCATATGGATTCATTTTTATTTGACACTTGAGGGAATTGATTTAGTGGACCTGAATGACAAAAACCGCAGAAATTATAAAAATCAAAATGAAAAAGTGGTATACATTGCCAAACCCGGTGGTAAACTTAAACCCGTAGGTAATTGGTGGAAGAAAAAAAACCTTATGATTGACTACACTGAATTAAAAAAACTTAATGGAGTAATTAAGGACTCGGTGGAATATGAAATTGACTATTTATTTGGCCCGCCTTATGAAAATTAGCGTGAGTCCATTTAGAAGGTCAATTTATAACCCGGTTTTAAAATGCTCTTGTAACACATCGTTGGCACGGAAAAAATCATTTTTCATATCCTGTATAAGTTTTTCGCAGGGCTCAATTTTACCAATGAGCTCAACACTTTGGCCGGCACACCAAAGGTTATCATAATTGCCCGGTTTCACTGCTTTTTCCAGGCGTTTGAATCCGCGTAACTGCACCAATGTTTTAAACCATTTTTTAGTACGTTTCCCTTTAGACAGCCATCGTTCAAGCCAGTTTTGTTTATAGCCAATTTTTTTTGCGTAAGGTGTATTGATAATTGTGCAAGGCGTGCCCGATAACTTTTCAGTCATTACAATATCCTGCATGTGTGAATCAACAATGGCATTTTTATATTCATTGCTTACTGTAGCTTCGGTGCTTGCAATAAAACGGGTGCCAATTGAAGCACCTGCAGCTCCCAATGAAATCACCGATAAAAGGCCCTCACCGGTTGCAATTCCACCAGCAGCAATAACAGGAACATTCGGAAAATTCTTACGTAGCGTTGGAATCAAAACCTGTAAAGGAAAAGGGCCAGCGTGACCGCCTGCGCCTTGTCCCACGGCTATAAAACCATCACAACCCAGGTCGGCACATTTTTTTGCGTGTTCAAGGTTGGTTATGTCACAAAAAACTTTAGCACCATAAGCGTGTGCCTGTTCAATAACAGTGGCAGGATTTCCAAGAGACGTAATGTAAAATGGTACTTTATGCTTCACACAAGTGGCCAGGTGCTTTTCGTAGAGCGGGTTGGTTTTTTGAACAATTAGATTTACACCATAGGAGCCGTTAGGACATGTTTTGAGGGTTTCATTCAAATCAGCCAGCAACTGGTCCAATTCGCCCTCATTTCTGAAATTTAAGCTTGGAAATGCGCCTGCAATACCCGATTTTATAGCGCTTTTAACCATTTCCCCGTTTGAGACCAGGAACATAGGTGCCATAATTACGGGAAAATCAATGTGCAGTAAGTCGGTAAGGCTGGTTTTAACCCTCATGCGTAAAAATATCAACCAAGGTACAAAAAAATTGTTTGTTATGCTTGCATAACAGCAAATAGATATATATTTGGTTCAACCTTGATGAATTAACTATAACTATGAAACCTGAAGAAACACTCGACTTTCACTTACGCTGGGCCTGGCACAACATAGCCCGTATTTACAATGCTGAAGCAGCACGCCATGGTATTACCATGAGCACGGGCTTTGTTTTACTGAGCATTGACCAAAAAGAAGGAACGCCAAGCACCAAATTAGGACCTAAAATGGGCATGGAACCGCGAAGCCTTACCCGCACCCTTAAATCAATGGAGGAAGAAAACCTGATTCATCGCAAAAGTGATAAAAGCGACAAACGCTCAGTGCGCATTTTTTTGACCGAAAAAGGAAAAAAGAAGAGGGAAATTGCACGCACAAAAGTTGTTTACTTTAATGAAACCATGCAAAAAAAATTAGGCAAAAAAAACGTGTCAGAATTTTTTAGTACAATGAGCGAGCTAAATGAATTACTGGAAGATTTTAAGTTTGAAAAATAGTTAATCAAATAACGTTTATAAGATTAAAAACAAGGAGGATGAAAAATCAATTACAGGTTAGCACGATAACCTGTTAATGAAGAAAAATTCTCTATCAACCTTTTCACATGAAAAACATAAAAAAAGTTGCAGTACTTGGATCAGGTGTAATGGGATCACGCATTGCCTGTCATTTTGCAAATATTGGCGTTGAAGTGGTGCTGCTTGACATTTTACCCAAAGATGCACCTGAAGGAAACAAACCAGCCCGTAATAAAATTGTAAATGATGCCTTACAGGCTGCTTTAAAATCAAATCCCAATCCAATTTACCACGCAAGTTATGTTCAACGCATAGTAACCGGTAATTTTACCGATAACATGAGCATGATCTCAGCCTGTGACTGGATTATTGAGGTGGTTGTGGAACGAATTGACATAAAAAAAATAATTTTTGACCAGGTTGAACAATACCGTAAACCAGGTACCATCATCAGTTCAAACACATCGGGTATTCCAATCAATTTAATGTGCGAAGGTCGTTCAGATGATTTTAAGAAGAATTTTTGCGGAACGCATTTCTTCAATCCGCCACGCTATTTAAAATTACTGGAAATTATTCCAACAAAACATTCTGACCCGGCCCTGGTTGACTTCCTTATGCATTATGGCGAAAAATACCTGGGAAAAACAACGGTATTGTGTAAGGATACGCCTGCATTTATTGCCAACCGCATTGGTGTATACGGAATCATGAACCTGTTCAATACCATTGAAAAAATGGGATTGACGGTTGAAGAGGTGGATAAATTAACCGGTCCTGCATTGGGACGACCAAAGTCGGCAACCTTCAGGACCTGTGATGTTGTTGGCCTGGATACATTGGTGCATGTTGCCAACGGTGTGTATGCAAGTTGCCCGAATGACGAAGCAAAAGATGAATTTAAAATTCCTGCGTATGTGCAAAAAATGGTTGACAACAAATGGCTGGGCGATAAAACAGGCCAGGGATTTTATAAAAAGGTGAAAACACCTGAAGGAAAATCAGACATTCTTGCACTTGACTTAAAAACATTTGAATACAAACCACAGGCAAAAGTGAAATTTGCCACGCTTGAAGCAGCAAAACAGGTTGACGATTTAAAGAAACGAATGCATGTATTGTTTACGGGTACCGATAAGGCCGGTGAATTTTACCGCAATATTTTTGCAGGCCTTTTTGCCTACGTAAGTAACCGCATACCTGAAATTGCTGACGATTTGTACAAGATTGACGATGGTATGAAAGCGGGTTTTGGATGGGAACTGGGTCCGTTTGAATACTGGGATGCACTTGGAATTGAAAACGTATTGCCGGCTTTAAAAAAAGCAGGTGTGAAATATGCAAGCTGGATTGACGATATGATTGCAGCGGGTTGTAAAAGTTTTTACCGCGTTGAGGGCGGCCAGCGTAAATACTATGAAATAAGTTCAAAATCATATAAAGCCATTCCCGGTGCTGATGTATTTATTTTGTTGGACAACATTCGCCCTACAAAAACCATTTGGAAAAATGCAGGAGCAACCATTACCGATTTAGGCGATGGCATCATTAACCTTGAGTTCCATACCAAAATGAATTCAATAGGCAGCGAGGTAATTGGAGGAATGAACAAAGCCATTGAAATTGCTGAAAAAGATTTCCAGGGTCTTGTTATTTCCAATGAAGGTGCCAATTTTTCGGCTGGTGCCAATGTGGGTATGATATTTATGCTTGCCGTGGAGCAGGAGTGGGATGAATTGAATTTTGCCATTCAGGCTTTTCAGAATACCATGATGCGTGTTCGTTATTCGTCCATACCCGTAGTTGTTGCTCCGCATAACATGGCCCTTGGTGGCGCGTGTGAAATGAGTATGCACAGTGATAAAGTGGTTGCACATGCCGAAACCTATATGGGCCTGGTTGAATTTGGCGTTGGCTTAATTCCGGGTGGTGGTGGAACAAAAGAATTTGCACTGCGCCTGGCCGATGAATTAAAAGAAGGCGATATTGAATTGAACGCGTTCAGGAACCGTTTCCTGACCATTGGGCAGGCAAAGGTATCAACCAGCGCAAGCGAAGCATTTGATTTGGGTTATTTACGAAAAGGCCAGGATAAAATTGTTGTTTCGCGTAACCGTTTGCTGGCTGAGGCCAAAGCAGAATGTTTGGAACTGGCCAATGCAGGTTATACACAACCCGTTCGCAGGAAAAACATTCGTGTATTGGGAAAACAGGGATTGGGATTGGCTTATTTAGGCGCCAATTCAATGTTAAGCGGACATTATATAAGCGAACACGATGCAAAAATTTCGCAAAAAATGGCCTATGTATTGTGTGGTGGCGATTTGTCACAACCTACATTGGTAAGTGAAAAATACTTGCTTGACCTGGAACGTGAAGCATTTTTATCACTTTGCGGTGAAAAGAAAACCCTTGAACGGATTCAAAGTATTTTGAACGGAGGAAAAATCCTTCGCAATTAATGAAGAAAAGGGAGCTTAACTATAATTTTGCCAGTGCTGACCTTATCCGCGTTTACGAAGCCATTGTTGATTTACGCAAATACGGGAATTACCACCCGGTAATGACCTCGGTTGAAATTGTTGGCGATAAAGGTGGGAATATTGAATACGAAGTAAAGGAAAAGATTAAAATTTTGGGATTTATTCCCATGAAACCTGTTTACCGCGTTACTGTTAACGAAGTAGAAAAGGGACGAATAATTCGTTACGATTCAACGGTAAAAAAAAATGTTAAACTCGAAATTGTGTTTACATTTAATCAATCGTCACAGGGTTTACAAGTCAAAGAAGAAATAACCGTCACAGCAGGATGGCCCATTGCAGGAATTTTCATGAACCTGTTGGAAAAAATGCATGTTAAGGTGATGAACAATATTAAAAATCCAAACTATAAAAAGTAAACAGCTAATAGCGCTAAGAAAAACTGATTGATCATTGTTATAACCAAAATCACTCTTTCCAAAATTTCCAGGCACTATATTTTCCAATCAAACTTTTTAGGTATAGCCTTGTAAACATTCCTGAAGCGTGTTTTCAGGTCGGTTATTTTTCCGCTTATGGTGATGTCAATAACCAAAACCCCTTCTTTATATGAAACAACGCGCAAATATTCAGGCGTACCGTAGGTAGTTGCCTGTATGAATGTGTTTTTTCCGCTGACCTTTAATTTATCATATGTCGTTGCCGAACTCCTGTCAAAAGTGGTTGTGGTAACATAAGCATCTTTTACCTGGAATTTTCCGAGGCTAAAATCAGCACGCATTCCGTCAGCCATAATTCTGAAAATGCCAAACTGGTATTGTGAGCGGTCCTGTTCAGCAAAAAGCGATTGAGCAAAATTATCCTCATACTGTTTATCGGTATAACTATAACTGCCAATGGCAACCCAATCGTATTTTTTTAGCGTATCCATAAAGGTTAAAGGCACCGTAAGTGTTTTCATAGTCAACAGTGCGCTTTGCGAAGGCATTTTTCCAATGCAGGCCTGTTTTAAAAAATCAAAATAGGCGTTGCCAGGTTGGTCTTTAATTTCAACCTGTGCCGAAACGAGTCCGGCACAGGCAAGGAAAAACAGTACAATTGTTTTTTTCATAGGTTAGTAGTTTTAAAATTATATGTTGTCCCTTTTATTTTGCGTAGAAAAATTTTTGGAATGCCTGTGGTTCAATATAGGTTTTTCCGTATTTACCATTTCCTAAGTACTCCTGAGCTATTTTCAGAAAGTAAATCTGTTTGTATTTATAAGCAGAACTGTTAACCCACACCATGGCGTATTTAGCACGTCCTGCAACCCACCACTCAGTTGATTCATATTTTTCCCAGTCGCCTGCTGCAAAACCAATTTTTGTTATGGTGGCTTTTGCATCATTTCCCTGCGCAAATTCCCTTACCATGGGTTCAAGCGATGCGTCTTTTGTATTGAACGGATCAGTTTGTTTGGCCATCCAGTCTGTTGCAAAAAGTGTTTTTTCATATTCGCCTTGCAAGGCTTTTACTTTTGCAAACACAGCGTTCTCGTCATAAGCAGGCGCTTTTTGACCAATGGCGGCATATTGTTCCTCCATGGCTTTTATTTCCGTGTCATATAATTCTTTAAAGTCGGCCTCAAACTGCGCGTCAGGATTCACAAGCCCTAACCACTCATCGGCTTTGTGCATGTTGTTTGATCCGCGTTTCATGTCGTCAATTTTCATTTGAGTTAATCCCACAAAGTATTCCTCAAGGCGTTTCATGGGATTGGCCAGGTAATGTTGCCCAATTAATTCACGCCTGCGCGAAAGTGTTTTCAAAATGGCTGATGGATTTTCCCACCCTTTGGCGGCAGCTGGTGGATTGCTGTATTTTTGTTTCAGTTCGTTCTCAATAACATCGGTATTGGCAAGAAAATTTTTAATTTTTTCGGTTGTTACAGTTGAAGGCCTTTCATCTTTACCATCATTTAAATAGAGCATTTGGGTAAAAATAACCATGTCATCACTTGAGATTTTGCTATAGATAGTGTAAAAACCCTTGTAATCGTATACGGGCCAAAAACGTTCGCCTGTGTGCGAATAATTATCGCCTTCTACTTTATAATAGCCTGCACCCACTTCAACAATTGTTTTTTCGGGGTAATTGTTGTAACCGCGATCAGGTATTACCACTTTGTCGCCAACCTTGTAAACCGGATTCCAAATACCTTTAATTTTATCGGCCGTTAACGTTGTTCCTGAATACCGTATTTTGTAAACACCTTGTGAAACAACACTGCCAATTTCGGCAACACTTAATTCGGCACGGCCTTCATCCCAGGTAACGAAATCACCCACTTTATACGTGGGAAAAGCAGCAAGCCGTTTATTTTCTTCCTCAACTGTATTGGCTTTGTTGGTTGCACGCATTTCTTTGGGATAAACCCAAGTGTATAAGGTGCCGTGTTTTACCTGGTAACGCCCGCTGCCACCAACCTGTGTAACTTCGCCCTCAATCCAATTTGTACCATCGTTAAATTCAACAATGTCGCCCTCTTTATAATTAGCAACGGTTGTTTTGTTGTTACTTGTATTGTTTGTTGTGTTTGTTGTTTTGGTTTCAACTGCATTCTCCTTCTCCTTATTTTTTTCTTTGTTTTTATCCTTATCTTTTTTGCCAACATCAGGAACCTTTATTTTGATTTGAGCATGGGTGAACTGAACAAGTGCAACCGATAACATAAATAGCGTGACAAACTTTTTCATGACAGTATAATTTAATAAACTAAAAATACGTAGCAAATTGTGTTTGTTCCCGGTATCTTAAGCATAGTAGGCCAAACGGGAATCATCGTTGATAATACAGGAATCAATGTAAAGGGGTATTTGTTTCAAAGGTCTAAATAACTGGTCTTCAGGCTTGGTTTTTGGGCTTTGGCAAAGGATTTGCAGTTAACGCGGGCATGAACGTGGTTTTATCCTATATTTCTGTAATGAATTGCAGGTGGTGTTTAGTTTTCCTTTTTTTAGTGAGTGCCTATCACGTTAGTGGACAGGATAAAATTGCCCTTGACTCGCTTTCAAAACAGGTAAAATCAACAAACGTTGAAATAAAAGTAAACGCATTGAATGAATTGTGCCGCATATTCAGCGGTATTGACAATGCTAAGGCCATGCAAATGGCAAACGAGGCCGTTGCAGTTTCAAAATCATCAAATAATCAACAACTGATTGCCCAAAGTTTAAACCGCCTTGGTACCATTTACGATGTAAGGGGTGTTATTGATAGTGCCAACATGCATTTTCTTACTGCACTTAAATTATTTGAAGGGTTGAAGGATAAAAGCGGTATTGCAGCCGTTCAACAAAACATTGGTGTGATGTATTATTTCCAGGGCGATTTGGAAAAGGCACAGCTATATTACCTCAAGGCAATGAAACTGCGTGAACAAACCAATGAACTTGATTATGTGGCCAAACTCCTGAACAACCTTGCTGTTATTGCACGAAGAAACGAAGATTATGAGAAGTCAATTTTATACCACAAAAAAGCACTTGCTATAAAACTTAAATTCAAAGACCGGGAATCGGTAGCCTCAGCATACTCCAACATAGCCACAACGTTTCTGTATAAAAGGGATTTTGATTCGGCCATTGCCTATATTGATAAATCCATTAAAATAAATGAGGAAATAAAAAGTACAATTAACCTGGCTGGAAATTATTTTGTTTATGCTGAGATTTATTTTAACCAGGGAAAGAACAGGGAATCGGTTGAATGGATAAAAAAATCAATTGACCTGGGTATTAAGTCAGAAAGCAACGCCATACTGTACAATTGTTATGAACTGTGGTGGCAGGTTGATACAGCCATGGGTAATTATAAGGATGCTGTAGTTCAACTCAACAACGCTGCAGCGTACAAAGCCAAGGTATTTAAGCGCGAAAAGGCCGAAGCCGTTGAACAGTTAAACGTACTTTATGAAACCGAAAAAAAGGATAAAGAAATTATTGGCTTAAGTGCTTCGGAACAACAGAAAAAAACGGAAAACCGGTTTTTAGTTGCCGGACTTTGTCTTTTATTTTTGCTGCTGATAATAACCGGTATTTATTTTATAAAAATCAGGCGAAAAAACAGGTTATTGGCTGCACAAAAAAAAGAAGTTGAAGAAAAAACAAGTGAATTGAACAGGCAGGCAGCCGAAATTGCACGTTTCAGAACGCAAATGAACCCGCATTTTATGTTTAATGCGTTGGTATCAATTCAAAAGTCAATTCTTACTGAAGATAAGAAAACAGCAGGCCATGCCTTGACCCAGTTATCAAAGCTCATGCGCATGACGCTTGATAATTCGGAGAAAGAACTAATTTCACTGGAAGACGAAAAAAAATTCCTGGAAATGTATATCGAATTCGAAAAAGAGCGATGTAATCATAGTTTTACCTATGAAATTAATATTATGAGGCCACTGGATTTGGCAAATACACTTATTCCGACTATGATAATTCAACCCTTTGTTGAAAATGCCGTTAAGCACGCGCTTTCCATGAAAAATGAGGGTGGAAGATTGACGATCACCATAACGCAAACACCAAATCGTGATAAAAACGGTGAGCCTATGCTGGGTGTATTGGTTGAAGACAATGGAAAAGGCATTAACCACGCAAAGGATGGAAAAATGGGCCAGGATTCACACACATCAAAAGGCATGAACATTACGTTGCAACGCATTAAAACAGCCTGGGATGCTCATGGTGGGTACCAAAACAGTTATTTCGGTATATATGATAAACGCGATGATCCTTCATACGAAGAAACGGGTCCAGGAACTGTGGTGAGTTTTTCTTTGCCATACGTTGAAAATTTTTAAATTAGCACAATGATAAAAACAGTTTTAATTGACGATGAAAGTGCCTGCATTGATGTGATGAAGGAATTGCTGGCAGTAAACTGTAAGCAGGTACAGGTGTTGGCAACAGCCGCCACTGTTGAGGAAGGCATAACGCTCATTGATGCGCTAAACCCTGATCTTGTTTTCCTGGACATTGAATTAAAAGATAAACTCAGTTTTGAAATACTTGAAAAGGTAAAAGCGCAAAATTTTCATGTCATATTTACAACTGCACATGGTAAATACGCTATACAAGCCATAAAAGCCTCTTGCCTTGAATATTTATTAAAACCGGTTGACGGCAACGAACTGGTTGAAGCCATTGCCAAATTTGAGCGCCAAAAGCAAATATCGTTAAACCACAAGCGCATTGAAGTGTTGTTGGAAAATGTTGGAGCATCAGGACAAGCATCACGAAAAATTGCCATTCCATGTAATGACGGGTATGAATTTGTAAACAACACCGATATTATTTACTGCGAGGCTGATTTAAAGTATACAAAAATATTCACCAATAAGAACGAACGCATTGTGTCTTCAAAAAACCTTGGCGAGTTTGAGGAATTGCTCCAGGGCGATATATTTTTTCGTTGTCACAAATCGTTTATCATTAACCTGAACTATGTCAAAAAATTTTTAAAAACCGACAGCCAGGTAATCATGACCAATGATAAACTGATTGATATATCCGTAAGGAAAAAAGATGAGTTTTTGAAATTGTTTGAGCGGGCTTAGGACAAAAACCAGGAACGCTGATCATGTTGAATTATGATTTTTAAATGGTTGGGTGACTGCTCTATTGACAAGTAATTTATTTGTAAAGTTGAATCATTGTCAGGTTACAGGCGATCACACCAATCAGCGTTTTTAGCGTTAAAGAGCTTTTGCAATATCCCCCATATCAATTTCACTATGGCTTGCATGATAAACACATTTTCCGTCTTTAATCAATAAAACCTGTGGCGATTCATGGCCGATGTTGTACTCACCGGCAATTTTATTGGAAAGGTTCCGGAATTTTAAAAGGTCAAGCAAATGAATGTCGAGTTTTTCTGGTTGTTGTGACCGTTGCATGCGGCCCAGGGCCATGCTGCTAATACTGCATCGTGTGCTGTGTTTGAAAATTAGCTGGGCAGCATGAAATGATTGTTCATTCAATGCAGCTAAATCAGTTTCCGATTCAATTTTTTTCCACATAACAATAAGCAGCTTTTGCAATATGCTGGTAAGCTAATTGAATTCTTTTGAGAAATAATTTTCTACCAACACCAATAATTTATGAGCCGAAGACTTTTCCGTCAACACATCAACACATCAGCACATCATCCAACCGCCTCAGCTTTTTTGGCAATGGCCGTTTTTCCCGGGTATACTTTCAATGCTTCGTTTAAACATTCAACTGCATTGGCCAACGCTTCCTGGTTTAATACATAAGCCAAACGAACTTCGTTTTGACCGAGCCCTTTTGTTGAATAAAATCCTGTTGCTGGTGCCATCATGACCGTTTGGTTTTTGTACTCAAAGCTTTCAAGCATCCATTGGCAAAATTTGTCGGCATTGTCAATTGGTAAACGTGCAATGGCATAAAAGGCTCCGCCCGGTTTTGGACAAGTTACTCCGTCAATTTTATTTAACCCGTCAACCAAAATATCTCTGCGCTTTACATACTCGGCACTTACGTTGTCAAAATAACTTTGTGGAGTAGCCAAAGCAGCTTCACCGGCAATTTGACCATATGTTGGTGGACTCAAACGTGCCTGCGCAAATTTAAGTGCGCTTGCCATTACTTCTTTGTTTTTTGAAATAAGTGCGCCAATGCGTGATCCGCACATGCTGTAGCGTTTCGAAACCGAATCAACCAAAATAACATTCTCTTCAATACCGGCAAGGTTCATGGCCGAGTAAGGCGTAGCCCCATCATAACAAAACTCACGGTACACTTCATCGGCAAACAAAAACAGGTTGTGTTTTTTTACCACGTCACGCAATTGTTCTAATTCAGCCTTCGTGTACAGGTAACCGGTAGGATTTCCCGGGTTGCAAATCAAAATAGCTTTTGTTTTAGGTGTAATTAACTTTTCAAAATCACTGATGGGCGGTAAAGCAAATCCATTTTCAATTTTTGCTGTTACCGGTATTACATTTACACCCGCAGTTACTGCAAAGCTGTTGTAGTTGGCGTAAAACGGCTCGGGAATAATAATTTCATCACCCGGATTTAAACAGGTAAGAAAACCTAAGATCAACGCTTCTGAACCACCAGTTGTAATGATAATGTCATTGTGCGTTAACGAAATATTGAACTTGGCATAATAATCAGCCAGGCCTTTGCGGTAACTTTCATTGCCTGCGCTATGGCTGTATTCAATTACTTTTAATTTATTGTTTTTAATTGCATCCAGTGCCACCTGTGGCGTTTCAATGTCGGGTTGACCAATGTTTAAATGATAAACAATGCGTCCTTTTTTCTTTGCTTCTTCGGCAAAAGGAACCAATTTACGAATAGGCGATGCGGGAACAATTTCTCCGCGTTTTGAAATTTGTGGCATAAAGCGTGTTTTTAACTTGTGTAAAGATAGGGAAAAAGTACAGAGTATTGAGGTGCAACCCGCGAGAAATCATTTGATGTGTAAGGCAGATTTTCAATGGTTTACAGACATTAAAAGATATAAATAAGCTTCTTTAACATCCCGGTTTTGTACTTCAAGGATAAAGATCAACCATTAACATGTCCTGTTTGTTACCGGGAAGGATTCAGGCTCCAGAACCATGCAATAATTTCTATATTTATGCCACGCAAAAATCAATTTATGAGAGCCTGGATGTGGTTTTCCGAATATTATTACATTGTCCTGATCATACAGGCCCTGTGCATATTCCATTCAGTGCGCAAAGGAAACCAGCAGCGGTGGATTTACATTATCATTTTTTTACCTGTAATTGGAAGCCTCATTTATATTTTTACCGAAGTATTGCGTAAAGACGATGTGAGCAATTTGCAGACTGGTGTGGCAAAAATTGTAAATCCTACAGGAAAAGTAAAACGCCTTGAACGTAATTTTCAATTCTCGAATACGTTTGCAAACCGCATTGCTTTGGCCGATGCCTACCTTGAAATAGGCTGGCATGAAAAAGCTATTGAAATGTACGAACCTGCTTTAGAAGGAACATTTGCAGCGGATGAGCATACCGTTAAGCAAGCCATACGCGCGTATTATCATGTAGGAAATTTTGAAGGCATTGCCCGAATTGCTCCACGCATTTCAAAAAGCCCCAACTTTTCAAGCAGTGATTCTAATTTGTATTACGCCTTTGCGCTTGAAAAAATGGGCAAACTGGCCGAAGCGGAAAGGGAATTTAAAAATATGGAACACCGTTTTTCCAATTACGAAGCGCGCTATCACTACGGGTGTTTTTTATTGCGGTTAAATCGTAAGGAAGATGCGCTTGCCGTGTTTGGTGAAGTGGTGGATGAAGCAGCTCACATGACCTGGAAAGAGAAAAAAGTAGGAAGAGTGTGGATAAACAAATGCCAGGAAGAGTTTGATAAGTTAGTTGACTAATTTCGAATTTCGAGTTTCGAATTGGGAACTGCATCGCAGCAACTTTTAGTTGGCCAGGAACGTTTTTAAATGAGCATTTTTTAATTTTTTGGCCGCCTTAACGGGCTCTTGCCTTTACTCCTCGCCAAAAAAAAAGAAGCCTCTTCGTTAGGAACGAAGGATGTGGTCTCTTTTTTTTATTTTGGCTGCGGGGTATCGGCTCCATCCCTGGCGGAGACTCCAGTAAAAATAATGTTGGTACGTAAGATTAAATTGCGGAGAAAGGACAACACATTCTTCTTGTCACTGATAACGATCAACTAATTTACCAATCCCATCTTATCCCTGTAACTAAACCATAAACTTTCCGAATCCCTGTGTGGCTGGCACTCTACATAAATAATTTGTTTGTTGTTTTGATATGAAAAAGCAAGGTTTTTGACTACAAAACGTATATGGCCTTTAAAAATCACTTTCTCACCTTGCTGGTTTAACATGTCAAGCCCTTCAGCATACAACAAAAAATCGCTGTTGAATGTTGGCAAGGCTACGCTTACTGAATCAAATTCCAGTTCCTGTATGGGTGTTTTTAAATGGGAATATATGACACGTGTTTTTTTAACTTCCATAACTGCTAAACTAATAAAATCAACTAACCAGCTTTAAACTGAAAACTATTTTTTTTCAGTCTTCACAATTCTCTTTTTGTTCAATTTCCAGAACGGGAAATACGTCACCTTAAACAGGTGTAATTAAAAATAGGTGTTAAAGGAGTTTGATTATTTTATGACCGATTTTAAAAACGCAAAGGCCTCGTTTATTTTTGTATCGCTTTCGTCTTCAAACAACATGAGGCGCTTATTGTCTTTTGTTTTTAAATGCAGTTGCCATTTACCTTTTTTTTCAACGCTCAACCGCTCAACCATAAAAAACGGCACGGCTATTTTACCAAGGAATAATTTTTTTTGTTTGAGGTCAACATACCAGGTGCTGTTTGACCGGGTATAAAAATAATACACCCAGTACATGATGTACGGAATAAGCACAACCAGCAGGAGCGTTAAATTGCTCATGTCCCAGGCGGCATAGGCTGCGGCCCTGAAGGCAATAACGGCAAATGCGGCTAAAAATAAATAACTGAACCTGCGCAAAGCCGGCTTGTCAGCCTGGATAACTATTTTTTCATTTACCGGTGTTTTGTAAATGATTTTTTGGCCAATGTAAATGGTGTTTGCTCCCATGTTTGACTAATATACGAATTTTTACCAGCAGGCGGTTTGTAATGTAAATGCGGTTATTAAGTAAAAGAAACAACGGTGAACTTTATTTTACCGAATAACCACGCCCCGGGTTGAGCCAGGTAGCCCGGAGTAAAAAACCAAGAAAAGAGCAGATCCTTCGTTCCTCAGGAAAATAGCTCTTTTCTTGGTTTTTTACGAGGACTACAGGCGAAGACCGGATAAGGCGCCAAATAGTGCTTAAAACCTGTTTTAACCGGATTATATTGTTTTAAACATTTCAATTAAAGTTGTTGTGGCCATACTGCCGCTGACTGCTGCTGCTGCCTACTTTTTTATATCTTAGCCCAATGACTTTACAACAAGAACTTACCGCTACCATACGCACTGTACCCGATTTTCCAAAACCCGGAATTATGTTTAAGGACATTACACCACTTATGGAAAACCCCGAACTGAGCAAAAAAATTGTAGCCGAAATGAAAACCCGGTTAACGCCTTTAAAACCCGATTGCATTATTGGTGTTGAAAGCCGTGGATTTTTATATGGTATGGCACTGGCCATGGAAATGGGAATACCATTTGTAACCGTGCGTAAAAAAGGAAAATTGCCCTATAGAACGGTGAGTTATAAATACGATTTGGAGTACGGAAGTGCCGAGGTGGAGATGCACGTTGATACCATAAAACCGGGCTGGAATTGCATTGTACATGACGACCTTTTGGCCACCGGTGGAACGGCCAGTGCTGCAGCCGAATTAGCTAAAATGCAGGGAGGCAATGTACTAGGATTCTGTTTTTTGGTTGAACTTTCATTCTTAAGCGGTGCACAAAAATTAACAGCCTACAGCCCGAATATTATTAATTTAGTGTCCTTCTAAAATTTAAAAGAAAAGCGCGCAAATTTCGCAGATTTAAAATCTGTGAAGCTTGTGGCAAAAAAAAGTAAAATAATTTTATAATAAACGTATATGGATTTTGATAAGAGTGAAAATCATGTAATGATAGCACAAATGGTGCGTGACTTTGCTGAAAAAGAAATACGCCCGCATTTGATGCAATGGGACGAAGAACAATTTTTTCCGCGCGATTTGTTTCGCAAAGCCGGTGAGTTGGGATTAATGGGCGTGTTGGTACCGCAGGAGTATGGCGGATCAGGTTTAAGTTATTTTGAATACATAAGCGTAATTGAAGAAATTGCAAAAGTTTGCGGTTCAATTGGACTTAGTTTTGCTGCACACAATTCACTTTGCACCAACCACATTCTTGAATTTGGTAACGAAGAACAAAAGAAAAAATATTTACCAAAATTAGCCAGTGGCGAATTTGTAGGCGCCTGGGGATTAACCGAAGCCAATACCGGTAGTGATGCCATGCGCATGAAATGTGTAGGTAAAAAAGACGGTGACCATTGGGTAATTAACGGTACCAAAAACTGGATTACCCACGGTATTTCAGCTGAAGTGGCTGTTGTACTTGTGCGTACAGGTGAGTTGCTGGACTCAAACGGAATTTCAGCATTTATAATTGAACGTACCACGCCTGGTTTTTCAGGTGGCAAAAAAGAAAATAAATTGGGAATGCGCAGCAGCGAAACGGCTGAATTGATTTTTGACAATTGCCGCGTGCACCAGAGCCAGATGTTGGGCAAAGAAGGAGATGGATTTAAACAAGCCATGAAAATTCTTGACGGTGGCCGTATTTCAATTGGAGCATTGGCGTTGGGAATTGCAAAAGGTGCTTTGGAAGCAAGCGTAAAATATTCAAAGGAGCGCCAGCAATTTGGAAAACCAATCAGCGAGTTCCAGGGTATATCATTTAAAATTGCCGATATGGCAACCGAAATTGAAGCCGCTGAATTATTGTTGTACCAGGCAGCCGATTTAAAAAACAAAAAGAAACCGGTTACAACCGTTTCGGCTATGGCAAAATATTATGCCAGTGAAGTTTCAGTGAAAGCATCAACCGAAGCCGTGCAGATTTTTGGCGGATACGGGTATACAAAAGATTTTCCGGTTGAGAAATTTTACCGCGATTCAAAATTGTGTACAATAGGCGAGGGTACCAGTGAGATACAAAAACTGGTTATAGCAAGAAATATTCTTAAGAACTAACCGCATAAACGCTCAAATAGAAATAATAGAATTAGCAGATAAAAGAAAAGCACCGGTTAACCGGTGCTTTTTTTATTTATTATGTTCTTTTATAAAAACTAAATAACCCTGCCGAATGCAACAAGAAAAAGGGTAATGCCAATTCCAATTCCCAGCACAGCTGCAATCAGGCTTTTTGCGTCCTTGGTTTTAAAGAAAGCCACCAGCCCAAGTATAGCACCAATGCCTGCCAGGGAGGTACCAATCATACCTGACCAATCACTAAGGCCGCGGTAGTAGGAATGTTTTTCCCAGTCATACAGCATGTAAGACGGGCTGTCATAAGCCGGGTCTTGAAGGTTTGGCTGACACATAAAGTAGTTGTAAATCAGTGCTAAAGCTCCAATTCCAACCAAAATAACCGAGAACATTTTAACTTTTTTCATAGTATAGGTTTTGTAAGGTTAAATTAAGACTTATTAATTAATGGGCAAAACCATTAAATTGTTTTGCCAACAGCCAAAAGTTTGTACATTTGCAGTCCTAAAATTAAAAAGAGAAGAAATTATGTTAATCATTCCTATCAAAGAAGGCGAGTCAATTGACAAAGCGTTGAAGAAGTACAAGAAGAAGTTTGAGAAAACAGGTGTTATTAAGGAATTACGTGAACGTCAATCGTTTACCAAGCCTTCAATTACACTGCGTCAAACTAAAATCAAGGCTGCATACCGCCTTTACATGCAAAACCAGGAACAAGGGTAACATTCTGAAAATTATATACGTAAAAGGAGTCCCCCTAAAGGACTCCTTTTTTTATGGTATATACCGCCTTTATAGATCACCTTAAATTTCAAAAGCGGTCATCGGTCCATACAGTTGAGGCCTATCAAAAAGACTTAAGCGATTTTTTTCAATACACCAGCCAGTTATACGAAGTTGAGCACCCGGCCGAGGTTTCAACCGTGATTGTACG
>DATGXI010000111.1:0-41280 GCA_035299065.1 Flavobacteriales bacterium
CAATTAACTATAACGGCTCACAGGTTGGCGCTATGGTTGCCGAACTATTGGATCTTCCTTTTGTTTCACTGGCCACCAAACTTGATGTTGCCAGTGGCAAAGCTACTATTGAAACCGATATACAGGGAGGAACTGAAGTATTGGAGTGCAATTTACCAATGGTTATCAGTTCGGCCAAGGGAATGGCAGAACAACGCATTCCAAACATGCGCGGCATTATGGCAGCACGTACAAAACCATTGACTACTGTGCCAGCCGTACAGGTTAACAAAACAAGCGGTGTAAAAAAATTCATTATGCCTCCTGCTAAATCAGCCGTGAAAATGATTCCTGCTGATGCAGCCGGACAGTTGATTGAATTGTTGCACAACGAAGCCAAAGTGATCTAATTAAAAAAATATAAACGAAGAATTTCAAATAGCAATTTCAAATAATGAAATACAGGGTTTAACAGTTAAACTTTATTTCTCTAGTTGAAATCAAATAAAAAATTAAACTATTATGTCAGTTATTGCTTTTTTAGAATCAAACAACGGTAAAATTTCGAAAGCGGGATTGGAAATTGTTTCATATGCACACCAGTTGGCTGCTAAATTGGGTACACAAACCGTAGCCGTTACCTATGGTGCAACAGGCAACGATGTTCTTTCCACATTGGGAGAATATGGTGCAAATAAAGTATTGGTGAATAAATCATTGACTACTGCCGACACGGGCCAAATTACCAAACTGGTATTAAAAGCCATTGAGAAAGAAAATGCCGATGTGGTTATTTTCTCGCATGATTTAACCGGCCGTGCAGTTGCTCCACGCATTGCGGCACGCCTTGAGGCTGGCATTGCTACCAGCGCCATTGCTTACCCATCAACTGACGGTGGGTTTTCGGTAAAAGTAAACATGTTCTCTGGTAAAGCCTATGGCGAAATTGAATTGGTAACCGGTAAAAAAGTAATTACTGTATCACCAAACGCCATTGCTCCGGTTAAGTCGGCCCAAACAGCAAGTGTTGAAGATTTTGCTGCCGAAACAGGTGAGCAAAAAGTGAAAGTTGTTTCCCAAAAAAAGAATGAAGGCGCCATTAATTTGCCTGAAGCAGAACTGGTTGTTTCGGCTGGTCGTGGTATGAAAGGCCCCGAAAACTGGGGTATGGTTGAGGAATTGGCCAACGCTCTTGGCGCTGCCACAGCATGTTCGCGTCCGGTTGCTGATATCGGTTGGAGGCCTCACCACGAACACGTAGGCCAAACAGGTCTTGCCGTGGCACCTAACTTGTATATAGCCATTGGGATTTCAGGTGCAATTCAGCACTTGGCGGGTGTAAACCGCAGCAAGTGTATAGTTGTAATTAACTCAGATCCTGAGGCACCATTTTTTAAGGCCGCTGACTATGGTATTGTAGGCGATGCTTTCCAGGTAGTACCTCAATTGATTGAAGCAGCGAAGAAATTTAAGGCTTCGCACAATTGATTTTTTCGCTTATATTTATATAAAAAAACCGAGTGAGGGAAATACGCCCCGGAGATGGAAAAGATTAAATTAGAGATCATAGGACTTTCATATAGTCAGACTCAAAGCGGTGCATACGCACTTGTTTTGGGCGAGGCAAATGGTAAACGCAGGCTTCCCATTATTATTGGTGGATTTGAAGCGCAAAGCATTGCCATTGAACTGGAGAAAATGACTCCAAGCCGTCCCCTTACCCACGATTTATTCAAAACCATGGCAGGTAGTTTTGACATTGCCATTAAAGAAGTTGTGATCTATAACCTGGTTGAGGGAATTTTTTACGCAAAAATTATTTGTGCAGCCGGAAATAAAATTGAAGAGATTGATGCCCGTACAAGTGATGCCATTGCCTTGGCGGTACGCTTCAAATGTCCTGTTTACACCTATGAATTTATTTTAAGTTCAGCTGGAATTGTACTGGACGAAAATGCCGAACGCGAATTGGAAGAAGGCGATGAGGAAATGGAAGAATTGCACGAGGAAGACCAGGAACCTGTTGAGAAAAAACCGGCATTGAGTGGTTTGCCTGAAGCCGAATTGGAAAAACGTTTGCAGCAGGCCATTGATGACGAAGATTACGAAAGAGCATCGCGTATTCGCGATGAACTGAAAAGACGTAAAAAATAATTCCCCATACCCATAAACCAGTTTAACAAATTGGTTTTTTTATTTTTTAATCCATGAACATCAAGACACGTCTTATATTGATGAGTTTCCTGCAGTTTTTTGTGTGGGGTGCATGGTTAATTACAATTGGAAATTAT
Organism: Flavobacteriales bacterium; assembly: GCA_035299065.1. GTDB lineage: Bacteria > Bacteroidota > Bacteroidia > Flavobacteriales_D > UBA2798 > DASPJQ01. Next base: position 2,271 of record DATGXI010000111.1, read on the forward strand.
TGGTTTGCCACAAAACACTGGAGCGGTGCACAGTTTGGCGCCATATTTACCACACTCGGCTTTTCGGCCATTATTATGCCTGCCATAACAGGTATTATTGCCGATAAGTGGATGAATGCCGAAAAACTTTATGGAATACTGCACCTGGCAGGTGGTTTAATCCTTTTTTATATTCCACAGGTTGATGATCCCGGCACGTTTTTCTGGATCATTTTTGCAGCCATGTTGTGTTACATGCCAACCATTTCACTCTCGTATTCAATTGCGTATGCTATTTTGAAAAACAATAAACTGGATGTGGTTGCTTCTTTTCCGCCCATTCGTGTTTGGGGAACCGTTGGTTTTATTGCTGCCATGTGGCTTACCAACTTAACCGGCAACAAAGCTTCGGCCAACATGTTTTATATAGCCGCAGCATCGGCAATTGCATTGGGTTTATATTCATTTTCATTGCCCAAATGTCCTCCAAATAAATCTACCCATCAAACAAGCTTTGCAAAAAAAATTGGCCTTGATGCATTTAAACTTTTTGGCACATATAAAATGGCTGTGTTTTTTCTTTTCGCCATATTGCTTGGAGCCGCACTGCAATTAACCAATATGTATGGCGATGCTTTCCTTTCTGATTTTGAAAAAATTCCCCGGTATGCCGATTCCTTCGTGGTAAAATACTCAACCATTATCATGTCCATTTCGCAGGTATCTGAAACGCTTTTCATTTTGGCCATTCCCTTTTTCTTAAAACGGTTCGGCATAAAAACCGTTATGCTTATTGCCATGATGGCCTGGGTATTCCGTTTTGGTTTATTTGCATTTGGTGACCCCTCAACGGGTTTGTGGATGATCATACTTTCCTGTATTGTTTACGGCATGGCGTTTGACTTTTTTACCATTTCAGGATCACTGTTTATTGAAACAACAACTGACACGAGTATTCGTTCCAGTGCGCAGGGATTATTCATGATGATGTCAAACGGATTTGGAGCTGTGCTGGGAGGTTCATTAAGCGGATTTTTGATTGACAATTACTTCATGAAGAATGGGCAGAAAGACTGGCACAACATATGGCTTTGCTTTGCGGCCTATGCCCTGGTGGTAACCGTTTTATTTGCCATCATGTTCAGGCATAAACATGAACCTGAAAAACTGGGAGAGATAAAGCACTAACTTCAAATCAAAAAGGCTTGAAAATTATTTCCTGTAAAGCTCGACCTTCCTTCCATCAGGATCTTCTACCACAACCATAAAACCAAAATCGGTTTGTATTGGTTCTCCATGAAAAACAATGTTTGATTTTCGTAAATCGTCAATTACCGAATCAAAATCATCAATGGCAAAACCAATTCGTAGATTTTTATCAGGTTCTGTTTGATTTTTGGCAAGCGGATAGATTTCAATAACTGTTGAGCCTAACGTTCCGGAATAATGATACGGTGAATTTCCGTGTTTGTGGTATTCTGTTACAATACAAAGCTTCGCGTAAAATTCAGCAAGGCGTTTAATGTCATGAGTACGTATAACGAGCAGTTTTAATTCCATTCTTATGATTCCTTATTTATTTTAACCACAGAGTTAACAAAGAAAGCCCAGAGAGCGCTGAGAAAGACTTTGCTTTCTCAGGTTTATCTCAGGTTACTCTGTGGTTTATTTTTTTTGATTTTCTACTCAAATTTAGCCTTCAACTTCAACATCACCCTTTCCATTACCGCATCTGGGCAAGAAGCTCCGCTGGTTAAAATAATGGTGAACGGACGCTTTTCTCCAATGAAATTGTTTGTATGAAGCATTTTTTTGTTTGGATAATCAAAATGGTTAATCGAATTGTCATCGCCAATTTCCGTTTCATTCTTGATGAAATAGGTTTTAAACTTTTGTTCAAGCAATTCAACAAGATGAGACGTATTTGAACTGTTGTATCCACCCACCACAATAGCCATATCGGCTTCTACATTCATTAAGGCCAGCGTGGCTTCCTGGTTATCATTGGTAGCATAACACAAAGTATCGCGCGTATCAGCAAAATGGTTTTTCAAATCGGCTTGACCGTATTTTACTGCCATGGTTTGTTTGAAAAAATCGGCAATGGCCTGTGTCTCGGTGGCCAGCATGGTGGTTTGGTTGATCACCCCCACTTTTGTTAAATCTTTTTCTACATTAAACCCTTCTGAATACCGCCCCTTAAACTCTTCGTAAAACTGGCTTGAAGGTTTTTCACCATTTATGTATTGCGCCAGTGATTTTGCTTCTTCCATGTCACGCAATACAACCGAATGCGAGTATTTATTGCTGTGCGAAAAGGTTGCCCTTGTTTCTTCGTGTTTAGCCTTACCATGAATTAAAATGGTGTACTTATCGCTTCCCAGTTTTTGAGCACGGTTCCATACCTTCTCAACAAACGGACAAGTCGTATTGTATTTTTCCGTCTGAATGCCTTTATCGGCCAGTAATTTTTCAATCTCAAGTGTTGTTCCAAATGCAGGAATGACCACCACATCGTCAGGTTTTAATTCATCCCATTGAACAAAATGATTGCCCTCAGTGTCCATGATGAATTTAATCCCGTTCGCCTCCAAATCGGCATTTACTTCAGGATTGTGGATCATCTGGCTCAGTAAATAAATACGCTTGCCTTCATTTTCATGCAATGCCTTATACGCAATTTCAATGGCATTCTCTACTCCGTAACAAAATCCAAAATGGCGCGCCAAATAAAAACGCACGTTTCCAAAATCCACAAAGCTGGGAGCAAAGTCCTGCTTGCGCGGGTCTTCACGCTTGCGTTTTTCTTTGATCTCTGCGATTAAAGGGGATTTGTAGTATTCGGGTATCTGGAAGGATTTCACATTACAAATTTAAAGAAAGAATAGCCACAGATTACACAGATTTCACAGATTCAAACACCTTTTCTTGCCACAAAGACACAAAGGCACAGGGTTACGGAGTTACACAGAGAGAAATAGCGCTTTAAGGGCCTTACAAATCCGTTGAGAAAAAGTATTCTCTGTGTTCCTCAGCGCCTTTGTGTCTCTGTGTCTAAGACTGATTAATCCAAATCAACCCAGCTTCTCCTCCTCTGCAACCTCAAATCCTGCAGTATGCTTGCTTTTACGTTGAGGGTTACCACATAACTTTTACGCGGCCCAAATGGAATAACGGTTGTGCTGAATTCCCAGCAATGCAAGTCATAATATAAACTTAACTCAGTATAACTTAATTTTTTGGCTACAAAATCGTAGTTGGTGTTATAGCCAATTTTGCATTTTTTGGTGATGCCTACATCGCCACGTACACCAATTGATTGTGTCAATAAAACAGTATCTAGTCCACCTATAAAAACCCGGTTAAAATTCAGGTTATACACAGCTGTTACGGTCAATGGTATATCAAAATCAACGTAGGCGTTCTGGTTTTTATTGATCTTGTCCAGTTCATCTTCTTCGTCAGTAGTCAAATTTTTAGGTTTCTCTTTTGGCTTGCGTGCTTTTGCCCTGAAGGTGTAATTTACCGCAAGATTATTCATGGTTACACGCCCTAATCCATTTCCCTTGTTCCAATAATATTCTCTTGTTATAACTCCGTTTTCATAATAGTACGGGTCAAGCACCGATGAATAAACGATGTTTAGCACTTTAAAAAAAGTATTTCGCGCACTGAACTGGATATTGCTCAGGTTTAACGAGTCTTTGATCAAATCATAATTTGCATTCATCTGGAAATTTTCGATGATCGGAATTTTTACAAAACCGGTAATGGTGTCTTTTGTTGAACGTTTTTTCAATTCAAGGCTGTTTACCAATGAAACACCAACCGTTCCTGACTCTCCGCTTGAGGGTCTTCCATACACGCCCAAATCATACGGTGAATACGAAACCAGGGTACCGGTTGCATCGGCCTGCACCAACTCGCTTGTGTTAAAATCAGGACGGTACGCAAAATTTATAGAGGGTGTTAATACATGCCTTAATTTTGGACCGCCTTTCTTTTTACTGGCATACATACCAAACAACCGGGTGGTGAGTGATGCGTTGTATGAATATTCAAAATTACGGGTAAACCCGCGAAGGGTATCGGTTTGCAATTCGCTTCCTGTATATGTTTTGTTCAGGCTCTGGAAATACCACCGCTCGGTAAGGTTTACTGATGGATTTAAGGTAAACGTTTGATTAAACAATTTCCAGCTTGTGCTTACGGTTGCGTTGTGCTTGACACCATTGCGGCTGTATTTATTTATGAGCGTGTTTACATTGTTTAAACTGTACAAACTGTCACCGGCACTAATGTCGTTACGCGCATTTGAGCTCATGGTAACACCAATATTGGCCAGGCCTTTTGCAAATACATTCGGACTTATTTTATTTTTGGTCATGGCACCAAAAGGAAAAAACCTTGCAACGTTAAACGTAAGTTCGGGGGCCGTTACCGTAATGGTTTTGGCCAAACGATTTTGATTGTGGCGTAAATTGGTTGATAAGCTAAAAGGTGTGCCCAGCCAGGTTTTGGTATAACTCACGTTTGACTGGAATGAACTGGACAAATAATCCTGTGAATAGGTGTTGAAGTTATTCTGGAAATTGGTTTGCGTACCAAAATTCACATTGGCCGTAAAACGCGATCCCGGTCTTGACTTTGGGTCCTGGTTATGCGTCCACCGTATAAAAAACTCGTTTGACTTCCTGAAATCCGGAAAATCTTTATCGCCTATCCTGAACTGGCTAAAACTCATGTTAACATTTCCATTGAACCTATAGCGCAATTTATAACGCGTAATGTTTTTGAGTGCCCAGCTTCCACGCGAATAAATATCGCCCAGCAACTGCATGTCCATTTTTTTTCCCAACGGCAAATAATACCCGCCATTCTGCAAAAAGAAACCGTAGGTTGGCGAATCGCCATATTGTGGAATTAAAATGCCGCGCACTTTGCCCTTTTTATTGGGAAAATACCCAAATGGCAAAGCAAGGGGTGTTGGAATTTTGCCCACAACCATGTAAACAGGCCCGGTTACAATTTTATCGTCAGGAATAACAATAGCCTTTCGCATCCTGAAATGGTAATGCGGTTTTTCATTGCTGCAGGTAGTGAATTTTCCATTGCGCAAATGCACTTCATCGGGATGTTTTTTAGCTTCCTGCATGTGAATGTACATTTCGCCATCGCTTGTAAATACTTCTTTTATTTTCCCTTTTTTGGTCTGTATATCCACAAAAATTTCCGAGGCTTCCACTTCGCTTTCACCATCGGTATAGGTTACTTTTTGAATGACTTTCCCGGTGCTGTCGGTTTTGCCTCGCGCCAGCACACGGTTTTTTTTCATGTCAATTTCCATGTAATCGGCCTTGATGGTTTGGCCTTCATACGTTACTTCAGCAACACCGTATAAAAACACAAGTTGGCTGTCGGGTTCCATGGAAATAGAGTCGGTAGCTTTGTAATGTACTTCGCTTTCAAGGTTGAACCCCTTGGTATCAATCACGCTGTCCTTTCTAACGGTGGTGTCTTCACGCACTTTTAACGCATTTGTATCCTCTTGACTGTAACCGAAATACCCAAATAGCGTATACAAGGTCGTTATCAACAACCTTAAGCGCATAATTAATTGGTAACGAACCGGCTTCACCCTATTGTAAACCTAAATTTGTTTTTTGTTAAAAAGTATACAAAGCTAACTGAATTATGAAGAGTCAACCTTGCGAGAATGTTCAAAAACCCGCGAATGCCCCAAAGAAACGTGCCGTTTTGGCCTTTCGCATGGGTTTGGTTGCCATTTTAGGTTTATTTAACGTTCCCTCAAAAGCAGCTACTCCCGATTCACTGGGAGTTCGCACCATTATTATTGACCCGGGCCATGGCGGAAAAGATCCCGGATGTTTAGGCACGCATTCGCACGAGGCCGATGTGGCTTTGGCCATTTCACTCAAGTTTGGAAAAATGTTGAAGGACAAGTACGGAAGTGCCATCAAGGTTATATACACCCGCACGACCGATGAATTTGTGGGATTGCAGGAACGCGCCAACATGGCCAATAAGTACAAAGGTGATTTGTTTGTGTGTATTCATGCCAATGCCAGTGCCAATAAAGAGTCAAAAGGATCGGAAGTTTATGCATTGGGACTACACCGCAGCGACTCTCAGTTAAAAGTGGCTGATCGGGAAAACTCATCGGTGTTAATGGAAGAAAACCATAAGTCAAAGTATGCCGATTTTGATTTGAATGATCCTGACAGGTACATTATCATTAATGCATTGGCAAGTACCTATCTTGATAACAGCTTGAATTTTGCTGAAAAAATTTCGAAGAACTTTAAAACTACTCCTAAGTTGGTTGACCGTGGTGTAAAGCAAGCCGGATTCCTGGTGTTGCACCAGGTTAATATGCCCAGTGTATTGATTGAAACAGGCTTTTTAACCAATAAGGACGAAGAAGAAATACTGAATGATGCAAAAAGCCAGGAAGACATAGCCAAAGCTATTTTTGATGCATTTGTTGATTACAAATCAGAGGTTGAAAACATCAATGATATTGTGACCGGTAAAGAAGATAAAACCATCAACAAAGACCAGGTTTCGGAAAAAGACAAGGATAAAAATATTGACAAGGACAAGAATCTGAGCGGTACTAATATTGTCAATAATGTAGCTGTAAACGAAAAGGATAAGGATAAAAACAAGGAGAACACTATCATTGAAAAAGACAAAACTCCTGTTGATAACGCCATTTATTTTATGGTACAAATTACAGCCTCAACCAAGCAAATTGAATGTAATTCAGCTAATTTCAGAGGGTTAGACATTATCCTTGAACATCCGGGAAAAGGTATTTATCGTTACACTTACGGAAAAAGTCCTAATTTTGAGGAAGCGAAAAAATTGCTTTCCAATGCACGCGATAAAGGATATAAAGATGCCTTTATTGTGGCTTACCAAAACGGTGAGCGCATTGAGATAAACAAAGCAATTGGTTTGGCCAAACAATAAATTAAGGATTAGTGAAATTTCAGAAAGAAATTAAAATCGGTGTTACCGTAGTTGCCGCAGTTGCCTGTTTGCTTATTGGTGTATTCTATTTAAAAGGAATCAATGTTTTTGGCAGCAATCGTACTTTTTATACCACTTATAAAAACGTTGCCGGGCTTGTGCCTGCATCACCTGTATTTGTAAAAGGTGTTAAGGTTGGCCAGGTTGCTTCCATTTCATTTGATACAAAAAAAGATGAAGTTGTTGTTGAGCTGGTGATTGATTATCCAAGTTTGCAAATTCCAAAAGACTCGAAAGCCATTTTCTCCTCTGCTGATTTCTTTACCAAGTCAGTTGATATTGTGGTAGGCGACAGCATTGTATTTTACAAAGAAGGTGACACCATACGCTCTGAAAAGCCTTTGTCACTGCAGGAAAACGTAAGCGTTGAGCTAATGCCCCTGAAGAAAAAAACACAGGAACTTATTGGAAGCATTGACTCAATGGTATCTATCATAACCGGTGTGTTGGGTGAAAATACAGGGGAACTGGATGAAAGTTTTAAATCAGTAAGGCGTGCCATTTTAAAGTTCGAGAATACAGCCATTAACCTTGATGAACTGATTGCTGTGGAACGTCACCGCATTTCAAGCATTATGGGTAAGGTTGACAACATTGCCGGCACCATTTCAAGCAATACACCAAAAATAAACGACATTATTGGCAACATGCAAAAGTTGAGTACAACTATGGCCAATGCCGACTTAACCGGCATGATCAACAAGGCGCAGGAAACCATGAACCAAATTTCGCAAATCACCACCAAGATCAATAATGGTGAAGGTACAATGGGTGCTTTAATTAAAAGCGACAGCTTATACAATGAATTGAATGCAACCAATGAACAAATACAACGGTTGGTTGAAAATTTAAAAGAACACCCGAACCGTTATGTTCACTTCTCGATATTTGGCAGGCGTGAAAAAGGATTAAAACTGGATCCGAAAGACGAAAAGAAACTGAAACAGGTTTTGGACGATACGAAGCTTAAAAACTAAGAATGGCAATTAGTAACATCATTTTTGCAGTACTGTTATTGGCAGGTATTATCCTGTTCACCATCAAAATCCGCGAAATCATTTTCAACATCCGTTTAGGGCAGGATTTAAACATTACCGACAATAAAAAAGAACGTTTCAACACCATGTTGCGTGTTGCGTTTGGTCAAACCAAAATGATGGCGCGTCCCATTGTAGGCATACTTCACTTTTTTGTGTATGCAGGATTCATTATCATCAATATTGAAGTTTTAGAAATTATAATTGATGGTTTGGCAGGCACGCACCGCGTATTGTCATTCATGGGTCCGTTTTACAATTTCCTGATTGCATCATTTGAGATTTTAGCTGTATTGGTTTTATTGGGTGTAATTGTATTCATGATTCGCAGGGCTGTTTTGCGTATCCCGCGTTTTCATTACAGGGAAATGACCAAATGGCCAAAAACCGATGCCATGATTATTTTGATGACCGAGGTTTTTTTAATGAGTGCTTTTTTACTCATGAATGCAACCGATAGCATTTTACAGGACCGCGGCATTCACCATTATGTACAGGCTGGATCTTTTCCTGTAAGTTCGCTGCTAAAACCCATGTTTGAAGGCATGAGTACCGATGCGCTTATAAGCTTTGAGCGCGGCACCTGGTGGTTCCACATCATAGGCATTATGGCATTTTTGAACTACCTGCCCTATTCAAAACACTTACACATTGTACTGGCTTTTCCAAACACGTATTATTCAAATTTAAAACCAAAAGGGCAGTTTACAAATAACCCGCAGGTAACAAACGAAGTTAAATTGATGATGGACCCAACAGCGCAGGTACCTGTTGCAGATGGACCTCCAAAACGTTTTGGTGCAAAAGAAGTAACTGACCTTACCTGGAAAAATTTAATGGATGCTTATAGCTGTACCGAGTGCGGAAGGTGCTCATCAGCCTGCCCTGCCAACCAAACCGGTAAATTATTATCGCCACGCAAAATCATGATGGATACGCGTGACCGCATGGAAGAACTTGGCAAAAACATTAAAAAGCATGGCAAGGACCACAACGATGGTAAATCGCTATTAGGAAACTATATTACGGAAGAAGAATTGTGGGCATGTACATCGTGTAATGCCTGTGTGCAGGAATGCCCGGTAAACATTGATCCGTTAAACATCATTATGGAAATGCGCAGGTATTTGGTGATGGAAGAAGCAAAAAATCCGGCTGCATTAAGCGGTATGATGACCAATATTGAGAACAACGGTGCCCCATGGCAGTTTAGTCCCAGTGACAGGTTGAACTGGAAGGATGAAGCTTAATCTGGTTTTCTTTCCCATAACGTTCACCGAAAAATTTACAAGTATATTTTAACGTGTGCCATTTTTTTTTAAGCACAGCCTGACATGGTTTACAAATAACCTGGCATTATTTTTTACCTGGTGAGGCTTGCGGTAAATTCCATTCTCTGCTTCCTCTGGTTAATCTCTGCTTCCTCTGTGGTTAAAAACAAGTGTAATAACATCCCCTTTGCGTCCTTTGCGGTAAATTCCCTTCTCTGCTTTCTCTGGTTAAACTCCTTTTCCCTGTGGTTAAATCCCCACCAATCACTTTATATGTTCATAACCTTCATAAGTTTTCATTTACACTGGTTTTTCTACCTGTACTTTTGATCATGAAAAATCCAAAGCTAATTGAACTTGAACAAAACGGACAAAAACTAAGTCCGGTTTTACCCAACGAAATCAAGAATTATTTAATTGACATTGACGGCACCATTTGTGACGATATTCCCAATGAAGAACCGTGGCGTATGAACGATGCGAAAGTGTACCCTGATGCGCTTGCCCGCCTTAATAAATGGTTTGATGAAGGACACATCATTACATTTTTCACCTCGCGTACCGAAGAGCACCGTGAAGTAACCGAATCATGGCTATACAGGCACGGATTTAAATTTCACGGTATGGTAATGGGTAAACCACGCGGTGGAAATTATCACTGGATTGACAATCACCTGGTGAGGGCTACACGGTACGAAGGAAATTTTTCGGAGCTCATAGAGAAAGAAACAACCATACAGGTGTTTGAATAACGCATTTTTTAGTTAAGGATTCAGGTCCTGTTCATGGCCTGAATTCGTTTTAATCAGCCTTATTTCTCAAATTGAAATAAACGTATAAAACACGTAATACGATAACCACGTAAAGCTTCGGTAATTATAGGAGTGGCACTGTTTTGGCATTTTTTTCTGTAAAGTTTAAAAAATGATTACCCAACTAAAAACAGTACCTGCCAACGTGGTTGCTTTTAAAGCTACCGGAAGGGTTACTAAACAAAATTTTGAAAACGTGATATTACCAGCGGTTAATGAACTTGTGCAACGCACCGGTGAATTAAATTACATGTTGATTCTTGATACACCGCTTAAAAACTTTACACTTGGAGCCTGGTGGCAGGACGCTTTAATGGGCATTAAACAATTCACCAAATGGAACCGTGTAGCCATTGTAAGTGAATCAGAATCGCTTAATAAATTTACCCGTATTTTTGGCAAGCTTGCTCCGGGTGAATTTAAGGGATTCACTCATGCAGAAATTGACACCGCCATTCATTGGTTAAGCACGGGCCAAAAAACATTGAGCCAGGAAGAGATTAAAGCCGGTAAGGTGGTTTAATCACAGGTAGTAAGCAGTGGTATTAGCGATAAAACAACTCAATCACCACTTTCCTGTCTTTTACATTTCCTTTGGCATTGGTTACCTCATTCATTTCAGCTTCAAAATTGCCGTGCGGTTTTGGAATAACGGGAATACCTTTTGCATCAAAATATTTTTTTACCACTTCAATGCGTTTTACCGAAAGTTCCATGGCGCCTTTACTTCCACCAGCTGCATCTGAATGCCCGTGAAGGGTTACGCCTATAATATTTTTTGTCTCATTCACCAAATTCTGCATGGCCATATCACCATTCAAATCCAGGTCAGCTTTACCCAAATCAAAGTAAACCGCTACTTTTTTTGACTTTACTCCCGGCAATTCCATGAGTATTTTTAATTGACTTACCGTTCCTGCCGGTAACCCGTATGCTGAATTGTATTGGGTTGTTGCCTGGTTAGCCAAATCTTTTTCTTTCCACTTGAGCAAAATACCGCTGTCGTGGTACGGAGTACCGGTTTCGTCAGGTACCATCCAGGTACAACCGTGCAATAAAGGCCAGTTGCCAATGTATAGCTCATCTGGCTTTTTCCCGCCAATTACAGGGCGGCATTCGCCAACACTTGCTTTTGCATTGGCCGTGTCCTTATACACCTGTATAGCATTTGGAATTTGAGCGGGCAGTAATTTTTGCGCTGTGGTAAATTTCTTTTTCCCCACACCAATTACAGCAGCATCATTATCTTCAATCATGGTATCGTATAAAATAATGGCGCCTACCTTTGCGTTAGCACCCGATGCGTTAGTTACGTCAATGCTGGTTTGGTAATACTGTGCAAACTTATTCTTGTCCACAATCTCCTTCATGTCCTTATCAATAGGCGTAAGGGTTTGTTTAATGGTGTATTTTTTGTATTGGTATTCAGTAACGGCTTTCAGGGTATACGCGCCTTCAAGTATGGTTTTTCCTTTTAAATAATGAACGCCTTTGCGTTTAACCAGCCATGGTGAATTGGTTAAAATAATGGTATCAATTTTAACCACAAAGTGCGATGTTGACAGCGGTACAGGATATCCGTACATCAATCGCTTGTCACCATTTCCCAGGGTAAATCGGCCATCATTTTCTTCAAGCACTACTGATGCGTTGGTTCCTGCAACTTTGTCTTTGGTTTGCGCCAGTAAACTGGTAGTAAATACAAAAAAGGTAAGCGCTGTCAGGCTAATTGAAAAGGGTTTCATACAGATTGGTTTTCTGCAAAAATACATTGCTGCAGGGCAATTCAATTTCACGCGAAGATTAACTTATGCGCATGGTTTCAACAAGAAGCGCACTGGTTATTAAGCATTTGTTGAATGTATTCGATGAATAAAGTTAAAAGATGGACTTTCCGGTTTTATCAGTAAGCAACTCCAACGCACGCATGGCTTTTTCTGAATTTCCTTTTTCATTTAATTTCGGGCTCCAGGCAACAACACTGTAATATCCGGGATGAACAGCGGCAATTCCACCGCCTACCCCACTTTTTCCGGGCAATCCAACTTTGAATGCAAATTCGCCTGATTCATCGTAAAATCCGCAGCTCAACATAACCGCATTAATACGTTTCACCTGGCTTTTTGTAAGCGAAATATTGCCTGCTTTAAATTCATTTCCATGGTGCGAATACACTAAAAATGCTTTTGCCAGTTGCCGGCAATTCATTTCCAACGAACACTGGTGAAAATAAAAATCCAGCACCGTATCCGGATCATTCTTTAATCGCCCAAACGATTTCAAAAAATTAGCCAGCGCATAATTCCGGTAGCCTGTACTTTGTTCTGATGCGGCTACTTTTAAATTAAAATTCACGGTCTTGTCATGGGTTATTTCACGCACAAATTCTAAAAAATCATTTTTCGGGTCTTTTAATTCACTTACCAAAATATCGGCAACAACCATAGCCCCTGCATTGATAAACGGATTCCTGGGCACACCTTTTTCGCTTTCCAATTGCACCAGTGAGTTAAACGGGTTTCCTGAAGGTTCAACGCCTACTCCATTCCAAACCTTATCACCAACCAATCCCAGTGCCATGGTAAGGCTAAATACCTTGGAAATACTTTGCACCGAAAACTTTGTGTCGCAATCGCCTTCAGCATGCTCTTTTCCATCGGCAGTAATTAAACACATACCAAATTTTTGAGGGTCTACACTGGCCAGTTCGGGAATGTAAGATGCAACAGCACCCGGAAAATCAACCGGATTTACCTCTTCGTATATTTCCTTTAATATTTTATCGTAATGCATAGCGCTTTTGCCAAATATAACCATTTTACATTGGCAAAACACGCTGTTTAGGTTGTGTCCATTAAAATCCTTTAAAAGTAGTGCATTCCTGGGTGGAGCCATCATTGCCGTAACTACGCTGCATTTGCGCTTTTTCCATCAATGCTTCCTGCAGTTTACCGGCTACAGTGGGACTTTTAAATAACAGAATGCGCCAGGCCCGTATGTTTTTAACCAGGCGCATGGCTTTAAATAAATTCCTGAATGGTTCCATCATGGAATATACCACACCTTGTTTTTCCATGGGTTTAGTAATTCCAAATTCCACTTGTTCGGTTTCACGTTGCCAGGTTCCAAACAACTGATCCCATACAATCAAAAATTTTCCATAATTTTTATCCAGGTACAGTTGATTTTTACCGTGATGCACACGGTGCGCTGAAGGAGTAACAATAAGATATTCTAAAAAGCCCAGCTTACCAACCAATTCAGTATGTATAAATAACTGGTAAATACCCTGTATTAAAATAACCAGCATTACATGTTCGGGATCAAATCCCAATAAAGGGAACAGGGAATAAAAAAATATATTGAACAGGGGAACAAACAACGATGTACGTAACCCAACTGTTAAATTAAAAAAATTACTTTGGTGATGCACAACATGTGCCTGCCATAATAAGTTTACCCGGTGGCTTAACCGGTGAAACCAATATTCACTAAAATCAAGCAAAATAAACAGCACTATAAACATGAATGCCCCGCCTTGCTCAAATTCAAATAAACGGATATGATGAAACAGGTAAATCCAAACAGGCAGTGTAAGTATTGTAAATAAAAAATCACCGGCAAATGAAACTGCGCCTATTGCAACATTGCGCAAAGAATCATGCAGGTTATGGATTTTTAATTTTGACATTCGGCCCACCAGCCATTCGCAAAAAATAAAAATCACAAAAATGAGTATAAGGGATTGTTCCCAGGACAGGGACTTTGTCCATGCCATTAAATTATCAATAAAATTCATGATGTTTTTTTAGTTTAAGAAATAAAATACCGGCCTTTGACTTTTGTCAAAGGAATGATTGGAAACCTTAAGGTCTTTTAAACTAAACTAATGGTGGGCAGGTGGTGATGGAGAAAATAGTATTACGAATACAATGAGCAACGCTGTTGTTACTGCGGCCTTTTTTTGAAATTGCTGGATTCGTTACATGCATATACAATAATACAGCTTTTTTGACAAAAGGTTTAATTCAATTTGCAAAAAAATGTAATATCATTGTTAACTCCCTGCTTTACTACGTTTTGAAACCCGAAAAAATGCATGAAATACCTGTGTATACCTTCACTCAATCACTTTTTTTTCGCAGTGGTTTATACTTTTCGCGAACAGGCAAAACCCATTTCTTTCCTTTTTCCAGGAAATTATCATACACTATTTTAAAACCCGGAAGCATGGTAAAAAAATCCCCGGCATAACCGGGGATCAGGAATTATTTTTGTAAAACAATACGGTGAGCTTTAAGCATTGTATTTTTTTCATCCAATACTTTAAGAATGTATTCGCCAGCGGCAAGTTCATTCATTGTTATGGTGTTTTCACCCACAACAAGTGAATACGATCCTACCTTAACACCGGGCAGGTTGTAAATTTCAACGCGGCCATCTTCCACAGTTGTATTAATATACAGCGTACCCGTTGATGGATTTGGATAAACCTGTATGAATGGTTCGTTTAATTCTAAAACAAATTCATTTTTCAGGTTGTTTTCATTCAGTGCCATACCTGATGGCGGGCACGTGGGGCAACCAGTACATGTTTCGTTAACCGAAGCTTCAATGTAATCCAGTTTCATAAGGCGAATGTTGGATTCAGGTCCACTAAGTTCGTTCGTGTTCATGCTTATTGCCGATCCTGAAATTGTACACGTTTCAACCGTTTGCGCGTAAGGTGTTTCACAGGCTGCAAATATATTTCCAAAAGGGTCGGTACTTATTCCATAATGCTGGTTGGTTGTTACCGCGTCCTGCGCCACTGAAAACACCAGGTTGGTTGCTGGCTTATACGCATCAAAAATGGGTGTTGCATACATACCAACGTTTTGGTTTTGGTACGTTTTAATGGTAACAAGGTTAAAGTTAAGGTCATATACGGCATGCATATATCCAGCCGTAGATGAATTTAAGTAGGAACGAATGCCCGAAACCATTAAACGGGTATTGTTGTTGACGAATTCAAATTCAGGTGCGTAAAATCCATAAAAATAAAAAGCATTGGCCTGAAACACCTTATAATTTACAACACTTGTTATGGTTGAATTTAATTTAGCCCAAAAATAATCACCGCTTCCATCAGCACCAACCACACTCGGACAAAAAACATATACGTCATTATTCAGTCGCTTTACGTATGGAGCTGCCAGGCGAAAAGATGTACATGGGCTATTATAGGCAATCAACATATTGTTTTGCAACATTCCTGAACTGTTTACATGAAGTATGAGTGCTGAGCGGTTTAACGGTGTTGTGTATGAATTGGCGCCAATATAAATGTCATTGTTACTATGATAATAAATACTATGTTGTTCATCTACGCTGTAGGTTGTGCTGCTATACGTTTGGTGCCAGTTTAAAGCTCCTGTAGAGGAATTTACACAGGATAAATAAGTTTCACCCATATTGGAAGTGGTGTTATATATGTTTCCTACCACAAATACGTTTGAACCTGTATTGTCAACTGCCAGTCCGGTTGCTTTAATATCAAAGCCATTAAATGCGTCAACATAACTTTTTGCCCATGCAATGGTATTTGTTGTATGGTCGTATTTCACCAAACCATAACGAAGCGGAACAGTACCGGTTAAGCTGAACAACACAGTGGTGTAATTTCCATAGTGAACCATTTTAACAGGTTCAAAGGTGTTGGCTCCTTTATAGATGCTTATATATGAAAGGGTACCGTAACCCGTTCCATCATATTGCACAATGTTCATTTTACCATTTGGAGTATGGTGCAATGAAAGGTATATATCCTGCGCTGCATGGTAATTCATATCAACCGGGTAATCCTGCGTAAATCCCGGTGTGATAAAATTATAATCACGTATAAAGTACTGTGCGTTTACCTGGTACACAAAGCTTGTTAACACTAGTAAAACGAATAAAAATGTTTTTTTCATGGTTATTTTTTTGTTAAAAGCCCCGGCAGATTTTCCGGGGCTTTCAGGTTTATAGTTAAACTTAATTAGCGTTGACGTTCCATTTTCTTAGTTCCGGCAAGTTTACCATCAACAACCAGCGTATAAGTATAGGTACCATTGCTTAAATCGTTTGCAAAAACAGTTAGCTGTCCTTTACCACGTTCGGTAATATCAACGGCCTTCATTAATTGACCAGTTGCGTTGTGGAACAACATTTGGGCACGGGTTGTCCCTTCAGGAATAATAAAATTGATTACTGTTTGTTCGGCAAATGGGTTTGGCACATTTTGGTCAAGTACCACAGCTGCCTTGTCACTTAACTCAACTTCGTAAGCGGTTGTTCCGTTAGTGGAATTACCAGCTGGTGTTGACGTAATGATTTTTTTCAATTCGTCAATCTGGTTTTGAAGGTCGTTTATTTTTTCATCTTGTATTTCTATTTGAGCTTGTTGTTCCTGTATACCTTTGGTAAGAATCGCGATAAAACCATTGTAATTAAGAGATAAAATATCCCTTGCAGCAATAATTTCTGTACCCAAAGAATCTTTTGTAGCACCATGATGAATTTCCCTTGTTAATTCAGGCAGTATTTCTTTTACTTCCTGTGAAATAAAACCATATTGCTTTTCTGCCGGAAGACTAAAATCTTTTATATCTTCTTTAAAATTGTATGAAACAGGGTTCAGTTTATTTATAATGTCAATTGAATTTTTGATTTCAGCAACATCTTTTTTCAGGCTTCTGTCTGAAGGGAAAAATCCGGCTGAAGCAAAAACTGCCCCATTGAAGTAGCCTGCCCATGATGATGGCGATCCAAAGGTTGCGGCAAATTGATCTGTTCCAAACACACCAATTCTCAAACCTACCGGAAAATAATTACTTCCCCAGCTATTTGAACCAATTATACCTGCAACACCTATGGCTGTTGTCCCGGTATTGGCCGTCACAAATTCTGTTCCGAATCCAACTACCCCAATATTATACCCATTGTTATTTGAGGCATCGGCTAAACCATGTACGCCATAACATTTAGTACCTGGAAAAGTTCCATTGTTGCGCGAAATAGCGTACACACCCTTATTCCACCCTGGTGAACCCTGTGCATAAAATATGCCGCCAATGGCTTCCAGGTTTCCTCCTGTTGCGTTTGATTCAATACCATGCGTCCATGTATTGACTGTATTTACCACAGTTGAATTTGCTGTGAAATTACCACCCCAGGTGTGGTAACCGTTGTTACCGCTTACATTCAATCCAAATACATTTAAAACACCTGATGTTGTTGCGTTCGAGGTTCGCGCAGTAGCACTTCCAGTAATACCAAACAGCGTGGCATTATTCGGGTTATCGCCCAGCACGCTTACGCTTTCGCCTATAGTCCACAAGTTTGACGCGTTATCAAGATCTACATTAATTTCCTCGCCCCATTGTATATTCGTGGCAGGAATCACTTTCTTATTACTGACCGCAGAGGCCTTCTGATAGGTTTCTGTAAAGGCTCCCAGTTTGTAGTCTCCTGATGCAGTTGATGCCGATGAATTCGGACCTGAAGCCAAATCTGTTGCTAAAAATTCACCAAGTCCGTTATGTGACATATTTCTTCCTACAAAAGAGGTAACGTTTGTATGATGCAACAAAGGACCTCCCAATTCAATTATATTTGGACCGGCAATACCGATATTAAGACCGTTTTGTGCAGTGTCACAACAACCGGTTCCTGTTGTATCAATTACATAAATCACATCACCATTAGCATCTACACTTAAAACACCAGGCCCCGGGTTGGCAACTACAGGTGTTGCAGCATTTAAAAAGTGAAATCTCAAACCAGCATTTCCACCTGGAGTTGCTGCATTTCCATTTGTGCTTTGACCCACAATATGAACTGTATTACCTGGATCAATGGTGCCGCCAATTGAACCACCATTAAAAATAACCGACCCATCATTTCCCAATACGGTATTAAAACGTGCAACTTCTAAACCGTCAGCAGCTCCTGATAACAATCCTCCACCCGGACTAAAACTTGTATTAAAAATAAACTTGAGCCTGTCGCCCTGGTTAGCCGGTGCTGCTCCGCCATCATCGCCCCAGGCAACAACTGCGTCCATCCCATTGCCGGCATTTTCTTTTATTCCAACATACATTCCGTCACTGGCTGTATTATAATAAGTACCTAAATTCATCCAGTCGCGGTGCGCAAATACATTGAGTGGAGCTGGTTCACCAATATGAACTGCTGCCAGTGGATCTATTCCGGCAGCATACGATGATCCGTTCCAAATGCCCAAACGGGGAACATCGGTATAGGTAGGTTGAAACGTTGTTGTTGTATTTACCTGGTTAATATTTCCTATTGTAAATTTTGTTTGCTGTGCAGCCGGAGAACCGTTGTTGGTGATGTCAAACCTGAAAATTGATTGCTCATTTTGGTCAAAAAGAGCTACATCGCCCGTACCATAACCTAAACCGGCTACATTCACTAAACCGTAACGCACACCATCAGTGTTTGTTGAATTTGTTGTTGGGTTTGTGAACCTGAACATGTTTGCTCCTGCCACTGTTGTATGGCTGTGAAAACGATCAGCAGGAATAAAACCAGGGGCTAAATTGTTTCCAAATGCCAAACGCCCCCCTCCTATTCCGGTACCACCTTTTAACATAGCCATTCGGTAAATTCCATTTGTTTCAAACCAAATATCAAGATTGGAGGAACCTAGTGTTCCGTCAAAACCAAGAATATTGTTTGTATTAAGCGCTCCACCTCCTGTACCGTTGTTACCTCCCCTATGCCATTCGGTACTGGCAGCAGCTGTTCCTATGGGTTGTGCCATTGCCTGAACGCTACCTAAAAAATAGAATAACGCCAGCATTTTAATTTTTTTCTTCATGGTTTTTGTTTTATTGGTTACTACTCCGAATCATGTTTCTACTCAATATTATTGAGAATAAACAACTTTCAGTTAACCGTTTTGTACAACAGCAAGTTCACTTTGTAAAAACATGGTTTGGTTTTGTGGAATTAATCAACGTGAAAAACTACAACGATTCAACCGTAATTTAAACTTATTCTTCATCCCGGAAAATAAACGGCTGCGTAGAAATACGGTACCCGTACCGTAGAAATACGCACTAAATAGCGTAGAAATACGGTAACCATTCTTTCAATAAAAAACCTAACGTACTGAGCACTCAACCCTTTCACTTGCCAAAACAACCGTAACTTAATTTTACGTCTTAAAATCAGCAACCACTCAATCACACTTCGTTTTTATCGTTAATTTAAAGAAACCAATTGACAGGCAATTTTGCTTAGTTTGTGACCAGGCCCGCTTTATATCTTTTACTTTTCAATTTGCTTGCCCCCAAGGTGCAGGCACAGCACATGTATATGCGGAAAGTGAATGCCGAAAACGGTCCCATGGCACACGAGGTATACAATGTTTTCCAGGACAGTAAACACTACATTTGGTTTGCCAGTGATGGCGGTATATGGCAGTATGATGGAAAAAATTACAAAAGTTATACGACCTCAAACGGCATGCCCGATAACGTTGCTTTTGGTTTTGTTGAGGACAGCCAGCACCGCTTATGGATAAAGTCATACAGCAATAAACTTGCCTACATTGCCAATGAAAAAGTACATGTTTTACCCTGCAGCGAAAAATTATCGGAAATTACACGAACAAGAGTAATCAGCTCAATGCACGTTGATAAAAACGGAACCATTTACCAGGCCTATTTCCGCTATAACAACATTGTAAAAATAAGTCCGCCTTACAACCAAAACAACATTGAATTAATTCCCGTAAACCCCGTTACCACTTCATTCCTGTATATTACGGGTGATGGCGGCTTAATTGCCGGTTCAACATTTTACTCAGTTACAAAAAAACCGGCTCAGGCCATTACCCTTATAAAAAACAAAACACAGGAAATTATTCCATTTAAATCACTGTTTATTGACGGCCCCCGTGTTGTGTGCAAACAAATGGATGATGGAAGCTATTTGGTTTGTTTTTCAAACATATTGTTTGAATACCGGAATGGGCGCCTTAAGCAACTTGCATCGTTGCAAAATTCATTGCTGAATGCTATACGCGATAAAAATCAAAATTTATGGCTGCTTTGTTCCGATAACGGCTTGTTGTTTTTTACTAAATCCGATACCAGTTTTCAATGGCCGGTCACCTACCTTGCCGACCAGTTTCCCAATAGCATAACGCAGGATGCTGAAGGAGCGTATTGGATAACAACCATGCGCAACGGCATATATTACGCACCACACAACGAGGTGACGTTGCTGAATGAAAAAAACGGCCTGCACAGCGGCATTAATTACAGCTATTATGACAGCAATGCCCGGTCAACTTACTGTTTCCACCAGGACAATTTTTTTGAAGTAAAAGCCCGGGGCCAAGTAAACAAAAAAACAATTGTTTCCGTAAAAAGCAATTCTAAAAATAATGTCAGTGAGGTTCTGGAAATTGATGAACAAAACCTGTTGCTGGTGGGCTTGTGCACCGCCATCTTCCATAAAAATACCGGTAACACAAATTACCTGACTAACCGGAACGGGAATTGCATTAGCCTCACGCATGCATGTATGCATAACGATTCCGTATATGCCGTAAATCAAAACGTTCTTTTTAGTTTTCACCCAAAAAACAATAAACATATACACGAGTACCAGTTGCCATCCAAAACAAGGTGTATTGGCGGCTTTGACAACAACCATATTTTGCTTAGTTGCGAGAACGGCTTATACAAATTCAACACGGGTAGCCAACAGTACACATTGGTTAATGTACTTCCTGAAAACACAGGCATTGCCGGCACGGTTCGTTCACCTTTTTTTAAAAACGCTGTAATTGTGGCTGCAAAATCGGGTGAGATTTACATACTGGATGAAACACTTTCAAAAAAACAGAAAACCATAACCAGCCTTTCTGGCATTGCCATCAAACAAATTGTTACTGACGCGCACGGCACCGTGTGGCTGGCAACAAACAAAGGCATTTATTGTTTTGACAACCGTTTAAAATTCACTTCCATTAATAAACTACACGGATTCCCAACTGACCTGGTTAACCACATCGCTTTTGGTAATGAACAGGTATTTGTTTCAACTGAAGAAGGACTGGTTATTTTTCCATCGTCCAAAAATTTTTACAACCGTTTTGCTCCCGACCTTTATGCAACCAGCTTTATGGTCAATGGCAAAAACAAAACCATGTTACCAACGCATTTCCTCAAGTACGATGAAAATTACTTGAAAATAAATTTCCAGGCGCTCAATTTTATAGCTGGCGCACACACAACGTATCATTATAAAATAAGCGGCCTGGACAATAAATGGCACGCAACCGCCAACAACAACATTGAATTTGCAGGCCTGCAACCAGGCAATTATACATTAACGGTTTTTGCCACAAATACTGACGGGGTTAAAAGCAGGCAAACCATTTCAATGAATTTTATTGTTGCCCCGCCTTATTGGAAAACCTGGTGGTTTTATGGCCTTGTGGCAGTGCTTTTAATCTCATTTACGTTTATTGTTTTCTTTGTTCGCATACGCCAAATTAAAAAAAGGGAAGAAGAAAAAAACGAACTCATCCGTAAAATAGGACTTACCGAGATGCAGGCTCTGCGCAGCCAGATGAATCCTCACTTTATTTTCAATTCAATGAATTCCATACAACACTACGTGCTGAACAATGAACCCTTAAACGCCAATAAATACCTGTCAAAATTCTCAAAGCTTATGCGCAACGTGCTGGAACATTCGCGTAAGGAACAGGTTTTGCTCCAGGAAGAACTGGAAACAGTGCGCGTTTACCTTGAAATAGAATCATTGCGTTTTGAGGAAAAATTTTCCTGGAAAATCAATGTATCCAAAGACATTTGTCCCGAAAAATTATTTGTTCCTCCCATGCTCATACAACCATTCATTGAAAATGCTATATGGCACGGACTCATGGGTAAAAAAGGAGAACAAATTCTTTTGGTAACAATTTACCGGGAAAATGAACAATTATGCATTGAGGTGGAAGACAACGGCATTGGACGTTTTGAATCGGGGAAAAAAAATACTGCTCCCCAAAGCAAAAAATCACTGGGCATGAAAATTACCCGCGAACGACTTGACCTGATGGAAAACATGCACAATGTAAAAGCCGAAACAATTATAGTTGATAAGTTCAACGAAGATAACACCCCTAAGGGCACTAAGGCCATCATTAAAATACCCTTGCTAAAACCATAATTTATGCTAAGAGCCATTCTTGTTGATGACGAACCCAAATGCATTAAAAGCCTTGAAGCATTGCTTGGGCATTATTGCAAAAACGTGCAGGTAATTGGCACTGCCAGTTCAGCATTTGACGCACTTGCGCTCATTGCAAAAGAAAAACCCGAACTTGTTTTTCTTGACATACATATGCCCGAACATACAGGCATGGATATGATTGCCAAAATAAACAGCCTTCCCATTAAAATTATTTTTACTACGGGCGATTCAACACAAGCCCTTAATGCCATTAAGCATGGCGCTTTTGATTATTTATTAAAACCTGTTGATGCCGATGACCTCGTAAGGTGTGTAAACCGCATTGAACCGGCTAAAATAACCCCTGGTTCAGCAAGCATCCAAATCAATGTAAAGGAGGGTGTCTTATTTATTAATACGGCCGAAATTGTGAAGCTCAAGGCCAGCGGTAGCTATACCGATATTTACCTTGACGAAAATAAAAAACTTACCACTTCAAAAGTGCTCAAAGAGTATGAATCCATGCTTGATAAAAACCTGTTTTATCGTTGCCATAACTCGTACATCATCAATTTACGAAAAGTTGAAAAATTACTGAGTGAAGATGGTTTTTTTGTTGCTTTTAAAGACGGTTCCCGGGCTGAAGTGACACGCAAAAACAAAGAAGAATTGATTGAAAAAATGCGTTTACTGGCCTGATCATTCCACAACATGCGGAGCAATCACAATTTTTGTGAAGGGCGTAACACTCACGCGTTTCATTTTTAGGTCCTCCAGCTGTTCTTCCAATACATCAACACGTTTTTTATACTTGACTTTGCGTGCTTTCATCTGTTCGTATTCATCTTCCAGTTTAAGAAGGCGGCCAACATGATTTTCCGTTTCGCCTATTTCTCTGCGCTTCATATCAATCCGATCGGCAAAGGTTTTGCGCAGGTCTTTTATATAAACCAGTATTTCCTTCCTTATGGAATCAAAGGCAGCCTTCTGTAAACTATCCTTTTGTACAGCTACTGCCTGCATATATAGTTTTTGCAAATCAGCATCGTGATATCCCAAATACAAAGCAGGTATATTTGCATAAAACATATCCTGTTTTAAAATCCGGTCTTCCATGCGGTTTAACCCCTCTGCCGAGCGTTTGTCCATGCTATACAGTGAATCCAGCTGCCTTAATTTATTTTGCAGCAAAGCACGTTCGCATTCATAATTGTTCAGCCGCCTTTCATCAACCCAGGCGCGGTAAACGTCATCGTACTGTTTCTGCATGTCCCGGGCATTGGTTAATAATGCGTCCAGCAAACTTTCCCTTTCCCTGAATTTAGCAAACACCCGTTTTATTTGCTGCATTTGCAACTGGTAAATAAGCGTATCCAAAAATTGTTTTGCAAACCCTGCATCACTATCGCTAAATGAAATATCAAGCCTATCTCCCTCTTCATGTAATTTTCCCTTTATTCTTGCCATAAATGCTTTTTTATCTTCAGGTTTCAGGTATTTTCTGAAACGGCTAAGGCAGTCGGTTATAAACTCAACTGAATTCAAGGTTCCTGCTATTTGCGCTGGGGTTGGATAAAAATCGATTGAGTCGTTTGCACGCCCAATAATCAGGTGTTTTTTCAGGTCAATTTCAAGACGCGCTTCAACATGCGTAGTTTGGGCAAACAACCCTGCAACAGGCAATAAACTAAAAATGAAAAGTAGCAACCGCATGGGGATAAATATAACAGAAAAAACTATGCCCTTGTGTTCTGATCAATACAGCCGCTGGCACGCTAACACCGGTGAACCAAAAAAGGGCAACCGGGAACTGAGAACGAATAACACCCTGTCTTAATCTTTCCCTCTAAAGAATATCCTGATAGGAACTCCGCAAAAATCAAAATTCTGCCGCAACTGGTTCTCCAAAAACCTGCGGTAAGCCTCTTTTATGTATTGTGGGTTGTTTCCAAAAAAAGCAAATGCAGGGTAATGCATAGGCAATTGCGTAATGTATTTAATTTTGATCACCTTACCCTTATAACTTGGTGGTGGTGTATTTTCAATAATGGGCAGCATAATTTCGTTAAGCTGCGATGTTGAAATGTGCTTGGTACGGTTTTGATAAACGTACATAGCCGTTTCAAGCGCTTTGTGTATACGTTGCTTTGTCAGGGCCGATATGAATAAAATAGGCACATCGTCAAACGGTTTAATGGCCTCGCGTATTTTTTTCTCGTAGTCGGCAGTGCTCTTGTGATCCTTCTCCACCAAATCCCACTTGTTAACCAGTATAACCACTCCACGCTTGTTTTTCTCAATCAGGTAATAAATATTCTGGTCTTGTTTTTGAAAACCTTCGGTAGCATCAATCATGAAAAAGCTTACATCGCTGTACTCAATGGCGCGTATACTGCGTATGACTGAATAAAACTCAATGTCTTCGTCCACTTTGGCCTTCTTGCGTATGCCAGCTGTATCTATCAGCGTAAAATTAAATCCGTATGAGTTGTAATTTGTTTCAATACTGTCGCGTGTTGTGCCCGAAATATCGGTTACAATGTTACGGTCAACTCCCAGCAAAGCGTTTATAAATGATGACTTGCCTACGTTTGGTTTTCCAACAACAGCTATGCGTGGCAATGACTCATCGGTTACTTCGGGTTCCTCCTGAAAATCTTCAATTACTTTATCAAGCAAATCACCGGTACCACTTCCACTCACAGCGCTTATGCAATTCACTTCGCCAAGGCCCAACTCAAAAAATTCGTATGAATTGTTTATACGTTCGTGGTTATCTACTTTATTGGCTACAAGTAATACTTTTTTCTTGCACTTGCGCAATAATTGGGCCACCGCTTTATCAAAATCACTTAACCCATCAATCACATCAACTACAAACAAAATAACGTTTGCTTCATCAATAGCCAACTGAACCTGTTTGCGTATTTCACTTTCAAAAATATCGTCACTTCCGGTAATGTACCCACCGGTATCAATTACGGTAAACTCGTGTTTTCCCCAAATGGCCTTGCCGTAATGCCTGTCACGCGTTACGCCCGCAACCGAATCTACAATGGCCGCACGGGTTTCTGTCAACCGGTTAAACAGGGTTGATTTTCCTACATTGGGGCGTCCTACTATGGCTACTATATTTGGCATTTTAAATTATCAATTATCAATGTACAATTATCAATTCGTTTTTCGTCAGTTCACTGCTGCTGCCTACTTATTAAAGTAACCAAACCTTCGCAGCATCTTATCATCTTCGCGCCAATCCTTGGCCACCTTTACCTGTAGTTCCAAAAACACTTTTTTCTCCAGCATTTCCTCCATAGCCAAACGCGCTTCGGTTCCCACTTTTTTTAGTTTTGCACCCTGGTGCCCTATCACAATTCCTTTTTGTGATTCACGCGCAACATAAATAATGGCAACAATTTTATCAATCTTTGGCGCTTCTTTATAACTATCAATTACCACTTCAACACTGTACGGAATTTCCTTTTCATAATTCAGCAATATTTTTTCACGAATTATTTCCGTACAAAAAAACCGTACCGACTTATCGCTCAATTCTCCTTCAGGAAAATAAGCAGGCCCCTCAGGCAACAACTCCAGTATTTTTTTAAATACCGTATCAATATTCCATTTACGCAATGCGCTCACGGTGGCAACCAATCCGCCCGGTAACAACGTTCTAAATTCCTCAACCAGTTTTATAGCCTCATCGTTTTCAATGGTGTCAACTTTATTAATCAAAATAATAACCGGCACATTTACCTTTTGCAGCTTGGCAAGTGTTTCGTCTTCAATTTTACTGCCAAGTCCTGGTTCAGTTACATAAATCACAATATCCGCATCGTTAAAGCTGCCTTCAACCGCATCCATCATTCCTTTGTGTAATTTGTATGCAGGCTTTAAAATTCCCGGTGTATCGCTGTAAACAATCTGAAAATCCTTACCACTTACAATGCCCATTATACGGTGGCGCGTGGTTTGCGCTTTGGCAGTAATAATGCTCAGGTTTTCACCCACAAGCGCATTCATCAGGGTTGATTTCCCTACATTAGGCTTACCTACAATATTAACAAAACCCGATTTGTGGTTCATAAGTTTGCAAAAGTAGTCAAAAAGGTTGAGTGCGTTTTCTTTCTGGCGGCCTAC
Organism: Flavobacteriales bacterium; assembly: GCA_035299065.1. Taxonomy (GTDB): domain Bacteria; phylum Bacteroidota; class Bacteroidia; order Flavobacteriales_D; family UBA2798; genus DASPJQ01. The sequence goes on from DATGXI010000111.1 coordinate 28,812, forward strand.
TGTTGCAATAAATGTCTAAAAACAATGACCAAACCGGCAACAGTACCGGGCTATCGCTCATAGTCCTCGCTTAAAATAATTTTTTAATTTGGTTTAGGTGTGCTGCGGGCTATCCGCTCTATCCCTGGCCGAAATCTCATAAACACCTCATTATTAATGAAAAAAGCCATGTTTTACCATGGCTTTTGTAGTAGCGGGGGCAGGACTCGAACCTACGACCTTTGGGTTATGAGCCCAACGAGCTACCATCTGCTCCACCCCGCGATATGGCTGCAAATATAGTAAATATTCAATAGGCAAATTTTTTTTCATTTTTTGCCTGGCTTGCTTCCTTTTTGTTTTGGTCACGTTAAACCAATCCTGTTTTACTTCATGCCGGCTAATACAACCGCATTTCATGCGCAAAAGCGCAGTTTAAAAAAATCCCCGGGCCAAAAGTTGACACCGGGGACTCGTTTTTTAATTTCCTTCTACCACTCGTCATCAAATTTTTCCTGGTCAGCCAATGCACACGCATCGTCATTAATTTCCATAGCCAAACGTGACAGGTCGTGGTCTGTGTCACCTTCTTCCTGCAAGGTCCTGTTCAATAAATCACATTCCCTGCGCATACCCAATACATCGGCAAATTCGCGCAATGAACCATACGTTGCAATTTCATAATGCTCTACTTTTTGTGCTGCCATTATCAACGCTGCATCACGCACCGGGCTTGCTTTGTATTTTTCAATTATTTCTTCGCCTTCGCTAATTAAACCTTTCATGGCTTCACATTCCTTTTCAATTGTTTTTTCAATTTCAAGGCGGTCCATAATTTTTTCAAGTCGTTCAACTTGTTTTTTGGTTTGCTCCAGGTGGTGGGTAAATGCCTGCTCAAGGTCTTCACTGTCGGCTGCCTTTGCCATTTTAGGCAACGCCTCTACCAATTGCTTTTCGGCACTGTAAATGTCCTTTAAACCGTCTTCAAACAATTTTTCAAGCGTTGTTTCTTCTCTTGATGATTGTGATTTTGACTGCACGCCTGCATACGTTGACTTTGATTGCGAATTTGCGTACTGTGAACTTGTTTGCGAACCTGAATTCTGTGATTTGCCCTGTGTAGTTTGTGCTGATTTACCGTTTGAACTATACTGGCTGGTTGAATTCGATTTGCCGTTTGTTTTTGTTGCCATAAATTTTTATCTTATTTAATTGAATAACGTGTTATTTACTGCGCTTGCTTTGTCCCTTGCTTCCTGAACTTGTTTTGCGCGTTGTTTTAGCTTGTCCGCGGTTTGTTCCTGCGCTGCTTCGCCCTGAAACGCTTTGTGATTGTTTGTTTCCATATGACCGGCTGTTGTTTTGCGAGCGCCCGTTTTGTGAGCCACTGTTTTGTCCGCGGCCGCTTTGTGAACGGTAATTACCGCCCCGGTTTTGTGAATGCTCGTTTTGCAAACCACTGTTTTGTGAGCCGTAATTACGGCTGTTTCGGTTTTGTGAACGGCTATTGCCGTAACCACCGTTTTGTGAGCGGTCACTCCAGTCATTTCCCCTTGAAAAATTTCCGTATTGGCCGTGGTATGTGTGTTGGTCATTGTCATCGTTATATCCTTCTTCATATTGGTCATCATCATCGCTTTCGTAGCGCATATCGTAATCGCTGGCATATTGGTCATCATAATCCTCATCATCGTAATCTTCATCGTATGCACTGCGCATGCCGTAGTCATCATCGTATTCACTTTCATCATATACATCATGGTCATATGCACCTGCTTCATACCGGTTGTAATCATTGTTGCGGTTGTTGGCGCTGTAATCATTGTAACGTGAACCGCTGTTAAACCCGCCCTCATTCAAGCGTGAGCCCGCGCGGTTATTCCAACGGTTGTTATAATCATCTGCCTGATCATAATCAAAACCGTGGCCTTCATGGTATCGTTCACCATACTGCTGGTTGCGGTTTAAACCGTTTCCATAACTTCCTTCGCGTCCCTCATTATAGCCACGTTGGTAATTTCCACGTTTGTAACCCGAGCTGTAATCACCTTGTGACGCTCCATAACTTCCACCCTGGTTGTAAAGCGGTCCCTGGTTGTATTGGCCACCATAGTTTTGTTGGTTGTTTTGGTTACTATAACGCTCACCACGTTGTGAGCTTGAATTGGTACGCGATCCATTATTACCACGCCCACGGTTTGAATTTTTTACCCTCATAGTTCCTTTTTTTAAGTTAGGTCGTACGCACAACCAAAACCGTTCCTTAACACATCATTGGTTTTTGTTGCGTGTTTTTTCATTGACAACTAACTGTTTTAAGAAAAAACAAGCCGTACTATTTTATATTTTTTTCTTCTCAAAATAGGTTGGTCCGCGTCAAAAAGAGAAATGCTTCAGGTGTAATTAGTTTTTCACAAGTGGTAATTCTCTTCGTTTTTATTTGGAAACGTGCCACTAACCATTAATTTGGCGCTGGCAAATTCCTTTTAGTCCAATAGAGTAAACACAGTACAACCTTATGTTACGTACCGGTCTAAATTTATGCTGTAAAATGCGTGAAAACCATTTGCTCAAATTCTGTTACCGATGGCAACACGTTTCAAATGGAAAAGGTTATGACGAACAAAATCCGTATTATGAAGGGCAGGGTTTCGTGCTGATGTTTACGCGGTTTTTATAATTCACTTCAACCACGTGGCCACTTCACAGTCAATTATTCAATTTAAACAACTGCGCAACGTAAAACCATTAATTGACAACCAGCTTTCCTTGTTCCCTGAAGTCTTTTCCTTCGGCAACAACTGTATATATACCTTTAGCAAGGTTTGCTTCTATGCGCATTCTTGCCTGGTTGTCTTCCAATGCAGCATCCTGCACAAATACACATTTTCCTGAGGCATCAAATACTTTAACCGCAATTACCGCGTCATTATTGGCTGTTACCAACACCGTAAACACGTCAGTGGCAGGGTTAGGATAAACACTCAACGCAGTGCCGCTTTTTTTGAGTTCAACTGCAACCAAATCTGAATACGATGAGTTGCCGTCAAAATCGGTTTGTTTAAGGCGGTAATAGGAAATACCGGCAAACGGGGTCACATCCTTACTGTAATAATGCTTCGTTTGGTTGGTGCTGCCTGCTGCCTCTAAAACAGCAACCGTTTCAAAATTTTCAAGGTCAACGGTTTTTTCAATGGTAAAATAATCATTGTTTATTTCCGACAAGGTTGTCCATGCCAAATCCACTTCTTCGTTATCGTTCAAGGCAACATTAAATGCCAGCAATTGTATTGGCAGCGTTGAAAGATTTCCGGATAAAGTCCATGGTGAAAACGTGGTTACACCAGGCACAACAGCACCGTACGCAAGACTGGTTTGTCCTGTAATAGGTAAATCCCATCCTGCTGTTACATCATTCCAACGTTGTGCCTGGAGTGATAAAAGTGTTCCAACTTCGGCCGGTGTGGCGTTAAAGGTTAATGTTGCAACCCCGCCTGCACCATCTTTATCAATTTGCCAAAAGCGGTTTACCGTGTTTCCGCTATTATCAACACCAAAGGCGTCATTAACGTGTGTTACAGCTGTTGGTGTAACGGGATAAGGCGTATTGTTGGCAGCTGTAGGGTATGTTGAAACAGTAACCGCACCAATGTTTCCCGATGTAAGGTCCAAAATAAATGGTATGTACGTGCCTGCGGCATTGCTGAATGGAAAAATATGCGCACCTGTAGTTGTACCCATGTTCCACTTTATTTTTCCTGTATTGTTTGTTTGTTCGCTCACAATACAACCGGTTGTGCGGGTTATGGCTGTAGTGGCACTGTTGCTAATGGTCAGTGTATTTGAACCAAGGCTCATTAATCCGCTTGTAAGGGCTAGTGAATTGCTGACTGTAATGCTGTTTTGCAAGGTTAAGCCTGCTGTGTTGTTAAGGGTTATATTCTTAAATGTGATAACACTTGTACCTCCAACAGTTTGGCATGCTGCACCATTAAAATACACCATGGTACCATCATCGGTCAATGTTCCGTTATTGGTAAAATCACCTTTTACTGCCACACTCGCCCCGCTGTGAAATTGTATATTCCCGTTATTGGTCATTTGTGCACTTAATGGTATTGGCAGCAAAATGATAAGGTATGGTAAAAATTTTCGCATTCGTTTTTTATTATTAACGGTTGGTTATTCTACTTTTTAAACAACACCCTACTTCATTGACAAATTAAGTGACTCAACAATTATGGCCGTTGCATCTGAATTATTTTCTACCCAAACCTCTATGTAATCATTGGGGGCCAGTTGTACGGTACATGAAAGTGATACACAATCCCTGTCAGAACTTGCATTTAGCCTTAACCATTGTTTTGACTCAGGAAGTATGACCCCGTTTTTTGCAATGTAAAACGAGAAATTTTTATTGCTTCCTGCAGCTGCCATGCTCAATGATCCCAATACCTGGAACCTGCGCGTTTTGGCCCCGGTATAGGTCATTCGGTTATTTGTGGGTGACGTTGTTCTGAACAAACTCGCAGCTGTTGTAGTTCCAGCTAATTTTACCGGGGTATTTATGGCTGAAAACACCGTTGATGCCGATCCCGTTATATAAATATTACCTGAAGCCACATCGTCTTTTTCAGTGTTTAACCCTGTTGCTTCAACCTCCCAGGCATTGGTAAAACTACCGGCAACATAAGTACCTGTTCCCAAAAACAACACTACTTTTAATGAGCCTACACTTAAACTGGTAATACCACTTATATTAAGTGCCGTTGCTGAATTGGATGCATTGGCGTAACGGTCGCCACCCAGTATTTGTATCGCATTAAATGTTCCGGTAAATGTTTCATATGCGTTGTAATTACTGGCATCCCACAACATATTATTTAACAACACATTTGTATTGTTGGTAAACGTTACACCATTCTGATTGCTGAAATAGGCAACCGTTCCAAAATAAACTGTTCCTCCGTATCCCTGTATTGTACCTACCGTGTTGCACCCAAGTATATAACAATTTTGTACAATAAAATTTTTAGCGGCTCCACCACCATTTAAATTGAATACTTTTCCTGCCGATGCAACAAGTGTTAAAAATTTAAGGTTGCCTGCACTTGAACCGGTAAACAATTCACCGGTTCCGGTATAAACCAATTTATCGTTTAACGGATCGGCACCGGTAACCGAGCATCCATTCATATCAATTTTATCGCTCACCACTATGGTTCCGTTTATTTCATACAGGGTACCAGCAGTTAATGTAATGACACCCGATACAGGGGCAGGCAGGTCACTTGCCGATTTTACAATTACATAATTGTTGCGTGAAATGGATGATGTTAATAGTTTTACCCATTTTGCTCCGTCCCATGAATAATACCCATCGGCAACGGCTCCACCTGTACTGTACACCAACATGCCTGCTGTAACAGGAGCCGTAAGCGGACTTGCCGAACCCAGGCTTGTAATGGCAACACGCGGACATAAAAATCCTTTGTTGGTACTTTCCAGTTCAAGCAATGAATTGGCGTTAATGGTGTTTGGATTGTCACCAATTTTTACCTGGGCTTTACTTATATAAGCAAAACCAAAAACAATTAAACAAAAAAGAGCAATGCGTAGTATTAGTTTCATATGTGTTGTTTTAATTACAACACAAACCTAGGTACAGGGGGCTTTATATTAAACTACGATTTAGTCAGGTACTGACGCGTGTAAGATTTTTGATGAATATGTAATAATAAATGGTTGTTTTTAGTGGGTTGAGCCCTTTACGGCACCCAGGCTTCCTTCGTTCCCAGCTCAGGCCTTCCATTCAATTTCAGGTTTATAAAAAGCTGCATCCTGTAGGTTGTCAGGAATTTCACGGCTGAGTTCAGGAGGGCCGATCCCAGCGGCATTTTTTCTTTCCAGGGCATTTCGCTTTCCTGGGTCAGCAATTGTTCATCTGTAACGTTTTTAAGCAGGTCCTGCATACGTTGCCATTGCGCATCAATGCGTGCCGGGAAATCGGCCAGTGTAACATGCATATTGCTCTCACGCATGGCCTTGCGTTCATCGGGAGTCATGTCCTTGTTCAGCATCCAGTAAATGGACAATTCGCCAATATAGCTCAGGTAAATCATGAGCTCGTGCGTGCTGCGAAGTTTTTCCCCTGGCCTGTAGTCAAGGTCTTTTTCTTCAATAAGTGCAGCCAGGCGCTTTAAAAGCGTGATTTCACGTTCAAGGTTGGTAAGCAGGTGTTGTTTGTACATGCGTGCAAGATAAAAAGGAAAATGAAAGCCGGGGTGGAATTTTTGCGGAAAATACGGTCCAGGTCACTCCGTATTTCTACGGTACATGCACGTATTTCTACGGTATTTACACCTCCTTTTGTTGGAAACGCCCGGTTTTTTATTTAATTAGTATAACGCAACCTGTTAACCTGTACAACCCTTTTCATTCATGGCTACACATAAAAAACGCATTGTTGCCTGTTCTGACGGAACGTGGAACAGCTCCGAAAAAGAAACACATACCAACGTGGAATTGTTTTACAATTGCATAAATGAGCATGATGCAAACGGAATTCAACAGGTTAAAATTTACGATGCCGGTGTAGGCAGCAGTTCATTTGACACAAAAGACCAGGTGTTTGGCGGCATCATAGGCGCAGGCATTGACCAGAACATTAAAGATGTGTATACCTTTTTAATGCTCAATTATCAGCCGGGCGATGAAATATATTTATTTGGTTTCAGTCGCGGTGCCTATACTTCGCGCAGCGTAGCAGGTTTCATCAACAACTGCGGTATTTTAAAACCTGAAAACCTTCACCTCATTGACAATGCGTATGAATTGTACCGCAGCAGAGACAAGTATGCTTCACCTGACTCCGACATGATGAAATCCTTCAGGCAAAACTATTGCGTTGAGCCCGAAACCGGTGTATATTTCATTGGTGTTTGGGACACGGTTGGCAGCCTGGGTTTTCCATGGAAGAAAAAATACAATGCCAAAAGGTATAAATTTCACGATGTAAAAATTAGCAGTAAAATCAGTTATGCCTATCACGCGCTTTCCATTGATGAAAGCCGCAGTGAATTTGCACCTACCCTTTGGGAATTGACCGACACGGTTAAAAACACGCCCGGGCATAAACAGGTTTTGGAACAACGTTGGTTTCCCGGGGTACACAGCAATGTGGGTGGCGGGTATGCCAATTCAGGGTTAAGTGACCTTGCCCTTGAGTGGTTATTTAAAATGGCATCCAATGCCGGTTTAAGTGCCGAAATAAATGGTGATGTCTTAAACAAAAAAATAAACGGGTATCAATTTAATCCCACATACAAAGGTACACTCTACAATTCCATGAGCCTGTTGTACTGGATTACCTTTTCCTATAAACCGCGTACGGTAATGATTGAGCGCAAAAACGAAAAAGGCGAACGTATGGTGACCAACGAAGTGCTTGACGATTCAGTGTTGCTCAGGTACAACGATGCCGCCCTTAAATACAAACCAAAAAATTTGCGCAATGCAATCATTCAATACAACATGAAGCAGGCAAAATAAATGGCCATGGACAATAAGGATGATAAAAAAGAAAAAAAGAAATATGATTTAAAGTCATACGGTATTTTTATTGTCATAGCCTGTTGCACCGTTTGCTATCTGGTAGGGTACACAGTTATCAATGACAACCTGGTTGAGTACAGCGAACTTTCCGATAGCTTTTCCATAAGTGTTCCTGCAAAAAATAAACGTGACCGAACCATACTAACCTTTGAACGCAAAAAAGAAATACCCGATACGTTATCTCAACAGGCATTTACCTTAAAAACAAAAACCGTTGAGGACACCACCCTTCTACCAAAACTATCAGCCACAGCATCGGCCGGCATAAGCGCACCGTTTAAGTTAGTCAAGCAACCCATTCCGGGTGATCATTATCACTTACGGCATTACCTGTTTCATGCAAACCCGATGTTTATGGTTTGGGTTGTTTTGGTCTTAATCATGATTACAGTTGCCGGTGGTTGTTTTGCGGCTTACCTGTTCCAGGCTTTTGATCTCGCTTACAAATACACCCTTGGCTGGAAAACCCTTGCCAACGCTTTTCTTTTCCTGGCAATAATTGCATTATTTCTTACCATGTCAAATGCCGACCTGGTTGGTTATAACCGCGCCCAGGATGTAATAAATGAATTTGGCGTATTGCTGTCAGGCGGATGGGTGTTGACCTTTATCATTACGTTTACCTTATGTCTTATAAGTCCGTTGTTGTATTATATGTTTTTAATCGGACTTGCATGTGATAACGTATTACCCGAAAATGATACCAGGGAGGAAGTTGAAGAATCAGTTACAAAGCTGGAAAACCTAAACACCATGCTGCGCAACACCTTTCGTGTATTGAGTTGCGTAGTGGCTTTTTCGGTTATTACCTCCAGTGCATTTCGTGTTTCACTTAAAAAAGCCATTAACCTGGACGATCGTGTTTTTGATGTATTTCCATCTGACGCCAGCCTGGTATACGGCCTTTACTTTTCACTGTTCCTGGGCATTATGTATGTGCCAATTTATTTGTATTTAAAACGCAACTACGGCATCTTAAAACAAAAAGCCGAACACCTGCAATCTAGCATGGACGATAAAGAGTGGGCTGCAAAGCAGGCTGGCAAAATGAACTTTAATTTAACGTTAACCGACAACTTTAAACTGGCCATCATGATGCTGTCACCTTTTATCACAAGTTTATTGCCCCAGCAAATGCATGATTTATTTAATTAAACCAAATTAATATGTCGCTAAAAAAAACACAGCAGGTATTTTCAGGATTAAATCTGATTGGGAATTTTATAGAATCGCCCTTGCGTGTGGGCGATATTGTATTCCACGATGACGGTGAACACAAAGTGTGGGGAAACATTGAAGATCTTGTTCCCGGTTTTACACTTGCTGATAAACTTATAAGTTCAAACAAAAGTGATTTAAAGTTCACTACCGAATCGGGTATTGACATAAGTATTGGAGGCATGGCGGGCTCACCTGTAGCCAGTGGCGAAGTGCAATTGAAATTCAATAACAAAAATTCAGCGTTTGTATCGCTTAAACAAATACAGCGTACAGTTGTAAAACTGGGTTTAGTAAATGCAGCCCTCACTAAAATATGGGAAGAGAACGGGTTTAACAAACTATCCAAAAAAATGCATTACCATTTTATTTCTGATGTGATAACTGCCGAATCAGGCACCGTTATTTTCAGCCAGGACCGTGACAATAAAATATTGTTGAAAGGAAAAAACAATGCACCCATTGGTTCGGTACTGGAAATTGGCAGCGGCCAGGTTGAGTTGGCAAGCTCATCAAAAGCTACGCTTGAAATTATAAGCGCAACCAAAATTTCCCCGCTTTATACGGCTATGCGGTACAAGAGCAATGGCGATTTTGAGGTGGTGGGGTAGAAATCATGTCTAAAAAGCCAGAATTACATAGCGATCACGAAAACAGCAGGCGCCTTATTGATTCCCTGGACAACTATGTCTTTGTGGCTTTTGGCATAGCATTTATTATGTTCATTTCGTTTATTTTTCTTTCCAATAAGTGTTACTTAAAATATCACATTGACAAGTATTCTATTTTTGCCCCGGGAACTGATATTGATAAAATAAAAGAAAACAATGATCTTACCTTCAATCAAAATATGAAGGAAGAAATAGCCGGCATTTACAACAACCGCAAAGACCATTATGATAAAAACATTACTTCATTGTCTTCGGTTATTAATGGAATGGGCATTTGTTGTCTTTTAGGCATTTGTCTTTTGTACTTTGACAAGCGCGATGAAATTGAATTTTTTGGCGTTTCCATACCTTTTAAATCCATTTTTTTACTTCTGCCGGTTGTGATGCTTTATCTCTGGCTTAGCTTTGGGTTTTCTCTTTCCACAGCCATTGACAGTCGGGCGGTTTGTTATGTTTCGGCTGTTAAACTCCAGTATTTTTCTGAAAAAGTAATTGAACTGGAGGGTAATCATCCCTCTAAAGATTCAACAGGTACAAATCCAACAAGCAGTGAGGTAATAAGCAGTGGAAGCATAGATACAACACTTGCCATATCCGTAAAATTTAACCGTGATTACAGTAAGATTCATGCATTGGACGATAACGGGATCCTGGATGGAATGGCAAATGTGTATATGGGACTTTACACCGATACTGTTTACACTTACTTTTATAATTTCCTTGAAGGTCCACCGCCTATGGCCAAAAAAGACGAAGAACTCAACATGCGCACACTAATAAAAACCACTAAAGACAAACAAATTGTAGCAGTTGCAATAAGCCTGTTTACTGTATTCGGCACCCTGTGTGGCTTAACAATTGGTTTACTGATTGCACTTCTTTTACGTTTTCAGCGTGTATACAGCAATAATTCAAATCTTACGGTAGCATTAACCATTTCGGTAGTTACCTTTTTAGGAGTAACATTCATTGGTTTTCTTATGGAAAAATCGTATTTGATTTCCTTCTGCGCTTACATTTGGTTGGTTGCGGGCATTGTTCTATGGCTTTACAGCATCAAACTTGAAAAATATGCCCAGGCGGGAGAACCATTAATTAAACTATCTGCTTAAAACTACTAACTAAAATTTCATATAAAATTTAAACCATGAAAGGAATTATAGTAAACGCTGACGATTTTGGGCCATCACCTTTTATTAACCGGGGAATAATTGATGGCATTGAAAAAGGGGTGATCAATTCAGTTTCCGCCTTTGTTACATTTAACAACGAGTGCATGGACAACATAAGTGCGCTAAAAAAACGCATTGATGAAGAATTTCCCCACGTTAAAATTGGCTTGCATGTTTCGTTAACAGCAGGGCAACCGGTACATGATCCATATACCGCGGTAAGTTCAATTTGCTATAAACGTAAGCCCCTCGATCATTTTTGCCCGTTTAAAGACATTGATGTATTTGAGGTTGATAAAACACACCTTGAAGCTGAGATAAGGGCACAGGTGAACCGGCTTGGCAAAGCACTTGGCGGTATTGAGTACATTGACCACATTAATTCACATTTGGGCATTTTTAATTTTTATATGCCGTTTTGGGAAGCATTTACAAAAATCACAACCGAATACAATTTCCCAATGCGCAACCCTATTTCGGCAGAACATAAAAGACGTATTTTACCGCCCCACCATTATATTATACCCTTGCCTATTGAAGGTTATGCGCTTAAACAAGGCTTGCGTGACATTGAACATCCGCGCACAGTATTGGAACTTATCAAAGGAACGAACAAGAATAACCTGTTTTTAAGAGAGGCCGATGCCATTTCCAAAAAAATAAAAATGCCGGCTTATTTCATCACCCATTATTATGGAAAGCCAGGCTTTGGAACGCTGCGCAAAATTGTAGATGCTGTACAGGAAAACGAAGTTGTGGAACTCATGGTACATGTAGGCAGAGGCAGTTATGCCGGTGAAAACTTTTGGGGAATTGACAATAATTATTACAATACACGTATTGACGAATTAAATTTTTTGGTGAAGCCTGACTTCAGGAACCGGATGCGTGACAAAGGTGTTGAGTTTGCGAATTACCCAAGGTAACGAAAGTGAAAATTCAAACCAATGAGTTTTTTATGTTATCAATAAAAGCTGCTATTTGAGGATTCACACAAACTGTTGATGAATAATTATCATTTGAAACATAAATACCGTGCGAAAGCAATTGCCCGTTATTGATGGAATAATACGGGCTTCCACTCATGCCGGAATACAAAGCGTTTTCAAGCCTCACTTCATTTATTCCTGATGACAATACCGTAAATCCGCCAAATTCGGATTGCGTATTCCACAGAATCCCGTTACCCATGTTTTCATACGTGTATCCTTTTATAATACAATTCGCTCCTGGCGAGTGCTGCCATGAAAAATAATTTGGCAAAATCAGATCACGGTCTAAAATTATACACCCAAAATCGTAAGCAGGTGTATAGTGCTCACGAAATTCATCGGGTATGCTGAATTTATTGGCAAATATTTTTCCATAGGGCTGATCGTTTAAATGCAGTCCGGGAAACAGGGTTGCGCTTTTATACAATCCACTTCCCTTTGAAAACAGGCAATGTGCCGCAGTAACAAGTATGCGTGGATGTACCGAGAAGGCAGTTCCTGCAAAATACTTCTCGCCATTCTTAACAACCAGTTTACTGATTGCCGGAAAAACAACACGCTGGTGGCTAAGTGTGCTGTTGAGAATGCGATTTGCATCGCGCAATTTTCGAACTCTTTTGAAATTAAACTTTGGCATAATTTTTACCATTTAAAACCTAGTGTTGCTCCCCCCCATTCGTGCAAGCGCGCATAAGTGTTCCACATTTCTGGTGTCTTCACAGCAACATATATGGAAAAACTAAACCACGGGCATGAGAAAGCGCGCCCGAAACGTGCCTGGGCATTTACAAAACCTGTTTGCCAATAAGGGAGCCTGTATGCT
>DATGXI010000112.1:0-11964 GCA_035299065.1 Flavobacteriales bacterium
GGACGTCGCCCAGGCGCCCAACATCAGGTTCGTGCCGATGCCGGTTTGTACGCCTACAACCATAACATTGATACTTCAGAAGAAAAATATACCGATATTATCAATACCCGAACGTTCCAGGAGCGTTTGGAAACATTGAACAACGTACGCAAGGCCAAATTAACCGTTTGCAGCGGTGGCATTATTGGCATGGGCGAAACAGTGACCGACCGCGTAAACATGCTTAAAACGCTGGCAAACCTGCCTGAGCATCCGCATTCAACTCCTATCAATGCATTGGTTCCTGTTGAAGGCACTCCGTTGGAAAAGCAGGAAAAAGTAAACATACTTGACATGGTGCGTATGATTGCTGTAACACGCATGGTATTGCCCGCAACCGTTGTGCGTTTAAGTGCAGGACGAACCGATATGACCATTGAAGGACAGGCTTTGTGTTTTATGGCCGGTGCAGGAAGTATTTTTGCAGGCGACAAATTATTGACAACACCCAACCCTGCGTTTAATGACGACATGGAAATGTTTAAGCAATTGGGGTTAACGCCTAAGGCTGCATTTGCTGACAAAGAGAAGAAGAAGATTGAGGTGACGGTTTAGGCAAAAGTCTATCGCAGAATACGCAAGTTTTTTTTGTTATTTCTATAGGTTATTAATACTTCTAAATAACCAGCATTGGAAACAATGAATCAAACATTGAGGCCTTTACTTTTTCACATTTACGCTTTATTACTTTTTTAGGATTTTGTGAATCAAATCATGAAGGGATATACCTCAATCAACACTTTCAGAAGAATCATACAATAACAAATGGACGTTTTCTCCGCCACCATACAAATAATTGGCATAAACCCCTATGTGCTTTTACCCGATGAGCTGCTGCAAAAACTTTTCAAAGATGCAGGCCGCAACAAAGGTCCAATCCCTGTAAAAGTCACCATTCAAAAACAAAATTTCATTCAAAACCTTGTGAAGTACAAAGGGAAATGGCGCTTGTATTTGAATATGCCCATGCGTAAAGCAGCTGGTAAAGACGTTGGCGATGAAATTAAATTAACCGTAAAATTTGATTCAACCGAACGTATAACGGAAATGCACCCAAAATTAAAAGCGGCATTGGATAAAAACAAAAAGGCAAAAGCCAAATTTGAGTCTCTCCCACCCTCGCTTCAAAAAGAAATTAAGCGTTACATTGGTTTTTTAAAGAGCGAAGCAGCTGTTGATAAAAATGTAAAACGAGCCATTGGTTTTTTACTGGAAAAAGAACGGTTCATAGGCCGCGACAAACCGAAATAGCCTCTGAATCTTACTGTTGACACCAACCTGCAACCACCATCACCCAATTTATGCCGTTGGTCTAATGGTTATGACCACAGGTATAATCACCCGCCCATATCCGGGATAATTATCGTACCTTTTCAAAAGGGAAAACGCACATGAAATTTATTGCACTTTTGGTATTGGTTATGGGCTATAGCTTTGCTGTTGGGCAAAATATTGCTGTCAACAATGCTGGCGTCAATTCAAACCCGGTTTACCTGGCCCAGAATGTTTTAAGTGGTGGCGGCATGAATGTTTACAACGTTACCTATTCAGGTAGCAATGCACAGCAAATAGGTTATTATTCATCAGGTACAGGCGTTATAGGGTCCAATACCGGCATAGCCATTTCAACCGGCAATGTTTTAAACATAGCCAATTCAAATTTTGCCACTAACACCGGTACAAATATTGGCACAACCGGCACAACCGATCCGGATGTACTTCAACTGGCCAATGGTCAAACCGCCAAAGACTGGTTTATTCTTGAGTTTGATTTTGTTCCAAAAGGAAACCAGGTTAACATGCAATACGTTTTTGCTTCGGAAGAATACAATGAATACGTGTGCTCAAACGTTGCCGATGTGTTTGGCATAATAATAAGCGGACCCGGATTTTCAGGTTCGTTTTCGGGTGGTGGTAAACAGGTTTCATTAATACCCTCAACTACAAACCCGGTAGGCATAAACAGCGTTAACAATGGTTTGACTGGTTCAATGGGTACCCCGGGTGGCTGCATAAGCACAACCAATACCGCGTACTATAACGACAATGTAGATTCATTAATGGAATTTGACGGGTATACTGACGTGATGTCAATCAGCGAGACAGTAGAATGCGAGCAGCAATACCACATGCGCATCATTATTTTTGATTGTGGAACCAAGCAATATGACTCAGGTATTTTTCTTACTGAAAAAAGTTTAACAAGTAACGGTTCGGCCACATACGACAATCCGGTTTATAACGATTCAATTATTGTGGAAGGTTGCAAACCGTATGAGTTCGTGATCTACAACGTTGATGGGTTCACCAGCCAAACCATCAACCTCAGCATATCGGGTTCAGCCCAAAATGGTATTGACTATACACCCATTGCCAATACAATTACACTTCCTGCGGGCGATAATTTTTACGGAATTGTTATTACACCGGTTGCTGATGGTGTTACCGAGGGAACAGAAACCGTTGTTATTGCATTTGACATGATTAACCTTTGTGGTGACACAAGTCATTTTGAATTTACCATATACATACAAGACGAAAATCCCCTTGTGGTAACATCATTCCCAACAAGTATTTCCATATGTTCAGGCACTCCTGTTAACCTGTTTGCCAATGTAAGCGGTGGTATTGCACCTTACCACATGGAGTGGAACGGCATGCTTGGAAATAACCTTTGGGTTGTGCCTACCGAAACCACAACCTACACCGCTGCCTTTTATGATCAGGCAGGGTGCCCCTGGTACAATAATTTTACGGTAACTGTTTATCCGGTACCAATTGTAAATGCCGGTGGTGATTTTAGCATTTGCATGGGCCAGCAACAAACGTTGGGGCTTTACATTGATGGAGGCCCTGGTGCCACGTATACCTGGACCCCCGCATTCCAACTTAATTCAGCAAGTTTTGCATATCCAACAATTTCACCTTTGGCACTCGGTGCGCAAACCTACACCGTTACCGTTTCCAACCCGGGAGGTTGCAGCGTAAGCGATGCTGTAACTGTAACCGTTTTAGCATTGCCAACAATAAACGCTGGGCCCGACCAAAACATTGTTTACCTGCAAACATCGGAAGAGTTACAGGGAAGCGGATCGGGCACACCCTGGTGGACACCAAATTTTAATTTATCATGCGAGAACTGTTTTACACCCGATGCCTCGCCTACACAAACCACAACATATACATTAACCATAACCGGCACAAATGGGTGCACGGCCACCGACCAGGTGGATGTGATTGTTGAAACACCTACCGATGTATTTGTTCCGTCAGCATTTTCACCTAACGGAGACGGTAACAACGATGTGTTGTTTTTACGCTGTTACACCATAGCTTCGGTTAAATTTAAAGTATATGACATGTGGGGGCAACCCATGTTTGAAACAAGCAATGCCGAAGTTGGCTGGGACGGAACAGTGAATGGAAATTTGGCGGGAATAGGATTATATACCTGGACAGCCGATGTAACATTTGTAAACAATGCCGGAAGTGTAAGCCTTGGAGGGGAAGTAAATCTTGTGCGATGAAGAAAATCATTTCCATATTCTTTTTGTTTGTAAACGCTGCGTTGGTTAGCGCACAGGATGCCCATTATACACAGTTTGAAAATTCACCCTTTTACATAAATCCCGGTTCAGCCGGAATGCCCGAGTATGGTGATTTTCGCGGCAATTTAAACACCCGCAACCAATGGCATAAACTGGTAAAACCATCACGCACTACAACCATGTCATTTGATGCTCCCATATTAAAATACCTTGGGGAATCGCCTTCCAAAAGTTATTTGGGTGTGGGTGGATATTTTTCTTCAGCTGCTGCCGGTGATGCAAAAACAAAACAGTCAGGTTATGGGCTTATTGTTAGCGGCATTACCACCATTGGCAACAATAAATTTTTAGGATTGGGAATTGGTGCAGGACGTGGAAGCATGCGTGCAAATCTTTCCAACGCAACCTGGGACGAGCAGTATGATGGCTATCAATACAATTCATCATTACCTGTGAGCGAATCGTTGGACGGTGCCTACCGTGCATCTTATTGGGATTTTTCAACTGGTTTAAATTACATGGCTATTCATCGTAAAACCGGCAACAGTACCAATATTGGAATTTCGTATTTACACTTTACCAACCCGCGCCTTAAAAAAACCGATTTGATTAACGGACGGGTTGATCCACGCCTGGTTTTCCATATGCGAACAGAAATAAACATGGAAATTCCGCATTTTTTACCCATTTATTTAATTCCGCGTTTGCTTTTTGGTCACCAGGGCGTACACAATGAAATACAAGCAGGCTTATCGGTTTTTGTGGTAACCAATCACATTTCTCAAACCTTATCGTTCCATCATAAAGAAGGCATTGAAGTGGGCGCCATGTACCGCCACAACGATGCAGTGGGAATACTTGCAGGTTATAAAAAAGAAAACTGGAAACTGGGCGTTGGTTATGACATTACCATTTCGCGCCTTGGAGAAGCCGTAAAACGCAGGGGCGGTGCTGAATTAAGCCTTACCTACATTGGATTCAATCCAAACCTCAAGGAAAAGCGAACTTTTTATTAAATGAAATTAATTCTATTTTCCATTCTTTTGTTAATCCTTACGGGATGCCATCAATCAACACAACCTGATAATTGCGGCAGTTTCAAAAATGGTAAATTCATGGAAGTTTACGGTGACACCCTTCATATTACAATTGACCGAAAAGGTGGGCAACAAGTGGAAACATCTGAATTAGGAACCTCACATTATAAAATCACATGGTTATCTGAATGTGAATACGAATCTCAGCTTCTTGAAACAACAATAGATTATGCGCAAAAATGGATAGGAAAAAGATACAAAATCATCATTCTTTCAACCAGCAAAAAAGGATATTCGTTTTCTTGTCAAATGGAAGGAAAAGACCTGGTTGTAGAAAGCAGTGTTGTTAAAGTTGAATAGCGCCAAAAAACCTTGGTGATGTAAAATACGCTGTCTTATCTCAGTACTCACATCTCAATACTCATATCTCTACTTAAAAAGTATATACCAATCCTTCATCACAGGCTGCGGATGCAAAGCCAGCCATAAATCATCAGGTAAATAATTCGAAGAACTGCAAAATTTGCATGGTACCAGCCGCACGCTACCATCAATGTTTAATGTCCCTCCGCAACTCATGCATTTCATTACTACCGGTGCCAATCCGCTTATTTTTCCATCAGCCTGGCTCATGCCATGTGGCAATTCATCTACACTAAATAACACCTGCGGAAATTGTTTTTGTATAAAACCAGGTACCGGTTTTAACACTGTAACAGCCTTACATTCCGTACACGTTATTTCACCGGTATTATTCACAGCCGTTCCTACTTCCTTTTCATTGAACTCATGGCTGCACCTGCATACCGGCCATTTACGCCAGGTTTTTAATTTGACAGGTTGCCAGGCACCATAATCGCCTTCACCTTGTTTGTGTTTTTTTGTTGCTGAAAAAACATCAATGCCCGGGTTATGGTAATTTAGTATTTCTGACCATTTGAGCCTTCCTGACAATTGCGTTGTTTCCATGCACTTGCCACATTTCACTTCTTCCACAAAACCATTCACAGGTATAACGTTGTTACACCGCTCACATAAAACGCCAACGCGCACCATTACACTTAACGGTTGATTTTTTGACTGAACAAGTTTTGAAATGTCATTTTCAATAATGCAAATGGAATCGGTGTTTTTTATCACGTCACCCTTGTCAGCCAACCTTTGCTTAAGAAATCCTTTTTCAGGAGAAGGCACTTCAATCGTTGCCTTGTCGGTTTCTATTTCAACAATGGTTTGACCTTCTTCAACCGGGTCACCTACCTCAACATGCCAATTAAGAATGACAGCTTCAATACTGCCCTCGCCCATTTCGGGAAATTTCACATCAATTTCTGCCATTTTTTAAGTTAATAAATAAAGATAATAGAAAAATTTACCCTCAACGTACCCGGTTATGGTTCTACCAAACTTGGTAGCCGGAATTTTACCAGATGAAGATTGCTAATGCTGCACCACAAACCGCAGGCGTTGTTCATTCAGCAAAAGAAAATAAACACCATTGGGCAAACGATCAACCGCAAATGTAAATTGATTCACATCGCCATTCAATGGAATGGTTGTAACCAAATCACCAAGAGCTGAACGCA
The DNA here is from genome assembly GCA_035299065.1 of Flavobacteriales bacterium. Taxonomy (GTDB): domain Bacteria; phylum Bacteroidota; class Bacteroidia; order Flavobacteriales_D; family UBA2798; genus DASPJQ01. The sequence goes on from DATGXI010000112.1 coordinate 6,211, forward strand.
CCTCAACCGAAGTTTGCGGTTTTATTTTCCCTTCAAATTCAACGGTTATAAATTCACTTGAAGGATTCGGGTAAAGAACTGCCTGATGGGGCGTTTGTATAAACACCTGCTGTATTTCAGAATACACAAAACTTCCATCACCGTCAACCATTTTTAAACGGTAATACGATTCGCCTTTAAACGGATTTAAATCTTTGTCGGCATAATTGTGCGTAATGTTGGTAGTGCCTTTTGCCTGTTGGGTGGTTACCAATTCCCAATGAACACCATCGGTTGTTTTTTCCACTTCAAAATAATTGCTGTTGATTTCCGATGCTGTTGACCAGGACAAATCAACATAACTGTTCTCTTTTGCCACAGCGTTAAACGCAACTAATTCTATAGGTAAAACTGAACAAGGTGTACCAGGTATAGTGCTTATGGAAGGCATGGATAATCCTGTTACACTTATGCCAGTCGTTCCGTTTGTTGCTCCCCAATAGGTAACCAAATCGTTGTTCCAGGTCCCGGCAGTTCCACCGGTAGTGGTATAGGTAATTGCAGCAGGTATAAGTCCACCCGAAACCCATAACACGCCACCCGATCCGCCACCACCAGGTCCTAACTGGTTAGGCCAGTAAGCAGGACCGCCATTACCACCGCGTGTACTTACCGGAACACTTCCCACTACACTTTGATAGGTAAGTAATATTGTTCCTCCTGCACCACCGCCACCACCAGCCCATTGCCCCGATAAATTTACGGCAGCATTTCCGTTGCTGATGATGCTTCCCGGGCCAATGATATTGGAAGCCGTTATAATTATTATTCCTCCACCGTTTGCTCCGGCTCCACCTCCTGCAACATTTGCTCCGGCATGACCACCGCCACCGGCTCCACCCATAAAAATACGGTTGATAGCATTTGAATAAAACGGGGCCAGTGATGCTCCCGCTATTCCCTGCGTTTCATTCGCAAGTGGATCAGCACAGGAAGCCCATTGCATTCCACCCATTCCACCAATGGCACCATTTCCACCTCCGGCACCTCCGGCATCCACATTGTTTCCACCACCACCACCGTTTGACGCTTTTCCTTTTCCTTCGGTATTGGCTGCCGTTATCAGTTGGCTGCCGGTTCCCTCTCCTTTTGGTGCTGAAAAAGTGGATGTGGCTGCATACGCATAGCCGTGGGAAGCTGCATTATTGCATCCCCATGCTGCATTATCGGGCGCACCACCGCGAAACCCTTTTCCCGTAGCATCAATGTTTCCATTTAATATTAAATCGCCCGTGTTTTCCAAAACAATTACACCTCCGGTTGACCCATTCCATGCAGGGCATGTTATACCGGAAGAACTAACGGTTACAGAAGCCAAACTATACGAGGCCACCTTTACCAGTTGCACCTGCCCGGTAATATCATAGGTAAATTGTGGGTTTGTAACAGTGCGCACCGATGTTGCGGTGATTGCACTAACAATTAAAAATTCATATTTACCACAATTGTTTGTTGCAGTGATATCACCATAGGTTGTTGTGCCGGCAATGTCAATGGTGTGTCCACGCATTTGAATAAGCAACACTTTATCACCAACGGCAAATGTGGTTGGAACAGGAACATAAATATCACTCAAACAAATTGCGGTAACGGCCTGGTATGAATTAATGGTTCCGGTTAAGGTACCGGGAGCTGGTGCTGTAATTACAAGTCCATAATCCTGGGTTTCGGTTTCAGCACTTGATGCACACGGGCCACCACCAAAATTATTGTAGTAGTCGGCCTTAATGCGTATGCGTGTTGTGCCAAGTGTTGCCGTACCGGGAACTGTAATGTTTACTACGTAATTTCCTCCTGAAGCAGCAAAACCCGATGTCAATACCAATTCACCTGCATCCACAAAATCAAGGTCGGCATTCCAGTCAATATAAACCCTGAAATATGTACCATACGAACTGGTGTTGTATAAGGTCATGTTTTGTGAAGTTCCTTGCACAACCGTTGTTGATGCCGTTGCCGACCAATCTTTGTAAAATGAAGTATAATTGGCGCAGGCGGTAACCTGGTTTATTGTTCCGTAAACAACCTGGCCAAGGTAATGATAGCAGGTGCCCGTTGCGGTAGCACTGCAGTATTGGGCCTTTCCATCATTACCAAGGGCGAAAACAAGTAGCAGGCACCAGAGTATGCTTCGAACGGCAACTATGGCTGAATGATTGGATGTTTTCACGTTAATTTGAGGTTCCAGGTTTTAATTGGTATAAAATTAACCCCGGCAGGTAAGAAAGTGTTTGACATTTGTCAAATAGCCTTGATCAACAAGTTGTTTACACCAACAATTAACAAGATTGGAAGAATTAACAGGATATTTTCACGCCTTTATTTTTCGGCCCTTATGCGGCTTAGTGTTTCCTGGGTAATACCAAGGTAAGATGCAATTTGACTAAGGGGGAAACGCTGCAACACAAAGGGTGAACGCTCGGTAAGTTTGGTATAGCGTTCTTTTGCGGTATAAAACAACAACATCATAACCCTGTTTTCCCAGTACAGGTAACTTTCTTCCATGAGCTTGCGGTAAAACTGGTTTATTTCGGGAAATTGCTGTGTAAGCTTATTCAATACATCGTAAGCTATTTCGTAAAATGTGCAGTCTTCACTCAGCTGTATATTCTCCAGGCCTTTTTCTCCCTTGATAACGCTGCGAAAGCATGTCACCAGGTCACCCTCATGTCCAAACCAAAGGGTTACTTCTTTGTCTTTTTGCCCATAATAGGATCGCAGGCTTCCCCTGGCAACGAAATATATGCTTTTACTTTCCTCGCCCTCTTTTATGAGGAGTGTTTTGGCAGGAAAACTCACGGTTTTAAAACAAGCCATAAATTCAGCCTTTTCCTTTTGGGGAAGCTTATACACACCGTCAAGACATTGTTCAAGGCTTAGCATTTGATTATCAAAACACCAAGTTAACTAAATAGTTCAATATTTTAGGCGATTTTATGGGCAGGGTCGTTTTGACACACATTTTAGGTTTATTTGGGTTAAAATTTAAGGGGTTATAGCCCTGTCCAAAGTCAAAAAACCTATCTTTGCAGCCCTAATTTCAGAAACATGCAAATAACAAAGAATGATGTTGACAGTTTGAATGCAACATTAGCCATTAAACTTGAGCCGGCTGATTATAATCCGAAAGTTGAAAGCGCACTAAAAGTTCAGGCCAAAAAAGCCAATTTAAAAGGATTTCGTCCGGGTACAGTTCCTGTTGCCCTTGTAAAAAAAATGTATGGCAAGAGTATTCTTGCTGATGAGATCAATAAAATCATTAACGATTCCATTTACGCTTATTTAAAAGAAAATAACATTGATGTATTGGGCAATCCCCTGCCATCATTGGAAAACAAAGATGTTGCCGATTTTGATAATCCAGGTGATATGGAGTTTTATTTTGACCTTGGCTTAGCGCCACAGTTCAACATTAGCTTAAGTGAAATTGAGGTGCCTTATTACACCATCAAGATTGATGATAAAATGCTTGACCAGCATATAAATGATTTAACTAAACGTCATGGCAACCTTGAAAATGCTGAAGTTTCGCAGGAGAAAGACATGCTGATGGTTACCTTCAATGAATTGAAAGAGGATGGATCAATTAAAGAAGGTGGAATTTTTCACAATTCAACCGTTGCCATTGAATACGTTGAAGACAGTGAGACAAAAAACAAATTAATTGGATTAAAAGCCGGTGACAAGTTAACCGCTGACCCAAAGAAACTATCGCATAGCGAAACCGACATGGCTGCCATGTTAGGCGTTGACAAAAATAACTTAGAAGGCATTTCAACCTCATTCCAGCTAACGGTTACCGAAATCAGAAGGATGCATGAAGCTGAGTTGAACCAGGAATTGTTTGACAAAATTTATGGTGTTGGAGCTGTTAGCAGCGTTGATGAGTTCAGGGCTAAAGTAAAAGCCGAGTTGGAGAAAAATTTTGCTGGTGACAGTTATAATTTCTTTCACCGCGAGGCACGAATTACCTTGATCAACAAACTTCACATTGAATTGCCTGCAGCCTTTTTAAAGCGCTGGATCATGGCAACCAGCGAGAAGCCAATTGACGCGCACGAATTAGAACATGAATTTGATCATTATGCCGATGACTTGAGGTGGCAGCTGATTGAAAGTAAAATTATGCGTGAGCGTGGTTTAGTAATAGAGCGTGCCGATATTGTTGAGAATACAAAAGAAAACCTGCGTGAACTTTACGTGCGTTATAATTTACCAATGCTTGACGATGAGTCATTGACCAAACATGCCGAAAGTATTTTAGCGAAAAAAGAAGAAGTACAGAATGCCATTCAGAAAACCACTACGCGCAAAGTAATTACATGCGTGAAAGAAAATGCCAATGTACAGTACGCAGAGGTTACGTTTGATGAATTAATGGAGAAGTATAAAGACCTGCAGAAACGTGAACATGCACACCATGCCCATAGCCATGCGCATGAGCATGCACATTAATTAAGTAATTAGCCGTGGAACATTTTGCGTGGAACATTTTATATTGCAAAAATTTCATAAATAAGGTATTATGGTTAAAATAAATTGGTCTTTTCCTACACCTATCACTTGTCAGGGGTATCGTTTTTTTGCTACCTTAGACCTAACCAAAATTTAAACAAACTATGTTTCCAAAAGACGAATTTAAAAAATACGCAACCAGGCACATGGGCATTAACAGCCTCATGTATGATCAATACGTTTCGGCAACCAACAACATGTTTGCAAGCAGCACACCTGCAGTTGTTGAAGACCGTCCCGTACAGGGAACCATTATTTCGGTTTTTGACCGCCTTATGATGGACCGCATTATTTTCCTGGGTTCGGGAATTTATGACCAGGTAGCCAATATTATTACGGCCCAGTTACTATTCCTTGAATCGGCCGATGCGAAAAAAGACATTCAAATTTACCTGAACTCACCGGGCGGATCAGTTTATGCCGGTTTAGGTATTTATGATACCATGCAATACATTAGTCCTGATGTGGCTACTATTTGTACGGGTATGGCCGCTTCAATGGGAGCTGTGCTTATGTGTGCCGGAACAAAAGGCAAGCGTACGGCATTAAAACATGCACGCGTTATGATTCACCAACCGCTTGGTGGTGCTGAAGGGCAAGCCAGCGACATTGAAATTACAGCTCGTGAAATTGCGAAATTGAAAAAAGAATTATACGAAATTATTGCCAGCCACTCAGGCCAAACGTATGAGAAAGTTTGGGCCGATAGTGACCGCGACTATTGGATGACAGCTGAAGAAGCTAAAGCCTATGGGATGATTGACGAAGTATTGACAGGTACAAGAAAGAAATAAACTAAGGGGCGATTAATCATCGCCCTTTTTTAAACAAATAATATGGCAAAAACAGATTCATCGGTTCATTGTTCATTCTGCAACCGCACCAAGCGCGAGGTAGAGTTCATGATTTCGGGTATCAACGCCTTCATATGTGAGAGTTGTGTTGACCAGGCAAAAATTATTGTTGATGAGCATTTGAAAGCAGAAAAGGAAAACAGCAATTCCAAAAAGCCAAAAGCCATTTTATACAAACCTTCTGAAATCAAAGCACGTTTGGATGAATATGTGATTGGACAGGATGAAGCAAAAAAAATTCTTTCGGTTGCTGTTTACAACCACTACAAAAGGTTGAATCAAAAAACAGAAGAAGACATTGACATTGAAAAATCAAACATTATAATAGTTGGTGAAACCGGAACCG
>DATGXI010000113.1:0-10107 GCA_035299065.1 Flavobacteriales bacterium
TATATCATCGCAGGAAATTGATGCGCTCAACGAACAGGCATGGTCAATAAACAGGACCGATGCACGTAAAAGTTTTGAGCTGGCGCAACAGGCTCTTAAAGCGTCTGAAGAATCAAATTATACAAATGGGCGTACCCATGCTATAGCTGCCATTGGTGCCTCCAATGTGTGGATGAGCAATTACGATGAGGCGCTTACCTATTTATTTGAAGCGCGTAAATTGCTTAAAACCGAAGGGAACAAAATCAAAGAAGCACAGGTTGTTTACCAGATTTTTTGCTGTTTCTTCTTCCTCAATGATTATGACAAAGCCATTGAGTATGCGCATGAAATCTTACAACTTGCAACCGAAAACCGTGACGACAATGCAAAAGCTAATGCCTACAACGGTATTGGCACCATTTATTACACCATTGGCGAAAGTAAAAAAGCGATTGAGTTTTTATTAAAGGGGTTAGCCATTGCCTCAACACTTGAAGACAAACATTTGCTTGCGCGCATTCTTGACGGATTAGGCACCTCGTATCACATTGAAAAAAATTACGAGGAAGCTATCCAGTTCAAAGAACGAAGCCTGGCCGCTGGCCGTTCATCGGGATTAAAAAACGTAGAAAGTTACGCCTTGAATGGCCTTGGTTTAATTTACAAAGACAAAGGCGATTTAAAAATGGCGGGTGACATGTTTATCCAGAGTTTGGGATTAAGGCGCGACATTGAATTTAAACCGGGGATTTCTGAAACACTTTATCACCTGGGTACCCTTTGCCTTGAACTCAAACAACCTGAGAAGGCGCTTGACTATTTGACAGAAGGACTGGAAATTGCCAATGACATTGATTACAAAGAATTCAAATATAAAATCCATGAATCGCTTTTTAAGTATTATGAAGGCGAGAATGATTTAGAGAATTTCAAAAAACACTTCCTTCTTTTCTTTTCCACCAAAGAGGATTTTACCAAGGAGCAGCATCGCCAGAAACTGAAAAGTACCGAGATGCAAATGCGCATGACGCAAATGGAAAAAGAAAAACAATCGCTTGAAGCCAAAGCCAAAGAACTTGAAGCTTATTCACGCGATTTGATTTTATTGGGCAACCTTGGTAAAAAAATCACATCGTTACTAACTGTCGAGTCCATTAACTCCACCGTATATGAAATTTTAAGTACGGTGATGGATGTGCATGGTTTTGGTATCGGTATTCTTACACCTGACAACAAATCGCTCTTATTTCCCGGCTATATTGAAGAAGATGAAGTGCATGCCGAAACGTATGACAGCCTGGAGGATGATGACCGCATTGCCACATACTGTTTCAAGAACGATGCTGAAATACTTATCGGGAACTTTGAGACGGAACATACATTGTATGTAAAAAAACGCGCAAAACCTGACGTAGGGCGTGATGTGAGCTCACTCATTTATCTTCCGTTAAAAATTGAAGACCGTAAAATTGGCGTTATTACCGTTCAGAGCTTTACACTGAATGCCTATACTGATTACCACGTAAACCTCATTCGTAACCTGGGTATTTATTGCGCCATTGCTATTGAAAATGCACGTTCGTATGAAAAACTGGAAGAAAAAGTAGCTGAACGTACACAAGAAGTTACAAAACAAAAAGAAGAACTATTAAAATCATACCAAACAACCCATTTATTGAGTGAAATTGGCCAGCAGTTAACTACGCTAACCAGTTTTAAAGATATTTTTCTGATGTTGTACAAAAACGTGGAAAAATTAATGGATGCCGGAAGTTTCGGAATTCGCCTTTACAAACCTGAAAAAAATGTTATTGAGTACCGTTTCGAAATGGAAAAGGGAAAAATGATGGAAGACAAAGACGCCATTGAGGTTTCAATGGACAATGACAACAACTATTCGGTTTGGTGCGCCAAAAACAAAGAAGTTATTTTCATAAACGACAATATTGCCGAACACAAAAAATGGGTGAAACAAATACACGTAGTAACGGGTGACATGCCCCACTCGTTGATTTTTTATCCTATGCTATTGGGCGAACGTTTGCTTGGTGTTATCACGGTTCAAAGTTTTGAACGGAACGCTTACAAAGAACACCACATTGACATTTTAAAAACCCTTGGAACCTATACGGCCATTGCTTTTGAAAATGCCAGTTTAATTGGCAACCTTGAAGAACGTGTTAAAGAACGTACCGAAGCCGTTGAACGTGCAGCAAACAACACAAAAATAATTGGCGAAATAGGAAAAGAGATTTCGGCCACACTTGATGTGAGTGAAATTATTTCAAAAGTATACGAACGTGTTAATACACTGATGGATGCTTCGGCATTTGGAATTGGTTTATACAGGCCAGAGAAAAATGATCTTTTTCACAGCGGTGTAATGGAAAAAGGACAAAAATTGCCCGATTTCTCGTATAACCTGGACGATGAGCGCATAGCCTGTATAAGCTTTAAACAAACCAAGGAATTGGTAATTAACAATTGGGAAGACGAACACCGTTTGTATGTTAACCAGGCTGCTGAAATTGTTATTGGTGAAGATCCTGTTTCAATGATATACATGCCACTGGTGGCCAAAGGAAAAACCATTGGTGTCATGTCAGTGCAAAGTTTCAATGAACATGCTTACCAGTCTTACCACGTTGATATATTACGCTCACTGGCGCTTTATGTAGGTAACGCGCTTGACAATGCTGCGCTTTACCAAACCATGGAGGACCGTGTGAAAGAGCGTACTGCTGAAATTGAAAAAGCGTACGAAAACACACGTTTATTAAGCCAGATTTCAAAAGATATTTCGGCATCGCTTTCCATTGAAACCATTATTGAAAAAGTTTATACCAATGTAAATGCACTGATGGATGCAACCATGTTTGGCATTGGTATGTATGATGAGGCGTTAGGAATTATTCGTTTTCCTGGCTTTATTGAGAACAAAGAAAAACTTCCGCTCATTGAGTTCAACATCAATGACGACAGGCTTGCATGCTGGTCAATACAGAATCAAAAAGAAATTTTTGTAAACGATTATTACGTTGAATATGTAAATTACATTAAAGGCATTAAGCAGGCCCCTGCCGGAAAGCAATCAGCGTCCATTATTTATGTTCCACTTTATTTACAGGGAAAAATAACCGGCCTGGTGACGGTACAGAGCTATGAAAAAAATGCGTATACTGAATATCATTTAGACATCATTCGCAACCTGGTGCAATCCATTGCCAGCGCCCTTGAAAACGCCCGCTTGTATGAAAGCATGGAGGAAAATGTTAAGGAGCGTACCAAAGAAGTGGTTAAACAAAAAGAGCAGATTGAAAAAACATTTGCCAATACAAAAATCATTTCTGAAATCGGGAAAGAGATTTCAGCTACGCTTTCGGTTGAAGACATTATTGCAAAAGTATACACCAGCGTAAACACCCTGATGGATGCCACGGTATTTGGTCTTGCACTATACCGTCCACAAACCGAAGACCTGTTTTTTACAGGTGCCATGGAGCGCCAGGAAATGTTGCCTGATTTTGCATATCCACTAAAAGATGAACGAATTGCCACACTTTGTTTTAAAGGCGTGCGTGAGATCATTATCAACGATTGGTATGCAGAATATAAAAATTACGTAAAAGAAGATTATGATGCAACCGAGGGCGATATGCCTGAGTCAATGATTTATTTGCCTATTCTTTCAAAAGGAAAAGCCATTGGCGTAATAACAGTGCAAAGTTTTGAGCGCAATGCATATGGTGAGTATCATACCGACATTATGCGAAGCCTGGCTATTTATATTGGAAGTGCCATTGAAAACGCCAACCTTTACAAAGGCCTTGAGGAGCGCGTGAAGGAACGTACCGCTGAAATTGATAAAGCTTACCAGAATACACGTTTGCTGAGCCAGATCTCAAAAGATATTTCAGCATCGCTTTCCATTGAGACCATTATTGAAAAAGTATATACCAATGTAAATACCCTGATGGACGCCACCGGATTTGGTATTGGTATTTACGAACCTGAAACAAAACGCATACGCATGCCGGGATATATTGAGCGCGGTGTAAAGATGGATGATTTTTCATACAGGGTGGATGATGATCGTTTGGCTCCCTGGTGTTTCAGGAACCAGAAAGAGATTTTCATCAGTAATTACTCGCGTGAATATAAAAACTACATAAAAGGAAATATACAGGCACCGGTTTCAGGAAAAGATTCCACATCCATCATTTACCTGCCGTTGTTCCTCAAGGATAAAATTACCGGGGTATTGACCGTGCAGAGTTTTGCAGAAGCTGTTTACACCGAGTATCACCTTGACATTTTACGAAGCCTGGCCACTTCCATTGCCAGCGCCCTTGAAAACGCACGTTTGTACGAAAGTATGGAAGAAAAGGTGCGTGAACGTACACAGGAAGTTGTAAAACAAAAAGAACAAATTGAAAAAACGTTTGCTAATACAAAGATCATTTCAGAAATTGGTAAAGAAATATCAGCAACTTTATCGGTACGTCAAATTATTTCCAAAGTTTATCAGAACGTAAACAACCTGATGGATGCTACCGTTTTTGGAATTGGCTTATTGCGCCCGTTGGAAGGAGACCTGTTTTTTTCAGGCGTAATGGAAAAAGGTGAACAATTAGAAGATTATAAATACAAATTATCTGACGATAAAATTGCTACCCGTTGCTTTAACCGCAATGAGGAAATTGTGATAAACGACTGGGAAAAAGAATTCCGCAAGTATGTTGCAAAAGATTACGATGCCGCACAGGGCGATATGCCCGAGTCGATGATATACATGCCTGTTTTTTCAAAAGATAAGCTTATTGGAGTAATGACCGTTCAAAGCTTTAGCAAGCATGCGTACAGCGAGTATCACACCGATATTATGCGAAGTCTTACTGTTTATGTAGGAAGCGCCATTGAAAACGCGAACCTTTATGAAGGGCTTGAAGAACGCGTGCAGGAACGCACCGCTGAAATTGACAAAGCTTACCAGGATACAAAACTACTTGCGCAAATAAGCAAGGAAATAAGCGCCTCACTTTCGGTTGAGACCATTGTTGAAGCGGTTTATACGCATGTGAATTCATTGATGGATGCCGCAAGTTTTGGAATTGGTATTTATAACGCTGAAGATAATCGCCTGCATTTCCCGGGTTTCCTGGAAGATGGGGCACGACTTGAAAACGTTTCATTTGACGTAAACGATGATCGTGTAGCTTGCTGGTGTTATAAAAACAAAGAGGAAGTATTTACGAATAATTATGTGAAAGATTACCACAAATATGTAAAAGAATTAAAACAGGTAATTGCAGGTAAACGTTCGCTTTCTATCATTTACATTCCGTTGTTCTCAAAGGAAAAACTAATTGGGGTAATAACCATTCAAAGTTACCATGAGAATGCGTATACCGAATACCACATGGATATTTTGCGCAACCTTTCGCACTCCATTGCAACAGCCATGGAAAATGCGGTATTGTATGCAAACATGGAAGAAAAAGTGAATGAACGCACGGCCGAGGTGGTGAAGCAAAAAGAAATTATTGAAGAGAAAAACAAACACATTACCGATAGTATTATATACGCAAAACGCATTCAGCAGGCTATTTTACCAGCCGAGGAAGTGTTTAGCAATTACCTGCACAATTCATTTGTGTTGTATAAACCAAAAGACATTGTGAGCGGTGATTTCTACTGGATAGAGCGTAAAGGAAATAAAATTCTGTTTGCGGTTGTGGATTGCACGGGCCATGGTGTTCCTGGCGCGTTTATGAGTATTATTGGATTTAACTCGCTGAACCAGGTAGTAAATGAATTGAACATTACCAACCCGGCCGAAATCCTGAACAACCTGAACAAAATTGTTACTTATACTCTTCGCCAAAAACAGGAGGACACAAAGATACAGGACGGAATGGACTTGTCAATTTGCGTGGTTGACCTTGAAAAAAACAAACTGGAATTTGCCGGAGCCAACAATCCCATTTTCATTGTGCGCAACGGCAATGTAATTGAAGTGGTGGCCGATCATCACCCAATTGGAAATTATGTTGGTGAAAACGATTTCAGGTTTAAAAACAATGAAATTGACCTTTTCCCAAATGACAGGATTTACTTATCAAGTGATGGGTATGCCGATCAGTTTGGCGGACCAAGGGGCAAAAAATTAAAATATACACAGTTCCGCGACATCTTACTGGAAAACCATAATTTACCCATGAAGGAGCAAAAAGCCAAACTGGACAAAATGTTTGAAGAATGGCGTGGTGATTTAGAACAAATTGATGATGTTTGCGTAATAGGTGTAGGGATATAAACCAGCTCCATAATTTACGTACTGTATTACTTTCCATCAATTTCTGTACCTTTGGTTTTAGTTACTCCCGTGAAAAAACTATTTCTCCTTTTAGTCTTCTGCACAGTTGCACGTATTTCAGCGCGCGCCCAACACCCGTTTTACTACAAGCTGGATGATGAAAGTGGTTTGCCCAGCAACGAAGTGTACCAGGTTATACAGGATAATTTTGGTTACATATGGATTGGGTGTGATGCCGGTTTATACAGGTATGATGGCATTAGTTTTACTGCCTTTACAAATGCAAAACAAAACAGTCGCAGCATGTCAAATTTAATGCTGGACAAAAATGGGAACATCTGGTGCCAGAACTTTACAGGGCAAGTATTTAAAACAAGCGGTGACTCACTCATTTTGTTTCGCGATTTTTCAAAACACTGCAGGCAATATCCTCACTTTACTCTTGACCATAAAAACAGGCTATGGGTAGCTACTGACTCAAGTATAATGGTATTTGATTCGAACCGTAAAAAAATTCACGAAATAAAATCGCGAGAACAACAAGGTGCAATAAAAGGTATTTGGATAGAAATTGAGTTTGATGGCGCATCCACCATTTATGTTATTTCAGGTTCAGGCTATGGCCTTCTTATAAATTGCAATGACCCACATTTCACAACCCGCACGTTTCAGACACCTATAGAATTTGCCGCAAAAAATCTGCTTTTATACCTCAATAACGAAATGCACATTTACAGTGAGCAAAATCCAAAACGCAGGTATAAACTGGCATCGTTAAAAAACGGAATCATAACTAACTCTAAAGAACAGGAACCAGAGGGCTTGAACGGCATAAACTATATGCTTAATCAAACAGGCCCAAATGAAATTTGGCTGGGCACCTCAAATGGAGCCGTCCTACTAAATAATAAATTTGAGCGCCTTACTAAGTTTGGTGTTTTATTCAACGATCAAAAAATTTCAAGTGTTTTTAAAGACAATGAAAGCAACTATTGGTTCACCAGCCTTCAGGAAGGAATATTTATTGTTCCAGACATTCATTTAACTGTATATAACAATTCAAATTCATCCCTTACTGACAATAATATATCCACGCTTAACTTATATGATGACCACACACTTTTAATAGGCAATTACCTAGGTGAATTATTTTCGCTGAATGTTCAGACAAATGAAATTTTGCCCATTTCGGCACACATCCACTCTTCTTACAGAGCTGTTCGCAAAATTATTCCCACAGGAAAAAATTCTTTTTTGACATCAAGGGGTCCTTTTTGCAAACTGGAAAATGGCAAAGAATCATTTATAAAAGAGATATCAAACGTGCGCGATTTTATTTACCATGAAAACAAAATCTATTTTGTGGGCTCTGACAGGCTGGGAATTTCGACCATTGAACAACCAATTTCCAATAGCAAACCTTCCATTTTACTGAAAAAAGGAGGAAAGTGCGTTGCTTTTGACACCCTGAATTCAATTGTATATTATGGAACTACTGACGGGCTTTTAAAATACGAAAACGGCAAATTTACCGAAGTCAGATTTAATAAACAGCATATTTATGCCATTGAACTTTTTTTTGAAGACAATACCTTGTGGATAGGCTCTTCTAACTTTGGTTTCCTGGAATTAAGAAACAAATCAACGGCAACCAAATCAGAATTTTCCTCCCTTATTCGCGGCATTTCGGTACGTTGTTTCAAAAAGACAAAAACACATTTAATTGTTTCAACCGAAGCAGGGTTAACTATTGTTAGCCTTGAAGATAAACAACCTAAATTTTTGGATAAATACGATGGTCTTTCATTCTTTGAAATCAACAAAATAGAAGTTGTAAACGAATCTGTTTTTCTTGCTACCATTAAAGGACTTGTTAAATTGCCCCTAAATACATCCGGTTTCAACAACAAAGCACCAGGCATAAAACTGGGCAACATAAAAATAAACGGAGTAACATTAAAGTATAACGATTTTATAAACCTTGATTATGGCAAACAAAACCTGGAAATAAACTTCATGGGCGCGTCCATGCGAAGCAGGGGAAGTTTTTCGTATAAATACAGGCTTAACGGTTTTGAACAAAAATGGCATTTATCAAAAAGCGAATCTCCTTATACCAACTACCCCTTTCTGCCGGCAGGATCTTTTACGTTCGAGGTTTTCACCGTGAATGAAGATGGAGTTGAATCACTCAAACCCGCAACCCTTAAAATAAACGTGAATTCGCCCTATTGGCAAAAATGGTGGTTTTATTTACTAATTGCCTTGGTAACGGCCATTGTAGTGACCTTGTTTTTTCAGCAACGTATAAAATACCTTAATCGTAAGTCAGTAATTAAAAACAAAATAATTCTTTCGCAGTTAACAGCATTGAAAGCGCAAATGAACCCGCATTTCATGTACAATATCTTAAATTCCATCCAGGACTTGATTTTACAAAAGGATATCAAAAGTACAAACTACTACCTGAGCCGTTTCAGCAACCTTATGCGGAAGGTGCTTGATGCTTCTGATGACAATGAAATTTTATTATCTGAAGAAATTGAAATCCTGGAATTGTACCTTGAATTGGAAAAACTACGTTTTGGAAACGAATTTAATTACGTTGTTACGATTGATGCAACCGTTGATCCGGCCCGAATCTATATCCCTTCAATGATCATTCAACCTTATGTTGAAAATGCCATGAAACATGGCTTACTTCATAAACCAGGAGAAAAAAAACTTACGCTTGACTTTACCCGCACCGGAACGGCCATAAGATGTGTGGTTTCCGATAACGGAGTTGGCATTGAAAAAGCAATGGAAATAAAAAAAAGATCGCCCATACAACATAAGTCATTTGCAGGAAAGGCAACCGAAAAAAGACTTAGCCTGATAAATTCCTCAAGGCAAGAACCTATTGAACTAAAAATTAGCAGTTTAAATGCCGGAACAGAGTATCCGGGAACAAAAATTGAAATCATTATTCCTGCCTAAAACCGCGTTCATGAACTCAAAACAACAACTCATGAAAAAATGGGTTTATTACGCATTTTTGAAATACTTTTGAGCCATGGTTGATAAAATGAGGGCCATTATAATTGACGATGAAGAGCGGGCACGCAACACGCTTAGCCAGCTGGTTGAACAATTTTGCCCGGAAGTCATAATTGAAGCTTCACTTGCAAATGTTCCTGATGGCGTTATGGCCATAAACAAATTAAAGCCACACATTGTTTTCCTTGACATTGAAATGCCCGAATACAATGGTTTTGAATTACTGAATTTTTTCAGGGATGTGGACTTTGAAATTGTTTTTGTAACGGCCTACAATGAATATGCGTTTAAAGCATTTGAAGTATCAGCCATTGATTATTTATTAAAACCGGTTGACATTGATAAATTAAAAACAGCCGTTACTAAAGTTGCACAAAAGCTACAGCAATTTGACATGCAAAAGCGGCTTGACCTCTTAAAGGAATCAATTAGCACTGAACAATTCAATAAAATTGCTTTACCAGTGGCTGATGGCCTTCTTTTTATTGACGTACCCGAAATTATTTACCTTGAAGCCGAAGGTGCTTATACAAATGTGTGGCTCAAAAACGGGTCCAAAATACTGGTCAGTAAAAAAATAAAATTCTTTGAGGAAATCCTTGACTCCCGTCCTAATTTTTTCAGGTCGCACAGGTCATACGTGGTAAATATAAACTACCTGAAAAAATACAACCGTGCCGAGAGCAGTCTTACACTTGAAAATGGCAAAACCGTTTATGTAGCCCGCGACCGAAAGCAGGATTTTGAAAAACAATTAAAAGACAACAAAC
>DATGXI010000114.1:0-4997 GCA_035299065.1 Flavobacteriales bacterium
TCCCTGGTTTATCCATACGTCTCGTAACGATCATCACCCATTACCCATATATACGACTGGATATCGATCATATCGCGCGGTTTTAAATCTTTTATATCAGACTTTATTTGTTTGCCAAAATCAAGGTAACGCTTATAGGTATTCCAGTTTGGTTTTGACTGGTAATTAAAATTAAACAGGTATTTTTCTGTTGCTTTTTTTGTAATCACGGGTTTTAAAAACATGTCCTTTTTGGGATTGGCTATAAACGGAAAAACCGTTTGCATGGGCCAATTCACAACCCGCGTTTGCTTTCGTGGCAATGCGGCCAGCACCCGAGTAAAATTTTCAAATTTTTTCTCATCACTGCTTTCGCCATAAATACGGTCGTAAAGTCCAAAGGCAAAAATTTCGGCACCTTCAAGTGACTTTACAGCATCACGTAAAGCCATTTTTTCAAACGAGAAAAGTAAGTTTGTTTTAGACTCAATGGCAGTAGCACGTTTGGCAATTTCCATGAAAGCGTGTTGGTTTAACAGCCGGTCAAATTCTTCCTGGTTTAATTTTTCAACCCATAATTTATGTGCATCCCACTTGTAATCGCGCTCCCAGTCATGAAATTTTTGTTCACGAAAACCTTTTTTAAAAAATTTCAGGAAACGTTTTTTAACATTCTCCCGCGCTTTTTGAATGGTTTTCGGACTTTCGTAAATAAGCATTAACAATGGATTACTTCCATATCTGACAAAGGATAACTACCTGTTGTAAGCGTAAAATTACACTCTTCAATAAATGGTATAAGATCAGCAAGAAATTTTGTGTTGAGCTTGAATTTTTTAACCGGTATTTTATCTACCACCGGTGATTTTTCCTGGTGCGAACGATCAACCGCATACAATGTTATATATGTATCTTTTCCGTAAAAAACGCGAATGGCTAGAATCTCGTACCGGTCAGGATTATAATTTTCAATATGCTCACTGCAAAATGCGTTAAAGGAACTGCCGGGTTTGAATTTAACCGACATAGCCCCTCCCAAATCGTCTTTTATATGAGTGTCAGAGTCTAGTTGCATGTCCGGATAATCGTATCCATAAAAAAATTGCCTGAAGTTCATTCAGCATTCCTGTTTTATGAAATCAAAATTGAAAAAATGCCAACAAATTGGCTTACAGAATTTGAACTTTAGGTTACAAAATTTCAAGCCGCACCAACCGAATGCTGCTCTCAACTGTGAACTATAACGCTTAACTTTTTTTTACCGAAAAAACAAGCAGCAGCCAACCTGAAATCAAACACAGGCCTCCAAGCGGTGTAATGGGACCCAATGCCTTCTTAACTGAAATAAGCCCATTGATTTCAATTGTTGCAAGCGCGTAAATTGAACCTGAAAAAAATAGAATACCCGCAAAAAACAAGATCTTTACAATTTTAAATTTCTTTGATTCAAAATGATGCGCCTGAAACGCCAAAACAACCAGGGCAAGCGCATGCAATAAGTGGTATTTTACACCCGTTTCAAACACATCAAGATTCGCGGGCGAAATTTTTTCTTTTAAGCCATGCGCAGCAAAGGCACCAAGTATGATACCCAATGCAGTTAAACAACAGGCCGTTTGAAATAATCTTTTATTCATAACTATATGTTTAATTAGCACATCAGCACATCAACTCATCCAATAACTGTTTCATGCTTTTATGCAACAGCGGATGGACCAGTTCTTCATTAATTTCGCAAAGGGGCACAAGCACAAACTCCCGCTTTTGCAACAAAGGATGTGGAATAATAAGTGCCTCACTCCACCAAACAAGCCCCTCACACAATAGTATATCCATGTCAATAATCCTGTCAGCATACTCCGTTGAGCGTTCCCTTCCCTGCTCCTTTTCATATTGCTTTAAGTGCTCCAGTAACTCCTGTGGCCCAAGTTCTGTTTCAATCACAAAACAAGCGTTCAGGAATTCATTGTCGCTTGTGTACCCCCAGGCCTTAAAATTATGAAGGGTTGACAAAGCTTTTATGCCCAAAGGTGGTGTGTTGAGATAATTCATGGCGTTTTCCATGTTTAAGACCTTATCGCCCAAGTTGGTACCCGCCCCTATGTAGTAGGTTCTTAACATATTATTAGCCCCGTTTTTCCTTTTGTAAGGTTAATCTTCCACTAATGTATAAGTTTAGGCCAGCGTGCGTAACCACAACTAAATTTGTTCTCAACTTATTTAGGATAATAAAAATGAACCCGAAACAACAAAAACAACCTATGGGCTTTGGCAAGACGTTTCTTGCATCGCTTTTAGGCATGCTGGTGGCAGGTATACTCCTGTGCTTCATATTCGTAATCATGCTTACCGCCTCTATTTCATCAGCTTTATCGGGCTTTGAGGAACTGGATAAAAAACCTGTTATTAAAGAAAATTCAATCCTGCACATTACCCTTGACCAGGAAATTACCGACAACGGGCCCCACCGTAAATTCAACCTTGGCCTTTCAGGTATGGAGGAACAGGGTAAACAGGGCTTAAATGAAATTACCGAAAGCATTGAACACGCAAAAACCGATAAAAACATAAAAGGTATTTTTCTTGACCTGAGCAGTGTAAAAGGCGGCTGGGCTACAGTTGAATCTATACGCAACACTTTGCTTGATTTCAAAAAGTCAAAAAAGTTTATTGTTGCTTATGGCGAGGTAATGGACCAGCGGGCATATTATTTGGCGTCTACGGCCGATAAAATTTATCTTTTTTCAACCGGTCTAATACAACATACCGGTATGTACAGCGAACTTATGTTTTTTAAAGGGCTTATTGATAAACTTGGTTTGGATGTGTCCATAATACGTGGTTCAAACAATAAATTCAAAAGCGCGGTTGAGCCTTTTATGTATGAAAAAATGAGCGATGCCAACCGTATGCAGATTTCACGCATACAACAGGTAGTTTGGCAAAATGTATTAAAAGGGATCTCGGCACAACGGGGCATAAGCGTTGAAGAACTTAACCGCCTGGCCGATGAAGCCATCATAAAAAATCCAAAAGCTGCCCTTGAAAATAAAATGGTTGATGAATTGGTTTACCGCGACCAGGTTATTGATGCTTTAAAGAAAAAATCAGGTATTAAAGACGAAAAAAAATTACGCCTTGTGAAAGTGGGCAGGTACTATGCCAGTTTTTCAGACAATGTGAAGTCGCGCAGCCTGCTGGTTGAAGCCGCAAAAGACAAACGCAAGAATAAAATTGCCGTTATTTATGCTACCGGTGAAATTGTTGACGGCAATGGCGACCACGAAACCATTGGATCAATTACCCTTTCAAAAGAAATACGCAGAGCGCGTTTGGACAAAAGCGTAAAAGCAATTGTTTTACGCATTGATTCGCCCGGTGGCAGTGCATTGGCAAGTGAAGTTATTTGGCGTGAAACTGAATTAGCAAAAAAAACAAAACCATTTATTGTTTCAATGGGTGACGTGGCGGCAAGCGGTGGGTATTATATTGCCTGCAGCGCTCATAAAATTTATGCTGAGCCCACAACTATGACAGGTTCAATTGGTGTATTTGGAATACTGCCACACACCGAGCGCTTTTTTAAAGAAAACACTGGCATTACCTTTGACCGTGTAAAGTCCAACAAGCATAGTGATATTGGTTCTACAACACGTAAAATGGACGAAGTGGAATACAAAATTATTCAGGAAGGTGTTGACGAAATTTATGACCAGTTTACAAAACGTGTGGCTGATGGGCGTGGCCTTGATCATTCACTGGTAAAAGACAGCATTGGCGAAGGCCGCGTGTGGATGGGAACAGATGCCCTGGCCCTTGGCCTGGTTGATGAAATTGGGGGCCTGGATGTAGCCATTGATGAAGCTGCCAAACGTGCGAAACTTAAGGACTATTCGGTAGCAAATTACCCCGAAATCATGGACCCGTTTGAAGAATTGCTGGAACGTATAACCCAGCCTGACAAAAAGGAAAGTGAAGACGAAGACGAAAGCAAATCACAGCAAACTACACGCATCAGTTTCCAGGACGATTTATTGTACAGCCAGTTTAAAACCCTCATTGGTGAAGGAAATATTAAGGCGTATAAGAGTGCCCTGAATTTAATATCCACAAAAGGTGTGAAAGCGGCTTTGCCTTATTATTTCGTGGAGTAAAACGCCCCTGCCTGCACCTGCCGCTACTTGCTTCTTTTTAATATCTTTGTAAGGTGAGCAATACGGTAGACCTTTCAACCTACAACAACAATTGGTATAAGCCCGGCAATCCGGTTAAACGGTTTTTCTGGTATTTTGCCAATGTTATGTTCATGAAAAACGGCTGGTTCCCCTACTCAGGATTCAAACGTTTTTTGCTTCGGCTATTTGGCGCCAAAGTTGGCAAAGGCGTTGTCATTAAACCCTGTGTAAACATCAAATTTCCCTGGAAATTATCAATTGGCAATCATGTATGGATTGGTGAAAACGTTTGGATTGATAACCTGGATATGGTGACCATTGGTAATAATTGCTGCCTCTCACAAGGCGCATTTATGTTGTGCGGAAATCACGATTATAAAAGTTCATCCTTCGACCTGAAAGTGAGCCCTATTGTCCTGGAAGACGGTGCCTGGATAGGTGCCAAAGCCATTGTTTGCCCCGGAGTAACGGTAGGCACTCACGCAGTTTTGTCAGTAGGTTCGGTAGCAACCAAAAACCTTGAGCCCTACTCCATTAACTCAGGAAATCCCGCAATACGCACCAATCAACGTGTCATTGAAAAATAAGTATGCGAGTAAGTATCATTACCGTTAGTTACAACAGCGCTGCTACTATTGAAGACACCATTGTTTCGGTTATTAACCAAACCTGGGCCAATGTTGAATACATTGTTGTGGATGGCGCTTCAAAAGACAATACACTTAAAATTTGCGATAAATACAAACATAAAATTACCAAAATTGTAAGTGAACCCGATAAGGGAATTTACGATGCCATGAACAAAGGCCTGGCCTTAGCAACAGGTGATGTAATTGGTATTTT